>NZ_JBITJP010000001.1:0-429630 GCF_044460165.1 Embleya sp. NPDC050154
CGGAAGACCGGCTTGAGCCCGGAGATGCCCTCCAGCGTGGTGCCCGCGCGCGGGCCGTCGTCCTTGGCCACCACGGTGCCGTCGGCGAGCGTGACGGGGGTGATGTCCTTGGCCCAGAAGCCGTCGGCGATCGCCCGCTCGGCGAGATTCTGCGAGCGCACCGCGAACTCGTCCTGCTCCGCCCGCGAGACGCGCTTGAGCCGCGCGAGGTTCTCGGCGGTCTGGCCCATCGCGATGTACACGTCCGGGAGCAGACCCTCCTCGCGTGGGTCGATCCAGTCCGGGGTGGCGGCGCCGGACCGCTCGGCGGAGCGCTGTTCGGCCGGTACGAACAGCGGGTTGTGGGTGTCGGGAAGCGAATCGCTGCTGCCCTTGAGCGCGGCCCGGGAGACCGACTCGACACCGGCCGACACGAACACGTCGCCCTCCCCCGCCCTGATCGCGTGCATCGCCATGCGCGTGGTCTGCAACGAGGACGAGCAGTAACGGGTGATGGTGGTTCCGGGCAGGTGATCCATGCCCAGCATGACCGCGACATTGCGGCCCATGTTGAAGCCCTGCTCGCCGCCGGGCCCGCCACAGCCGAGCATCAGGTCGGCGATGTCGTGCGGGTCCAGACCGGGGACCTTGTCCAACGCGGCCCGAACCATCATGGCGGCCAGGTCGTCCGGCCGGACGTCCTTCAACGAACCCTTGAACGCACGCCCGATCGGCGAGCGAGCGGTCGAGACGATGACTGCTTCGGGCATGACGGCATCCCTGCTGTGAGTGTGACCGGCCTATGTGCGACCGGCCCCGAGTGCGGCTGGTGGGAGCGGAACCGGTGCGAGTACGAGCGGCTGGCGGCACCGAACCCGCGACCCCATGAAGGTACCGACTGGTCGGTATCTCCGCCAGAGGCCACGCCCACCGACACCGGATCCCGAACCCGTCTCGCCGACCACCGATCGCGCGTCCGGGCGCACCCCACGGCGCGGCGATGTCCGACAACCGACGATCGAGGAGCACCGACCCGGATTCCACCCCCTCGCCCCGCCCCGATCTGGTCTCCGCGTCGAGCACCGGCTACCGTCCCCTCAGGACCGGAACGCCAGGGGAAGGGAGGGCACCGTGAAGGCGCACCCGAGCGGCCCGTACCGCGTGGAGTACACGGAAACGGCCGCCGCCGTACGCGACTCGCTCCCGCCCGAGCGCCGTGAGCAGCTCACCAAGGCGCTCCGGGTCCTGGCCCGCGATCCGTACACCAAGGCGTCCGCCCCCATCGGCCCCGACGACGACACCCGTCAGGCGATGGTCGCCTCGGCGCTGCTCATCGAGTACGGCGTACTGCGCGGGGTCATGGTGGTCGTCGTGGTGACCGTCCTCGACGGCATGGAATTCCTCGGCGACACCGACGAGTAGCGCCGGCGCCCCATGGCGCCGGCTGCGACCGACCGTCCCGGGGCCCCTGGGTCAGCCGCGGGCGACGATCAGCCGGGCGCGCGGCCGATGGTGCCAGACGCCGGCCGGAGCCCGCCCGAGGAACTCCGCACGCACTCGCGCGACGAACTCGTCTCCGCGCTCCATGGCGAGCACGCGCAGCGGCCCGGACCGGGTGAAGGCGTCGAAGAAGGTCGGCGCGTCCGCGTGCGACATCCGGTACGCCGGATACTCGTCCCGCTCGATCACCGCGCCTCGCGCCGCCAACACGTCCGCGAGTCGCCCCTCCCAGGAGCGGTCCCCCGGCGGCACGTGCGCCCGGATCACGTCGCTCATCAGCGCGAACGGCCCGTCGGTCTCCGTACGCTCGGGCCAGAACACCACGGAGAGCCGCCCGCCCGGGCGAAGCGCCGCCGCCCAGGACGCCATCGCGAGTTCGGGCTCGGCGAGCGCCTGCAGGCCGAACACCGACACCACCGCCGCGCATCGGCCCGACCACCGGGCGGCCGGCAACGTGGCATCGCCTTCGACCACACCGACCCGAGGCCGACCCGCGGCCCGCTCGCGGGCCCGCCGAACCATGGCCGGGGCCAGGTCGATGCCGACGATCTCGCGCTCCGCGAAATCCTCCGTCAGCACGTCGAGCTCGGGAAACGTCCCACAGCAGGGCACCAGAATCGGCCCCTCCGGCAGCGACGCACCGCCGACACCCGCCACCGCCGTGCGCACCCAGGGCGCGAACCGGGGCACGAAATAGTTGTCGTACCCCTCGGCCGCCGCGTCCCATCCCCGGGCGACCCGAGCCAACCGCTCCTCCGCCTCGCTCACCGCCACCTCGCCATGCGCCGCCACACCACCGAGAGAGTCATCGACCCACCTTCGCATCCGAACTCCCCCGGCACCGAGCACCGCCGAAGACATGCCGGACGGCCGCATGCCCGAAGGCCGTGCCCTACAGCGCACTCGCGATCCTGGCGCGGCCCGGGCCGGAGACGCCCGTGAGGCCGGCCGGACGGCCCGTGGCCAGGAGAAGCAGATCGGCGGTCGGGCCGCGTACCTCGTCGGGGCCGGTACCCGCCGACCACTCCGCGTCGGTGGCCACCAGGCGCGTGCCCCGGCAGCGCTTCCGGGCGCCGTAGAACGGGCTGGACAGCACGTGGCCCAGGGCCGCCAGGGCCCGCTCCGTCGGCATCTCCCGGACCCGGCCCAGCGGTCGCGCGGCGTCCTGCCCGTGCACCAGCACGTCGACGAGCGGGTCGAGCGGCGCCGCCAGCGGTGCGCGGCGGGCCGAGCCCGCCGTCTCGCGGACTTGGGCGATCAGTTCCGCCGGAGTGAACCTGGCGGCCAGCTCCCGGGCCTCGTCGGCGGTCATCCGGTCGAAGTCGCCCCGGGCCCGGATCGCGCCCTTGATCATGCTTCTCAGCGTCGTACGCGTCGACGTGGTCAGGTGCGCGGCCAACTCGTGCATCGTCCAATCGGAACAGAGCGAGGTCACCCGCCAGTCGTCCGCGTCGAGCGTGTCGAGGAAGTCGGCGAGGCTCAGTCGTTCGTCCCGTACCCAGGCAAGAATTTCGTCGCGGTCCATGTCCGGCTCTCCTCGGGTCATGTCGTTGTCGTACAGGTGTCGTCGCGGGTGTGGTGACGACCTCGACCGTCAGCGATCGCCGGCCGTGTCCGAGCCGGACCGCTCGCCCGACCCGGGCGGTTCGGGCGGCTCGACCTGCTCGGGTCCCGGGACCGGCTCGACTTCGCTCAACCGGCGCCGCAGGTGTGCCCGTTCGGGTTCCGTGCCGGCCAACTCCAGCGCCTCGCGGTAGGCCGCCGCCGCCTCGGGGAAGCGGCCGAGTCGACCCAGCAGATCCGCCCGCGCGGTCGGGTACGGGGGATAGCCGCGCAGTCTCGGCTCACCCGCCAACTCGTCCAGCAACGCCAGACCCGCCGCCGGGCCGTCCCGCATCGCCACCGCCGCGGCCCGGTTCAGCGCGACGATCGGCGAGGGGGTGAGCACGAGCAGCACGTCGTACAGCGCCACCACCTGCGGCCAGTCGGTGGTCGCGACGTCCGCGGCCTCGTCGTGCAGCGCGGCGATCGCGGCCTGCACCGCGTACCGCCCGGCCGGCCCACCGGTCAGCGCGGCCACCACCAGGCCCCGACCCTCCTCGATCATCGACCGGTCCCACCGTCCGCGGTCCTGGTCGTCGAGCAGCACGATGTTGCCGTCCGGATCGGTCCGCGCCGCGCGGCGCGCGTGGGTGAGCAGCATCAGCGCGAGCAGCCCGGCGACCTCGCGTTCGGCCGGCAACAGCCGACGCAGGATCCGGGCCAGCCGGATCGCCTCCTCCGCGAGGTCGAGCCGCTGCAACCGCGGTCCGGAGCTGGCCGCGTAGCCCTCGGTGAAGATCGAATAGACCACCTGGAGCACGCCGGGCAGGCGCTCCGGCAACTCGTCCGCGCCGGGTACCCGGAAGGGGATCCGCGCCTCGCGGATCTTCTTCTTCGCCCGGACGATCCGCTGGGCCATCGTCGCCGTCGGCACCAGATACGCCCGGGCCACCTCGGGCGTGGTCAGCCCGGCCAGGCAGCGCAGCGTCAACGCGCCGCGATCCTCGGCGGGCAGCGCGGGGTGGGCACAGGTGAAGAACAGTTGCAGCCGGTCGTCGGGCAGGTCGGCGTCCGCCTCCGGCGGCGGCGCGGGATCGGCCCGATCCGCCTCCACCTGCAACACGGCCAGCCGAGCGGCGTACGTCCGGTCCCGCCGCAGCCGATCCACCGCACGACGGCGCGCCGTGGTCAGCAGCCAGGCCCCGGGCCGGTCCGGCACGCCGTCGACGGGCCAGTGCACCAGCGCGGCCTCGATCGCCTCGGAAGCCACCTCCTCGGCCAGGTCGAGATCACCGAATCGGCGCGCGAGTGACGCGAGCAGCCGACCTCGCTCCTCCCGGAACACCGACTCGACGGACGCGCCCACCGCCCCGTCCCCCGACCCCCGACCGACATCCTCGGCTCCGTGCCCGGCCGCGCCCGCGGGCCACCCGGCATCGGCTGCTCGCTCATTCATCGCCGTCCGCCCTCAGCCTCGGGCCGTCAGGCGTCGAAGTCGGCGATCGGCCGCACCACGATCGACCCACCACCACGCGCACCGGGACAACGCGCGGCCCAGTCGAGCGCGACATCCAGATCCGGCACGTCGATCACGTAGATGCCACCGAGCACCTCGCGCGTCTCGGCGAACGGTCCATCCGTCACCGTCCGCTCACCCGTCGGCCCGACCCGAACGGTCGTCGCGGTGATCAGATCCGCCAACGACTCCCCGGACACGAAGATCCCCGCGTCCTTGACCTCCTTGTCGTAGCTCATCCAGTCCTCGACGGTGCACCCCTCGGCGCCGCCGTCCGCGTCGATCGCTCCACTGTGAATCAACAACATGTACTTCATGTCCGACTCCCGTTCGTCCTTCACATCCTCGCCCGGCACCCTGCCGCACACCATGACGACGAACGGGCAACGACCGAATCGACAGCTCCCCGAAAAAACTTTCCGTGACCTCTCCGCACCGTGTGTAACGAGCGGCGTCGGCAATGATCGGGCGTCGAGGTCGGTGGGGGACGACTCGGGCCAGGGAGTCGATCCGGTCCCCCAGCCGCCGGAGGCCCCGACGCACTCATCCCACCCGACGCCGAGCGATCATTCCCCCATGACCCTGTTCGATCACGCGTCCCCCCGTCGGCGGCCCCGCGCGAGCCCGGCACCCGCGCGCTCCCGAGCCGGGTCGGCTCCCGCCCACGCGGCCCCCGGCCCGCCGCCGGGCCGTCCGACGCAAGGAGACACCACCATGAGCACGACCCGTCGCACCTGTGATGCCCCGGCCGGGCAACCGATGATCGAGGGCATCGACATCCCCGACCGTCGCGGCCGTACCGGACTGGACCGGTACGGCCGCGACCCGACCGGCAACCCGAGGGTGCGGATCCGCGACGTCGAGGTACTGGCCTGCGACTGGTACGTACTGCGCAAGACCACCTTCGACTACCGACACGCCGACGGGCATTGGAGTCGTGAGCAGCGTGAGAACTACGACCGGGGCGACGGCGCCACGATCCTGCTCTACGACGCCGATCGCCGCACCGTGCTGCTCACCCGCCAGTTCCGCCTGCCCGCCTACGTCAACGGGCACCCCGACGGGATGCTGATCGAGACCGCCGCCGGCTTGCTCGACGGCGACAGCGCCGAGGAGGCCATCCGGCGCGAGGCGGCGGAGGAGACCGGACACACCGTCGGCAAACCCGAGTACGTCTTCGCCGTCTACATGAGCCCCGGCTCGGTCACCGAACGCGTGCACTTCTTCGCCGCGCCCTATGGCTCGGGGACCGCCACCGACGCCGGCGGCGGGATCACCGCCGAGGGCGAGGACATCAGCGTCCTCGAACTTCCCTTCGCCGACGCGCTCGCGATGATCCGGGACGGCTCCATCGCCGATGCGAAGACCATCATGCTGCTCCAATGGGCGGCCCTGGACGGCCCGTTCCGGTCGGACCCGATCGTCGGCCCGGCCGCGAACCGATAGCCCCGGCACCGCCCTCGCCCGCCGTACCGACCCCGAGCGGAGACGGTACGGCGGGCCCGCAGGTGCGGCCCCACCCCGGCGATGGGCGCCGAGGACCCCGCGCACCGGGGCGCCCATCCACGGCCGCGCGTCATCTGCCCAGTAGCGCCTCCGCCACGGCGACCTGCGCGGGGTTCAGCGCGGTCTCGCCGTCCTCGATGTCCCACAGCGCGTTCTGGAGCACCCGGCCGAGCGTCCACCCGGTCGCCCGCCGCCGATCCAGGTCCAGGACCTCGGTCAACAGGTCGAAGCGGCGGAGCACCGTGCGGGTCACGTCACCGCCGGCCACCGCGTCCGCCCATCGGCTGTCCAGCGCCGGCCACAACTCGAACCCCGGGTCGCCGGCCAGCGGTTCGGGATCGATCACCAGCCAGGGTTCGCGCGCCGCGGCGAGGACGTTGTCGTAGTGCAGGTCCCAGTGCAGCAACCGGTCGCCGGGTTCGCCGATCAATTCGGCGACGGCGCCCGCGCAGGTGCGCACCAGGCGTTGTTCGGCCGGGTCGCGCAGGGCCGGCACCGCACGCGGCACCTCGTCGAGCATGGCCGAGGCGATGTCCGCCAGGTGCCGCAGGCCCGCCGGCGCCGGCACCGCCACCAGGCGTGCCATCAACTCGGCGAGGGTTCGCATCGCGTCGTCGTCATCGGGCACCGACGACAACGACCGGGTCGCGTCCAGTCGTTCGAGCAGCATGGTGCCGTCGTCCGGGTCGTGGTCGAGCAGCCGCACGACGCCGTCGCCGTTCCAGGTCCGCAGACCGAGCGCGACACCGGCGTTGTCCTCGGTGGGCTGCTGGAGTCTCAGCACCGCCGGTGTGCCGTCCGCGCGGGTCACCGGCAGCACCAGCGCGGCCATGCCGTGCCCGGCGGGGCCGTCCGGCCGCAGCGACCAGCGATCCAGGGTGTCCGCGGCCAGCCTCGGCAGCGCGTCGAGCCAGGCCAGGGCGTGGGCGCCCTGGCGGCCGTAGGAGCGGGCGAAAGCGGCGGGAACGCCGACGGAAATCGACGTACTCATATCGGGTTTCTCCTTCGTGGGTTCCGGATTCTCACGGGTACGAAGGAGGTGATGGGGGTGCCCGGCAGCCGGGCAGGCGTCAAATCATGGTCTCAGCCTACCCGTGCGTTGCGGCCGGCCGGATCGGTCAGGACACGTCACGCAACAGGCGCCCGGCGTACACGTCGCTCACGTGGCCTCGCAGATGCGCCCAGACCGCGACGGAGCACGGGAACTCGCCGTCCCGGTAGGCGATGAACACGGTCCCCTCGCGCCGGAACAACCCGTGTTCGGCGTCCTGTGGTTCCGGCCAGTCGCGGACCACGGCCGCGGCCCGGTCGGCGTCCACGCAGCGCAGCGGCACCACCGCGAGTTGCTCGTACTCGCGGGGCACGGTGTGCGCGATCACCTGGACGTCGTTCATGTGCCGACCGAACGCGCGCAGGTGATCGCCGCGCTCCCACGGGCGGTTCGAGGCCCACGTACCGCACGAGCAGGTCGCGCGGGTGGCGACGAAGCCGAGTGCGGCGTGGTCTCCGGGGTAGGTGGTGAACTCGATCCGGTGGCGGTCGAGTCGAACCAGTGGGTCCTGGGTGTAGTTCGGCATGCTCATGAGGGTTCCCCCGAGGTGTCGTCGCGTGGTATGGCACGAGCGTAGGCAAGCGCACCGACAACGGCGAGCGGATTTCGGCGCGAGCGCCGGCCGGGGAGATCCGATCCGACGTCAGCCGGACGCGTCGGCCGCCGACACGACGGCTCCGGGTGTCGCGCGATGGCCTCGGCACGCCGCCTCCAGCGCGACCCGCCATTGGTGCTCGGCCCGTTCCTCGTCGCCCAGCGCGCCGCGCAGTTCCAGGCCGGCCAGGCCGTGCACCAGGGCGCTGAGATGGGTGGCCGTGTCGTACGGATCGGTCGGCGCGAACCGGCCGGCGGCCACGCAGCGCTCGACGGCGCGCACCAGGGTCTCGAAGGTGCCCTGGATCCGGGCCAGATCCGCCTCGTCGGGACGGTAGTCGGCGATCGGGCGGCCGAACATCAGGTGGCGCGCTCACCGTTCCCGACGGCGTCAAGGTCCGACGCGGCGACATCGCCACGACCGACGGTGCGAAGGCGGCCTGCGCCGGCGCCGCCGTGGTCTACCACTGCGCGGCTCCGGCCTACACCGCGTGGGTGAGCGAGTTTCCGCGGATGACCGACGCGATCCGCGGCGGCGCGGCGGCCGCCGGGGCCAAGCTGGTCTTCGCGGACAACCTGTTCGCGTACGGGCCGGTGAGCGCGCCGATGACCGAGGACATGCCGTCCGCCGCGAGCAATCCCAAGGGCCGGGTCCGGGCCGCGATGGCGCGCTCGCTGCCGGCCGCGCACGAGGCCGGCGAGCTGCGGGTGGCGATCGGGCGCGCGTCCGACTACTACGGCCCGCGCGGGGTCGACACCACGGTCGGCGAGACCGTGTTCGGCGCGGCGGTGCGGGGCAAGGTCGCGCGCTGGGTGGGGCCCCTGGACCAGCCGCACTCGTTCAGCTACCTCCCCGACTTCGCCAAGGGTCTGGTCCTGCTCGGCGAGGACGCGCGGGCGGACGGACAGGTGTGGCACATCCCCACGGCCGAGCCGCTGACCGGGCGGCGGTTCCTCGATCTGGTCTTCGCCGAGTCGGGCGGCCCGGACAAGTCCGCCTCGGTGAGCCGCACCATGCAGCGCGTGCTCGGCCTGGTGAATCCGACCGTGCGCGCCCTCGGCGAGACCTGGTACCAGCACGACCGCCCGTTCGTGGTCGACTCCACCAAGTTCACCGGGACCTTCGGACCGCTGCCCGCGACCCCGCACGCGGAGGCGATCGCGAGCACCGTCGCCTGGTTCCGCGCCGCGAACGCCTGACGGTCGATTCGCGTCCGCCCCGACCCCGCCGCCGCACGGGCACCCGCGCCGAGTCCGGGCGGGCTCGGCTCCTCGGCCGCCGCCCGGGACTCGGACGACCCGAGCCCGGGGCGGCGGCCGGGCCGATACGCCCGCGCCGATCCCGCCCCGCGCGAAGGCGGGTGCGGGTCGGGCGTCGCGGGCGTATCGAGCAGCCCCCGGGATATCTCAGCGGCTGCCCGTCAGGTGCGCGAAGACGACGACATTCGCGGCGTAGCCCGTGTGCTTGTCGTAGCGACCGCCGCAGGTGATCACCCGCAGCTCGGCGGCGTCGGTCGGGCCGTAGACGACGTCGTCCGGGAAGTCGTCCTTCGGGTAGGACCGGACCGCGTCGACGGAGAAGACCGCGGTGTGTCGGTCCCGCCGTTGTACCTCGATGCGATCGCCCACCCGGAGCAGGCCGAGCTTGAAGAACACCGCCGGGCCCGAGCGGGTGTCCGCGTGGCCCACGGTGATCGCGTTTCCTCGGGCGCCGGGGGCGACGCCGTCGCGATACCAGCCGACCAAATTCTTGTTGCCCACCGGGGGCGTGGCCAGCCGGTGGTCCGGACCGATGCCCAGCGGGCTCATCGGCGCGTTGACGCCGATCGACGGGATCTTGATCCGGGTGGCCACCGACGCCGACATCGGGGTGACGTCCACCCGGTGTCCCGCGTCGTTCGGGACGCGGGCGCGAGCGGGCGCCACGTCCGAGACGGGAGCCGGCGGCCGCTCGACCGTGCCGTCACCGGTTCCGTGCTGTACCAGCCACAGTCCGACGACGAGCGCCAACGCGGTCGCTCCGGCCGCGAACGGGCCGGAGCGACGCTTGCGGTGCGCCGGCCTGGGTTCAGTTCGACCCATCGCCGGTGGCCCGGCGACGACGGTGGAGGTAGAAGCCGAAGCCACCGAGGGCCCCGCCCCCGACCAGCAGGCCGGCCGTCACCTCACCCGTGTCGACCTGCGAACTACCACCGCCGCCACCGGCGTTGACGCTGCCCACCGGCCGCCCGCCGGTGCTGCCGCTCGTGGTCCCGCCGTTGGTGGTGCCGTTCGGGCAATCGACCTGGAACACCTTCTGCTTGCCCGCCCCCTGCTCGCCCTCGAAGGTCCACACCAGCTTGTACTGCCCGTTCGGCAGCGACAGCGTCGAGGTGTGCCCGGTCCCGTCCGCCGCGAGGGTGATGTTGCCGCCGAGCACGGTCCCGTTGCCGTCGGCCGGCTGCGCGGCGATCGTGTACGTGACCGCCTGGAGTCCGTCGAAGTTGAAGGCCGCCAGGTGGAACTGGCACACCTTGGGCTCGTTGCTCTGGTTCGTCGGCGAAGTGGTGCTCTTGTGCACCTTCACGTCTCCGTTGTCCCCGGGTGCCATCGGGAGCGCGTGCGTCGTGCCGGCACCGGCGAACGTGGCGGCGCCCGCCGCGATCGCGGCGACGGTCAGCCGCCGTAGGCGGGGGGACGGACTGGGGCTGGGGGATGGCATCACAATGGCACTCCACGGGGAGGGTGGACGACGGATCGTCGAATCACCTGAAGACGGGACATTTCGACCGTGACGCGCCCACACATCGCCCCACCGGCGACACGCGCCGCCCCGCCTTGATTTCACCCGTATGCCCCACCGTGCGGCGCCCGTCGCGGTCCGTCACCGCACCCGTGCCACACTCGGCGATATGCCTGTCTCACCACGATTGCGCCCGTTTGACATCGGCTGCGCGCAGGCGTACTCCGAGACTATGCGCGCGCAAGCAGCGGAGCGGCCGCCGCGCCGCACGGTGGAAAGACGCCCGGCCCACGGACGTGGGTGGCGCCCATGACCGGAACCGTGCCCGGACCCGGTTCCCATCCCCTTCGCGCGTTGCGGACCGAGGCCGATCGCCACGAGGAGCCCGACGCGATCCTGGCCGAGTGCTCGACCTCGCTGGACATGGCGGTGCGGGCCACCGGCGCCTACGCCGGGGTGGTCTACCTGCGCTCGCCCGATCGGCGCTCGCTGGTACTGGCCAAGGTCGCCGGGCTGGCCGTGTCGCTGCTCGGCCCGTGGAGCCGAGTCCCGGTGACCGGCGCGCTGCCCGCCCCCGAGGCGTACCGCACCGGGCACACGGTCTTCCTCGCCGACGACGGCGACACCATGCGGCGCTTCCCGCAACTGGCGCTGGGCATGCCGTACGCCTACGCGTCCGCGTCCGCGCCGGTGCGTGCGGGCACCGAGACGTTCGGCGTGGTGACGGTGATGTGGCCCGCCTCGCCCGGCCGGGGCCTGCCCGCCTCCCGGCGCCGAGGACTGCGCGCGGCGGCCAAGCGGCTGGGCAACGCGCTGGGCGCACGGGCCGACCGCGGCGCGCGCATCGAGTACGACGGCCCGCCGACGGTGACGCTGCTGCCCGCCAACACCTTCCCGCTGATCCGGGTCGGCCTGTTCGACTGGAATGTGGCCACCGGCGACTTCGACGCCGACGAGGAACTGTGCGAGCTGTTCGGCGTCGACCCGGCCCGCTTCGATCGACGCGCGACGACGCTGGCCGCCCGGGTGGTCTCCGGCGGCGGGCGCGAGTTCCGCGAGGCCGCGCAGCAGGCCGTGCGCACCGGCCGGGTACTCGCCTGGCGACTCCAGGTGACCGGCCCCGACGGCGCCAACCGCCCCCTGGAGGTGTGGGGGCGGGTGCCCGACGACGAGGTCGCCGGTCGGGCGCGGCACCTGGTGGGCGCGGTGTTGGACCTGGGCACCGGGGCGGCGGCGGCCGAGGCGGTGGAGCGGCTGCGCGACGGCGTGTTCTCGCTCGACCCCGAGGGCCGGATCACCTACGCCAGCCGCAACCTCGCGGACCTGCTCGGCGTCGCGGTGGAGGACGTGCTGGGCCGCACCCCGTGGGATGCGCTGCCGTGGCTGGCCGACCCCTCCTACGAGGACCGCTATCGGGCGGCGATGTTGTCCCAACAGCCCGGATCCTTCCTGGCCCGCACCCCGCGCGACCGCTGGCTGGCCTTCTCGCTGTATCCGGACCCGTACGGCCTGACCGGCAAGGTGGTCCCGGTGGGCGCGCCGCCGGGTGCGGGGGGCACGGTCGGCGGCGAGGCGACCCGGGTGGACACCGAGGCCGCGCCACCCCGGCTCGGCGCGATCTACCACGTGCTCCAGATGGCCGGCGCGCTCACCGAGGCCGTGTCGGTGGGCGAGGTGTGCGAGGTGGTCGCCGACCAGATCCTGCCCGCGTTCGGCGGCCGGGAACTGGCCGTCTACATCGTCCAAGACAAGCGCTTCTTCCTGGCCCTGCAGACCGGCTATCCCGAGGGCTTCCTGGACCGGTTCGAGGGCGTACGACTCGACGCCGCGCTGCCCGGCGTCGAGGCGCTCACCCAGGGCGTGCCGATCTTCTTCGAATCGGCGGAGGAGCTGTCCGCGGCGTATCCGGGCATCCCGCTCGACGAGATGTCCGCGTGGGCGTTCCTGCCGCTGATCGCCTCGGACCGCCCGGTGGGCAGTTGCATCCTCGGCTTCGACCGGCGGCACGCGTTCACCCCCGAGGAGCGCTCGGTGCTCACCGCGCTGAGCGGCCTGATCGCCCAGGCACTGGAGCGGGCCCGGCTCTACGACGCGGAATTCGCCCTCGCCCGCGGTCTCCAACACGCGCTGCTCCCGCACCGGCTGCCGAATCTGCCGAACCTGGAGGTGGTCGCCCGCTACCTCCCCGGCACTCAGGGCATGGAGATCGGCGGCGACTGGTACGACGTGATCGACACCGGGAGCAGGGTGGTCCTGGTGATCGGCGACGTCGAGGGGCACAGCGTGGCCGCGGCCGGCATCATGGGTCAACTGCGAAGCGCGGTAAGGGCGTTCGCCACCGGCGGGCAGCGGCCCGACGAAGTGGTCCGGTGCACCAACCGGCTGCTCGCCGATCTGGACACCGGCCTGTTCGCCAGTTGCTGCTACATCGAACTGGACCCGGCCCACGGCACGGCCGAGGCGGTGCGGGCGGGTCATCCGCCGCCGCTGCTGCGCGGCCCGGACGGGCGGACCACGGTGCTCGAGCTGGCCGGCGGCACCCTGCTCGGGGTGGATCGGGCCGCCGAGTACCCGGTGACCCGTTTGGCCCTGGATCCCGGCTCGGTCCTGGCGCTGTACACCGACGGCCTCGTCGAGGACGTCGGCGCCGACCTGGACCTGGGCATCGACCGCATGCGCGCGTCCCTGTCGCGCGCCGCCGACGCGAGCCTGGCCGAGCTCGCGGATCGAATGCTGCGCGACGCGGGCAGGTTGACCGAGCGGGCCGACGACGTGGCCGTACTGCTGACCCGTTGGCCGGCGCCCCGGGACGGGCCGCCGGGGTCGGCCGGAACCGGCACGGACCCGGGAGCGGCGGCCGATCTGCGCTGAGCGGCAAACGCGCGACCATGGAAGAGGAGGAACAGGAGGGCTTGATGGGCACACCCCACACCGCCGGTGCCGACGATGGCGGTGCCGACGCGTCCGCCGTGCCCTGGGGCGCGGACCGGGCGCTGCTCGACCACCTGCTCAACCGGGCACCCATCGGCATGGCGGTGGTCGATCGCGAGCTGCGCTGCGTGTGGCTGAACGACCAGTTGGAACGCAGCGGTGGGATCCCGCGCGCGCTGCGGCTGGGTCGGCGGATAAGCGAGGTGCTGCCCGGCCTGCCGGCCGAGACCATCGAGGCGGTCATGCGCGACGTGCTGGAGACCGGCGTCCCGCTGATCGACCACGAGTACCAGGGCCGCACCGCGAGCGATCCCGACCACGTGCACGCGTACTCGACCTCGTTCTTCCGGCTGGAGGACGGCGCGGGGGCGCCGGCCGGGGTGTGTTACCTCGTGATCGACGTGACCGACCGGTGGCGGGCCCGGCAGCGGCTCGCGCTGCTCAGCGACATCGGCGCGCGGATCGGCACCACCCTGGACGTCGCGCGCACCGCGCAGGAACTCGCCGACGTCGCGGTCCCCGACCTGGCCGACTTCGTCGCGGTCGACCTGCTGGAGCCGGTGCTCAGCGGAGTCGAGCCGGCGCCGGGCCCGGTCCGCCGGGACAACCCCGAGCTGATCCGGCTCGGCCAGCGCTCGGCCCGCGAGGGGCGCGACGGTGCGGCGGCCGGGGCGGGCGGCAACCTGGCCGAGTCGATCGCCCGGATCGGCGAGCCCGCCCCGGTGGCCCCCAACTCCCCCGGCGCCCGCTGCCTGGTCGACGGCAAGGCGGTCCTGGAACCGGTCCTGGACCCGGAGATCCTGCCCTGGCTGGCCGAGGACACGGTGTCCACGGACCGGACCCGCACGGTGGGTCTGCACTCGATGATGGTGGTCCCGATCCGGGCCCGCGGCACCATCCTGGGCGTGACGCACTTCTTCCGCCGGGACACCCCCGACCCGTTCGAGGGTGACGACCTGATCCTGGCCGAGGAGTTCGTCTCGCGCGCCGCCGTGTGCATCGACAACGCGCGCCGCTTCACCCACGAGCACGCCGCCGCACTGGCCCTGCAACGCAGCCTGCTGCCGCACGGGCTGCCTCGACAGACCGCGGTCGAGGTGGCCAGTCGCTACCTGCCCGCCGACGACCGGGCCGGGGTCGGCGGCGACTGGTTCGACGTGATCCCACTGTCCGGGGCGCGGGTCGCGCTGGTGGTGGGCGACGTGGCCGGGCACGGCACGCACGCCGCGGCGACGATGGGCCGGTTGCGCGCGTCCGTACACACGCTGGCCGATCTGGACATGCCACCGGACGAGTTGCTCGCCCACCTCGACGACCTGGTCATCCGGTTCGTCGACGAGGAGGGCATCGGCGAGGGCGGCGTGGACACCACCGCGCTGGGCGCCAGTTGCCTGTACGCGGTATACGACCCGGTCGGCCGGGTGTGCACGATCGCGCGCGCCGGGCACCCGCCGCCCGCTCTGGTCCGGCCCGGCGGCGCGGTGGAGTTCCTCGACCTGCCCGCCGGACCGCCCCTGGGCCTGGGCGGCCTGCCGTTCGAATCGGCCGAGTTCGAACTGCCCGAGGGCAGCCTGTTGGTGCTCTACACCGACGGTCTGGTCGAGACGCGCGATCGGGACGTGGAATTCGGGATGGACCGACTGTGCGCGTCGCTGGCCGACCCCGACCGACCGTTGGACGAGCTGTGTCGCTCGGTCCTGGGCACCCTGTCGCACAATCCGCCGCGGGACGACGTGGCACTGCTCGTCGCGCGCACCCGCACGCTCGACTCCTCGAAGGTGGTGTCCTGGGACCTGCCCGCCGATCCGGCCATCGTCGCCGAGGCGCGCACGCTGGCCGGACGGCAACTCGCCGAGTGGGGACTGGACGACATCGCGTTCACCACCGAATTGGTGGTCAGCGAACTGGTCACCAACGCGATCCGGTACGCCTCGGGGCCGATCCGCCTGCGGCTGATCCGCGACGCCACGCTGATCTGCGAGGTGTCCGACGCCACCAGCACCAGCCCCCGGTTGCGCCACGCGCGCACCTCCGACGAGGGCGGGCGCGGGCTGTTCCTGGTCGCCCAGTTCACCCAGCGCTGGGGCACCCGCTACACGGGTGACGGCAAGACGATCTGGGCGGAGCAGTCCCTGCCCGCACAGGGCTGACCCGGCGCGCGCCGACCGGCTCGCCCCGTTCCGGGCAATCGCCGATCCGGCCGCTCCAACCGACCGGGACCGGCGCGGCGGGGAGTTCGGCGGGCCGCGGCCGGCGCCCCCGCTGATACCGTTTTCGCATGTCAGGAACCATTCCCCGGGAAACAGGAAATGGCCAGGCCTACCGCGGGCGCAACTCCACCGCGGATCGCGCTTTGGACATCCTCCTGCTGTTCGACGAGGAGCGACTCGCGGTGTCCGCGAACCAGGTCGCCGAACACCTGGGCGTCGCCCGTTCCACCGCGTACCGCTACCTGCAGAGCCTGACCGCCAACGGGTTCCTGGAGGAGAACGACGGCGGCTCCGGTTTCCGGCTCGGGCCGCGGGTGCTGGACCTGGCCCGGCTGGCCCGCAAGGGGGTCGGGCTGTCCGACCTGGCCCGGCCGTTGATGCGCGGGTTGGCCCGCGCGGTCGGCCAGCCGGTGCTGCTGACCCGGCGGGCCGGCGAGGCGGTGGTGTGCCTCGAACGCGAGGAGGCGACACACACGCTGCGCCTGTCCTACGAGCGCGGTCAGGTACTGCCCGTCCACGCCGGCGCCGCGGCGCTGCCGTTGTTGGCCTGGGCCGATCACGCCGAGGTGGAGCGACTGCTCGCCCGCCCGCTCCCCCGTTTCACCGACGCCACCGTCACCGATCCCGACGAACTGCGCGGACGCCTCGCCGACATCCGCGCCGAGGGGTACACGGTGGCGCGCGGTGAACTCGACCCGGACGTGCTGGGCATCGGCGCCCCCGTGCGCCGCGAGGACGGCGCCGTCGTGGCCGCGGTGAGCATCGCCGCGCTGTCGCACCGGGTTTCCGACGATCGGGTGCCGGAGTACGTCGCGGCCGTCTGCGCCGCGGCCGCCGAACTGTCCGCCCAGGTGGCCCGGATGGGCCTGTAGGGACGGCTCGGCGCGGTCAGCCGATCACGGGCAGTCGGCGATCGAGGAAGGCGTACGTACGGGCCCACGCGGTCTCGGCGGCCCGGGCACGGTACAGCTGCGGGCGGGCCTCGCACGCGAAGGCGTGACCCGCGTCCGGGTACACGTGGCTCTCGAAGTTCGCGCCGGCCGCGCGCAGCGCTTCGTCGATCGCCTCGACCCGGGGTGCGGGAATGGTCGAGTCCTCGGCGCCCACGTGCAGCAGGAGCGGTGCGTCCAGGTACTTGGCCCGGCCCAGTACGGCGTGCGGCCCCGAGGCTATGCCCGTTCCGTAGAAGACCACGGTGCCGGCGAGGCCGGCGATCGCTGTGGCCGCGGTGAACGCGGCCCGGCCCCCGAAGCAGAAGCCGACCAGTGCGGTGCGGCCGGTGCCGATCGACTCGTGCTCGGCGAGGTGGGCCAACACCGCGCGGATGTCGAGGGCGATCGCCGCCGGGCCGATCGCGTCGATCAGCGACATCGCCTCGGCGCGCTGTTCGTAGTCGAGCGTACGCACCCCGTTGCGATGGAAGAGGTCGGGTGCCAGGGCCAGGTAGCCGCGGGCGGCGAACCGGCGGGTGATGTCCCGGATGTGCTCGTTGACTCCGAACGCCTCCTGGAGCACCACGACGGCACCGGCGACTCGGGCGGTGGGGTTGTCGTGGCCGCCGTCGGGGCCCTGCGGGTGTGCCGCGTAGACCCGCATCGGACCGTCGCCGGTCGGCACGGTGATCCATCGGCCGGAGCCGAGACCGTGGTCGTGGTCGTGGTCGTGGGAGTCGTTCATCTCGAGGTCCTCGACATCCTGGCGATTGCGGTGCGGCGGGTGGCACGGGCCACGAGGCCGCCACATCCCACCCTGGTACGCCCGGGCCCGCCGCGCGCGGCGAGACGGCGGCGCGGACCGGGCCCACTCGGTCTTGACAACGGCCGGTGCGCACCACGTCACCGATCGATCCGGCGACCTCGATCAGGGGCGCGCTCCCGGACCGCCCGGGTCCCGATCGACCGATGGCGGGATTCCGGGCGCGTTGAAGGTCAATCTGTCGAAGTCCCGGCCCTGGACGACCGGACCGAGTTGGGTCCCGCCACTGATCGTGTTGTGCACCGCGCCCGACCCGCCCTCTCCCGCCGGGGCCAACTCGTCCAGCAGCGCGCGCAGTTCCGCCGCCACGACCGGATCCTCCCGCAGCAGTCGACGCAGCCTGGTCCGCCACTCGGCCTCGATGTCCGCCGCCACCAGGTCGTCGCCGGTGTCCCGAGCCACGATCAACTCGCGTTGCGAGAGTTCGAGGTCCTCCTCGATCTCGGTCTCTCGGGCCGGATCCCCGTGACCGAACAGGGTGGCGATCCGGGCCCGGGCCTGAGCCCAGGACTCGGAGACCATCAGGCCCACCATCGTGGTCGCGCCGGATGTCGCCAGCGTCATCAGTTCCGCTTCCACGCCGCCCCCCGTAGCCGTCCGCACCGGGACGGGTGGACCCACGCGCGCCCCGCCCGAACCGTGTCGTCGCCGAGTCCGTCCTCCCGGGCCCGCCGTTGCGCGCATTGTTGCCCACATCCGCGCTCGAACACGCCGACTTCGCCGAACTCGACCACATCGCGCGACGCCCGCACGACTCGGCGTGACCCGGCATGACCCGATGTGCCGCCGCCTGCGCGCTGCCGCTCGACCGGTTCGCCGCGGCCCGTCCGGGGGCGATCGGGCGCCGACCGTGGGTCCGACCGCCACCTGACCGGGCAACCGGGGCGCCCTCGCCGCCCTGTGCGGCACGCTTCCTCGCCCGCTCTCCTGTGGGCGAGCCCGATCCGACACCGGCACGCCCCGGCCCGACGGCGGGTGCGGGAACCGCCTGCCGACCCATCACCCTCCCCACCCGCGGGCCCCTCGGCCGGTCCCTCCGGAAATCCAGGTGACCGCCCCGGAGTTGTCGATCTATGGTGGCCGCATGGACGTGACCTGCAAGCGGATCGGAGCGCCGCGCCCCGCGTTCGGCACCCGGCCGCGAAGCGCGCGTCCGACGTCGAACCGGGAGCCGTGGAAGGGCCGTTGGCCCGATCGCTCCGGGTCGCCTCGCGGCTGATTCGCCACCGGTAGCCAGGGGGACGACACCCGTCGTCCCACCCGCCGGCCCGCGACGCCACAGCCGCCACCGAGCCGACCCGAAGGCCGCCGCCCCGCGCTGAGCCCGGCTCGTCCCGGCTTCGCCGGCGCACGTCGAACCCTCACCGGCCCCCATGCCGCGCCCCCGCGCCGCACCGGTCCGGCCACACCGCCACGCCGTCCCGACGGCGCGCGCCGGTGTCGTCGACCGCTGCACGCGGTGCGCCCATGGGTCGATGAGGTGTGCCCGGTCGTGTCCCGACCGGCCCCGGCGGCCCCTGCGCCTGCCTGTGTGTCCGCGCTTGCGCCTGCCTCTGCGTCTGCGCTTGCGTCCGCACCGCACCTGCCATGCGACGAAGTCCGTTTCCCCTTCGTACCGTTCGCCCACCGCACGCGGCGCCGCCGGGTGCCGGGCCTCGCCGACGGGGTCACGGGTCGATGGCGGCTGCCCGGATTCGTCTCCACCCATCCATCGAGCAGGAGAGAAGAACCAGTCATGACCGGAACCGCCCGCGACCTCGCCGGCATCCGCAACATCGGGATCATGGCCCACATCGACGCCGGCAAGACCACCACCACCGAGCGGATCCTGTTCTACACGGGCGCCTCGCACCGGATCGGCGAAGTACACGCCGGCACCACCACGACGGACTGGATGCCCCAGGAACGCGATCGCGGCATCACCATCACGTCCGCCGCGATCACGTGCGACTGGACACTGGAGGGTGTGCGGCACCGGCTCAACCTCATCGACACGCCCGGCCACGTCGACTTCACCGTCGAGGTCGAGCGCTGCCTGCGCGTCCTCGACGGCGCCGTGACCGTCTTCGACGGGGTCGCCGGCGTCGAGCCGCAGTCGGAAACGGTGTGGCGTCAGGCGGACCGCTATCGGGTGCCCCGGATCTGCTTCGTCAACAAACTCGACCGCACCGGTGCCGACTTCCGTCGCTGCGTCGAGATGATCGGCGAACGACTGGGCGCGGTGGCCCTGGTGCTGCAACTGCCGATCGGCGCCGAGGCCGACTTCCGCGGCGTCGTCGACCTGGTGCGCATGCGTGCCCTGCTTTGGTCGGCCGAGACCGGACTCGGCGAGGCGTACGAGGACGTCGAGATCCCGGCCGCACATCGCGCGACCGCGCTCGAATGGCGTGCCCGACTGCTGGAGACCGCGGCCGAACACGACGAGGCGATGTTGGAGCTGTACCTGGCGGGCGAGGAACCCACCGAGGCGCAGTTGCACGCCGCGATCCGCCGGATCACCATCGCCTCCGGTCTCCACGAGGGTCGCACCGTGACCCCCGTGCTCTGTGGAACAGCGTTCAAGAACAAGGGAGTTCAACCTCTGCTCGACGCCGTCGCACGCTACCTGCCGTCCCCGCTGGACGTGCGGGCGATCGAGGGCCATGCGGTCGACCCGACGCGGCCCGAGGTCGTCCGCCTGCCCTCGGACGAACAGCCGCTCGCGGCCCTCGCGTTCAAGATCGCGAGTGATCCGCACCTGGGCAAGCTGACCTTCATCAGGCTGTACTCGGGCCGGCTCCGCACCGGCGACCAGGTGCAGAACTCGGTCAAGGGCCGCAAGGAGCGGGTCGGCAAGATCTACCGAATGCACGCCGCCAAACGAGAGGAGATCGCGTCCGTGGGCGCGGGCGACATCGTCGCGGTGATGGGGCTGCGCCAGACCACCACCGGCGAGACGTTGTGCGACCCGGCGCACCCGGTGGTGCTGGAATCGATGGACTTCCCGATCCCGGTGATCGAGGTGGCCATCGAGCCCAAGTCCCGGGCCGACCAGGAGAAGCTGGGCGCCGCCATCCAGCGCCTGGCCGAGGAGGACCCGTCGTTCCGGGTCAAGACCGACCGGGACACCGGCCAGACCGTCGTATCGGGCATGGGCGAACTGCACCTGGAGGTGCTGGTCGACCGGATGCGGCTGGAGTTCGACGTGGCCGCCGACGTCGGCCGGCCACGGGTCGCCTACCGCGAGACGGTGCGCGCGGCGGTACCCGGGCACGACTACACCTATCGGAAGCAGACCGGCGGCAAGGGCCAGTACGCCAAGGTCCGGATCGCGATCGAACCACTGGAGGGAGACGGCTACGAGTTCGTCGACAAGATCACCGGCGGGCGGATTCCGAAGGAGTACATCCCGTCGGTGGACGCGGGCTGCCGGGCCGCGATGGAGTTCGGGGTGCTGGCCGGCTACCCGCTCACCGGACTTCGGGTCACCCTGCTCGACGGCGACTTCCACGACGTCGACTCGTCCGAGATGGCCTTCCGGATCGCCGGATCGCTGGCCTTCAAGGAGGCCGCGCGGCTGGCGTCGCCGACCCTGCTCGAACCGATGATGGCGGTGGAGGTGACCACGCCCGAGGACTACCTCGGTGAGGTGATCGGCAACCTCAACGCCCGTCGCGGACAGGTCAGGACGATGTCGGAGCGCTCCGGCGCCAAGGTGGTCGCCGCGCTGGTGCCGCTCGCGGAGATGTTCGGCTACGTGGGCGACCTGCGGGGCCGGACCTCGGGTCGGGCGAGCTACACGATGGAGTTCGACTCGTATGCACCGGTGCCCGGACACGTCGCGGACACGATCCTGGCCAAGGCCGGCACGGCGTAGCGGTCGAGAAGGGTGCGGGGCTCCGCCTGCGGGCGCAGCCCCGCACCCGGGTCCCGTCCCGGGGGACGGGATCCCGGTTCACTCCACGACGGTGGACGTGCCGCGATAGGCGAAGCCCGTCCGGTAGGCCCACACCACGGCCTGGGTGCGATCGCGCACGTCGAGCTTGGCCAGCACGTGTTTGACGTGCGTCTTGACCGTCTCCACGGACAGGTGCAGCGAACGGGCGATCTCGGTGTTCGACAGGCCCAGCGCCATCGCCCGCAGCACATCCGCCTCACGCTCGGTGAGCCGGGCCGCGCGCTCGTGGTCGGGACCCACCCGCGCGGCGTGCGAGGCGAACAACCTGCGGGCCACCGCCGGCGACACCACCGCGTCGCCGGCGGCGACCGCGCGGATCGCCGTGACCAGTTCCTCGGGGGTGGCCCGCTTGAGCAGGAATCCGTCCGCGCCGGCGGTGATCGCGTCGTCCACCACCTCGTCCAGGTCGAACGTGGTGAGCACCAGGACCCTCGGGCGATCCGGCGCGGCCATCAGGTCGCGGGTGGCGGAGACCCCGTCGCGGACCGGCATCCGGATGTCCATCACCACCACGTCGGGTTTCAGCGCGAGCGCGGCGCGCACCGCCTCGACGCCGTTCGCGGCCTCGCCCACCACCTCGATGCCGGGCTCGGCCCGAAGCAGCGCCTTCAGGCCGCCGCGGACCAGCGCGTCGTCGTCGGCCAGCAGGACCCGGATCACGAGGGCGCCTGTGCGGGCAGGGTCGCGCGTACCCGGAATCCGGTGCGGATCGGGCCCGCCTCCACCTCGCCGCCGACCAGGCGGGCGCGTTCGCGCATGTTGGCCAGACCGCGACCTGGCCGGCCGATCCGAAGGTTTCCGCCGTGGTTGACGATCTCCAGCACCACGGTGGCGCCGACCTGGGCCAGGTGCACGTCGATCCGGCCCGCCTCGGTGTGGCGCAGTGCGTTGGTCAGCGCCTCCTGGACGATCCGGTGCAGTGCCCGGGCGACACCGGCGCTCATCGTGACCTCCGCGGCGTCCAGCCGCAGCTCCCGTCCGGCGGCCCGGACCCGATCGACCAGGCCGGTCAGGTCCGTCACCGGCTCGGCCGCGTGCATCACCCGGACCAGACGGTCGAGTTCACCGAGCGCCTCGCGGCCCACGCTCTCGATGTTGCCGAGCGCCTCGCGCGCGAAGGCGGGATCCGCCGCGAACACCCGGCGGCCGACCCCCGCCTGCATGACCATCACGTTCACCGCGTGCCCGATCGAGTCGTGCAGCTCACGGGCCAACTCGGTGCGTTCCTCGGCCCGGACCCGGGCGTGCTCGGCGGTGGTGGCGGCCCGTCGACTGCGCGCCGCGTCGCCGGTGACGGTGGCGATCAGGAAGCACACCAACAGGCTGAACACCTCCACCGCGCCGACCGGTTCGCGATCGGACAACACGTAGCCGCTCACCGCGGCCAGCCCCGCCACCGCGCCGACCCATCGATCGAGCGCGCCGCGCAGCGAGAAGAGGGTGAACAGCGAGATCCACGCGGGCCACTGGGTCACCGTGGTGGCATAACCCGCCACCGAGTTGACCACCACCAGCACCGACGCGACGACGACCACCACGACCGGCGCGGTCCGGCGCCACCACAGGCAGACCGCCGCCGCGACCGCCAGTGCCAGGCCGGCCGCGTCCGGGCCGCGATAGGGCGAACCGGCCGGCATGAACACGGTCACCGAGGCCGCGCAGACCACGAATGCCACGGTCAGCCAGGCGTCGGAAATGCGCATGGCCCATCCTGCACCGATCGGGGCCGGATCGGTCCACCTCCCCTCGGCGGAGACCACCCTCCCTCGCAGGAGGGAGACGGTTCCCCCGCCCCGAGGGGCGAGCGCGGCACCCCGTGCTTCCTAGCGTTGCCGGCATGCAGCGAAAGGACGCACGGACATGACGGCGGTGACGCACGACTCGACCCGAGGGCGCACGGCGGGGGTCTGGTGGCTGGCCCTGACGGCCCTGGCCATCGCGGTCTTCGCGCCGCTGCCCTACCTGACCACCTCACTGGCCGAGCTGGCCGCGGACGACGGCGACATCGCCGCGAACTACGCGGACCGACCCGCGTGGGTCCGCGCCGCCTTCTACGCCCACATCGTGCCCGCCGCCGTGGCCCTGCTGTTGTCCCCGGCACAGCTCTCGGCCCGTGCCCGGGCCCGCGCGCCGAGGCTGCACCGGGTCTGCGGTCGGGTGGTGGTGGCGTGCATCGTGGTCGGCGGCGTCGCCGGCCTGACCCTCGCGCCGATGAGCTACGCCGGCGCGGTGGGCACGGCCGGGTTCGGCATGCTCGCGGTGTTGTGGACGACCTGCGCGCTGGCGGCCGTACGGGCCATTCGGCGCGGCGCGGTCGAGGAGCACCGCTGGTGGATGCACCGGACCTTCGCGTTCACCTACGCGGCGGTGACGTTGCGGCTGTGGCTGGTGATCCTGGTCCCGTTCACCGACTTCGACAGCGCGTACAAGGTGGTCCCGTTCCTGTGCTGGGTGCCCAACCTGATCGTGGTCGAGCTGCTGCTGCGCCGGAACGGGCGGGGCCGGTCGGCGTCGCGGCGGCGTCCCGGCGACACACCCGATTCGCTGGTTCGGACCGGGTGAGACGGGCCCCGGTGCGGGGGAGGGAACACGGCGACGTCGAGCAGGGGCCCTCCGTCTCGTCGCAAGGCCCGGGCTCGCGGGGGACGCGCACCCGAAGATCATTCCGCCCGTCACGTGCGCGCGGGATGTTCGTCGCCCGTTCGCCACCTGCGGCCCATAGCGTCACGGCGGCATCCCCCGACGCCCCCGACCGCAAGGACCCCACATGGCGACCGCCGATCACTCGAACCAACCCGATCACCCCGCAGTGCGACTGCCCGAGTGGGCCGACCCGGAGGTGGCCGAGGACCGGCTCGACGCGCAGGGCGTGTCCCGGCGCGGCCTGATCGGTCGGGCGGGGCTGTTCGGGGCCGGTTTCCTGGGCGCGTCGGCGCTCGGTGCGGTCGGCGCCGGCTCGGCCGCCGCGGCCGAGTCCGACGACGGGGTGCAGGCGAGTTCGCGTCCCGGTCACGACGGTCCGCCCGCCAAGTACGCCTACCTGGTGGGCGACCACCACGTGCACACCGTCTACAGCCACGACGCCAAGTACGGCTTCGCCCAGTCGGCGGCGCAGGGTCGCCAGTTCGGCCTGGACTGGATCGTCTACACCGAGCACGCCAACTTCGGCCACGCGAACGCGGGCGGCGCCCAGCGCGAGCACGAGGAGATCGTCAAGGCACGCAAGGAGAACCCCCGGGTCCTGATCTTCCAGGGCCTGGAGTGGTACGTGCCCGCCGCCGAGCACGCCACCCTGATGGTCGCGCCCGGCGCCAACGAGGTGGAGCTGCTGCGGCAGTTCGAGCTGAAGTTCGACGCGAAGCTGAACAAGTTCGACGTCGGCGCGGTGGGCGACCCGGCCACCGCCGCAAACGAGGCCAAGGCCGTGGAGGCGATCCGCTGGCTCGGGCAGCGTCGGCGCGAAGGCTACGTGGACGACGTGCTGGTTTTGGCCAACCACCCGAGCCGGCTGGGCATCGTCTCCCCGCACGAATTGCGCGCGTGGCAGGACGCGGACCCGTCGATCTTCCTCGGCTTCGAGGGCGCGCCCGGTTCGCAGGCCAACGCCGACCCGGAATGGGTGAAGTTTCGCGAGGGGCAGTCGGGGCCGGGCAGCTTCCAGCGCGGCGAGTACCAGAACGCGCCGTCGCCGCAGAGCTGGCCGAGGTACCCGATCGAGAGCTATCGCACGCACGGCGGCTTCGACTGGATGACCGCGACGGTCGGCGGCATGTGGGACGCGTTGCTCGCCGAGGGCCGGCTGTGGTCGGTCACCTCGAACTCGGACAACCACCGCACCATGTTCGACACTTACGCGGACGGCGCCTACCCGCCCGGCAAGGGCTTCGACGATCTCGGCTCCAAGCCGCTGCCCGTGGACACCGGGGTCCCGCAGCCCGGCAGCGACTTCTGGCCGGGGCAGTTCAGCCGCACCCACGTGGGTGTGGAGCGCTTCGGCTACCGCGACGTGATGGCGGGCCTGCGCGCCGGGCGGGTGTGGGTGGACCACGGCCAGTTGCTGGACGGTCTGGACGTGTGGCTGGTCGCGGACAACGGTCGCACCGAGCCGGTCACCCTGGGCGGCCGGCTGCCGCTGGCGGCCAACCGGGGCGCCACGCTCTACATCCGGGTCACCACGGCGAGCCGGCCGAACTACCACGGCGAGATTCCCCGACTCGCGCATGTGGACGTGATCACCGGAACCGTCACCGGCAAGTCCCGCGACGCCGACTCGTGGCAGGCCCCGGACACACGCGTGAGCAAGCGCATCGACGTGGCCGGCCGGACCGGCACCTACACCCTGAAGGTGCAGCTGCCGCGCCGGAACAAGCCGTACTACATCCGGCTCCGGGGCAGCGACGGAAACCGGCACGGCGTCGGCCCGTTCGGTCCGCGGGTCGACCCTGCCGGGCCGATCCAGCACCCGAACAACGACGGCGACCCGTGGCGCGACATCTGGTTCTACAGCAACCCGATCTTCGTCGACGTCAAGGGCTCGCACCGGGACTGACCGACGCGCACGGCACGGCCGAGGCCGGGGATCATCGATCCCCGGCCTCGGCCGCGAGCCGGGTACCGGTGCGCGCCGGGACCCGGCCGAGCATTCGATGATGCGCCACCGGGGACCGCGGCCGGACCGCGGGACCTGCCGGTGCGGACAGGCCCTGTCCGGCGGATCCTGGTGGATCGGGCCGCGTCGTGAGCGCAGCGAGGAGCCCGAAGGGCGGATGCCGTGCATCGGCGTGCCGGAGAAGCAGCCGCATAGTGGTTCTCTTCGGCTGTTTCTCCGGTGCGGCGAGGCGCGGTGCCGGGCGGCGCGGACCCACCAGGATCCGCCGGACAGGACCTGGCCCAGCCGAAGGGCCAAGCCGTCCGGCACGCGCTGGAGGCCGTCGTCGAAGTTCTCGTCGCGGACCCGTGCCGGATCCTGGTCGCCTCCGGTGACCACGGGTTGGCGGACGCCGCCCGCGAGGCCTTCACCAGCGCGATGTCGCCCGGCTTCCGGGCCGGCGCCGCCGACTTCCGGGCCGCCGCCGCACTCGCCCTGATCCTGATGCGCGAGCCCAGGTCCGACGCGTCCGGGTCCGACGCGCCGGCGCGGACACGGACACGGACCAGGCGGACACGAACAAGCTCGCCGTCGCCGCGGGTACGGCCAACTGATCCGAATCGCAACGCTGTTCGCCCGCCCCGACGGCCACCCGGTCGGCGGGGCGGCGGCATGTCATCCGTCCGGTGCGTCGGCCGGGCGGCGGCCGGTCAGGTGGGCGAACGCGACCACGTTGCCCCGGTAGCGCTGTTCGACCTCGTCGAAGCCCGCCCCGCACGTGATCAGCCGCAACTCCGCCCCTTTCGCGGCACCGTAGACCCGTCGATCGGGGAATCGTTCGGCGCGATAGACCTCGATGGCGTCGATGGTGAAGATCGCGGTGTCGCCGTCGGCCCGATCGACCTCGACGGTGTTCCCCCGGCGCAGCTCGCCGAGGTGGTAGAAGACCGCCGGACCCTGCCGGGTGTCCACGTGTCCGGCCATGATCGCGGTGCCGCCGGCCCCCGGCGCGGTGCCCTCGCGGTACCAGCCGGCGAGATTGCCCTCGTCGACCGGCGGGGCCGCGAGTCGGCCGCCGTCCTCGAGCGCCAGCCCGGTCAGCGGGGCGTCCACCGAGATCGCCGGGATCCGCACCCGGATCGGCGCCGCGGTCGGCAGGGGGGCCAGCGGAGGCGGATCGTGCGGCGCCGGGCGCGGCTGGTCCGGATAGACCCGGGCCTCGCCGGGCTGCGGCGGCGGGTCGACGGCCCCGGTGCCGTTGACGATCAGTACGAGACCCAGGCACATCGCGGCTGCGGCGGCGCCCACCGGTCCCCTGCCGCGCTTGCGCTCGGGTGCGGCGTCGGCCGGCGCCGAAGGTTCCACGAATGCTCCCGAACAACTGTGCCCGGCGACCGGCCTCGGCCCGAAGTCGCCCGCTTGGTGGGTATGTTCCGCCCGGTTCCCGCACCGCGCGACCGTGGTCGGGCGGTGCGGGAACGCGGTACTACGGCGTTGCGGTGCTGCGGTGCTGCGGCGCTGCGGCGCTGCGGCCGGGAAGGATCCGCTCAGATCCGGCCGCCCGCGCGTCGACGACGATGCAGCACGAGGACGCCGGCGCCGGCCGCGAACAGGCCGGCGCCGAGTGCGATCTCGCTGCCGCCGGCGCCGGTGGAGGTCCCGCCGGCACCGGTGTGCATGCTGCCCGAGGGAGCCGCGGCGTGGCTGCCCTGGTACCCGCCGGTGCCGCCTTGCGCATCCTCGGCGGAGTCCGCGCGGTCCTTGTCGTGGCCGCTCTCGCCGGTGCCGGCCTTCTCGCCGGAACCGTTCTTCTCGCCGGCGGACTCGACCTTCGGGCACGCCTTGGCGGCGGCCGATGCCGCGGCGTCGAACTCGTGCTTGGCGCGGTCGAGTTGCTCCTGCCGGGACCTGTCGGGCTTCCCGCCGGCGGCGGCCGCGTCCTTGCCGTATTCCGCGAGCGCGGCGTCGTACTGCAGTTGGGCCTTCGCCGCGGCGGCGACCGCCTTCGCGCAGTCGGCCGGGTTGACCTGGGACCGGGCGGGGGCGGCGTGGCCGACCGCCGGGGCGGCCAGCGCGAGGCTCGTGCCGAGCAGCGCGGCGCCCGCAAGCCTGTTCATCGAACGCATGATGCAACCTCCGGCGAGCCCGGACGCGGTAGCGACCTACCGCTGGGACAGCCGTGCTCGCGACCTCCAGCCAAGCCGGGCGTCCGACCCCACGCATGCCGAGAATGCCGTGGCGAGGCCGGCCGGCTACACTGTGTCACGCGCACGGCCCCGGAGTTTCCGCGCGAGACCGGGTCCGCGAGCGCGGTTCGCACAACTCTGCGCCGGCCTACCCGAACGGGTGACCACCGACGCCGCGAGGCGTTCCGGCGTCGGGATTCGAGGCCGTTCCCCCGGCTTGGGTCCTTCGTCGATGACCCGGGTTTCGCCGAACCGCGACGCGCGGTGGCGGGTCCTGTCGCGATGCCGCCCCGGTGCCCGACGGCCGCATCCGGCGTGCGATGCCGGTCGGGGACGCGTCGGCGGTCGGCCCGGACCCTCGAGCCATCGGCTTCGGGAGCGAGCGCGATGACCGATCACCAGTATCGACCGGGGCGCGCCGCCGGTGGGAACAGGTCCCGGGTCGTGATCGTTTCGCGGTCATGAGCGCCGGCACGACACGGGAGGCCGTGGCCTGGGAGGCCGCGTCGGGCGAGTTGCGGGACCACCTCAAGGTGGTTCGCGTCGCGGCCCGGGGATCGCGTCGGAGTCCGTGGCGCTCGTCCGCGCTGGAGCTCGCGGACACGTATCCGTTCCCTGTCGCGGACCTGCCCGACAACCGGGGTTGGGCGCGGGTGGCCGCGGAGGTGATGCGGCGACACAACCCGGAGTTGCCCGAGCCGGATCGGCGGGCACGCGGCCCCCGCTCGTGGTTCGCGACCGTGACGTACGACGGTGACCCGCGCGGATGGGCGAATCTGGTCACCGACTGGGTCGAGTTCACCGTCACCGACGGGCACACGCTGATGGCGCAATTGAACGAGGTGGGTTGGCGCGCGGCTTCGGAGTGCCTCAGGACGCTCGCGTGGGAGGCGGTCGCCCGTGTCGACGAGCGGGCGATCGAGGCCGCGGAGACGCTGCTCGGCCGCTTCGGTCGCCGCGCCCGCTACTACGCCAACGACAGCCCCACCCCGTTGGCGGCCCGCGACCACGACCCCGTGCGCTGCTCGAACGGCCTGGTGACGGTGGCCGGCGATGTCGGACCGGTCGTGGTCGCCGAGGACGAGGTCGGGGTGTTCTGGTCGGCCGCGGACGCCTGAGCGGACGGCCTGGATTCAGTGGGTGGCGCCGCCGGCGGCGGTGATGTCTTGGGTGCGGGTCACGGCCGTGGTCATCACGGCGCGCAGGCCGGCGGCGATCGTGGGCAGCGGGAGGGAGGGGGCCGCACGCTCGGTGACCTGGTCGGAGGAGTACGGGACGTGCACGAAGCCGCCCCGGGTGGTCGGGCGTTCGGTGGCGAGCAGGTGCATCAGCCCGTAGAAGACGTGGTTGCAGACGAAGGTGCCCGCGGTCTGCGACACCGACGCGGGCACCCCTACCGCGCGGGCCGCGGCCACGCACGCCTTGACCGGCAGCGTGGCGAAGTACGCGGCGGGACCGGCCTCGACGATGGGGACGTCGATCGGCTGCCGGCCGGCGTTGTCCGGGATCCGCGCGTCGTCGACGTTGATCGCGACGCGTTCCACGGTGACGTCCGGCCGGCCGCCGGCCTGGCCCACACACAGCACCAGGTCGGGATCGACCCGCTCCACGGCTGCCCGCAGTTCCTCCAACGCGACCCCGTACACGCAGGACAGCCGTACCGTCGTGACCTCCAGGCCCGGTTCGGGCAGGTCCGCGAGCAGGCGGACCGCCTCCCACGAGGGGTTGGTGGCCTCACCGGCGAAGGTGTCGAATCCGGTGACGAGTACGCGGGTCATGGCTGCTGTCTCCTGGGACGGCTGGGCGGGTGGAGGGGCGGAGTGCGGTCGGCTCAGAAGGCGAATGCCGACATGATGCCGATGTTGACGACCAGCAGCGCGCCCGCCGTGGGCAGTTGCGCCTTGATCGGTCCGTACTGGTCCTTGAGTCCCAGCAGTGCCGCGGGAACGATGTTGAAGTTGGCCGCCATCGGGGTGCACAGGGTGCCGCAGAAGCCGGCGAGCATGCCCAGCGCGAGGACCACCGCCGGGTCGCCGCCGCCCTCGACCACCAGCACCGGCCAGCCGACCGCCGCGGTCATCACCGGGAACGCGGCGAACGCGTTGCCCATGATCGTGGTGAACAGGAACATGCCCAGGCAGTACACGATCACCGCGATGTAGATCTTGCCGTCCGGCAACACCTTCGAGGTGATCACGCCGACCTGCTTGCCGACCCCCGAGACCTGGAATATCGAGCCGAGGGTGGCCAGGAGTTGCGGCAGCAGCAGGGCCCAACCCATCGCCTCCAGCATCGAACGGCCCTCGTGGATCGGCACGCTGACCCGCTTCTCGCGGACCACGAGCATGCCCACCACGAGCGCGACGATCGCGCCGACTCCCAGGCCCAGGATGGTCTCGCTGCCCTTTTGCAGGATCGGTTCGGAACCGATGTGCCACTTCTTCACGAGCACCGCGCACACCATCGCCACCACGGGGATGGTCAGTGCCGGGATGAAGATCCGGCTGCCGAGTCGGGCGGCGATGGCCACCCGTTGCTCGCGGTCGGTGGTGTGCACGGTGCCCTTGCCGGTGAAGCCGAAGCCGGCCAGACACACCATCACCAGTACGGCCACGCCCAGCGGTTCGGCCGGGGAGGTCTTCTCCACGACCCGCGTGCTGTAGATGAAACCCGCGCCGAGCAGGCCCCAGAACGCGGCGCTGCCGAATCGCTTGGGATTGCTGCGGTCCACGAGCATCTGCGCGGCCATCACCAGGAAGACGGCGCCGACGAGCCAGAAGAACCACTCGACCTTGATCACTTGAGCTTCCCCTCGGCGACGGTGCCGGCGGCGGAACCTGCGGCGGCGGATACGGCGGCGGTCTCGGCGGGCGGCCCGGCGGCGGACACCGCCGCGAACTCGCGGGCCAGCGTGCGGTCCAGCCGCAGCAGTCGTCCGCCGTGGATGAGGAACGCGAAGACGGCGGTGGGAATCGCCCACAGCGCCACGTGCAGCGGCTCGATGTGCTGGTGGTAGGTGGTGTTCACGAAGCCGGTGATCAGCAGGATCGAGCCGACCGCGAGGAAGCAGTCCTCGCCGAAGAACAGGCCGACGTTGTCGGCGCCGGCGGCGTGCGAACGGATCTTCTCGCGCGTCTTGTCCGGGAGCGCGCCGTGGCTGCGCTCGGCGGCGCCCTCGGCCATCGGAACCACCAGCGGCCGGACCGTCTGGGCCGGGCCGCCCAGGCTGACCAGGCCGACGGCGGCGGTGACTTGGCGCAGGCCCAGGTACAACACCAGGAAGCGCCCGGTGGTGAGCTTGCCGAACCGTGCGATCAGGGTCCGGGCCTGCTCCTGGAGGCCGTTGCGCTCCAGCAGGCCGATCACCGGCAGCGTGATCGCGAAGATCGTCACGCCCCGGCTGGACGCGAAGCCGTTGCCGAAGGCGGCGAGCACTTCGCGCGGTGACAGGTCACCGAGCAGGCCGGTGGCCACGCCGGAGACACCGACCACCAGCAGGGGGTTGCGTCGTGTGGCGAACCCTACGATCACCAGTAGGACGCCGAGGAGCACAATCATTGCGCAGCCTTCCACGCTCGGGTCCTCGAACAGGGGGACGAGGAGGTGCCGAGGAGGCTAAGCTATTGTTGAACAATCCCACAAGACCTTGTGAACGGTACGGGAACTTGATCTACTCCTCCCGCACCGCTCGTCGCATTCTGGGGGACCCCACATGGGCCAAGACGTCGACCTCGCCCGGCCGTCGGCCGACGACACGCTCGGACGCCTTGCCGCCGATCGCGACCTGCTCGGACGCGCCGGCACCGCACAACGCGTCGCCGAGGTGTTGCGGGATCGCATCGCCGAGGGCGCGCTGCCACCCGGCACCCGACTGTCCGAACAGGCCCTGGGCGCGGCCCTCGGCGTCTCCCGCAACACGTTGCGCGAGGCGTTCCGCACGCTGGTGGACGGCCGCCTGGTCGTCCACGAGATGAATCGCGGCGTCTTCGTCCGGATGCTCGACCCCGACGATGTGACCGACATCTACGCGGTCCGTCGGGCCCTGGAGGGTACCGGCCTGCGAGCAGCCGCGTCGGCCGGCCCGGAACGGCTCGCCACGCTGCACGCGGCGGTCGCCGGCGGCGAGGCCGCGGCCGAGATCGGCGACTGGCCCGAGGTCGGCACCGCCGACCTGCGCTTCCACCGGGCGCTGGTCGCGCTCGCGGGCAGCCCGCGCCTGGACGAGTACATGACCCGGCTGATCGCCGAACTGCGCCTGGCCTTCCTGGCCATGCCCTCGGCCCGCGCGCTGCACGAGCCGTTCCTGCGGCGCAACCGGGAGATCGTCGACCTGCTCACGGCCGGCGACACGCCCGGCGCGGCGGTGGTCCTGGAGCGGTATCTGGACGACGCGTGCGAGATGATCTGCGCGGCGATGCGAATGGACGGCGCGTGAGTGACACCGTGATCGACCTCAACGCCGACCTGGGCGAGGGCTTCGGCCGCTGGACGCTGACCGACGACGAGGCGCTGCTGTCCGCGGTGACCAGCGCCAACGTCGCATGCGGTTTCCACGCCGGGGATCCGGTCACCATGCGCCGGGTGTGCGAACTGGCCGCCGAACGCGGTGTGCGGATCGGCGCGCAGGTCTCCTACCGCGACCTGGCCGGTTTCGGCCGCCGCGCGATGGACGTGCCGGCCGCCGAGCTGGCCGCCGAAGTGGCTTATCAGATCGGCGCGTTGGAGGTGTTCGCGCGCGCCGCCGGAGCCCGTGTGGCCTATGTCAAGCCGCATGGCGCGTTGTACAACCGCACGGTGTGGGACGGGGATCAGGCCGGCGCGGTGGTCGCCGGCGTGTTGTTGGCCGGTGGTGCGCTGCCGGTTCTGGGGCTGCCCGGCTCACGTCTGCTCGAAGCCGCCGAGTCCGCCGGACTGCCTTGCGTACCCGAGGCGTTCGCGGACCGCGCATACACCGCGCAGGGCACCCTGGTGCCGCGCGGGGAGCCCGGTGCCGTCGTCCAGGACGGCGACCGGGTCGTGTCCCGCTCGTTGACGATGGCGCGTGAGGGCGCCGTCGTCGCCATCACGGGAGAGCGGGTCGCCGTCTCGGCCCGGTCGTTGTGCCTGCACGGCGACACCCCGGGCGCGGCCGAGCTGGCGCTGCGGGTCCGCCGCGCGCTGTCGGCCGCCGGAGTGTCCCTGGAGCCGTTCGCGTGAGGGCCCTGCCGGTGGGCCGACACGCGCTGCTCCTGGAGGTGGACACGGCCGACCGGGCCGAGGCGCTGCACGCCGAGCTGCTTCGCCGACGCGCCGCGGGCACGCTGCCGGCGGTACGCGAGATCGTCCCGGCCGCGCGCACCGTGCTGCTCGACGGGCTCGCGGACCCCGCCGCGCTGGCCGTCGACGTGCCCGGCTGGCGGATCCCGCCGCTGTCCGCCGAGGCGGGCGACCGGATCGAGATCGCGGTCCGCTACGACGGGCCCGACCTGGCCGAGGTGGCCGACCTGTGGCGGGTGCCGGTCGAACGCGTCCCCGAGATCGTCGGCGGGATCACCTTCCGCGTCGCGTTCTGCGGCTTCGCGCCCGGTTTCGGCTACCTGACCGGCCTGCCCGAGCGCTACCACCTGGCCCGCCGGGCCACCCCGCGCACGTCCGTGCCGGTCGGCTCGCTGGCGCTGGCCGGCGAGTACGCGGGCGTGTACCCGCGCTCGTCGCCCGGCGGCTGGCAGTTGATCGGCAGCACCGACGCGGTGTTGTGGGACGCCGCCCGGGAGCCCGCCGCGTTGTTCGCGCCCGGCGTCCGGGTGCGTTTCGTGGCGGTGGAGCGATGAACGCGCGCGCCGTCGAGGTGGTCCGGGCCGGGGCCCTGACCACCGTTCAGGACCTGGGCCGGGACGGGTTCGCGCACCTGGGTGTGCCACGCTCGGGGGCCCTGGACCAGCCCGCGCACCGCCATGCCAACCGCCTGGTCGGCAATCCGTCCGGCGCGGCGACCCTGGAGACCACGCTGACCGGCACCGCCGTGCGGGTGCGCACGACCACCGTGGCCGCGGTGGTCGGCGCACCCTGCACGGTCCGGGTACAGGGCCGCCCGGTCGCGTGGGGCGCGGCGATCCGGGTGCCGGCCGGTGCCGTGCTGGACGTCGGCCCCGCGACCGCCGGGCTGCGCGGGTATCTGGCCTTCGCCGGCGGGGTGGCGGTCGAACCGATCCTGGGCAGCCGCTCCACCGACCTGCTGTCCGGCCTGGGACCGGCGCCGCTCGCCGACGGCGACGTGCTCGCGCTGGGCGAGCCGTCCGGACCCACTCCGGCGGGCGCGGACGTCTCGCGGCGGCCGGGGCCGCCCACCGAACTGGTGCTGCCGCTGATCCCGGGCCCCCGGCAGGACTGGTTCACTCCCGGCGCCCTCGCCTCGCTCGGAGCCGCGCGCTACACGGTGGCGTCGGCGAGCAACCGGATCGGGCTGCGCACCGAGGGACCTGCGCTGAGCTGGGCACGCACCGACGAACTGCCCAGCGAGGGAATGGTGTTGGGTGCGGTTCAGGTGCCCCCGGACGGGCGCCCGGTGCTCTTCCTGGCCGATCACCCCGTCACCGGCGGCTATCCGGTGATCGGCGTGGTCCCCGAGGAGTACCTCGCCCACGCCGCCCAGGCGGTTCCGGGCACTCCGGTGCGCTTCACCGTCACCGCGCGCTGACGGCGCGGGCGCCCGTCCGCGGCGCCGTCACCACGTGCCGAGGGCACGGGCGCCCACGCTCGCCGTCATCATCGTCGTCGTCACCGCGCACCGACCGCACAGGCGCTTCCGTGCGATTCACCGGCATCGTGCATCGACGGCGCGGCGCTTTCGTGTGTGCCTCACCGGCACCGCGCACCGGCGACGCCGGTGCGTCGGTCCGGTACTCCGCCGCAGGTGACCGGCAACTCGACCGCCGCGAACGTGAGTTCCTCACGACCGGAGGCATTCGTTCCTCACCGATGATTCGTGACGTTTGCGACTGTCCGCCGCTCCCACCCGCCGGCAGTGTTCCCCACGGCACCCCGGCCACCGGGAAGGGAGCACGATGAACAAGGGCTACGCGGCCTACTGCGACGCCGATCGGCAGTTCTACGACGCGCCGCATCGCCTTCGCACGGACGAGGGTGGCCCGGCGGCGCACTACGAGACCGCCCGTCGTGAACTCCCCGACGGCTGGCTGCGCCACCGCTCCGGCGACTGGCTCGCGTTCCGCCCGGTGGACTGCCGGTTGCCCGACCAGGGTTGGAAGATCCACGTGTCGGCGTGCCTGGACAACGCCGACAGGGTGCTCGCCGCGATCTGGGACCACTGCGTCCCGCGCGGCATCGCCTTCAAGTGCATGCCGAGTCCGTACCTGCTGCACACCCGCAACGCCAAGTACGCCGATCGGGCCGCGAGCGGCAAGTTCGTCACCGTCTACCCGGCCGACGACGAGCAGTGTCGGGTCGTCGCGACGGACCTGGCCGCGCTGCTGGCCGGCGAACCGGGGCCGTACATCCTCAGCGATCTGCGCTGGGGCGAGGGCCCGGTGTTCGTGCGCTACGGCAGCTTCGCCGACCGCACGTGTCACGACGCGAACGGCGTGTTGTGCCCCGCGATCGAGGACGACACCGGCACCCTGGTCCCGGACCGCAGGGAACCCACCTTCCACGTACCCTCGTGGCTCACCCTGCCCGCCTTCCTGGCCCCGCACCTGGCCGCCCGTACCGCCACCACCGTCGGTGAACTCCCTTACCGGATCGAGCGCGCGCTGCACTTCTCCAATGGCGGCGGCGTCTACATCGGCCGGGACCTGCGCACCGACGAGCAGGTCGTGCTCAAGGAGGCCCGCCCCTACGCCGGACTCGGCGCGGACGGCGCGGACGCGGTCACCCGCCTGGAGCGCGAACGCGACGCCCTGCGCCGGCTGAGCGGGCTCGTGTGCACGCCCGAGGTACATGACTGGTTCACCCTCGGCGATCATCACTTCCTGGTCCTGGAGTTCGTCCAGGGCAGCCCGCTGAACACCTTCTTCGCGCACCGCCACCCGCTGATCGAGACGGATCCCTCGCCCGAGCGCCTCGCCGAGTACACACAGTGGGCGATGCGGGTGTACGGGCTGGTCGAGAACGCCGTGGCGGAGATCCACGCACGCGGTGTGGTGTTCAACGACCTGCACCTGTTCAACATCATGATGTCCGAGGACGAGAGCTCGGTGACGCTGCTCGACTTCGAGGCCGCCACGGTCGACGACGAGACCCGCCGGCAAGTGGTCGCCAACCCGGGTTTTTTGGCTCCCGCCGACCGGCGCGGCGCGGATGTGGACCGGTACGCGCTCGCGTGCCTGCGCATCGCCCTGTTCCTACCGCTGACCAGCCTGTTCACCGTGGATCGGGGCAAGGCCCGGCACCTGGTCCGGATCGCCATGGCGGAATTCCCGATCCCCGAGGGCTGGTTGGACTCCGCGGTCGAGGAGATCCTGCGCGACCCGCACCCGGACGGGCCCGCCGGCGAGGCCGGGCTCGCGGTGCCGGCGGTGTCGCGCGGGACGGGGTCGACGCACGACTACCTTCCGGTGACTCCCGCGAACTGGCCGCAGAGCCGCGATTCGATGGCGCGGGCGATCCGGGCGTCGGCCACCCCGGATCGCGAGGACCGCTGTTTCCCGGGCGACATCGCGCAGTTCGCCATTCCGGGCGGAGGCGCGTGCTTCGCACACGGCGCGGCCGGGGTGCTGTACGCGCTGGCCGAGACCGGCGCCGCGGCCTGTCCGGAGGGCGAGGAATGGCTGCTGCGCGCCGCCAAGAACCCGCGGTCCGGCACGCCGATCGGGTTCTACGACGGCCTGGCCGGAGTGGCCTGGACGCTGGACCGACTCGGTCATCGCGAACAGGCCCTGGAACTGGTCGACCTGATCCTCGCCCAGGACCGACGCACGCTGGCCCGCGATCTGCACAGCGGCCTGGCCGGCCTGGGCCTGGCGCTCGACGCGCTCGCTGCCTCCACCGGCGAACACGCTCTGCAAGCCCACGCGTTCGCGTGCGCCGAGGAGCTGGCCGAGCGGACCCGCAGCGAACCCGCACCGACCCGGGCCGGGCTGCTGTACGGCGCCGCCGGAAGTGCGCTGTTGTACCTGCGGCTGTACGAACGCGTGGGCGAGCCGGATCTGTTGGAAGCCGCCGCGGAGGCGCTGCGCCGTGATCTGGCCCGCTGTGTGGTCGCCGTCGGCGGTACCCTCCAGGTCGACGAGGGTCGACGGACGATGCCCTACCTCGGGGCCGGCAGCGTCGGCATCGGCATGGTGCTCGACGACTACCTCGCGCATCGTGCCGACGCCGAGTTCGAGGCCGCCCGAGGCGAGATCGTCCGGGCCGCGCAGGCCAGGTTCTACGCCCAACCCGGACTGTTCCGCGGCGCGGCGGGCATGGTTCTGCACCTGAGCCGTACCACCACCGACGGACCCGGCGTCGAACCGGGCGACATCCGCCGCCAGATCGACTCGCTGGCCTGGGGGGCGCTCCCCTATCGGGGGGAACTGGCCTTCGCCGGCGAGCAGATGATGCGGCTGTCGATGGACCTGAGCACCGGCACCGCCGGTTGCCTGCTCGCATTGGGCAGCGCGCTGCACGACCGACCCGTGCACCTGCCCTTCCTCCCGCCGCCGACCCGGCGGCCCTGAAGCCGATCCCTTGCGGGATCGAGGCAAGACCGGCCCCGCACGGGGCCGGCGCACCATCTCGAACCATCGAGTACGACAACCGAAGGGAAACAACACCATGGCACTTCTCGACCTGCAGACGATGGAGACCGAAGAGGTTGAGCTGAACGGTGGCGGCGGTGGCGGCGGTGGCGGCAGCTACCTCAGCGTCCTGCTCTGCGGCAACAGCAGCCTGAGCCTGATCACCTGCCACTGACGCACCCGCACCCAGGGGTGAGTACCCCGAGGTGACGAGGGCACCGCGGTCCCGGGCGGCGGCATTCCGCCCGGGACCTGCCCATGCCGTACCCCTCTCCCGAAGGCGAGGAACCGCACCAGCATGGCCGACTCGCGCCGGACCCCCGACCCGCCGCCGCCCGCGTACCCCGGTACCGGGCGGCTCTTGGCCGGCGCGCTGCGGCACAGCGCGGGCCGCACCTCGGCCGGGTTCGTCTGCGGCGCGGGCTCCGCCGGTGTCGCGATCGCACTGCCCGCCGTCCTCGGCCACACCCTCGACCTGCTGCTCGACGACGCCCCCGGGCAGCGCGGCGCGGTCACCCTGTGCGTGCTCCTGATCGTCGCCGGGGTCGTCTTCGACACCCTGGAGACCCTGCTCGGCGGGGTCACGGGGGCGCGTACCGCCGCCTGGTTGCGCCGCCGGGGCGTCGACCATCTGCTGACCCTGGCCCCCCATCGCGCCGCCGCCCGCTGCACACCCGGCGACCTGGTCACCCGGCTGACCGGCAACGTCGCCGAGGCGAGCACCGCGCCCACCACCGCGGCGAACGGACTGGCCGCGCTGTGTGTGCCGCTCGGCGGACTGGTCGCGCTCGCGCTGATCGACCTGCGCCTGCTCGCGGTGTTCCTGGCCGGTGTACCGCTGCTGCTCTGGTTGTTGCGGGTCTTCGTCCGCGGCTCCTCGGACAGCGTGTCGCACTATCAGCGCGTCCAGGCCGAGATCGCCACCCGCCTGGTCGAGGCCCTCGGCGGCGCCCGCTCGGTCGCCGCGGCCGGCGGCTCACGGCGCGAGCTCGATCGAATCCTGGCCCCGTTGCCCGAACTGAGCGCGCAGGGGCGCCGGATGTGGCAGGTCTACGGGCGCGCCATGGCCGGCACCGGCGTGCTGGTGCCGCTGCTCACCACGGCGGTCCTCGCCATGGGCGGAACGCGATTGGCCCAGGGCGAGTTGAGCGTCGGCGAGTTGCTCGCCGCGTCACGCTACGCGGTGCTCGCCGCCGGTCTGGGCGCCGCCGTCGGCGCCCTCGACTCGCTCGTGCGCAGCCGCGCCGCCGCCGGCCGGATCGCCGAGTTGCTCGCCGTACCCGCGCTGTGCTCCGGCGACCGCGACCTGCCGCCGGGGGGCCCGGGCCGGTTGGAACTGCGCGGGGTCACCGTCGTACGCGGCGGGACACCGGTGCTGCGCGGCGTCGACCTGGTCGTGCCCGGCGGGAGCACGATGGCCGTGGTCGGCCACTCCGGCGCGGGCAAGTCCGTGCTCGCCGCGGTGGCCGGACGGCTGACCGACGCGGACGCGGGCACGGTGCTGCTGGACGGGGTGCCGCTGACCGAGATCGAACCGGAGCTGCTGCGCCGGGAGGTCGGCTACGCGTTCGAGCGACCGGCGCTGTTCGGCGACACGATCGGCGAAGGCATCGGCTTCGGGCCGTACGCGCCATCCGCCGTCGAGATCGAGGCCGCCGCCGAGGCGGCCGGGGCCGATACCTTCATCCGGTTGTTGCCGGCCGGATACGCGGAGCCCCTGGGCACCGCGCCACTGTCCGGCGGCGAACTGCAACGCCTCGGTCTGGCCCGGGCCTTCGCGCACGCCGGTCGACTTCTCGTGCTGGACGACGCCACATCCAGTCTGGACAGCGTCACCGAACTGCGGGTCGGCCGGGCGCTGGTCCGAGACGTGCGCGCGGGCACCCGGCTGCTGGTCGCCCACCGGGCCTCCTCGGCCGCCCGGGCGGACCGGGTCGTGTGGTTGGCCGGCGGCCGGGTGCGGGCGATCGGAACGCACGAACTGTTGTGGGAGGACCCGGACTACCGGGCGGTGTTCGCGAATCCGGCTGCGGCGAATCCGGACGCGGTGGGGCGGACTTCCGGCGAACGGGTCGACGCGACCGGGCCCGACGGGGACCGCGCATGAGGGGCGAACGGTCTCGCGTGTGGGCCCTGGCTCGGCGGTTCGTGAGCCGACGGCGGCTGGTGGTGGCCCGGCTCGCGGCCTGGTCGCTGCTGGAGGCGGCGCAGACGTTCCTGGTCGGTTACGGCGTGGCGATGGCCGTCGATCAGGGGTTCCTGGCCGGGAATACCGCGCTCGGCCTGGTCTGGCTGGCGGTCGCGGCGGCGGCGATCGTGCTCGGCGGCCTGGCCACGGGTGGGATCTTTCGCGGTCTGGCGGATCTGGTCGAGCCGTTGCGCGACGGTCTGGTGCGGCGCGTGGCGGCACGGGCGCTGGGCGATGCGATCGCGGCGCCCTCCCGCGGGTCGGACAGTGCGGTGGTGTCCCGGTTGACCAATCAGACCGAGATCGCCCGGGACAGCTTCGCCGGACTGGTCCTGGTGGCCCGTTCGTTCGTCTTCACCGCGCTCGGCGCGCTGATCGGACTGGGCGCGCTGGCGCCGGAGTTGCTGCTCGTGGTGGGCCCGCCGCTGGTGCTCGGTCTGCTGCTCTTCGTGGCCACGCTGGTGCCGATGGCGGCCCGGCAGCGCACCTTCCTGGACGCCGACGAGGCACTGTCGACGCGCCTCGGCGAGGTCGCGGAGGGCCTGCGCGACGTGCTCGCGGCGGGCGCTCGCGAGCCGGTCGCGGCCCGGACCCACACGCTGATCGAGGCCGAGGCCCGGGCGGCGCGCTCGCTCGCCCGCTGGGCCGCCGCCCGGGCCCTGGCCCTGGCGGTGGCCGGGCAACTTCCGGTGTTGTTGTTGCTGATCAGCACCCCGTGGTTGCTGGGCCGAGGACTGACCGCCGGGGCCCTGCTCGGCGCGCTGACCTACCTGACCCAGTCGTTGTTGCCCGCCCTGCACACCTTGATGAACGCGCTCGGCGCGGCCGGCACCCGGCTCCTGGTGGTGCTCGACCGGCTCACCGAGCCCCCCGCGAACCCTCCGGCGCCGGCCGCGCGGGCGGTCCCGGACGCGGATGGGCCACCCCGGGTGGAGCTGCGCGGGGTGACCTTCGCCTACGGGCCGAACGCGCAGCCGGTCCTGCGCGACCTCGATCTGAGCATCGAGTCCGGCGAACACGTCGTGGTGGTCGGCCCGAGCGGGATCGGCAAGTCGACGCTGGTCGCGCTGGTCGCCGCTCTACTGGCCCCGGACCGGGGCGAGGTGCGCGTCGGGGGTCGCTCGGTGCGTCCGGTCGGCGGCGATCCGTCCCGGCTGCGGGTACTCATCCCGCAGCAGGCGTACGTGTTCACCGGCAGCGTGCGGGAGAACCTGCTGTACCTGTGCCCGGACGGCGCCGAGGACGCGGCGCTGACCGCCTCGGCGGAAGCGGTCGGCCTGCTTCCGCTGGTTCGTCGACTGGGCGGCCTGGACGCGCTCGTGGACCCCGCGTCCCTGTCCCAGGGCGAGCGCCAGTTGATCGCGCTGGGCCGGGCACATCTGTCGCCGGCCCCGCTGGTGTTGTTGGACGAGGCGACCTGTCATCTGGACCCGATCGCCGAGGAGCGGGCCGAACGGGCCTTCGCCGCCCGGCCCGGGACGCTGATCGTGGTGGCCCACCGGATCACGTCGGCCCGCCGCGCCGATCGCATCCTGGTCCTGGACGGCGCACACGCGGTGTGTGGCACCCATCGCGAACTCCTGGACCGCTCACCGCTCTACCGCGATCTGGTCGGACACTGGCATGCCGAACGCATCTGAGCGGAACGGATCCCCGGACGCGACCGATGCGGCGGATCCGAAGGCGGCGAATCCGGACACGGCGGATCCCGGCGGAATGCATCCGAGGGAAACGGTCCTGCGGGGAACGCATCCGAGTCGAACGGATCCGAGTCGAACAGCGTCCGGATCGCGGTCTCGGCGGGGCGTCCGTGCGGATACCCGCACGCCGAGTGCGGTCGAACCCGGGCTCCGGCGCGGTGCCCGAATCCGACCGGGCCGGTCTAAACCCAGCCCGCGTCCTGTGAGATCCGGATCGCGTCGATCCGGTTGCGCGCACCCGTCTTTCGGGTGATCGCGGACATGTAGTTGCGCACCGTGCCGATGCTCAGCCGCAAGTTGCGGGCGATCTCCGGGGCCGAGGCCCCTTCGGCGGCAAGTGAGAGTACGCGCAGCTCGCGCGGGGTCAGCGGCGCGGTCGCGGCCTGCAACAGGTCGAGCGCGAGCGAGCCGTCCACGTAGCGCCGACCGGCGGCCACCAGTCTTATCGCACGTGGTAGTTGCGGTGGTTGGGCGTCCTTGTCCACGAAGCCGAGGGCCTTGGCCTCGGCCGCCCGGCACAGACTGCCGGGCCGGGCGGTGGTGGCCAGGACCAGGAGCGCGCAGTCCGGGTCGACCGGCCGCATCGGTAACAGCGAGGCCCCCGGACAGTCCACGTCCACCACGCACACGTGCGGAAGTTGGGATCGCGCCCGTCGAGCGGCCCCGTCCCAACTCTCCGCCTCCACTTCGATGTCCTCCTCCCGATCGAGCAGCGCGGCGAGCGCCGAACGGATCAGCTCCGTGTCGTGCACCAATAGAACCCGGATCATGTTCGCCCCCCAGTCGACATCGACGTCCCGTGGTTGCCCGTCGAGCATCTCGATAGCTACCCCGCCCCACGGCACACACGACACCCGGTAACCGGTTGATTCGTTTGGGCGACAGTTTGCTGTACGGCTCGCGTTTCCTGTCCGACCACGATCGCTCGCGGCCGGTCTCGATCGTGACGCGGTGGCGATCGTGACCGGCGCCTCCCGGATGTCCTGGCGAGGGTCGGATGGGGAAATGAGGACACGCGCTAGGGTGTCGATTTGTGTCCGACCGTCACATCACGATCATGGAAGCCGCCGCACGCGTCATCGCACGCCGGGGGGTACGAGGGCTGCGCGTCGAGGAGTTGGCGGCCGAAGCCGGCGTTTCGACGGGCCTGATCTACTACCACTTCAAGGACCGTACGGGAGTCCTGCGGGCCACCCTGGGCTTCATCAACGACCGCGCCGACCGGTACACGACCGAGCGGGAGCCGGGCGCGGCACCGATGCCGGCGCGCGCCGAGCTGAGCCACCGGCTGCTGCTGGAGTTGCAGGACGACCCGATCGTCCGGGAGAACAGCACCGCGTGGAACGAACTGTGCGCCAGTGCAGTGTTCGACGAATCCCTCCGGACCGACCTGGCGAACGCGACCGCGGAGTGGTCGGTCGAGATCGGCGACCTGATCGCCGAGGCCGTCCCGAGCGCGCCCCCGCGGGCGGCCCGGGCCGCCGCCGAGCGCCTGACCGCCCTCCTCGAAGGCCTCAGCGGCCGCTGGCTGGCCGGGATCCTCCCGATATCGCACGCCCGGGACCTCCTCACCGAGGCGATCGAGACGGAACTGAGCCGGCTCGAACGCTGACCCCGACCGGGAGATCGACCGGCCGGTGCCCACCGGCCACGATCGGCGCCCACAGGACCCGGTCGGCACGACCGTACGGGTCGCGGACGCGCGGGTCGGGACACTAGATGCCGGCTCCGCCCACATGCCTCACCGGGCCGGCGGCACGGCCGCCGCTGCCGCCGTCCGGCCGGCGCGCCCGGCTGCGGCGCCGGGCCCAGGTCGGTGTCCAGACCTGGGAGTCGAGGCGTTCGGGTTTCAGGCCGGCGAGGTACTCGCGGAGCGTGCTCAGCGCGGGGTGCGGGTTGTCGGCGCGGCAGACCAACGAGTGCGGATAGACCGGGATCGGATCGCGCAGCGGGATGAGCCGCAGATCGTGCCCGACGGGCCAGACCAGCGGCGTGCGCTCGCTGAGGAAGGTGGCCAGGGTCGAGGAGTCGGCGATCGTGTCGAGCAGCGCCTCGAGGCCGAAGTCGGGGCCGACCGTGTCGATGGTGAACCCGAACGCGGCGGCGAGTTCGTCGTAGTAGGCGGCCCACTCGGTGCCGCGGGTGTTGCTCGGCATCCAGATTCGGTGTCCGGCGAGCCGGCCGAGTTCGACCGCCGTCGCCGTGGCGAACTCGTGGTCGGGACCGGTGAACAGCCGCAGCGGCTCGTCCAGGACCGGGGTGGCCTCGACGCCGTCCGGCAGTTGTCGCCCGGGCATGGTGACCGCGCGGAAGGTCGCGTCGATGGCACCGGACCGCACGGCGTCGACGGCCGCGTCGGCACCGAACAGGGTCACCACGTCGAGCCCGATGTCCGGGTGCGCGCGGTGGAAGCCGCGCAGCAGACCGGCCGGCGCGGCCCGTCGGCCGACCACGTCCACCCGCAACATGCGCCGGCCCGGACGTACGGAGGCCGCGGCCCGCTCCTCGGCCAGGAGCAGGGCCCGCGCGTGCGGCAGGAACACCTGGCCGTCGATGGTCAATCGGGCCCCGCGCGCGGTGCGCACGAACAGCCGCACCCCGAGTTCCCGCTCCAGCGCGGCGATGCGCTTGGAGACGGCCTGCTGGGTGATCGACAGCCGGGCGGCGGCGGTCTGGAACTGCCCCGCGTCCACGGCGGCGACGAAGGTGCGCACGGCGATGGGGTCCACGCCGCACATCCTAGGGACACAACCAAGGGTTGTAGGCAATGGGCGAGATGGTTGTTTGATCCCCCTGCGCGATGCCCGATTGGATGTCTCCGGTCAACGCTCGGTTTCGCGGATGGCGCCCGCCCCCTCGCCCTCGGAGATGACTCACGCATGCCCGATTCCTTCGTCCACCTGCACAACCACACCGAGTACTCGATGCTGGACGGCGCACAGAAGCTGAAGCCGATGTTCGCCGAGGTGGCCCGGCAGCGGATGCCCGCGATCGCCATGAGCGACCACGGCAACATGTTCGGTGCCTACGAGTTCGCGCAGGTCGCGAAGGGCTTCGAGGGCGTCAAACCGATCATCGGCATCGAGGCGTACGTGGCGCCGTCCTCGCGGTTCTCCCGGAGGCAGGAGTTCTGGGGGCCGGGCGGCCGACGCGCGCGCAACGACGGCGAGGGTTCCAAGGACGTCTCCGGTGGCGGCCGGTTCACGCACATGACCATGTGGGCGCGCAACGTCCAGGGCCTGCGCAATCTGTTCCGGCTCAGCACCCAGGCCGGCTACCAGGGCCAGTTCCCGGCCGGCAAGCCGCGGATGGACCGGGAGTTGATCGCCGAACGGCCGGACGGCATCATCGCCACCACCGGCTGTCCGTCCGGCGAGGTCCAGACCCGACTGCGGCTGAACCAGTACGACGAGGCGAGGGCCGCCGCCGCGGCCTACCGGGACATCTTCGGCCGGGAGAACTACTTCCTGGAGTTGATGGACCACGGCCTGGCCATCGAGCGCGATGTCCGCGACGGCCTGCTGCGCCTGGCCCGGGAGTTGGACCTCCCGCTCCTGGCCACCAACGACGCGCACTACGTCACCGAGGACCAGGCCGACGCGCACGACAGCCTGCTGTGCATCGGTGTCGGCAAGAACAAGGACGATCCCCGGCGATTCCGCTTCGACGGCTCCGGCTACCACCTCAGGACCGCCGCCGAGATGCGCGCCCTGTTCGCGGAGCTGCCCCAGGCCTGCGACAACACCCTGCTGATCGCCGAGCGCGTCGAGTCCTACGAGGACGTCTTCGACTACGTCGACGAGATGCCGCACTTTCCGGACGTGCCGGCGGGCGAGAGCCAGGAGTCGTGGCTGCGCAAGGAGGTCCTGGCGGGCCTGACCCTGCGCTACGGCGACCCCGTCCCCGAGCATGTGCTGGACCGCTTCGAGACCGAGATGTCGGTCATCGGCCCGATGGGCTTCAGCTCGTACTTCCTGGTCGTGGCGGACATCTGCCGGCACGCCCGGGAGAACCGGATCCCGCTCGGTCCCGGACGCGGCTCGGCCACCGGCTCGATCGTGGCCTATGCCACGCGCATCACCGAGCTGTGCCCGCTGGAACACGGCCTGCTGTTCGAGCGGTTCCTCAACCCCGAGCGGATCAACCCGCCCGACGTGGACCTCGACTTCGACGACCGCCGGCGCGACCGCATGGTGCGCTACGTCACCGAGAAGTACGGCGACGAGTACACCGCCATGGTGAACACGTTCGGCCGGATCAAGGCCAAGAACGCGATCAAGGACTCCTCGCGCATCCTGGGTTATCCGTACGCGCACGGCGAGCGCATCACCAAGGCGCTCCCGCCGGACAACAACGGCAAGTCCGCTCCGCTGGCCGCCGTCTTCGACGCGGCGCACGAGCGGTACGCCGAGGCCGGCGAGCTGCGGCGGATGTACGAGGAAGAGCAGGACGTGCGGCGGGTGATCGACACCGCCCGCGGGGTGGAGGGCCTGATCCGCGGCACCGGAGTGCACGCCGCCGCGGTGATCCTGTCCAAGACCCGGCTCACCGACCGCATCCCGCTGCACATGCGCGCCTCGGACGGGGTGCGGATCACCGGGTTCGACTACCCCTCGTGTGAGGCGATGGGGCTGATCAAGATGGACTTCCTGGGATTGCGGAACCTGGGCGTGATCGACCAGGCCATCGAGAACGTCCGGGAGAACCGGGGCATCGCGCTGGCCACCGTGGACCCGATGGACGGCGACCCCGCGACCGTCGTGATCCCGTTGGACGACGCCAGGACGTACCGACTGCTCGCGGAGGGCAACACGTTCGGGGTCTTCCAGCTCGACGGCGGCGGCATGCGCGTGCTGCTCAGGCAGATGGAACCCACCCGGTTCGAGGACATCGCGGCGGTCAACGCCCTGTACCGGCCCGGCCCGATGGCGGCGAACGCGCACACCAACTACGCGCATCGCAAGACCGGTCGCCAGGCGATCACCCCGATCCACCCGGAACTGCGCGAGGCGCTGGAGCCGATCCTGGGGAACACCTTCCATCTGCTCGTCTACCAGGAGCAGATCATGGCCATCGCCCGGGAGTTGGCCGGCTACACGCTCGGCGGCGCCGACCTGCTGCGGCGCGCGATGGGCAAGAAGAAGCCGGAGGTGCTGGCCGCGGAGTGGGACAGGTTCCACGACGGGATGCGGGCCAACGGCTTCGGCGAGGAGGCGATCAGGGCGCTGTGGGACGTCATGCTGCCGTTCTCCGGGTACGCGTTCAACAAGTCGCACACCGCCGGCTACGGTCTCGTCTCGTACTGGACCGCCTACCTCAAGGCCAACCACCCGGCCGAGTACATGGCCGCGCTGCTCACCTCCGTCGGCGACGACAAGGACAAGGCGGCGGTCTACCTCGCCGATGCCCGCAAGAACGGCGTTCGCGTCCTGCAACCCGATGTCAACGAGTCCGTCGCGGAGTTCACCGCCGTCGGCGAGGACGTGCGGTTCGGGCTGCGGTCCGTGCGCAACGTGGGCGACAACGTCATCGAGGCCGTCGTGGACGCACGTCGGCGGAAGGGGAAGTTCGCCTCGTTCGCCGACTTCCTGGCCAAGGCCGACCTGCCCGCGCTCAACAAGCGGGCGGTGGAGTCGCTGATCAAGGCCGGCACCTTCGATTCGCTGGGTCATTCGCGCAAGGGCCTGACCGCCGTCCACGAGGAGGCGATCGACGCGATCATCCCGGTCAAGCGCGCGGCCGGGTTCGGGCAGGAGGATCTCTTCGCCGACCCGGGAGGGGACGCGAGCACGGGGCCGGCCTTCGGCCTCGACTTCCCCGTCGACGACGCGGAGTGGCCGCGCAGGCAACTGCTGGCCGGCGAACGCGAGATGTTGGGTCTGTACGTCTCCGCCCACCCGCTGGACGGCGCCGAACACATCCTCTCCGGCGCGCGTGACTGCTCGATCGCCGAACTGCTCGCCTCCGAGCGCACCACCGGGGAGGTACGGCTGTCCGGGCTGATCACCGGTGTCCAGCTCAAGATGACCAGACAGGGCAACGCGTGGGCCATCGCGAACCTCGCGGACCGGGACGCGACCGTCGAGGTCCTGTTCTTCCCGGCCGCCTATCGACTCGTGCAGCACACGCTGGTCGAGGACCACGTCGTCTCGGTCAAGGGCAGGGTCGAGGACCGGGAGGGGACCGTGAACGTCTTCGGCCGGGAGGTGACGGTGCTGGACGTGTCCTCCGCCGAGCACGGCGGGCGACCTCCCGTGCGGCTCGCGCTGCCCGAGCACCGGGTCACCGAGCACGCGGTGGCCGAGCTGAAGCGCATCCTCGCCGCCCATCCGGGCGACAGCCCGGTCCACCTCACCGTGCGCGGCGTGCACAAGACCACCGTGTACGCCCTGGCGGCCACGGTGCACGCGGCGGGCATCGCCTCCGAGGTGAAGGCGACCTTCGGCGCCGAGGCGTGGGTGGGCAGCGCGTGAGGTGGGGCGTGGCGGCGTCGTTGACAATAGGCAGGCATTCACCTGCATAATTGGGCGTGAGCCTGGAAGGGAGAGCGATGGACTCGGTTTTCAAGGCGCTGGCCGACCCCACGCGGCGACTCCTGCTCGACCGCCTGCACGAGCACAACGGGCAGACTCTGCGCGAGTTGTGCGAGCGCCTGGACATGGCACGCCAGTCGGCGACGCAACATCTCGACATCCTCCAGCGGGCCAACCTCGTGACCGTCGTGCGACGCGGACGGGAACGGCTGCACTACCTCAATCCCGGGCCGATCCACGAGATCGAGGAGCGCTGGATCTCGGGGTTCGACAAGCCGCGCCTACAAACGATCAGTGCCATCAGGAATCGGGCAGAGGAGTACGCCATGACCGACGAATCCGCGTCCGTGCCGACCTACGTCTACGTCACCTACGTCCGCGCGAGCGCGGAGCAGGTGTGGCGGGCCCTGACCGACGCGGACCTGACGGCACGCTATTGGGGACACGCCAACGTCTCGGACTGGCAGCCGGGCTCGGGTTGGGAGCACCGACGCGTCGACGGGTCGGGTGCCGTCGACGCCGTCGGTCGCGTGCTGGCGACCGAGCCCCCGACGCGCCTGGTCGTCACCTTCGAGGACACCCCCGACGCCGAGGCGCCCAGGGAGCCGTCCGTGGTCACCTTCCTCGTCGAACCACACCACGACATCGTCCGACTCACCGTGACCCACGAGAACCTCCCCAACCTGGAGATGCTCGGCGGCATTTCCCGGGGGTGGCCGGCGGTGCTGGCGAACCTCAAGTCCCTGTTGGAGACCGGCGAGGTCCTTCCGCAGGCGCCGTGGGAGATGTCCCCCGCGCACGACTGAGCGGGCGGGCGTCGCCGCCCGTCCCGCAGTCGTTCCCGCCGTTCCCGGCCGGCGCTCCCCCTTCCGCGCAGGATCGCAAAGAATGAGGACACAATGGACACCACCCCGCTTCGGGACGCCTACCGTGCGTTGCTGGACGCCGCCGCCACGGTGGCCGACTCCGGCGATCCGAGCCCGGTCCCACCGACGGGCGAGTGGAACGCGGACGAGATCCTCGCGCACATCGCCATCGTCGGCGCCGGCGCCATCGCGGCCGTCTCCTCCGTCGCCACCGGAACAATCGCGACGTACGACAACCGACTGGCGCACGACACCTGGACCCTCGACCGCGTCTTCACGCTCGCCGGGGGCAACACCGGGATCCGAGAACGCATCCGCGTCCAGGGCGAAGCCCTGTGCGCACTGAGCGGACCGACGTTGAGCGAGACCGAACTCGACACGCCGATGCCCACGGTGCTCCTGTCCCACGACGCGGCGCTGGTCGATCGGCCGGTACCGTTGCGCGACCTGTTGACCGGCCTCGCGGAAGCGGAACTCCCGGGCCACACGCGGCAACTCCTGGCCCTGCTGCCGGCGCGCGCCGCGCTGGAGGGCGGCGCCTGAGCCGGCGCCCTACCGTTCCCGGTCGACCGCGGGCTCTCGTACCCGCGCGAGGAACTCCTCGGCGGTGACCACGTCGGCGGTGGACTGGGCCAGGACCACCAGGGCGGTGCGGTGGACCTCCACGCGGTGACATAGCGTCACTTGACGCACGCCACGATGGCTCCATACCACCGGGTTGCACAGATCCGTCCGCGCGCACCGGCCGCGGCGGCTCAGCGGGCGCTGAGGGTGTCGTCCACCCATTCGCTGGCCAGTACCTCGTCCAGAACCAGTGCCCCGGCGCCCAGCATGCACGCGTCTCGGCCGGTCACGGCGGTGGCGATCTCCAGGTCGCGGGTGGCCAGCGGCAGGCAGCGTTCGTAGATGGCTCCGCGGACGGCGGCGACGAACGGTTCGGCCGCCGACAGGCCGCCGCCCAGGACCAGTACGTCGGGGTTGAAGAAGTTCACCAGCGGGGTCAGCACCTGACCGGCCAGGCGGCCGGCGTTGCGCACCAGTGTGGTCACCTCCGGGACGCCGTCGTTGACCAGTTCGACGAGTTGCCGCGACGAGGAGACCTCGATCCCCTGCGCGCGCAGCGTCCGCCGCAGCGCCGCGCCGCTCGCGTGCGCCTCCAGGCAGTCGGAGTGGCCGCACGAGCAGGTGACCGGTTCGGGGACGTGCACCGGGACGTGGCTGATGTCGCCGGCCGCGCCCCGCCCCCGGTGCAGCTTCCCGGACGCGATGATGCCGCAGCCGATCCCGGTGCCGGCCTTGACCGCCATCAGGTTGTCCCGGTCCGGCCAGCCGTAGCGGTGTTCGCCCACCGCCATCAGATTGGCGTCGTTCTCCACCACCACGCGTACGCCCAGCAGTTCGCTCATCCGGCGGCCGATCGGGTACTCGTTCCAGCCCGGCATCCGCGAGGGTGCGACCACCTTGGCGGCGCCCGGGTCGACCGGACCGGGCATGCCGATGCCGACCCCGAGCAGCGGCAGTCGCTCGACCGTCGCCTGACGGAGCGTCACCCGGATGTGCTCCAGCAGGCGTTCGCTCACCCGCTCGGGACCCTCGGCGATGTCGCCCGGGAGTTCGTGTTCCAAAAGCACACGGCCGGCCAGGTCCAGCACCGCCATCCGCACGTGGTGGGTACCCACGTCGACGGCCACCACCACGCCCGCGTTCTCGTGCAGCCGTAGTTGCCGGGGACGACGGCCGCCCCGCGAGGCGCCCTCGCCGTCCTCGCGCAGCAGGCCCGCGTCGATGAGTTCCTCCACGCGCAGCGAGACGCTCGACGGGGCCATGCCGCTCAATCGGGCGAGTTCCGCCCGGGATCGACCGTGCCCCTTGGCCACCAGTCGCACCAGGTCACCCGCGCTTCCAGCCAACGTCCCACTCCCGTTCGAGGCACACCTGCTGCGGTACGGCTGTGACAGGAATAGCACACCAGGTAATAACCAGCAAGGCATTGACTTCCTTCGAATTTCGCTTCTACTGTCACACGAAACTTCGATTCCGAACAAAGATGGAGCGTTGATGAAGTCCGCGTCGCCTTCTTCCGCCGTACTGACGCCCATGGTCGAGGCACGCGCCATCAACAAGTCGTTCGGCGCGGTCCGCGTGCTGACCGATGTGGACCTGACCGTCGCCGCCGGCGAGGTGGTCGTGCTGATCGGCCCCTCCGGCGCGGGCAAGTCGACGCTGTGCCGCTGTCTGAACCGGCTGGAAAACGTCGATTCGGGCGTGGTTCTACTGGATGGGGAGGAACTGCCCGCCGAGGGTCGGGCATTGGCCCGGCTGCGCACCGAAGTGGGCATGGTCTTCCAGCAGTTCAACCTGTTCGCGCACAAGACCGTGCTGCAGAACGTCACGCTCGGGCCGACCCGGGTCAAGGGGCTGTCCGCGAGCGACGCGGACCGGCAGGCCCGGGCGCTGTTGGACCGGGTCGGCATCGCCGACAAGGCGGACCACTACCCGGCGCAGCTGTCCGGCGGCCAACAGCAGCGCGCGGCCATCGCCCGGGCGTTGGCCATGCAACCCAAGGTGATGTTGTTCGACGAGCCGACCAGCGCGCTGGACCCGGAGATGGTCAACGAGGTCCTGGACGTGATGGTCGACCTGGCCCGCGAGGGGATGACCATGGTCGTGGTCACGCACGAGATGGGCTTCGCCCGCCGGGCCGCCGACCGGGTGGTCTTCATGGCGGACGGCCGAATCGTCGAGGTCGGCACGCCGGAGACCTTCTTCACCACCCCGACCACCGAACGCGCCCGGGACTTCCTGTCCAAGGTGCTCAACCACTGACCGCCCCGGCCGCCGCGCCACCGCCCGCCGGGCAGTCCGCGGCCCCGGTTCCCGGGTCACCGCGCCGGCACCGACCCCGGCCCATCGCGGCACCGCACCGCCGAGTCGGGGCCACCGCTCCGCTCCTCGGCCCCGAACGCCCTCGTCCCCCACACCCACCTGCGAAGGAAGGCCCCCCGATGTCCGGCTTCCCCCTGAGTCGCCTGCGCACCGCCGCGTCCCCGCGTCGCCTGCGCACCGCCGCCCCGGCGGTCCTCGCGGCACTGTCCCTGACCGCGCTGGCCGCCTGTTCCGGCGGCTCCTCCTCGGACGTCCCCGGCGGCCCCAAGCCCGCCGGCGAGGACGTCGCCAAGCAGGCCGACGTCGCGCCGGACACCGCGATCCTGCCCGGCTCCACGATGGCCAAGATCAAGGAGCGCGGCTACCTGATCGTCGGCGGCTCCCAGGACGCCCCGCTGTGGTCGCAGCTCAACCCGATATCCGGCAAGACCGACGGGTTCGACGCCGAGATGGGCCGGCTGCTCGCGAAGTACATCATCGGCAAGCCCGAGGTGAAGATCGTCAGTTCGGCCACCGAGACCCGTGAGGCGCTGCTCCAGAACGGCACCGTCGACGTGGTCTTCCAGACCTATACGATCACCCCCAAGCGGGCCGAACAGGTCGCGTTCGCGGGCCCGTACTACTCGTCGGGCCAGGCCATCCTGGTCAAGAAGGGCACCGGCGGCATCAAGCTGCCCGCCGACCTGAACGGCAAGACCGTCATCGCCGGCGCCAACACCCCCGCGATCGCCGCGATCAAGCAGGTCGCGCCGGACGCGAAGGTGGTCACCTTCGGCAGCGACCCCGAGTGCGTCACGGCGCTGCGCCAGGGCCGCGGCGACGCCTACGTCCAGGACCAGGCGCTCCTGGTCGCGGACGTGAAGCAGAACCCCGACACCACGGTGGTGGGCGAGCCGTTCACGGCCGATCCGTACGGCATCGGGCTCAAGCACGACGACGCCGCGTTCAAGACGTTCGTCAACGACTGGCTGCGCAAGATCGGCCAGAACGGCGCGTGGCAGACGGTCTGGAAGCAGACCCTCGGCACGGTCGTCGAGGGCAACCCGCCGACGCCGCCCGCGATCGGCGGCGTCCCCGGCTCCTGATCCCCCGGGTCGGGAGGGCGGCACGCCACACCCTCCCGGCCCGGGCCGCCCCGGGCCGGATCCCCTGCCGGCCCGGGCATCCGGCCCCAAGCCGCCGGCCGGCGCCCCGAAGCGGTCTTCCCGCGCGGCGGGACCCGCCCGCGCCCTCTCTCCGCCCTCTCCCGAAAGGCCATCGCCGATGGATGTCGTGCTGCGACATCTCTCCGCCTTCACCGACGGCATCACCACCACGCTCGAACTCACCGCGTTGTCCTTCGCCGGCGCCCTGGTGATCGGCATCGTGGTGGCCGCCATGCGGGTGTCCCCCGTCGCCGCCCTGCGCGGAGTGGGCACCGTGTACGTGGAGACCTTCCAGAACACCCCGCTGCTGGTCCTGCTCGTCCTGTTCGTCTTCGGCCTGCCCGAAGTCGGGGTGATCTTCCCGCTGTTCACCACCGCGGTGATCGTGATCGCCCTCTACGAGGCGGCCTACATCGCCGAGGCCGTGCGTTCGGGGATCAACACCGTGTCCATCGGCCAGGCCGAGGCGGCGCGGGCGCTGGGACTGACCTTCGGCCAGTCGCTGCGCCTGGTGATCCTGCCGCAGGCGCTGCGCGGCGTGGTCCAGCCGATCGGCAACATCTTCATCGCGCTGACCATGAACACCTCGTTGGCGGCGGCGGTCGGGGTGGTCGAGCTGACCTCCGCCGCCAACCGGGTCAACCTGCTGGAGGCCCAGCCCATCCCGGTGTTCGTGGGTGCGGGTCTGGGCTACATGGTCATCTGCGCCGCGGCGGGTCTGCTCACCGGCGTCATCGAGCGGAAGGTGGCGATCGTGCGATGAGCGCGTCCCGAGTGCTGTTCGACGAGCCCGGCCCGATCGCGCGACGCCGGATGCGGATCGCCGGCATCGTGGTCGCCGTCGCGGTGGCCGCGCTGTTGGCCCTGGCCGTACGGCGGTTCGCCGACCACGGTCAGCTGGACGCGGACAAGTGGCGGCCGTACACCACGTGGCCGATGTGGCGCTACCTCCTGGAGGGCCTGTGGGCCACGCTGCGCGCCGCGGCGGTCGCCACCGCGCTGTCCGTGGCCGGTGGCATCGTGCTGGCCCTGGGCCGGCTGTCCCGGCGGCGCGCGCTGCGGTGGCCGGCCACCGTGTACATCGAGGTGATGCGCACGGTTCCGGTGCTGCTGCTGGTGTATCTGGTCCTGTTCGGGCTGCCGCACTACGGCGTGGACCTGCCGCTGTTCTGGAAGCTGGTGCTGCCGCTGTCGGTGTCCGCGGCGGCGATCTTCGCGGAGATCTTCCGGGCCGGGATCCTGTCCCTGGACCGGGGGCAACGCGAGGCGGGCCTGGCCGTCGGGCTGACCGACACACAGACGATGCGGCTGATCGTGCTGCCGCAGGCGGTACGCCGGTTGTTGCCGTCCCTGGTCAGCCAGTCGGTCGGCCTGCTCAAGGACACCTCGCTCGGCTTCATCGTCAGCTACTCCGAACTGCTGTACAGCGGGCGGGTGTTGGCCAGCTACAACCGGTTGTTGATCCAGACCTACATCATCATCGCGCTCGTCTACATCGTGCTCAACGCGTCGTTGTCCAAGCTGGCCCGCACGCTGGAGGCCCGGCAGGGCTTCCGACCGGCGGGTCGCCGGAGCCTGCGCACGCTGGTGCGCGCTCGTGCGCGCTCGGACGCGCGGCTGTGACGACCGTGCCGGTGGTGACCGCCGCGACGACGAGCCCTCGAACACCCGCGACACCCCCGTCACCGGCGGCCACTCGGTCGCAGGCCCCGCAGGACCCGATCCGCCAGGAGGACACCGTGCGCCCCGAACCCAGCCCGCGTTACGCCGAGTTGGCCGAGGTGGTCCGCTCCGGCTTCGTGGAGAGCCGGCACTTCGGCAGTCTGGTCGCGCTGGCCCCGGACGGGCGGCCCGCGATCGAGGTGGGCGACCCGAACGACCCGGTGATCCCGCGCTCTTCGGCCAAACCGTTCCAGGCGCTGGCCTGCCTGCGCGCGGGCGCGCCGCTGCACGGGGCGCACGTGGCGATCGCGGCGGGCAGCCACACCGGGCAGGACTTCCACGTCCACGCGGTGCACGAGATCCTGACGGCGGCCGGCCTGACCGCAGACGCGCTGCGGTGTCCGCCGAGCCGCCCGGAGGACGAGGCGGCGTACCGGGCGATGATCGGGCGCGGTGAGGGGGACTCGCGCGAGCGGATGAACTGCTCCGGCAAACACGCCGCGATGCTGGCCGCGTGTGTCGCGGCCGGTTGGCCCACCGACGGCTACCTCGATCCGGCGCACCCGTTGCAGCGGCTGGTCCGCGAGGGCATCGAGGAACTGTCCGGCGAACCGGTCGCGCACACCGCCGTGGACGGCTGCGGCGCACCGGTGTTCGCGATGACGCTGACCGGACTGGCCCGAGGCGCACGCGCGTTGGCCGTCGCGACGAGCGGGCCCGAGCGTACGGTCGCCGAGGCGATGCGTGCGCACCCGGAATTCGTGGGCGGGGAAGGGCAGGCCAACACCGAGGTGATGCGGCTGCTGCCCGGCGCGCTGGTCAAGGGCGGCGCCGAGGGCGTGTTCGTGGCCGCGACGACGGCCGGGCACGCGGTCGCGGTCAAGGTGATCGACGGCAGCCCGCGGGCCACCACCGCTCTCGCGCTGGCGGCACTGCGCGCGCTGGGCGTGGACACGGAGGCGGCGCGCGAGTGGGCTTCCGTACCGGTGCTCGGCGGCGGTCTGCCGGTCGGCGAGGTCCGGGTGACGGCCGACCTCCCGAACTAGGCCCTGCCCGGCGGCCTCCCGACGCGGTCGCCTCGCCGGGCCGTCCGGGTCCGGCCCGCCCCCAAGCTCTCCCGTACATCCGTTGGCTCCCCCTACTCCCGTTGTCCTCCAGGAGACTCACGACATGATCGTCACCGCCGGTCCCACCCCCGCCCTGACCTACGAGATCTGCATCGACGACGTTCCCGGCGCGCTCGCCGCCGAGCGCGTGGGCGCGCACCGCGTCGAGCTGTGCGCGGACCTGTTCGAGGGCGGCATCACGCCGAGTCTCGGCCTGATCGAGACCACCCTGGCCGCCGTCGAGGCCATCCGGGTCCATGTCATCGTGCGTCCGCGCGGCGGCGACTTCGTCTACGACGAGTACGAGGTCGCCGCGATGCGCCGGGACGTCGAGGCGATCCGGGCGGCCGGTGCGCACGGGGTGGTCATCGGCGCGCTGACCCCGGACGGCGAGTTGGACCGGCCGGCGATCGAAGAGCTGATGGCCGCCGCCGGCGACCGTTCGGTGACCTTCCACCGCGCCTTCGACATGACCCGCGACCCGCACGCCGCGCTGGAGGAGTTGATCGAGCTCGGCGTCGACCGGGTGCTCACCTCCGGTCAGGACAGCAGCGTGCTCGAAGGGGCACCGCTGATCGCCCGGCTGGTCGAACAGGCCGCGGGCCGGATCGTGATCATGCCGGGCGGCGGGATCACCGCCCGCAACATCGACCGCGTCCTGGCCGCCACCGGCGCGCGCGAGGTGCACTTCGCGGCGGGTGCGGTGCTGGAGAGCACGGCGACCCACCGCAACCCGTACCCGTACATGGGCGGTGCGCTGCGCCAACCGGAATACTCCCGCCGGGTGACCTCGGCGGAGGGGATCCGCGACGTGGTCGAGGCCGCCCGCAAGCGCTGATCGACGGCCCCGTCGACCGGGTCGGGAAATTCGGGGGATTCGTCGGCCGGGCACCGATGAGTTTGTGGTGCGGGACAGGTCGGTACTGGTGAACACAATCCCAGCACCCAGTACCGGAGGTCGCGATGACCGGCAAGGCCCTCACCACCTGCTTGTGGTTCGACGGACAGGCCGAGGAGGCCGCGAACCACTACCTGACCATCTTCGAGGACAGCAAGCTGGGCCGGATCGCCCGCTACAACGAGGCCGGCCCGGGTCCGGCCGGCTCGGTGATCACCGTGGAGTTCGAGATCAACGGGCAGCAGTTCGTCGGCCTCAACGGCGGACCCCAGTTCACCTTCGACGAGGCCATCTCGTTCCAGGTGCCCTGTGCCGACCAGGAAGAGGTCGACTACTACTGGGACAAGCTCTCCGAGGGCGGCCAGGAGGGCCCCTGCGGGTGGGTCAAGGACAAGTACGGCGTCTCCTGGCAGGTCGTCCCCACCGAATTGATCGACATGCTCACCGACGGGGATCAGAAGAAGGCGGCCCGTGCCACCGCGGTCATGCTCAAGATGGGCAAGCTCGACATCGCCGCCCTGCGCAAGGCGTACGACGGCGAGTGACCACGACGCCCGTTCGCCGACCGGATCGTGCGCCGTGAACGGCGTCGCCCCGGTCGGCCGTGCGCAGCGGAGGCAAGGGTTCCGGCAAGGCACGGGAAAGTGCCGGCGGAGGGCTGTCGGGACGGGGCGGGCGTCGCTAGCATGCGGGGACTCCGCTACTCCGTGACGTCGCCCGGCCACGAACGGTCGAACATCGATACCACACCCGGTATCGGGAACGTCTCGGGCGGGCGCGGCACGGTCCGATCGTCCCGGAGGCGTTGGTCATGCCGCACCGCTCGCCCGTCCCCGCGAGGCCCGTTCTCCTTCCGCCGGACCCGCTCGGGTCGGGATCCTCGGTGCCGGACAGGTTCTCGTCCGGCCCTTTCGCACCCGCCTTCGCCCCGGCCGGCCCCGGCGCCTCGGCCGCCTGCGCGTTCGATCGGGGATCCCGCGCCGCCGCGCCGATCGTCGAGGTTCTGCCGCATCCGTTGCTGCGGCCCGGTGTGCGGTTCTACCGGGGTTTGCGGGTCGCGTTCGATCGGCCGCGACGGCGGCTGGAGTTGCCGGTGGGCTTCGCCACGTTGGTGCTCGGGTTCGATCAGCGGATCCGGGTCGGGCCGGTGGCCGCGGATGCCGCGTCGAGCCGGGCCGGCACGTTCACATCGTTGTTCGCGGGCATCCGGACCAAGGCGGTGATCGGCGAGCATCGGGGGTTCGTGCACGGCATCGAGGTGGTGATGCATCCGTGGGCGGCGTACGCGATGTTCGGGGTATCGATGCACGAGTTGGCCGAAAATCTGGTCGATCCGAGTGAGTTCGCCGACGCGCGGATCCGCCGACTGACCGAACGGCTCGCCGAACTGCCCGACTGGCCCGCCCGGTTCGCGCTGCTGGACGCCACCCTGCTGCGCTGGCAGGCGAGTGGTCCCGGGCCCGCGCCCCGGGTACTGCGTGCCTGGGAGTTGTTGTCCGTGTCGGCGGGTCGGTTGTCGATCGGTGGCCTGGCTGCGGAACTGGGCTGGAGTGAGCGGCAGTTGGAGCGCAGGTTTCGGGAGCAGTTGGGTCTGAGGCCCAAGGCCGTGGCCCGGGTGCTGCGGTTGCAGGACGCGCTGCGCATGGTGATGGCGGGGCGGCCGTTGGCCGAGGTCGCCACCCGCACCGGGTTCTACGACCAGTCTCACCTCAACCGCGAGGTCAGGGCCGCCACCGGGCTCACTCCCGGCGGCTTCCTCGCCCACGCACCGCACGCGTCGGCCCGACCCACGCGCCTCGACGGCACGGTCACCACGGTGTTGCTGCCGCCTCCCCGGCCGTGAGGCGGAACGCGGGGCGGGCCTCCCCCATCGGGCCCGCCCCGCGTAATGCCCGTGCCCGACCGGGGCACCGGTCGGGCCGCCCGACCTCGGGGGGTGAGGCTCCGTGCGGGGCGTGACCAGGCTGCCGGGCCGGCTACGGGCGGGTATTGGAGAAAACCGACGTACCCGGGTCGCCGGGCCGAGCCGCCGGCGTGCCGGTCGTCGCGTGCCACCAGGCGGCGGCCCGATCGACCGCGAGTCGGTCCGCCCAGACGTCCTCGGGGTCGTCGGGCATCAGCAGTTCGGGAATCGTCAACCGCTGCTCGGGCTCCACTTCCCGCGACAACTCCCGCGCCGCGTCCGCGATCTCGCCCGGATCCGTCCCGGACCACTCGGCCAGACCCGCGTCCACGCCCTGGCCCCTCCGGACCAAATACGTGTCGTAGGGGTCGAATCCCGCCGTCAGGACGGCCGCCCGGGCCGATGACATCCCGGTCGCGGCGGCGAACGCGGCGACCGAACGGTGTGGCCACTGCGCCGTGCCCCGGTCGTGATGCAGGCGCAACAGCGCGGCGATCCGGGCCATGCCGCCCCAGCCGGCGCAGACCCGCTCGGTGACGATAGCCCCGAACGGCGCCGCGCCGAACCGGCCGTCGGGTTCGTACTCCAGCACCGAAACGATCTTGCCGCGCGGCGCACGCGAACGCTGGAGCACGATCGCGCAACCGCGTACGGTGCGGCACACGGTGTCCTGCTCGGGTGGGTACCCGGAGTCCACCTCGACCTCCAGCACCCGCCAGCGACCGCCGGGGTCCCCCAGTTCCGGTACCGCCCAGATCCGCAGGTGGTCGCGGGCGAGTTCGCGTTGGTGCTCGAGGCTCCCGGAGCCGGGGATCAGCGCGAGCCGCAACGCCCGATTGCCGAGCCGGCCCAACGTCCTCTCCCAGCCCAGGGCGTCGACCAGGTGCACCGTCTGCGGCGGCACGTCGACGGTCGGGTCGGCGCACACGGTCGCGACCCGAACGACGCGCTCGAACATGTCCTGCATCGAGGTGTAGTACCGCGCCCGCAGGGCGCCCGCGTCGGCCCGCGGATGGGGCCGGGGCTCGGTACGCAACACCACGGCGGTCGAAGCGGCGTCCCCGGCCGCGGGCCGGTCCAGGTGACGCGCCGCCAGTTCGCGGCATTCGACGGCGGTCCAGACCGTACCGGCGATGCCTTCGAGCAGGCGGTCCGCGCGGATCCCCGGGAGCAGCGGGTCCAGTACTTCGCGCAGCGCCCGATAGGCGTCGGCCACCTCGCGGGACGGGGAGCCGACCTCGATCCGGCGGCCGATCTCGGTGAGTCGGGCGCCGAGTTCGCGGTCCACGGCGGCCAGGATGCGGTCGGCCAGGGCCCGGTCGGCGGCCCGCAGGACCCGCGAGCCGGCCTTGTCGCGAGGGACGAGGTCCGCCCACAGGTGCGCGGGCGGCACGAGTTCGCTACCGGCCGCCCAGCGGTGCCTGCGCCGACCCACGCTGTGCGACCCGGACGAGCCGTGCGGCCGGGATGGGCCCTGGTACCACCGGGCGGTGATCACCCCGTCGGCGTCCGCCAGTTCCCACCACCCGGCCACGGTCCGGCGCAGTGCCCGGACCCGCTCGCCACCGACCGGGACGAAGGTCGAGCAATCGGCCGGCCGGGGTTCCTTCGGGCCGATCCGGACCGCGGTGAGCAGGCCGGCCTCGAAGCGGTGGCGGTGCGTGGCGACGACGGAGGAGCCCCCGGTCTTGGGGAGCCGGACGCGCAGCGGGCCGGCCACCCGGCGTCGGGCGTCGAAGACCAGCGCGCGCATGCCACCGATCACCGCGAACCCGGCGCGTGCGTCGGCGTTCTCCCCGTCCACGAGATCCACGGGGTGGACGTCGTCACCGGAGTCGAACCCGGTGAAGCGGTCGAGCGCCCGGTGTCCCAGTTCGTCGACGAGTCCGGCGCGCCAGGTGCGCGCGAGCAGCGCGGCCGGGTCGGTGCCCAGCAACTCGCCGACCGGCGGGCCCGCCGCCGGGTGCGCGTCGACCAGCCGGGCCGGACCCAACAGGTCCAGGTAGTACACCGCCTCGTGCAGCGCGGGCAGGCTGCCGGCCCGGACTGCGGCGACCCAGGTGTGCAGGGCTTCGAGCAGCACGTCCAGCAGGCCGGGCGAGGCCAGGGCCGCGTCGACGGCCTCGGGGCGGGTGCGCAGCAGCGCGAAGACCGGGCAACCCAGCGCGAGCAGGTCGGCCCGCCGATCCAGGACCGCGTCCCGCAGCAGCGGCCGAAATCTCGGGTCGGCGCACACGGCGGCGAGTCCGCCCCGACGCTTGCGCAGGTCCAACCACGGCGCGAGACGAAGCGCGACGTCGGCCGGCGGGTCGGCCACCGGCACACCGGCGTCGAGCGCGGCGTCCAGCAGATCCAGGTCCACGTCCCGGTCCGGCAAGGTGCCCCGGCGCTTGACCTCGACCGCCGCCAGGACGTCGGCGACCTCGCCGGCCGCGCGCAGTCGCCCGGCCAACTCGCGCAGGGCCTCCCGATCCCGCCCGGTGATCCGACGCCCTGTCAGCTTCCCCAACAGTTCCCGCAGTTCCTCACCGGCCGGGCACCGGCCCGGCGCACCCGTGTCCTTGTCGTCCATGGCCGTCCCCCGTCGTTCGTTTCGATGCGATCGCGTCCCGGTGCCGCGTCCCCGAGCCGCGGTCACGTTTGTACCAGCACGGTCCGCCGGCCGTCGGGCGCGAACCCGGCCCGCCGGAGGCCGAGAGCCTGCTCGACGGCCTGGGCATCGGCCTGCTCCCGGACCTGCGCGGCCCGATCGAGCGCACCGCCCGCCCGTGGCCCGAACTGCCCTCGGGCGTGCGCGTGCACCCGCTGCCCGTCACCCCGGCGCCGAGCACCGGCGCGACGGCCTGCCCGGAACCCTTCGGTGCGGTCGACTTCGGCCGCTGGTATGCCGAGTCGGCCGTGCATTACGCCGACCTCCCGGCCGAGGCCGTGCACCTCCCGGCCGCCCCGAGTTGCCCGCCCACGCTGATCCACTGCACCGCCGGCAGGGACCGCACCGGCATCGTGATCGCCGCCGTGCTCGAACTCCGGGGCGCGACCGCAGAATCGATCACCGGTCGGCGCGACCGCCGACTACACCCGCGCCGAGGACGCGCTGCCCGCGCTCCGGGCCGGCAACGGCATCGCCGTTCCCGGCCTCGACCACGCCGCGATGCCCGCGGTCATCCAGCGTGCGCCGGCTGCCGCCATGCGCACGTGCCCGAGCGAACCGGGCACCACTCGGGGTGGTTTCACCAGCCTGCTCGCCGCGTTCGGGCGTCACGGTCGAGCACATCGCGGCCGTGCGCGAGCGGCTGCGCGTCGACTCGTCCGGTCACCGAACCCATCCCGTCCACCGCGTCACCGGACGCCCTCGCCGTCGAGGGCGCCCTTTCGCGTGCCCGGCGCCGGGATCAATCGTGGTCTGCGGGGTCCGCGGCGGTGCCGGCGGTGCCGGCGGTCGCGGTGGCGTACGCCGCCGGGTCGGCGGCCAGGTCGCGGATCAGGGTGAGGGCGTAGGACTCGATGGCGGTGACCAAATCGACCTCGGTGGGGTCGAGCAGCCATTGCAGTTGCAGGCCGTCCATCGTGGCGAGCAGCTCGGCGGCCTTGTGCGCCGGGTCGATCTCGGCGCGGATCTCGCCGGTGGCCTGGGCATCGGTGATGATCCGCGCGACCAGTGCGCGCAGTCGCCGATAGCGCTGCACGAAGTAGTCGTGGGCGGGATCCTCCGGGTCCAGGTTCTCCATGGTCAGCACCGCCAACAGGCGCGCGAGACCCGGTTCGCGCCGATTGCGATGCGCGGAGGCGGGCAGCTCCCGGATCGCCCGCAGGCCACCGACGGCCACCGACTCCTGGGCGAACTCGATGCTCTGCGCGCCGCGGCGCTCGATCACCGCCTGCAACAGGCCCTCCTTGCTGCCGAAGTAGTACAGCAGGGCGGGCTGGGTGATCCCGGCGCGGGCCGCGACCTCGGCCAGCCCGGTGCCGCGAAAGCCGCTGCGGGCGAAGAGTTCGCTTGCGATGGTCACCAGTTCCTCGCGCCGGCGCGCGCCGCGCTCGCTTCGCCCCGGGCCGCGGCGGGGCTGGGGGCTCTGCCGGGACGGCTTCCCGCGACCCTCGTCATCTCCGCGTGTTCTCTCAGTCACGGTGAGCACCCTAGCATTTTTATCTAGTGGTTAGTAAAAAACGGGGTTAGGGTGTGGTCCGCCGAGCGGCGGTCCGGGGGGTCCCCGCCGTTCGGGATCCGGGAGTCCCGCGTGCGATGCCGGGAACCGAGGGTCGAGAAATCGGGAGGACACGCGCGATGCGAGACACGTTCGCGAACCGTCGTTGGCAGGGCCAGTGGCTCTGGACGGAGCACGGCGCGGTGGGGGCGCCACCACCCGAGAACCCGATGAACGGATCCCTCGACCCCGAGCGATTCGACCGCCGGGTGTTGTTCCGGCGCACCTTCGAACTGACCGAGATTCCCCGGCTCGCGCCGTTCAGGATCAGTTCCGACTCCCGGCACGTGCTCTACGTCAACGGCGTCGAACTGACCCGGGGCCCGATCCGGCACGGCGCGCGGCGGCTGTACTACGACGTCGGCGACGCGGCGGCGGCACTGCGCCCCGGGCGCAACGTGATCGCGGTCCTGGTCCGGTTCTACGGCCACCGCACCGCGTGGTGGGCGCCCTCCCCGACCACCTACACTCTCGGCGGCGGCGCGCTGGTCGCCGAGTTCGGCGTCGGCACGGACACCTGGATCGCCACCGACACGTCCTGGCGCTGCCTCGAATCGCACGCCTGGACACCGTGCGCGCCGCAGTCCACCGTCTCCCCGCAGATCCCCGAGATCCTGGACGGCCGACGGCTCGACCCGGCCTGGAAGGGCGCCGAGTTCGACGACGAACGCTGGCCCGCGGCAACGGTGTTGCCCGCCTCGCACGTGGGCAGCGCGGGCGCCACCCGGCCGCCCACCGAGCCGTACGGCGCACTGCTGCCCAACCCGCTGTCCAAGCCCGGCGGTTCGATCCGCGAGCCCGCCTCCTTCGTTACCGCCACACCGACCGCGACCGCGCGTCCGCAGGGCCCGCTCGGCTTCACGGACATACACGCCGCCCTGGCCGAGGCACTCGCCGAGATCCGCCCCGAGGCCCGGCCCGACCGCCTGCCCGACGCGGGCGACGCACCCGCGCCCCCGTCGTTGGCTCTGGCGGCCGGATACCGGTTGGTGGTCGCCGACTTCGGCATGATGGTCAGCGGCACGCTGCGGATCGACCTCGAAGCAGCCCCGGATACCCTGCTGTTCGGCGCGCTCACCGAGTCGCCGACCCTGGCCGCGCTCGCCGGCGCGGCACTGTTCGCCTACACCGCTCGCGGCGGCGACGGCGAGCGGTTCGAACTCGGAGATCCGGCGGGTGGACGGTACATCGTGCTCGTCGTCTGCGGCACCGGCCCGACCCGGATCGCGCCGACCGTTGCCGAGCGGCTGCGCCCGCGCCCACCGGGCCCGTACTTCGCCTGCTCGGACCCGCTGTTGGAGGAGATCCACCGGGTGGGTCTGCGCACCGTGGACCTGACCGCGCACGACGCCTACATCGACTGCCCCAGTCGCGAACAGCGGGCCTGGACCGGCGACGCGGTCGTGCACCAGTCGGTCGACCTGGTCAACAACGCCGACTGGAGCCTGGCCCGGCATCAGCCGCTGCTCACCGCGACCCCGCGGGTGGACGGCCTGCTGCCGATGGCGGTCGCGGGCGACGCCGGCGATCCGGACCTGGTCACCATTCCGGACTGGTCGCTGCACTGGGTGCGTTCGGTGCACAACCTCTACCGCTACACCGGCGACCGGGCGCTGGTCGCCCGGCTGTTGCCCACCGCGGAGGCGGTGCTCGACTGGTTCACCGCCTTCCTCGGCCCGGACGGCCTGGCCGGGGACGTCACCGGATGGGTCCTGATCGACTGGTCGCCCGTACAGGTCGAGGGGACCAGCGCGGCACTGAACGCGCTGTGGGCGCGCGCCCTGGGCGACTTCGCCGAGATGGCCGACTGGCTCGGCGACGCCAACCGGGCCGCGTGGGCCCGCGGTCTGCACGACGCGGTGCGCGCCGGCTTCGAGATCTTCTGGGATCACCAACGCGGCGGCTATCGCGATCACGCGGTCCGGGACGTGGTGCGGCCCGCGATGAGCGAGCACACCACCGCCGCGGCCGTCTGCGCGGGCCTGGTCCCGGCCGAACGCGCGGACCGGGTACGGGATTTCCTGCTCGATCGCGAGGCGATGTTCACCCTCGCCCCGGTCGCCGCGCACGGTGGCGACGCGGACGGCGCACCGACCGGACACGAGGTCGCGCTCTTCGTGCCGCCCGCGGTGACCTGGGACGTCAGCGGTCGGGTCGTCGGCGCCCAGCCCTTCTTCCGTTACGTCGTGCACGACGCGCTGGCCCTGCTCGGCGCCGCCGACACGCTCACCGGGCTGTACCGCGACTGGGAGCGCCTGCTGGCCACCGGTCCCACCGCGTGGCGGGAGACCTGGGAGGGCGGCACCTACTGCCACGGCTGGTCCTCCACGCCCAGCCGCGACCTGCTGGTGTACACGCTCGGCGTCACCCCGGCCGAACCCGGCTACGCCAAGGTCCGCGTCGCCCCGCGACCGGGCGGGCTGGACTGGGTCGAGGGCGTGGTACCCACCCCGCACGGGCCGGTCCACGTCCGCGTCGAGGGCACCCGCGTACACGTGCGATCCCCGGTCCTCGTCGTGCTCGTGGCCCGGGACGGCAGCGTCGCCGAGCATCCCGCGGGCACGTTCGACGCGCTCCTGGAGGCCCCCCGGCCGAGCGCCCGGCCCGGGGCATGAATCGCGGTCGGCCATGACCACCGCCACCCCGCACACCCCGCCCGGACCGGTCAAGCCCTGCCCTGCCAAGCCCTGATCCCGCTGCTCCGCTCGGCTTCCTTCCCTGCTCCGCTTCCTGCCCTGCTCCGCTCCCCGATCGGCGCCCGGCGCCGCATACCCCTGGAGTGCCTCGTGCAGCAACAACTCGGTGTGGCCGCTCTGTTGAGCGATTCCGCGCTGCGCTTCCCGGACCACGTCGCCGTCGTCGAGGGCGAAACCCGGGTCACCTACCGGCAGTTGTGGGACGACGTGCTGCGCTGCGCGGCGGCGCTGCGCGCACGCGGCGTCCGGCCGGGCGATCGGGTCGCGCTGATGTTGCCGAACATCGCGCTGTTCCCGCGCGTGTACTACGCGATCATCGCGGCCGGCGCCTCGGTCGTGCCGATCCACGCGCTGCTCGTCGCGGACGAGGTCGAGTTCGTCCTGCGGCACAGCGATTCGGTGCTCGCGGTGAGCGGCGGGCCGCTGTGGCCGACCGCGCTGGCCGCCGCCGAAGCGGCCGGCATACCCGTGCTGGAGGCCGACCACGAGCACCCCGGCGAGCCGTCGGCCGCCGCGCATCCGACCGCGGCCGACGACATCGCGGCCATCCTGTACACCAGCGGCACCACGGGTCGGCCCAAGGGCGCCAGGCTGACCCACCTCAACCTCGTGCTGAACGCCACCGTCTGCGCTCAGGACCTGCACGAACTCCGCCCCGAGGACGTCGTGTTGGGCTGCCTGCCGCTGTTCCACAGCTACGGCCAGACCTGCGCGATGAACGCCGCGCTGCGCGCCGGTGCCACGCTGGTCCTGATGCCGCGCTTCGACCCGGCCGACGCGCTCGACCTGATCGTCCGCGAGGGGGTGAGCGTCTTCATGGGCGTGCCGACCATGTTCCACGCGCTCGCCGAGGCGGCGAGCGGGCGCACCATGCCGAGCCTGCGCCTGGCGGTGTCCGGCGGCGCGGCCCTTCCGGTCGCCGTGCTGGAACGTTTCGAGACGGCGTTCGGCGCGCATGTGTTCGAGGGGTACGGACTCACCGAGACGTCCCCAGCGGCGACCTTCAATCAGCGCGTGCTCGGCCGCCGGCCCGGGACGGTCGGGCACGCCATCCGCGGCGTGGAGGTGGCGGTGGCCGCCGCCGACGTGGAGGCGCGCATCGACCTGCTGCCGGTCGGAACGGTCGGTGAGGTGGTGATCCGCGGTCACAACGTCTTCGCGGGCTACCTCGACGACCCGGAGGCGACCGCGGCGGCGATCGTGGACGGCTGGTTCCGCACCGGCGACCTCGGCGTGGTCGACGAGGACGGGTTCCTGTCCATCGTCGACCGCAAGAAGGACCTGGTCATCCGGGGCGGCTACAACGTCTATCCCCGCGAGGTCGAGGAGGTGTTGGCCCGCCACCCGGCGATCGCCCAGGTCGCGGTGTACGGGGCCGCGCACGAGGCGCTCGGCGAGGAGGTACACGCCGCCGTCGTGCTGCGCCCCGCGCCGACGGGCACACCGGCGCCCACCCCCGAGGAATTGATCGCCTGGTCCCGCGAGCACCTCGGGCGGCACAAGTACCCACGCGTGATCCGCCCGGTCGACGCACTCCCGCTCGGCCCCACCGGCAAGATCCTCAAGCGAGCCCTGCGCGAGTCCCTCCCGGCGGCCGCCGGCAACGCGGAGCACTGACCGCGGGTTCGCGCACGGCAACGACGGGGCCGGCTCGATCCGAATACCGGCCGCCAACTGCGGCCTGGCCACGGTGCCGATGGGTGCCGGCCCCAAGGGCCTGCCCACCGCCGTGCAACTCGTCGGCCGCCCCGCCGGCGAACCCCTCCTGCTCGCGATCGCCGCCCAACTCCAACGAGCCAACCCCTGGCCCCGGCACGCCCCGGCGTACAGCACACCCCGACCCCGCCCACCGGATGCGGTGGGCGGGGTCGGGGTCCGCCGGGCGGGCCGGACGGAAGGAAGGTCGGGAGCGGCCACTCACCGGCGTCCCGACCTTCCGATCAGGTGGGCTACTTGAGCCCGTTGTCGACCGCGGTCATCAACACCCCGGTATCTCCGCTCATCTCCCAGAGCATCGCGCCCAGGAGGTTCTTGGTACGGAGCCAGGCCGTCTTCTTGCCGATGGACCACGTGTCGTCGAAGGTCCACCACTGGCCGTTGTTGCCGGTGTAGCCATAGGTCGAGACCGATTGTTCGTCGTGGTAGACGGTCAGGTTCGGTACCGACGCGATCAGGTTGGCGTAGCCCCTGGTGCCGGCTTCCTCCGGGAACTGGCCCGGTGCGGCCCCGTTGGCGGCCTGCCATTCGCCGTGCGCCCCGCCGTCCGTGACCTGTTGCCAGCCACGGCCGTAGAAGGCCAGCCCGAGCACGAGCTTGCGCGGGTCGACGCCCTGGTCCAGGTAGTACTGGACGGTGGATTCCACGCTGAACTTGGTCGGGTACGGGTCACCCGCGTCGACGTACAGGTTGCCCTGGTTGCCGGTGCGGTTGGGTTCCCAACTGTTGTCGCTGCCGGAACCGTGGAAGTCGTAGCCCTGCACGTTGGCGAAGTCCATGTAGTCGAACACGCCGGGCGTGCCGTCGTTCGTGGTGATGTCCCAACCGGCGTCGATCTTGCCGGGGTCGGCCGGGGTGAACGCGGTGAGCAGGTACTTCTTGCCTGTGGTCGCGGTCAGCGCCTCCATCTGCCTGCGGAACTCGGCCATCAGCAGGGTGAGGTTGTTCTTGTCGGCGGTCGAGATGTGGTTGCCGGCGTGGCCCTCGGCGCCGGGCCACTCCCAGTCGATGTCGAACCCGTCGAAGACGCCGGCCGCGACACCGGTGCCGCCGCGTCCGTTGGTCACCGGCAGGTTGCCCTTGAGGTACATGTCCACGCAGGACTTCACGAACTTCTGCCGCGACGCGTCGGTCTTGGCGGCGTCCGAGAAGTACTTGCTGTACGTCCAGCCGCCGATCGAGATCAGCGACTTCAACTTCGGGTACTTGGCCTTGAGTTGAAGAAGCTGGTTGTAGCTTCCGGCGAGCGGCTGGTTCCAGGTGTCCGCGGTCCCGTTGACGGACTCGCCCGCACCGACCGAGCGTTCGTAGTCGGCCCAGGAATCGCCCGCGCCGTCGCCCTGGTTGGGATCCTGGGGCCCCGGGAGGGTGGCTCGGGTGACTCCGTTCATGCAGGTCAGGTTGGTCGGATCGATGTTGGAGAAGGCGTAGTTGAGGTGGGTCAGCCTGGCCGCGGCACCGGAGGTGTCCAGCGACTTCATCGTGTAGGCGCGTCCGTAGATGCCCCACTGCACGAAGTAGCCCACGCGCACGTAGTCGTTGCCGGGGGTGCCCCCACCGGTGGTCTTGACCGTCAGCGGCGCACTGGCCGGGCCGGTCTGGTCGATGGTGTCCCGGGCGACCACCGTGTACGTGTACGTGGTGTTCGCGGTCAGACCGGTGTCCCCGTAGGTGGTGGTGGTCACCGTCGCGATCCTGGTCGCGCCCCGGTAGACGTCGTAGTTCTTGATGCCGTGATCATCGGTCGCCGCCGCCCAGTTGATCGTCAGCGAGGTGTCGGTGACCGCGCTCGCCGTCGGCGTGCCCGGCGCGGTCGGTGGGGTGTCCGGGCCGCCCGTGGGCCTGGTGCGCAGCGTGCCCGTGGGCCCGGCGGGCCCGGTCTGGCCGATCGTGTCCCGGGCGACGACCTTGTACACGTAGGCGGTGTCGGCGGTCAGCCCGGTGTCGGTGTAGGCGGTGCCGGCGGTCGTGCCGACCACGGTGTTGCCTCGGTAGACGTCGTAGTTCTGGATGCCCTTGTCGTCGGTGGCCGCCGCCCAGCTCAGCGAGATCGAGTCGACGGTGGTCGCGGTCGCGGTGGGCTGCCCGGGGGCGCTCGGCGGGTTGTCCGTCGGCGGCGCGCCGTCGCAGGGACCGCCGTTCACCTTGCAGTTGCTCGGACTTCCCGGTCCGCTGCCGACGAAGCCGAACTTGACGCCGGCGCCGGGCGCGAGCGAGCCGTTGTACTCCCGGTTCTTCGCGGTGATCCGCGTTCCGGATTTGGTGATGAGCGTGTCCCAGTACGCACCCACGCTGGTGCCGGTGGGGAAGTCCCACTCGACGGTCCAGCCCGTGATCGTGGCGGTACCGGTGTTCTTGATCGTCCACTCCGCCTGGAAGCCACTGCCCCAGTCGGAGGTCTTGACGAATGTGGCGGTCGCGCCCGCGGCGGCCTGCGCGGGCGCGGCCGACAGGCCGACCATCGCGGCGAGCGGGAGCAGCAGGGCCGCGAAGATCGCGACGAACCTCTTGCCCGGCTTGGTGCGTTTGGTGCGCCTCACGGTTCCGATGGCCATGGGTGCTCCTGGATTTGGGATCCGATGGAGAACCTGCGCCCCACAATGAGCCGGGATGTCCGGCTCACACAGTAGAGCGAGCGTAGTGAAGGTCTGGACCAATAATCAAGGTCTAGACCAGTAGGGATCAGCGCGGACCGGGATCGATCGGAATGCACTCATCGGCGCGGCAATTCCGGTTGGACACAGGGCCGTTGATCGATTCGGCACGCGCCCGCGACCGAATCGGATCGCCCGCGCGACCGACTGCCACCCCGCCGTCCCTGTCGCCACGGGGGCACCACCACCCCCGTCGATCCCGACGGCCCCACCGTCGCCGAACGCCGCCCCGACGGCTGCCGTTTCGTTGGCCGCATTCGGTGTTCGACAGGCCTTCACGCAAAATGTGATTTGTGACATGGTACATGTCACGCAGCGGCCCGGACGCTCCCCTTCCGGTCCACTACGGCACCAACTGCCTTGCCACCGTTGGGCTTTGCGGTGAGGCAGGTACCAGGACCACACTCGCGCCGACTCCGAAGTCCCAGATCGGGGCCGACGTCGAACCGCTCATGCCGTGGCACCACCCCCATCGGAGGCGCGCGTGCGCGCGACCTCTGTTCCGCAAGGAGACGGTCTTTGCGAACCAAACCGGCACGACAGGGACTTCGCCGCATCGCGGTGGTCACCATCTCGCTCGCCATGGGCTTCGGGTTGTTCACCCAGCCCGGATCGGCCGCCCCCTCCGATCCGGCTGCGACGACGTCGACAGCCCAGGCGACCTCCACCTCCGCTTCCACCTCCGGCCCGTCGGCCGGCACCGCCCCCAGCGCATCGGCCGACCGAACCACGCACACCCAGGGCAAACCGCTTGCGGTACCCGACCAACCGCCGCTGTCCGCGAGCGCGCCGGACAGCGCCCGGCGCGACTACGGCGACCCGTCGAGCGCCGTACTGCCGGCTCGCCCGTCCATGGCCGGCGAGCGACGCGCCGCAGCGGCCTGCACGGTCGCCGACTTCGCGAGCCGCACCGGCGCCGCGCTCGTCCAGCAGATCAAGGCGTCGACCACGGACTGTGTCAACACGCTGTTCACGGTCACCGGGCCCGACGCCGCCTCGATCTTCCGTGAGGCGCAGATGACCACGGTCGCCTACGCCCTGCGCGACCTCGCCGGCTCCTATCCGGGCAACGGCAGCACCGGCGCCCCGCAGATCGTGCTCTTCCTGCGGGCCGGCTACTACGTGCACTGGTACAACGAATCCACCGTCGGCACCTACGGCCCCACGTTGCAGACCGCCATCCGGTCCGGTCTGGACGCCTTCTACGCCAACGCACACTCCTCCGACGTCACCGACGCCAACGGCGAGACATTGGCCGAGGCCGTCACCCTGATCGACAGCGCCCAGGAGAACGCCCGCTACCTGTCCGTGGTCAAGCGCCTGTTGGCGGGCTACAACAGCTCGTACGACGCGTCCTGGTGGATGAAGGCCGCGGTCAACAACGTCTTCACCGTGCTCTTCCGGGGCCACCAGGTTCCCGAGTTCGTCACCGCGGTGCAGGCCGACCAGAGCGTCATCGACGCGGTCGACAGATTCGCGACCGCGCACCGCGACCTGCTCGGGACCGACCGCGCGTACCTGACCACCAACGCGGGTCGCGAACTGGTCCGGTTCGTCCAGTATCCGACCCTCCAGGCCAAGGTGCGCCCGATGGTGCGCACGCACCTGGCGGCCACCTCGATCACCGGGCCGACCGCGCCGCTGTGGGTCGCACTGGCCTCGGGAACGGACTACTACGACAAGGCACAGTGTGCCTATTACAACACCTGCAACCTCCAGGCCCGACTGACCGCGGCCGTGCTGACCGTGGACTACACGTGCAGTACGAGCATCCGCATCCGCGCGCAGGAGATGACCCCGGCCAACCTCACCGCCGCGTGCACCAGCCTGCGCAACCAGGACGCCTACTTCCACGGCGTGGTCGCGGACAACGGCCCGGTGGCAGGCGATCTCAACACCAAGATCGAGGTCGTGGTCTTCGACTCCAGCACCGACTACCAGACCTACGCCGGCGCGATCTTCGGCATCGACACCAACAACGGCGGCATGTACCTGGAGGGCGACCCGAGCGCGGCCGGCAACCAGCCGCGCTTCATCGCCTACGAGGCCGAGTGGACGCGCCCCGCGTTCGAGATCTGGAACCTCAATCACGAGTACACGCACTACCTCGACGGCCGCTTCGACATGGCCGGCGACTTCGACGCCGGCGTCAGCACCCCGACCATCTGGTGGATCGAGGGCTTCGCGGAGTACGTCTCCTACTCCTACCGCAACCTGCCCTACGACGCGGCGATCACCGAGGCGGGCAAGCACACCTACGCGCTGAGCACGGTCTTCGACACCACCTACTCCCACGACACGACCCGCATCTACCGCTGGGGCTACCTCGCGGTGCGGTACATGCTGCAAAAGCACCCCGCGGACGTCACCCGGCTGCTGGGCTACTACCGCGCGGGCGACTGGACCGGCGCCCGCACGTTCCTGACGAGCACCATCGGCAACCGCTACGACAGCGACTGGTACACGTGGCTGGCCGCCTGCGCGGCCGGCGAGTGCGGCGGCGGAACTCCCGCCAACCGGCCGCCGGTGGCGCAGTTCACCAGTGCCGTCAACGGCACCTCGGTCGCCTTCACCGACACCTCCACCGACCCCGACGGCACCATCGCCACCCGCGCCTGGGACTTCGGCGACGGCACCACCTCGACCGCGATCAACCCGACCAAGACCTACGCCGCCGGCACCTACGCCGTACGATTGACCGTGACCGACAACGGGGGCGCCACCGCGACCGTCACCCACAACGTCACGGTCACCGGCGGCGGCACCGCCGAGTGCACCGATCCCGACATCCGCGCCCTGGCCAAGAACTGCCGGCGCAGCGCGCTGTCCGCGGCGACGGGTGGAAACGACAAGCTCTACTTCTACATCTACATCCCGGCGGGTACCGCCCGCCTGAACATCACCACCGCCGGCGGCACCGGCAACGCCGATCTCTACTACAACAGCACCGTGTGGGCCACGAACACCGCCTACACCGCCAAGTCCACCCAGAGCACAAACGCCGAGACGCTGACCATCACGGCGCCGCACGAGGGGTACCACTACATCACCCTGCACGCGAAGCAGACCTTCGCCGGCACATCGGTCACCACGACCTTCTGACCGACACCACCGAGCGACAGCACAGCGCCACACCGTGCGGCGGCGGGACCTACCCGGTCCCGCCGCCGCTCGTCGTCGACTCGCGCACCACCAACTCGGGCCGGAACACCACCTGTCGATGGGTATGCGAGCGCGGCTGCTCGCTCTCCTCGAAGAGCAGTTCGGCGGCGGTACGCCCGAGCCGATACGTGGGCTGACGCACCGAGGTCAAGGCGACGGCAGACGCCGCCGCGAACTCGATGTCGTCGTAGCCCACCACCGCGACGTCCCGCGGAATCCGCACCCCGGCGCGCAGCAGTTCGCGCATCAGCCCCATCGCGAGCAGGTCGTTGGCGCAGAACACCGCCGACGGCAGCCGGCCCGCCGCGAGCAGCCGCCCGGCGGCCTCCGCGCCCGAGCGCGCGTTCATCGCCGGCACCACCACGTCCCGGGTGGACGTACCCAGTCGCAGTCCCGCGTCCCGCAGCGCGGCCCGCATACCCCGACGGCGGTCCTCGCACTGCCGGATGCCCAGGGGACCGGTGACGAACGCGAACTCGCGATGCCCCTCGGCCACCAGGTGCTCCGCGGCCAACCGGCCGCCGACCACGTCGTCCACCGCGACCGAGCACAGGTCGGCCCGGTCGTCGGTGCGATCGAGGAGCACCACGGCCAGGCCCCGCGCCCGCAACTCCGCCACCGGCAACTCGGCGTCCCGCGCGGGAGTGACCAGCACGCCGCGGACCCGCTGTTCCTGGAGCACCCGCAGATACCGCTCCTGCTTGGCCCCGGAGTCGTCCGAGTTGCACAGGATGACCACCGAGCCGGTCTCGTTGCAGGCGTCCTCCACACCGCGCGCGACATCCGTGAAGAACGGGTTCGCCACGTCCAGGACGATCAGGCCCACGGTGTTCGCGACGCCCGAACGCAGCGAACGGGCCGAGTCGTTGCGGACGAACCCGAGCAGCGCCACCGCTTCGAGCACCCGGGTCCTGGTCGACTCGGCCACCCGCTCGGGGTGATTGAGCACGTTGGACACGGTGCCCACCGACACACCGGCCCGGTGGGCCACCTCTTTGATGCTCGACGTCGTCATCCGGGATCGATCCGCTCCTCCAGGCCGGTAATCTCCGGCGGGCGCCATCAGGGCAGCCTAACGGTTGTCGCCGCGCGCCCCGGATCGGCGCCGACCGCACGTGCGGACCGGGCGACACCCGGGGCACGTCCGCACGATTCGCACCCCGAGCCCCTACCGCCCGAGCCCGTACCGCCCGGGACGCCGCGCCCCGCCCCCTCAGCCGACCGGGGCCGGTCGCACCGGCAGCCGATCCGCCGCCCTCGCCCAGTCGCCCCCGCCGGCCCCGTCCCGCGGCTCGTACCGGCGCAGCGGCTGGGTCGTCCGCAACAGCCGGCGCAGGTCCGCGAGTGAACCGGTCACGCTCCCGGCGGCCCGCGCCTGCACCAGCAGATTGCCCAGCGCCGCGGCCTCGGTCGGCCCGGCCACCACCGGCAGTGCGCACGCGTCGGCGGTGGTCTGGCACAGCAGCGTGTTCAGTGCTCCGCCGCCGACCACGTGTACGACGTCGACGACGTGTCCGGACAGGCGCTGCGCGTCCAGGACGGCCGTGCGGTAGGCGAGCGCCAGGCTGTCCACGATGCAGCGCACCGTCTCGCCGGGCGTGCCGGGCACCGGCCCACCGGCGCGACGGCAGGCCGCCGCGATCCGGTCCGGCATGTCGCCGGGCGCCAGGAACACCGGATCACCGGCGTCCACGAGAAAGCGCAGCGCCGGCACCTTCGCCGCGTCGTCCAGCAGGCGCTCCAGCGAATGCGGTCGACCGAGCCGGTCCCAGTGCCGCATGCACTCCTGGAGCAGCCACAGCCCCATCACATTGCGCAGGTAGCGCACGGTGCCGTCGACGCCCAGCTCGTTGGTGAAGTTGGCCCGCCGACTCTCCTCGGTGAGCACCGGCGCGTCGAGTTCGACACCGACCAGGGACCAGGTCCCGCTGGAGATGTACGCGAAGCGATCGCCGCGCGCGGGCACGCCGACCACCGCCGACGCGGTGTCGTGCGATCCCACGGCGGTGACCCGGACGGGTCCGCGCAGTCCGGTCTCGGCCAGCACCTCGGCGTCGAGCACACCCGCGGCCTCGCCGGGCAACCGCAGCGGTGGGAACAGGTTCGGATCCAGCCCGAGCGCCGACATGATCGCGGTCGACCAGTGCCCGGAGACCGGGTCCAGGAGCTGGGTGGTGGAGGCGTTGGTCACCTCGGTGCCGGCCACCCCGGTCAGCCAGTGGGAAATCAGGTCCGGAATCAGCAACGCCTGCCGGGCGACCGCGAATTGCGGCGTGTCGGCCGCCGCGACGAGTTGGTGGACGGTGTTGAAGCCCGCGTGCTGGATCCCGGTGATCGCGTACAGCTCGGCAGCGGGCACGCGGGCGTACACCCGCTCGGGCACCCCCTCGGTGCGACCGTCGCGATAGTGCACCGGATTGCCGAGCAGCGCCCCGCTTGCGTCGAGCAGCCCGAAGTCGACGGCCCACGCGTCGATTCCCACGCTCACCGGCGTCCCGGCGGTGCGTCCGGCGGCCCGCAGCCCGTCCAGAACGCCGCCGTACAACGCCAGGGCGTCCCAGTGCAGTGTGCCGGCGACGCGCACCGGCCGGTTGACGAAGCGATGCGCCTCGCTCACCGTCAGCGACTCCGGACCCACCCGCCCGGCCAGCACTCGCCCACTGGAAGCCCCGAGATCGACGGCCACAAAGGTCCGCGGCGTATGCATGCCCAACACCTCCTCTTACCTCGTCGATACGGACTCGACGGACGCGACTTACACGACGAACTCGATGGACTCGCCGAACCGGACGGGCCCGACGGGCCCACGGACTTGACGGACTCGACGGACTCGACGGACTCGACGGACTCGACGGACTCGACGGACTCAGCGAAGGAACGCCGCCGCGACGCCCGCGTCCACCGGGATGTGCAGGCCGGTCGTGTGCGACAACTCCCCACCCGTCAGCGCGAAGACCGCGTTGGCCACGTGCGACGGCAACACCTCGCGCCCCAGCAACGTCCGCCGCGCGTAGTACTCGCCCAACCTGTCCTCCTCGACCCCGTACACCGCGGCGCGCTGCGCACCCCACCCGGCCGCGAAGATGCCCGATCCGCGCACCACACCATCGGGGTTGACGCCGTTGACCCGAATCCCGTGCGGACCCAACTCGGCCGCCAACAACCGCACCTGATGTGCCTGGTCGGCCTTGGTCGCGCCGTAGGCGATGTTGTCCGGGCCGGCGAACACCCCGTTCTTGGAGGCGATGTAGACGATGTCGCCGCCCGTGCCCTGCGCGATCATCGTCCGGGCCGCCTCGCGCGAGACCAGGAAGGAGCCGCGCGCCATCACGTCGTGTTGGAGGTCCCAGTCGCGGGCCGTGGTCTCCAGGAGCGGTTTGGAGATGGACAGGCCCGCGTTGTTGACCACCAGATCCACGCCGCCGAAGGCCAGTGCCGCCGCGGCGAACGCGGCCAGGATGCCCTCCTCGGAGGTCACGTCGACGGTGACCGGGACGGCCCGGTCCGGACCGCCGAGCGCCTCGGCGACCTCGCCGGCGGTCACCGCGTTCACGTCCGCGACCACCACGCACGCCCCTTCGGCGACCAGCCGTTCGGCGATCGCCTTGCCGATCCCCGAACCCGCACCGGTGACCAGGGCCACCCGACCGGCGAGCGCCCGCGGCGCGGGGCGGCGGGCCAACTTGGCTTCCTCCAGGGCCCAGTACTCGATCCGGAACTTCTCCCGCTCGTCGATCGGCGCGTAGGTCGAGATCGTCTCCGCGCCGCGCATCACGTTGATCGCGTTGACGTAGAACTCGCCCGCCACCCGGGCGGTCTGCTTGTCCGGGCCGAAGGAGAACATGCCCACGCCGGGCACGAGCACGATCGCCGGGTCGGCGCCGCGGATGGCCGGCGAGTCGGGTTCGGCGTGCCGGGCGTAGTACGCGGCGTACTCGGCACGATATTTCGCGTGCAACTCGGGCAGTCGGGCGAGCACGTCCTCGATCGGCGCGTGGGCCGGCAGGTCGACCACCATCGGCCGCACCTTGGTACGCAGGAAGTGGTCCGGGCACGAGGTGCCCAGCGCCGCGAGCCTGGGGTGCTCGGCCCGGGACAGGAACTCCAACACCGGGGCGCTGTCCGTGAAATGGCCGACCCGGCGCTGGTCGGTGCCGGCGAGTCCGCGGAGTACGGGCGCCAACGCGGCGGCCCGGGCCCGCCGTTGCGTGTCGGGCAGCGGTTCGGCCAGCAGCTCGCCGAACGCATGCCGGGCCGGGTCGTGCCGCGACGCGATGAACTTCTCCGCGCCCCGGATGATGTGCAGCGAGTTGCGCTCGCACTCGGCGCTGGTGTCACCCCATGCGGTGATCCCGTGCCCGCCCAGCACGCACCCGATCGCGTGCGGGTTGGCCGCCCGGATGGCCGCGATGTCCAGGCCGAGGCGGAATCCGGGTCGGCGCCATGGCACCCACACCACGGTGTCGCCGAAACACTCGGCGGTGAGCCTCTCGCCGTCCGCCGCGGTGGCCAGGGCGATGCCCGAGTCGGGATGCAGGTGGTCCACGTGCGCGGCGTCGAGCAGACCGTGCATCGCGGTGTCGATGGACGGCGCGGCGCCGCCCTTGCCGTGCGCGCAGAAGTCGAACGCGGCGACCATGTCGTCCTCGCGCTCGTCGCCCGGGTACACCCCCACCAACGCGCGCAGCCGGTCGAGCCGCAACACGGCCAGCCCGTCCTCGGTCAGCGTGCCCAGGTCTCCGCCCGACCCCTTGACCCACATCAGCGGTACCGCCGCGCCGGTGACCGGGTCGATCCCGTCGGCCTTGGCGGAGGTGTTGCCTCCGGCGTAGTTGGTGTTGCGCGGATCCGCGCCCAGCGCACGGGAACGACTGAGCAGACGATCGACCTCGGACGGGGTGCCGGACATCGGCGGGCTCCTTGTACATCGGTACGGCGCGGTGCGGAAGTACGGAACTGCGGCGCTGCGCGCAAGCGCGGAAATGCGGTACGGCGCGGCGCGGAAATGCGGAAATGCGGTGCGATGCGGTGTGGTACGACGCGGTGCGGCGGTGCGGAAACGCGTCACGGCGCAGTGCCGGAGGCGGGCGAAGCGGACCCGGGCTCAGGCGCCCCAGCCGGCCGGTGTGCCCCCGACCCGCTCGGCCCGGATGCGATCGCCGTGACCCGACGCGTGATACGCCGCGACCGGATCCGGCGCGAGCCCCTGCTCCTCGCGCAACTCCTTCAGCAGTGGGCGGACATCGGTGTTGTAGGCGTCCATCAGCACGGCGTTCGCGCCGAGGACGTCGCCGGCCCGCTGCGCGTCGGCCAGAGCCTCGGCGTCGACCAGGAGCGCCTTGGCGGTGGCCTCCTGGACGTTGGTCACCGAGCGGATCTGGCCGGGGATCCTCGGCTCGATGTTGTGGCACTGGTCGAGCATGAAATTGACTCCGACGGCCGGATCGAGCCCACCGCCGCGTACCACCTCGTGCATGATCCGAAACAGTTGGAACGGGTCCGCCGCGCCCACCATCAGGTCGTCGTCCGCGTAGAAGCGGGAGTTGAAGTCGAACGCGCCGAGCCGGCCCTCACGCAAGAGGAACGCCACGATGAACTCGATGTTGGTGCCCGGCGCGTGGTGTCCGGTGTCCACGCACACCACGGCCTTGGGGCCGAGCTTGAGGCAGTGCGCGTAAGCCGTGCCCCAGTCCGGTACGTCGGTCATGTAGAACGCGGGCTCGAAGAGCTTGTACTCCAACAGGATCCGCTGGTCCGCGCCGAGTCGCGCGTACACCTCGGCCAGTGCCTCGCCCAGGTGCCCCTGCCGGGTGGCGATGTCGCCCTGCCCCGGGTAGTTGGTGCCGTCCGAGAACCACAACTTCACGTCGCGCGATCCGGTCGCGTCCAACACGTCCACGCACGCGAGCAGGTGGTCGATCGCCTTGCGCCGCACCCGTGCGTCGGGGTTGGTCACGCTGCCGAGCATGTAGTCGTCGTCCTGGAACACGTTGGCGTTGATCGCGCCGATCCGTACGCCGTGGTTCCGCGCGTGTTCGGCCAGTTCCGCGTAGTCCTCGACGCGGTCCCACGGGATGTGCAGCGACACGATCGGCGCCACCCCGGTGAAGGCGTGCACCTGGGCCGCGTCCGCGATCTTCTCGAACGGATCGCGCGGCACGCCCTCCTGGGCGAACACCTTGAACCGGGTGCCGGAATTGCCGTAGGCCCACGAGGGGGTCTCGATCCGCTGGGCGCGCAGGGCGGCCCGCACCATCGTGTGGTCCGGCATGGGAGCACTCTCCTGACGCACAGAAAATGAAACGTTTCAATTCGATGCAAGGGAACGTACGACCCCACGGTCGAACCCGTCAAGGGAGCGGTCCCTCGGCGGCCCCGGTCGGGGCGCGGCACGCCGGGCCTCAGCGTCCGCCGACCACCACGCCCAGCACGGTCGAGGTCGGCACGTACCCGAAGTGCCGCGAGTCCTGGGTCCGCGCCGCGTCCCCGCGCACCACCAGCGAACTCTGCGGCACCCGCGTCCCGCGCACCGCGTGCACCGCCTGGCGCACCTCGCGCGGCACCGGATCGCCGGGGACCGCCGCCACCCGCTTGACCAACCAGCGCAGTTCGTCCTCCGCACCGAACCGGACCGGGTTGCGGAAGACGATCGCGTCGCCGCGTCGCACCGTGGTGGTCCGGCGTACGATCAACCGCTCGCCGTGCACGAACGTGGGCGCCATGCTCATTCCGGTCACCCGTACCAGGGCGACCCGCGAGCGCACCGCCCAGAGGATCGGCGTCGCGGTCGCCACGACCGCGGCGAGCACCAGGGTGCCGCGTGTTCTCGGGTTCACTGCGCGTCCTCCGCGATCCTGGTCGAGTCGTCCTGTCGGTCCGAGTCCCGGTAGCCGGCCGCCTGGAGCCCGAACAGCCGGGCGTAGTGCCCGTCGGCCAACGCCATCAACTGATCGTGGCGGCCCAGTTCGGTGATCCGGCCGTCGGCGAGCACGGCGATGGTGTCCGCGTCGCGCAGCGCGCCGAGCCGGTGCGACACCAGCAGGCTCGTCCGGCCGGCCCGATGCCGGTGCAGTGTGCGGTGCACGTCGTGTTCGGCCTCGGGGTCCAGGCCCGAACTGGGCTCGTCCAGGATCAGCAGGTCCGCGTCGGCGCGCATCAGCGAGCGGGCCAGCGCTACGCGCTGCCACTGGCCGCCGGACAGCGTGACGCCTGCCTTGTCGTCGTCCTCGTCCAGGTGCACCCGGCTCAACTGGGTGCGGTAGCCGTCCGGCAGCGCGGACAGGTCCGCGTCGATGCCCGCCGACACCGCGCCGGCCCGGATCCGGACCAGGTCCTCGCGGTGGGCCAGGTCGCCGATGCCGATGTTCTCCGCCGCCGAGAGGTCGTAGGTCATGTAGTCCTGGAAGGTCACCCCGATCCGGCGGCGCAGCGCGGCCACGTCCATCGTGCGGATGTCCACGCCGTCCCAGCGAATCGTGCCCCGGTCCGGGTCGTAGAACCGGCAGAGCAGCTTGATCAGCGTGCTCTTGCCGGTGCCGTTGCGCCCGACCAGTCCCACCGCGCCGCCGGCCGGTATCACCAGGCGCACGCCGCGCAGCACCCACGGCCCGTGCTCGTCGTAGCGGAACCACACGTCGTCGAACTCGACCGCTTTGCGCAGCGCGGGCACCTGCCCGGTACCGGTGGTGGCGGCGGCCAAGTCGTCTGGGGTGTCCATCAGGTCCAGGAAGTGGCCGAACAGCCGGATCGCCTCGGCGGCCATCCCGGCCTGGGAGACCACGCCGGTGAAGGCCTGTTGCACACCCGCGGCGGCGGCGGTGAACAGCATCACGTCGCCGACGGTGAATCGCCCGCGCGCGGCGCCCGCTACCACCACGACCATGCCCAGACCCGCCACCACCGCGTTCAGCGCGGCGAATCCGGCCTGGACGAGCATGCCGCGTCGGGCCACCGCGAGTTCGGCGTCGGTTGCCTCGGCGAGCGCGCGTACCAGCCGGCCGTGCAGGAAGTCGCCCAACCCGAACAGCCGGATCTCCTTGGCCGCACGCGGGTCGGTCAGCAACGACCGGTAGAACAGCCGGCGGCGCTGTTTCCCGGAGGTCAGTTCGAGCACCGCCACCTGCCCGCGTGCCATCGACAGCCGGGCCGACAACGCGGCGACGCCCACCAGGAACAGCAGGCCCACCATCGGCGGCCACACGGCCCACAACACTCCGGTGAACCCGCTCAGCGCGGCGGCGGAACGCACCACCTCCTGGCTGAACATGGTGATGTTGTGCGGCGCGTCCTCGGAGGCCTGCTGGGCCAGCCGCAGCCGGTCGTGGAACGCCGGGTCCTCGAAGCGCCGCAGTCCGCGGAACTCGTTGACCTTGGCGAACAGGTCCCGCTCGACGGTGACCACCAGTCGACGCCGGACCACCTCGTCCAGGTAGGCGGCCAGTTGCATCAGGACGGCGAGCACCGCGCCGAGCGTCGCGAGCACCAGGCCCAGTGCCACCGCCCGTCCGGAGTCGACCTGCGCGCCTCGGCCCAACTCGTCGAAGAGCAGTTTGGTCGACCAGGCGACCAGGGCGGGCAGCACGCCGATCAGCACGGTACAGGCCAACAAAAGCGCGGCGCCCACCGGCGCGGCCCGGAACTGGAGGGTGAGGGCGACCTTGACCGCGCGGGGGCGCAACCGGGACCCCGGGGGCGTACCGCCCTCCGGGGTCCCGTGCGATGGCGGAATCAACAGCGGGTGGCGGTCTTCACGCACGGACCGTTGCAGCTGTACACGTAGCGGTAGTGGCTACGGCAGGCGCAGAACTGGCCGTGTTCCGGGACACACGCCCCGGCTCGTTTCTCGCGGAGGACGAGTCCCAACAGTTTGTCGCCCATGGTGCCGATCACACGGTTCATCGTGGACCTCCATTGCAGGGTCGATTCGACGGAAGCGGGGTGTGCTTCTGCCGGAGGCGACGCTAAACCCGTTCGACGCCGAGTGGCAAGAGAATGCGAGCGGCCCGAATCGACGAGTATCTTCTTTGTTTCGGACCGGCTCCGGGTGAGCACTGATGCCATTGGCGGGCCCGGGGATACATTTCGCCCGGTCGTGTTCGCGGTCCCGTTCACGGATCCTGTACGCCGATCCCGTTCGCCCGTGTGTGGCGGGCCCTGAGGTCGGCCGACATCCTTCGCCGCCTCGGGAGAGTCGCCATGCCGTTGCTGATCGCCGCCGTGGTCCTGGTCACCGTGTTGTGCCTGTTGAACCTGCTGCTCACCTTCGGTGTCGTGCGCAAGCTGCGCGCGCGACGCGGGCAGGGGCACGGCGGACACGATGCGGACATCGCGGACCTGGTGCTGCCGGTGGGCGCGACGGTGCCCGCCTTCGCCGCGGTCACCACCGCAGGTGAGGCAGTGTCCCGGGACGGTTTGGGGGCCGTGCTGTTCGGCTTCTTCTCGCCGGGGTGCCCGGCTTGCGCGGAGCGGCTGCCGCTGTTCGTGAAGGCCGCGCGCAAGGCGGGCGGCGAGGGCCGGCGGGTGCTCGCGGTGGTGCACGGCGACGAGGCGGACACCCGTGAGCAGGTCGCCGCGCTGACCGCGGTCGCGCGGGTCGTGGTGGAGCCTGCCGACGGGCCGTTGGGCCGGGGATTCGCGGTCGCCGGATATCCGGTGTTCGGTTTGCTGGATGCGAATGGCACGGTCACCGCGAGCGGTTTCGACCCGAAAGCCCTTTCCGCACCGATGCGCACCGCGGCCTGATATGACGGATTCGGCCGGGCGCGGGTGGATTCCGGCAGGGTCGTTTATCCGGATGCGTGATTCCCGGGCATGATCATTCTCGGCGATAATTTGCTCCCGGCAATCGGGCTATAGTCGTGGAACGCGGAAGCGTTCCCGCGCGAACCTCGATTTATTACCGGGATCAGATATCCACCGGCGGGAATTCGCCGCGCCGGGTGAGCGCGGTTTCGGCCCGTCACGCAAGGAGTGCACGTGTCAGGTTCGTTCATTTTCCGCGGCCACCGCGGACGCCACGGCCACCGCAGACGCCACGGACGCCGCGGAGTCGCCCGCGCGGCGGTCGCGTTGACCCTGGCGCTGGCCGCCGTGGCGGGTTGCGGGTCCGAAGGAGGGTCGGACGCGGACGCGAATCCGCCCCGGGCGGCGGCCGGTTCGCCGTCGGCGGCATCGACGGCGGCGAGCCCGGCCGCGCCGGTGAGCGAGACGGCTCCGGAGGTCCCGACCACGTCGGCGAGCCCGACGGCAACGGCGAATCCGACGGCGCCGGGGGCCGCCCCGGCCCCGAACACCCCCGCGCCGCCCGGGCAGGCGACACCCGGCGGCTCGGCGAAGCAGGTCGTGCCGCCCGCCGCCGACGCCCCGTTCGACTACCAGATCGGCGGCCCCTACCCGCCGCCGGCGAACGTGCGCGTGCTGATCCGCGATCGGGGCGCGCGGCCCGAACCCGGGCGATACAACATCTGCTACGTCAACGCCTTCCAGACCCAGCCGGACGCGCGGGCGTGGTGGGAGAAGGAGCACCCGGACCTGCTCCTGCGCAAGGGCGGCAAGGTGGTGCTGGACGAGGACTGGGGCGAGGCCCTGCTCGACGTGTCCACCGAGGCCAAGCGCGCCAAGCTGATCGGGGTGGTCGGGCCCTGGATCGACGACTGCGCCAAGAGCGGCTTCCAGGCCGTCGAACCCGACAACCTGGACTCCTACAGCCGCTCGGGCGGCCTGCTGACCCTCGAGCACGACGCCGCGTTCGCCCGGCTGCTGACCGGGCGCGCCCATGCCGCGGGCCTGGCCATCGGGCAGAAGAACACCGTCGAACTGGCCGGCCGCCGCGCCGAGATCGGCTTCGATTTCGCGGTCGCCGAGGAGTGCGGCCACTACGACGAGTGCGGCGCCTACGCCTCGGCCTTCGCCAATCGTGTCTTCGTCGTCGAGTACTCCCGGGCCGACTTCGACACCGCGTGCCGCGGCTGGGGCGGCAAGGTCTCCGTCGTGCTCCGCGACCGTCAGGTCACCGCACCCGGCAACTCGGCTTACCTGTACGCGAGTTGCTGATCCGCGACCGTCGGGTCAGCGAACTCGGCGACTCGGCGCACGGGTGCGCGTTGCCGATCCGGTGCACGCCGTCGTCGCCGCGCCGACCGGGGAGTCCCGGTCGGCGCGGCGAAGCCGTCACACCCGGGCGTGGGTGGTGATGTCCTCCTCGAAGAGCTCGACCATGCTCGCGGTCACCGTGGGGCGGGACTGGGCGAGGGCGTCCAGGTAGTCGTCGGTGCCCGCGCCCGGACCGTCGCCGCCGGCGGCCTCGTCGAACAGGTCGCGTTCGAAGGAGGCCTGGGCGGCGATCCGCGCCGCGTGGCCGATGTCGGCGGGCGTGAGCAACTCGCTCGCCGCCACCAACGCGTCCAGGTCCACGTCCGGACGGGCGGACGCGTACCGGGTCCACATCGCCCGGCGCGCGTCCGCGTCCGGCGTGCCCACCGGGATGATGTAGTCGAACCGGCCGGGTCGCAGGAACGCCGGGTCCAGCGAGCGCACCGAGTTGGTCGCGCAGACCAGCAGCCGGTCGCCGTGTTCGCGGAACGCCGGGATCAGCTTGAGCAGTTCGTTGGTCACCGCGTGCACGGCGCCGGCCCGGGCGTGCCGTACCGGCGCGATCTCCTCGACCTCGTCGATGAACACCACGATGCGCTCCAGCCGAGCCAGCCGCCCGAACGCCTCGCGCAGTGCCGCCGCCAGGTTGCCGCCGTCGGCCAGTCGCGAGGGCAACAACTCCACGAACGGCCAGCCCAGGCGCGAGGCGATGGCCCGGGCGAAGGTGGTCTTGCCGGTTCCGGGCGGGCCGAACAACGCGATCGCGCTGGGCGGTTCCACCCCGTGCCGAAGCGCGCGCTCGGGGTCGGCCAACGGCAGCACCACCCGCCGCTCGATCAGGTTCTTCTCCACCTCCATGCCGGCCACCTTCGACCACAGGTCGCCCGGCAACATCCGCCCGCCGAGCCGGTCCAGGGTCTCCGCCGCGTGGTCGTCGACCGGCTCCACCTTCTCGAAGTAGGCGACCGCCGGGCGCCGTTCGTAGCCCGCGTTGCGCAGGCCCTGCTCCCGCGAGTCCTCCTCGGGCAGCACGTAGGCGATCCGCCGCACCCGCTCCTCGACCAGCCTGCGCTCCAGCGCGAGCAACAGCGTGCTGGTCAGGCCCAGACCGCGCGCGGCGGGCGAGATGGCGATCCGCATCACCCAGGCCCGCCCCTCGGACACCGTGGCCAGCGCCGCCCCGACCACCGCGCCGTCCCGGCGCGCCACCATCGCGGGCTGCCGCGAGGTCAGCGCATTGATGCACTCCGACAGCGAGAAGACCGACTCCTGGCCGAGGCCGGTCGTGGTGTCGATGAGGTGCACCACCGCTGCGAGGTCCTCCTCGCGGTAGTCCTGTATGAGCCAGACCATGAACAGCTCCATCCGTGGATCGAGTGCCTCGACGAGTGGCAAACAGTAGGGAGGGTAGCGGTGCCGCGAACGCGTCGTTGTGTACAAATAGACATGCGAACTTGGTCACCGTGCGGATGGACATTCCGGCCCGTAGCCGTGACATGCGAGTCGGTGACGCCCAGCGACCGCACCCGCCCCACCGGTGCACAATGGCCACGACCTCGTCCGAACCGTCCGGCCCGCCCGGGCCGCCCGACCCCTACGGAGCACACATGACCGTCTCGTCCGCGTCCGGCCCCGCCCACGCGTCCGGTGTCTTTCCGATCGGTGGCGACCTGCCGGTGCGCCGACTCGGGTTCGGCGCGATGCAGCTCACCGGGGCCGGTGTCTGGGGCGAGCCCAAGGACCGCCGGGAGGCGATCCGGGTATTGCGCCGCGCCGTCGAACTCGGGGTGAACCTGATCGACACCGCCGACTCGTACGGCCCGTTCGTCAGCGAACAGCTCATCCGCGAGGCCCTGCACCCGTACGCCGAGGACGTGGTGATCGCCACCAAGGGCGGCTTCGCCCGCACCGGGCCGGGCGAGTGGCGCGTGCTCGGCCGGCCCGAGTATCTGCGCCAGCAGACCGAACTGAGCCTGCGGCACCTCGGCCTGGACCGGATCGACCTCTACCAGCTGCACCGGATCGACCCGCAGGTCCCGCTCGCGGACCAGCTCGGCGAACTCGGCCGGCTGCGCGAGGAGGGCAAGATCCGACACATCGGCCTGTCCGAGGTCACCGTCGAGCAACTGCGCGAGGCCCGGGAGATCGTCGAGATCGTCTCCGTGCAGAACCTGTACAACCTGGCCGAGCGCAAGGCCGAGGCCGTGCTCGACTACGCGGCGCGGGAGAACATCGCGTTCATCCCGTGGTTCCCGATGGCCACCGGCGAACTCGCCCGCCCGGGCGGACCGTTGGACCAGGCCGCCAAGGAACACGGCGCGGCGCCGTCGCAGTTGGCACTGGCCTGGCTGCTGCACCGCTCCCCGGTGATGTTGCCGATCCCGGGCACCTCCAGCGTCGCGCACCTGGAGGAGAACATCGAGGCGGCCGGGATCGATTTGTCCGACGAGCAGTTCGAGGCGCTGTCGGCCGCGGTCTGAGGACCAACCGTCGGCCCGGGCCGGCCCGGCCGGTGCCGCGTTCCGTCCCGCCGGACGGGACGCCCCCACCCGCGCCGGCCACGAGCGGGTCGGCCGTGACACGACAACGCCTGCCCGGCCCCGAGGTTCCGGGGCCGGGCAGGCGTTGTCGTGTCGTCGAGGGCATCCCGGCCATGGACGGCGGCCGGGATGCCCGTTCGGGGCCTACTGCTGGACGACGGTCAGGTTGGGCACCCAGCTCTCCGGCAGGCTGCCGTGGAAGGCCACCCGCTGCGTGCCGGTGTTTTGATCACGTAGTCGGCGCCGGCCAGCGCCCGGCGGCGGCCCAGGTGCGCCTCGACCCGGGCCCCGACGCCGAGCGATTCGATCATCCAACGGGTCATCCGTTCCGCGGTGTTCAGCCGATCGACGTCGATGTCGTGCAGCACGACGGTCATCTCGTCGGTCAGTTCGGGGTAGGTCGGCAGGTCGGAGAGCAGGTTCTTGGCGAACGTGATGCTGCCGGCTCCGATGAGCACGATCCTTGCCATGTTCGGGTCACCTCGCTGTGGGTGTCGGGTGGGGCGGGAGGTTCGTCACGGGCCGCGTCACGGGCGCAGGATCGCCTTGACCGGGTGGCTGCCACCGCGCATCAGGTCGGTGAAGATCTCCGCGCCCGACTCCAGCGGGTAACTGGCGGTCCAACCCAGGCCCCAGCCGCCGACGAGTTCGGCGGCCCGGGCGAACTCGTCGTCGGTGTAGGCGAACGAGCCCAGCACCCGCTTCTCGGTACGCACCAGCATGGTCGCGTCGAAGCCCGCGCCGGCGTCGGCCAGGCCGAGCCAGATCGCCACCCCGCCCGGGCGAAGCAGCCGTACCGACTGCTCGTGGGTCTCACCGGTGCCGACCGCGTCGAAGACCACGTCGAACTCGCCGGAGAGTTCGCCGCCGACCGTGGCGGCGCCCAACAGGGAGGCCATCCGGCGGCGTTCGGGCGAGCGGTCGGCCACCGCGATGCTCGCGGTGTCCTCGGTCAGCGCGGCCAGCACGCAGACCAGACCGATCGCACCGGCGCCGATCACGCCGACCCGGGCGCCGGGCGCGACGTCGGCCAGCCGCCAGGCGTGGACCGCGTTGGCCGCCGGTTCCACCACCGCGGCCGCCTCCCAGGACATCTCCTCGGGCAGCTTGTGCAGCGCGGAGCGCGGGACGGCGACCCGCTCGGCGAACGCGCCGGGCAGGTGCACGCCGATGATGCGGCGTTCGCGGCAGACCTGACGCAGACCGTCGCGGCACAGGTCGCAGGTGCCGCAGGACAGGATCGGGTTGACCGTCACCGGGACGCCCTCATCGGTGACACCCGCGAACTCGTGGCCCATCACCAGGGGCGGGACCCGAAAACCCGGGGTGCGCACGCCGTGCAGTTCGCTGCCGCAGATGCCCGCGCTGCGTACGTGGACGAGCACGTCGTCCTCGCCCACCTCGGGTTCGGCGACGTCGTCCATCTCCACGGTCGAGGGGCCGGTGAACACGAGCGCCCTCACCGTCGTGCCCCCTGTGTCGCGCCGTTGCCGGTGCGGTTGCGGTTCACGTGCACTCTCCATCTCACCCAGGGGCGGGCGTCGTGTCGTTCGTGGGTCGCGGCGGTGTGCGCCCGCGACGGGAGGTCAGCCTCGGTAGGGGTGCGCGGGCAGACCGCGGATCCCGGTCCGGAACGCGAACAACCGGCCGCCCAGCGGCTCCCGGTCGTCGGTCGCGGCGGTGGTCACATAGAGCACATCCAGGTCGGCGCCGCCGAACGCGCAGTTCGTGACCCGGCGGGCCGGGACGTACAGGGTCCGGTGCAGTCGGCCGTCGGGGGTGTACCGGCGGACCGCGCCGCCTTCCCACAGGGCGACCCACACACCGCCCTCGGCGTCCACGGCCAGTCCGTCCGGCCAACCGGCCTCGGCGCCGATCTCGGCGAAGGGTCGGCGGTCGGAGACGGTGCCGGTCGTCGGGTCGTAGTCGCAGACGTCGATCCGCCGGGTCCCGGTGTCCACGTAGTAGACGAGTCGCCCGTCCGGGCTCCAGGCGATCCCGTTGGAGTTGGTCACGTCGGCGAACACCCGTACCGGCTCGAGCCGGTGGCCGGTGTCGGTGCTCGGGTCGAGTCGGTAGAGGGCGCCCGCGCCGGGGGTGTCGTCCTCGGCCTTGGTGCCGGCGAAGAACCGGCCCGCCTCGTCACAGGCCCCGTCGTTCATCCGGTTGCCCGGCCGGTCGGCCTCCACCTCGGCGACCACGCGCACCGTGCCGTTTGGGTCGAGTACGGCGAACCCCTCGCGCACCGCCAGGCCGTAGCCGCCGGCCGCGCGCGGGACCACCGCGCTCACCGGTGTGCCGACGTCGTACCAGCCGTGCAGGTCGGTGTCGGGCACCAGGTAGTGGATCCGGCCCGCCGGGATGTCCACCCACAGGAGGCGGGCGGTGTGCGGGTCCCAGCACGGGCTCTCGCCGAGCACCGCCGCCGGCGGCGACAGCAGGGTCGGCCCCGCCCCCGCGCCGGGGACGGAACCGCCGACGATCACCGACGGCCCGGCAACGCGTCGACGTCGACGACCGGGTTGACCAGCACCCCGATGCCCTCGACCTCGGTCTCCAACACGTCACCCGGCACCAGCCTGCGCGGCGGGTTCATGAACGCGCCGCACCCCCACGGGGTTCCGGTGAGCACCAGGTCGCCGGGTTCGAGGGTGAAGGCCCGCGAGCAGTAGGACAACAACTCGGCGATGCCGAAGACCATCTCGGCGGTCGAGGAGTCCTGCACCGTCTCGCCGTTGACCCGGGTGCGCAGCACCAGCGCCTGCGGATCGGCGATTTCGTCGGGGGTGACCAGAACCGGCCCGAGCGGGCAGAAGGTGTCCAGGCTCTTGCCGCGCACCCACTGGCCGTCGGCGAACTGGAGATCGCGTGCCGAGACGTCGTTGGCGACGGTGTAGCCGGCGATGCCGGCCATCGCCTCGTCCTTGTCCGCGTGCCGCAGCGTGCGGCCGATCACCACGCCGAGCTCGACCTCCCAGTCGACGTTCCCGGTCAGTTCGGCGTCGATCACGATCGCCTCCCCGGTGCCGATCACGCTGGACGGGAACTTGGCGAACACCAGTGGGCTCTCCGGCGGTTGCACCCCGGCCTCGCGAATGTGGTCCAGGTAGTTCAGCCCGATCGCGACGATCTTCCCGGGCCGCAACGGGGCCAGCCGCCGGCCGGCCTCGATCTCTTCCGTCGCGCCGAGCGCCGCGTCGCGCAGCGCCTCGGGACCGGCCGCGACCAGCGCGCCGAGCGTGCCGTCGCCGGGCCCGTCGAGTCGGTACAGCCCGCCCTCACGCTCGACGACGGCCACCGGCCGACCCTCGTACTCGACTGTCGCCAGTCTCATTCCCACTCCCCCGTCATTCGCTGTTCCGTCTAGCGGAACGCAATTCCAAGTGGTGTGGTGAGTAAAACAACGGGCCGTCGAAGATGTCAAGAGACCCCCGAACCGGCAACTCTCCGGTTCGGGGGTCTCGGGCAATTCGCTTACTGTGCAGGGAATTCAGATCACACTGCGTGTCGCTTCCGGGCACTTCGAGACGCGCCCGGGTCGAACATTCCAGCCCGCCCGGCGTTCGACGACACTCGGCCGCACGCCGTCCTAGCCGGCGGCGCCGGCCCATTCCGCCACGCGCGAGCGCAGCGCCTCGGCCAGCTCGGCCATCCGCGCCGAGGTCATCCGCGACTTCAGTCCGGTCACACTGATCGCGGCCGCAGGCGCCGACCGCCCCAGAAACAGCGGCACCGCCACGCACCGCAGGCCCAGTTCGTTCTCCTCCAGGTCGGTCGCGTACCCGCGGCCGCGCACCTCCTCGAGTTCGGCGGCCAGCTTGGGCACCGAGGTGAGCGTGTGCCGGGTCGCCGCGCGCAGCGGCAGCCGCGGCGTCGCCCAGGCCCGCAGCGCCTCGTCGGTCGGGTACGTCCAGGCCAGCAACGCCTTGCCGACTCCCGTACTGTGCGCGGGATTTCGGCCGCCGATCACGGACGAGAGCTTGATCGCGCCGGACGCCTCGACCTTGTCCAGATAGACCACCTCACCGGCGTCCAGGATGGCCACGTGCACCGTCTCGTCCATCAGCCTGCGCAGGTCCGCCAGCAGCGGATGCACCATCGAGCGCAGATCTATGTCGTCGTGGAAGCGGAACGCGGTCGCCAGCAACTGGCTCCCGATGAAGTACGGGCCGTTGGGCTCGGGCTGGGAGGCGAAACCCCGGTGCTTGAGCGCACCGAGCAGGCGGTGCAGCGTGCTCTTGGGTACGTCCAGGTCCCCCGCGAGCTCCTCCAACGTGATGCCTCGGGGCATTTCCCCCATACGCATCAGGATCCGCAGTGCTCGATCCACGCTGATCACGGGCGAATCGCTGTTGCCGGTCAAGGTCCCCCCTAGGGACGAGTCGGTAATGGGATGGCGTTCCGTCTGATGGAATGATAGACCGTATCGCGTAACGCTGATACCGTCCCGGCTCATCGGAGCCCACGGAGGAGAAGCGATGCGCGGACTCATCGGTAAGCGGGTACTGGTCAGCGGCGGCAGCAGCGGGATCGGCCTCGCGGCCGCCCGGCGCTTCCTCGACGAGGGTTGTCGCGTCTTCGTCAGCGGCCTGGACCCCGCCGAGGTCCAGGCGGCCGTCACCGCGCTTCACCCGTACGGCGACATCACCGGTCAGGCCTTCGACGTCAGCCACGAACCGGACGTGAGCGCCCTGGTCACCGCCGCCGTGGACGCCCTCGGCGGCATCGACGTGCTCGCGAACAACGCCGGCATCGCGTGGCGCGAACCCTTCCTGGAGATCACCCCCGAGCACTTCGACCGCATGCTCGCGGTCAACCTGCGCGGCATGTTCCTGGTCGCCCAGGCCGTCGGCCGGCACATGGTCGACCGCGGCGGCGGGGTGATCGTCAACATGTCGTCCACGAACGGGATCGCCGGCGAGGAGGACTACGCGCACTACAACGCCTCCAAGGGAGGTGTCCTCCTGCTCGGCAAGACCATGGCGGTGGAACTGGGTCGACACGGGATCCGGGTGAACACGTTGTGCCCGGGATACATCCGTACACCACTGAACGCCTCGATCGCCGGCGCGATGGGCGATGACGACTTCGAGAGCGACTACATCGCCAACCGGATCCCGTTGGGGCGCGCGGGCCTGGCCGAGGAGGTCGCCGCCGCGTACGCGTTCCTCGCCTCCGACGACGCGGCCTTCGTGCACGGCGCGGAACTGGTCGTCGACGGCGGCCAACTCGCGGTCATGTGACGGGAATCGCCCCTGCCTGCCCCCGCCTGCCCACCTGCCCGACCGCCTGCCGGATCCACCTGCCGCACCCGAGGGAGAGCACGTCGCATGCCCCTGTCCACGGACCTGATCGACCGCCTTGGCGCGATCGTCGGCGCCGAACACGTCCGGCACGCCGTCGGTGATCTCGTGCCCTACGCGCGCGACGCCACGCCGCTGTTCGACCGGCTCCCGGACGCCGTGGTCTTTCCCGCCGACACCGCCGAGGTGGCCGCCGTACTGCGCCTGGCGAGCGACCACCGCATCCCGGTCGTCCCCCGGGGCGCGGGCTCCAACCTGTGCGCGGCCACCGTCGCCCTGGACGGCGGCATCGTCCTGGTCACCACCCGGATGAACCGGATCCGCGAGATCAGCCCCGCCGAACTGCTCGCCGTGGTCGAACCCGGCGTCACCACGGCCGCACTGGCGAGCGCGGTCGCCGAGCACGCCCTGCTGTTCCCACCCGACCCGGGCAGCCGCACGGTCTCCACCGTCGGCGGCAACGTGGCCACCTGCGCGGGCGGGCTGCGCGGGCTCAAGTACGGGGTGACTCGCAACTACGTACTGGGCCTGGAGGCGGTGCTGCCCACCGGCGAGGTGATCCGCACCGGCGGCCGACTCTGGAAGGACGTGGCCGGCTACGACCTGACCCGGCTGCTCACCGGCTCGGAGGGCACCCTCGCGGTGATCACCGAGATCACCATGGCACTGCTGCCCGCGCCCGCCGACACGGGCACCGGCATCGCCTACTTCCCCGACCTGGCGCACGCGGGCCGCGCGGTCGCCGACATCCTCTCCGCCGGCATCGTCCCGGCGACCCTGGAATTCCTGGACCGGCGCTGCATCGGCGCGGTCGAGGACTTCGCCCACCTGGGGCTGCGCCGGGACGCGGGCGCGCTGTTGCTGTTCGGCGACGACGGCGCGCCGGACGCGGTACGTCACGACCTGGCCCGGATGGCCGACCTGTGCGACCGGGCCGGCGCCACCGAGTGGACCCTGGCCGAGGACGTGGCCGGCGCCGAGGCGCTGCTCACCGCGCGCCGCTGTTCACTGCCCGCGTTGTCCCGGCTCGGCTCGCTCACCATCCTGGAGGACGCCACCGTGCCCCGGCCCCGGATCGCCGAGATGGTCGACCGGATCGACGCCATCGCGGACCGGCACACGGTCACCATCGCCACCTTCGGTCACGCCGGCGACGGCAACCTGCACCCGACCTGTGTGGTGGCCGACCCGAACGACACCGAGTCGATCGAACGCGCCCACGCCGCGTTCGACGACATCTTCCGCACCGCGATCGAACTGGGTGGCACGATCACCGGCGAACACGGCGTCGGCGCGGCCAAGTTGCCCCACCTGCGGGCCCAACTGGGGGATGCCCAGACGGATCTGCTGCGCCGGATCAAGACCGCCTTCGATCCCGCCCACATCCTCAATCCCGGAAAGCTCGGCTCATGACCGGTGTGTTCGATCCCGAGGAACTCTCCCGCTGCATCTCTTGCGGCTTCTGCCTGCCCGCGTGCCCGACGTACGCCGAGACCGGCGACGAGGCGTCCTCGCCGCGCGGCCGGATCAACCTGATGCGGGCACTGGAGACCGGTCGGCTGGACGGCGACGACCCGACCCTGCTCGAACAGTCCTCGGCCTGTCTGGGCTGCCGGGCCTGCGAACCGGTCTGCCCGGCGGGCGTGCCGTACGGCTCGCTGCTCGAACAGTGGCGCGAACACCAGTGGCGCGGCCGGCGTCGACCGCCGTTGGCCCGGCTGCTGACGGTCGTGGTGAGCATGCCGGCGGTGGTAAGGGCGATGGGATGGGGGCGGTTCGTATTGCCGTCGGGCCGAGGACCCGGGCGATCGAAGCCGACGACGCCGGCCCCCACCGTGACGACCGACGCGCCGGCTCCCGGTCTCGATGGCGGCACGACCACGAGTACCGCCACGAGTACCGGCGCCGGTGCCTCGCTCATGCTGGGCTGTTTCGAGCGGGCCCTGTTCCCGAAGGTGGCCCGCGCCGCGCGCACCCTGCTGCCCGGTCTGGCGGTACCCGACGGCCAGGGCTGCTGTGGTGCTCTGCACGCGCACAACGGCGAGCTGCACAAGGGCCGCGCACTCGCCCGCCGGCTGGGCGAACGGCTGCCCGGCCGGATCGTCACCACCTCCGGCGGTTGCGCCGCGCACCTGGCCGACGTACTCGGCCGGGACCGGGTCACCGAACTCTCCGAGGCGATCGACCCGGCCACGCTCACCGAGGGCGGGCCGTCCGGGCGTCGGATCAAGGTCACCCTCCAGGACTCGTGCCACCTGCGCAACGGTCTGGGCGTGTGGCGGGGGCCGCGCGAACTCCTCTCCCGGGTAGCCGACTTCGTGGAAACCCCGGGCGCCGCCGAATGTTGCGGCGCGGCCGGCACATACGCGCTGCTGCGGCCGGCCGAGTCCCGCCGGATCCTGGACCGCAAGCTGACCGCGATCGAGGCGACCGGCGCCGACGTCGTGGTCGCGGTCAATCCCGGCTGCCTGCGCCAACTCCGCACCGGCCTGCGCCGCCGCAAGTCGCGGGTGCGCGCGGTCCATCTCGCCGAGTTCCTCACCGAGTTCCGCGTGGACGACGGGAGTGCGGGACCGGGCTGAGCCCGAAAGCCGCAGGGCCCGGGACGAGTTCGGCGCATGCGACTCCACACGGGGGGAGCCGCGTGCGCCGTGCCCGGCCCGGGCCCCGTCCCACTCGGCAGGCGCGGGCGACACCCGAGCGCGGCGCGGCCGGACGTGCCCGGCGGCGGGCACGCGTCCCCGGGGCCGGGCCGCGTCGTTGCGCGAGTCGACCACGACCACGGCCACGCCGGGACCGCCGGCCGGGTGTCCCGGCCCTCGCCGCCGGGACACGGGCCACACCTCAGGTCGCGGAGGGCGCGTCCGACGCGGCGTCGGAAGATGTCGTGATGCCGTCGAGGACGTAGGCCAGGCCGCTGGTGAAGGTGGCGTCCCAGTCGTCCTGGAGCATGTAGTCGTTTGCGCTGAGCGTCGGGTATCGGTCGCTCAGGTCGTGCAGTTGCCGCTGGGCAGCCTCGCGGTCCTCGACGGACAACGCGAAGCCGGCCCGGGCCACCGTCGCGCCCATGAGGTGGTTGTACAGCGCCCAGGTCGCCGAGTTCAGCCGGCGGCCGGTGAAGCCGGCTCGGACCAGGGCAGCCTGGAGGAACTCCATGCGGGCGAGCACGTTCGGGCCCAGGGTGGGTCGCTGCAGGAGCGCGGCCGACCACGGATGCCGCAACATGGTCGCCCGCCAGTCCAGGACCGCCGCGGCGACCTTCAACGCCGGTCAACAGGTGGGCGGAGCGCTCGGCACGGCGTTGTTCAACACCGTCGCCACCAGCGTCACCGCGAGCTATCTGCGCACCCACGAAGGCGGGCCGGACACGATCACGGCGGGCACCGTGCACGGATTCGGCGTGGCCTTGGTCGTGGCCACGGGCATCATGCTGGGCGCCGCCGCGGTGGCGGCCGTACTGATCGACACGCGCTCGACCCGGGACGTCCGTTCGTCCTGAACGGCCCCGGACCGGGCGACCCGGATCTCGGCGAGCGCGGGTCGGGCCGCCCGGCCCGCCCGAGTCGGCGATGAGCGGGCGGCGGGGAGTCGCACCCCGCCGCCCGTCTCGGCACGGCACCGCGTCCTCGGTCAGCGGAAGACGCCGGTGTGGCCGAGCGAGTAGCGGCCGGGTTGCGGGTAGACACACAGCCCGTGCGGACCGGCGCCGACGGGCACACGGGCGAGCAGATGGCCGTCGGTGGTGTCGATCGCGTACACCTCGGAGTCGTAGCGCCCGCTGAGCCACAACACCTTGCCGTCCGCGGAGACGCCGCCCATGTCCGGGCTGCCGCCGCCGGGCAGGTGCCACTTGGCGGTCAACGCGCCGGTGGCGAAGTCGAGCACCGAGATCGAGCCCTCACCTCGGTTGGAGATGTACAGGCTCTTGGAATCGCGGCTCGGGTACAGCCCGTGCGCGCCCTTGCCGGTGCGCAGCCTGGTCGGCTTGCCGAAGGTGTCGCCGTCGAGCACCCACAGGCCGTCGGCCATCATGTCGGCGATGTACCAGGTGCGGCCGTCCGGGGAGATCTTGACGTCCTGGGGCATCGCACCGGACATCGGGATCTTCTGTTTGGCCAGCAGCTTCATCTCGGCGGTGTCGATCTTGAGCAGCTCGCCGGAGAACTCGCAGGAGACGATGAAGTACTTGCCGTCGGGCGAGAAGTCCGCGTGGTTGACCCCCGCGCACTCGCTGGGAATGGCCTTGACCACGGCCATCGTGTGCGCGTCGCGGAAGACCACCTGGCGGTCCATCGAGGCCATCACGACCGCGTACTTGCCGTCCGGCGTGAAGTAGAGGTTGTACGGGTCCTCCACCGGAACCGGCGTGCCGACCTTGCCGGTGGCCGGGTCCAGCGGAGTCAGTGTGTCGCCCAGGTCGTTGTTCACCCACAGGGTCTTCAGGTCCCAGGAGGGCACCACGTGTTGCGGCTGGTGACCGACCTTGATCGTCTCGATCACCTTGTAGGTGGTCGGGTCGATCACGCTGACCGTGTTCGACTCGGTGTTGGGTACGTACACCCGGGACGGGAAGTCCTTGACCACGTCCGCGAGCATGCCGGGGCGGTCGGCCGCGTACAGGTCGTTCGGGTCCAGCGGCGGCGGCATGCCGGGCAGCAGATTCGCGCTCTCCGCCACCGGTACGGCGGGAGCGGGTGCGGGGTCGACGGGGGCGATCGAGGACTTGACCGGTTCGGGTTTCGCCGCGTCGTTCGTGGCGGACCCGCACGCGGCGGACGCCACCAGGCAACAGCCCGCCAGGAACAGCGAGGTCCGGCCGGGGCGGCGGCGGGAGGGGAAGGGATGAGTGGTCATCAGGTGACGAGCTCCGACATCGTGACCGCCCGCAGTCCGCGGGTCCGTAGGCCGTCGAGGATTGCGGGCATCGCGGCTACGGTGCCCGGGTGTCCGAAGTGCAGGCTGACCACCGAGCCCGGCCGAACCTCGTTCAGCACGGTGCGGGTGACGGTGGCGGCGCCGGGATCGGTGAAGTCGAGTGAGTCCAGGTCGTAGCCCAGGCAGTGCGCGTATCCCACGCGGCGGGCTTGGGCGACGACGGTGGGGGTGCAGTCCTTGGCCTGGGAGGGCCGGAACCAGCGCCCGATCGAGCCGGTGAGCCGGTTGAGCCGGTCGGCGCAGTCGGCGATCTCGGCGTAGGTGCGATCGGCGGACATCGACGAGATGTCGCCGTGGTGCATGGTGTGGTTGCCCAGTTCGTGGCCGCCGGTCAGCACGCGCTGGGCCATCCGCGGCTGTTCGTCGAGCCAGGAGCCCACCGCGAGCACGGTGCCGCGTGCCCCGGCCGCCTCCATCAGGCCGAGCAGCGAGTCGGCGGTCTCCGCACTGCCCTGCCCGTGGAAGGTCAGCGCCACCTGGGGCCGATCCGGTGGACCCGAGCCGATCTCGAACGGCAGACCGGCAGGCAGCGGCGGCTGCTCCCGGCCCGCTCCGACGCCGGCGGCGGCACTCGGGGCACCGGAAACGGCGGCGGACGTCGGGTTGTTGCCGCCGCCGGCCGACGTGGACGCCGGAGCGGACGCGGGTGTCGACGCGCGGGGGGACCCGTCGCCGCACCCGCTCGCCGCCGCGCCGGCGGCAGCGCCCAGCGCGGCGGCCCGGGCGAGCCGGCGAAGCATGCTTCGGCGATCCAGAGGCGTCACGCCGGCGACCTTACGGGCTGCGACCGTAAGAGAGCGGTATGCGTACGCTCGGCCACGCAGCGTGTCGTGTCACGTTCGCTGTGTGATTCCCGGCGATTGCCGAGGACGGGGTCGCATGCCGATCGACCCGCGCGGGTGAACCCCGAACCGCGTGCGCCACCCCGATGGAGCAGTGTCGCGACCGCCGGAGTGCTCCGGTGTCGACCGGCGCACCGTCTCGAGGTACCGCCCTGCGGACCCGGTCTCCGGTCGCGGTATTAGGGTCCGATGATGCGGATGTATCTCTCCTCGTTCCGATTCGGCGAACACCCCGACCGTCTGCTCGCGTTGCTCGACCCGCCGGCGGGCGCTCGGATCGCGGTGATCGCCAACGCGACCGACGATCGGCCGGCCGGCGTCCGCGCGGCCGGCGTCGACCAGGAAATCGCCGGCCTCCGCGCCCTGGGACTGCGGCCGAGCGAACTCGACCTGCGCACGTTCTTCGACCGCCCGTTCGCCGAAGTCGGCGCCGTGCTCGCCGACTTCGCGGCGGTCTGGGTACGCGGCGGCAACGTGTTCGTGCTGCGCCACGCGCTTGCCCGCAGCGGCGCGGACCGCGTCCTCCTCGACCTGCTGCGCCGCGACGCGCTGGTGTACGCCGGGTACAGCGCCGGCGCGTGCGTGCTCGCACCGAGCCTGCGCGGCCTCGAACGGTGCGACGACGCGGACGCGGTCACCGCGCTGTACGGGGAACCCGCCCCCTGGGACGGGTTGGCCGTCCTCGACCACGCCGTCGTGCCGCACATCGACTCGCCCGGCCACCCGGAGGCGGAGCTGCTCGCGGCCGTCGTGGCCGACTATCGTGCCCACGGCGTGCCGCACCGCACGCTGCGCGACGGACAGGCCCTGCTGATCGACGGGGCGCGGGCCACCGTCTGCTGAGCCGGGACTCGAGGCCGGCGCCGGGCCGGACGTACGCGCGGTGTACGTGTGCTCGGCCGCACGTGCGGTCCCCCGGCCCGCGCCCGGTCGGACCTGCGCCGACCCGACATGCGTTCAGTCCGCCCTGGGCGGCACCGCCTCCCCGTAGGCCCGCAGGATGGTCAGGGCCGCGATGGTCAGGCCCGGCCGGGCCTCCGCCCGAACGGTGGGCGACCACTCGGCCCAGCGCAACGGCCAACCGCCGTCTTCCTCCTGGGCTTGGACCAGCGCCCGTAGGCCGACCCGCAGTTCGGCATCGGTGAACCAGTCCCGGGCCAGGCTGTCCGGGTACGGCGCGAAGTCGTGTGGCAGGTGATACTCGCCGACCGCGTAGCCCGGCGCGAGCCGGACCTGTTCCGGATGGGCCGGGTCGAGCAGCACGAGCCGCTGCTCCCGCACCAGTTCGCCCAGCCGCGCGGCCTGGTGCCGGGCCCACGCTCGATCCGGTGTGCCGTCGAGGAAGGTGACGGCCGCCTCCACCTCGTAGGGATGGGTGGTGGCCAGAGTCTCGACGGCGGTCCGGCAGAACTGTGTCGCGCTCGGGAGCCACGGGTGCTCGACGCCGGCGCGAAGCAGCGCCCCGACGATCCAGCCGGTCGGGATCAGGCCTGCGGTCGGCGGGTCCGGCACCACCAGCCACGGCGGGTGCGGATAGTCGCGCAGGCCGGCGAACGCCGGCGCCACCCCGCCCGCCGCGGTCGCCACGCTCGCCAGCCAGTCGCAGAGTCGGGCCGTCTCCGCACTGCGCAGCGCGCCGGTCTCGGCCAGGATCGGCATCGCGGTGCGCAGCGTGGCCGGTTGCGGAAGGGGACCGCGCACGTCCGGTTCCAAGCCGTACGCGAAGCCGCCGTCGGGGCTCCGGTAGGCGTACAACGCGGCCAGCACTCCGGCCCGTTCGTCGTCCACCTTGCCGCTCCCACGCCCGGCGCCCGTGCGGTCCCTCGCTCTGTCGTGCTCGGCCCCGTCGTGCTCGGCCTTGCCGTCCTTTGTGCCGAACAGGTATGCGAAACGGCGTTGTTCCAGCACCCGTCCCGACGTCCACAGGAAACGTTCGGCCCGCTCGAGCATGTCTCGGGTGATCCAGTCCATGACTCGACGCTAGGCCGCCGAGCGCGCTCGGTCTTGAACGAATCGGACACCGGGCGTGCCGCGGCCGGGGGCGTGCCGTGGCACCGATTGCGTGGCCGGGGCGTGTCGGGGCGTCGGACCGACGGTGACGGTTGGAGGAATTTGCCTGCCCGGGGGTTGGCCCGCGCACCGCCGGCCGACCACGGTGGACGGGTCAGCCTCACCGATGTGCTTCGGGGGATGCTCGTGTTCGCTGGTTCTCGTACCCATGGCCTGCGCCGATCCGTGATCGGTGCCGCCGTACTCGCCGCCTCGGCCGCACTGGTCGGCCCGGTCCCGTCCGCGCAGGCCGCCGAGGCGGACCGATCGGCGGGCGCGCACGGCACCTTCGGGGTGCACCGCGACGACCGCCCGGTGGTGGTGCCGTTCCGCACCGGACGCGACGGCGAGGCCCTGGTGACGCTCACCGTCGCGGCACCGGGCCTCGACTGGGGTACGCCGGGCAAGGAGTCGGCGGTGCTGCAACTGCTCGTCGACGGGCGGCCCGCCGGTGACGTGGTGGTCTTCGGCGCCACGCCCACCGAGCGTAGCTTCGCCCTCGGCGCGCTGCGCAGGGGCCGGCACAAACTGACGCTGAGCTATGCGGCCGATCGCTCGTCGCCGGCCGGATCGGTGGTCCGGGTCTCCCGGCTGCGCACCGAGACCATCGCCACGACGGACCGCGAGCACGCCGTGGCCGCGAACGCGCCCGTGTTGTACGGCCGCGGCATCCCGGGTGTGCCCGGCGGGGCGACCGGCCCGTTCCAGAACGCGGTCTCCGACACGCCGGTGTCGGCCTGGTACCAGGAGACCCCGGCGGCGACCGCCGGGAACCGGGTGCTGACCTACACGATCGTGTGGAGCAACGAGGACGGCGGCACCTCGACACCGGCGCTGATGGCCCGCTGGGGCCGCACCACCGACATCGAGTGGGCCTACCGCGTCGAGGTGGACGGCCGAGGCAAGGCGGTGCCGGGCACCGCGTACTTCCAGTCGCCCGACCACGGCACGAAGTTGTTCGCCGGCCGCTACGAGGACGGCCACCCGCTGCTGCAGACGTGCACGCTGAACAACAACCTGTGCGACGTCGTGGACAACCCGATGCGGTTCGCGCCGGCGGCGGTCGAGCGGCTGGTCGATCCGAAGAAGACCGCGCGCGAGGAGATGGTGGACCGGCACCCGTGGGTGTATCCGGTGATGACCGACGAGGTGCGCCGCGAGGGCCGGGTCGTCGCCGACCCGCCGGCGGACACCACGACGCTGATCGCCGACCCCCGGGACTACCTGTACGCGGTGGTCCGCAAGACCACCTCGGCACCGCCGCCCGGCGCGGCCGGCTGGGCCGGTGTCGCGCTCGGTGTGCGGATCAAGGGCGACCCGACCCTGTACCGCTCGGACCGCGGGCGGGTGGACTGGTCGCTGCAGCGCGACGATCCGGCGGCGACCACGGTACGACTCCCGCACGGGACGCGGGCGTCGGACATCGTCGAGGTGGTGGCGATCCGAACGGTGGCGGGTGTCGACCCGGGCACCACGGTCACGGTGAACGGGGTCAATCGGGCGTTCCTGCTGGGCGAGGACGACCGACCCGGGCGGGCAGTGCCGGTCCGTCCCGAGAAGCCGGTCACGTTGACCGCGGCGGCGCCGGAGGCGGTGCTGTACCGCCGATGAGCCGGTCGGCATCGGGCACCGGCCGGGCTTGATGGGGTGTTCTCAAGCCGCGGTCGGAAATCGGGCGCCGGGAGGGCCGGAATCGGCCCCGCCCGGCGCCCGGTCCGTTCAGGATGCGGGCACCGGCACGCGCGGCTCCGGCACGGTCGGCGGCTCGACCGGGCCGCCCTCGGAGAGTCCGAAGCGATCGTGCAGCCGGCGCAGCGGCCCGGGCGCCCACCAGGTGGCCCGGCCGGTGAGGGCCAACACCGCCGGCGCGAGCAGGCTGCGCACCACGAACGCGTCGACCAGGACGGCCAGCGCGAGTCCGCCGCCGAGCATCATCGTGTTGGTCACCCGCGAGGTGCCGATCGCGAACATCACCACCGCCAGGACACACGCCGCGGCGGTGATGATGCCGCCGGTGCGCGCCAGTCCGGTGGCGACCGCGCCCCGGTGGTCGCCGGTGCGGTCGTGCTCCTCCTTGATCCGGGAGATCAGGAACACGCCGTAGTCCATGGACAGTCCGAACGCGATGCAGAACATCAGCACCGGCAGCGCGGTCTCGATCGACCCGGTCGGGGTGAAGTCGAGCAGGCCGGACAGGTGGCCGTCCTGGATCACCCACACCACCGCGCCGAACATCGCGGTCAGGCTCAGCGCGGCGAACACGATCGCCAGGATCGGCAGCACCACGCTGCCGGTGAGCAGGAAGACCAGGACGAACGTGGTGAGCAGGATCAGGCCGCCGGCGAGCCACAGTCGGCTGCCGATCGCGTGCTTGGCGTCGACCAGCTCGGCGCTCTGTCCGCCGACCAGGGCCGGCCCGGGCGCGGGCACGGCCCGCACCTCGCGCACCAGATCCTGACCGGCGGCGGAGAGGTCCTCGACGGCGGGCACCACCGAGATGTACGCGCTGCCGGCGGCTCGCCGACCGGCCTCGGCCGGACCCGGGGCCGCGCTGCGGGCACCGTGCTCGAAGGTGCCTGCGGGCCCGACCACGCGGGCCACACCGTCGATCGCGGACAGTCGGGCACTGTAGTCGGCGGTGCCGTCGGGTTGCCGCGCCGCGCCCACCACGATCTCGATCGCGCCGGTGGGGCGTCCGTCCACCTGGTCCCGGATCACCTGTTGGACCTGCCGGGATTCGGCCGACTTCGGCAGTTGGCGATCGTCGCCGGTGCCGAACTGCACGCCCAGGAAAGGCAGTCCGAGCGCGACCAGAACGCCGGTGGTGAGGACGGCGACGATCGGCGCCCGGCGCATGATCGCCTGGGAGATCCGATACCAGCGGCTCTCCGGCTGCGCGTGCGGCGCGGCCGGGCGCACGGGCCGCGCCCGGCCGACGAGTCGGCGCAGCGGCACGCGCAGGTCGCCCCTGTCCACCCGGTCGCCGAGCAGGACCAGCGCGGCGGGCAGGATCACCAGCGCGCCGAACGCGGCGAGCAGTACGACCGGGATTCCGGCGTACGCGAACGAGCGCAGGAAGTACTGCGGGAAGACGAGCATCGCGGCCAGGGAGACGGCGAGGGTGAGTGCGGAGAAGACCACGGTGCGCCCGGCGGTGTTCAGCATCACCGTCACGGCGCGGATCGGCGGGGCGCCGGCGGCGAGTTCCTCGCGGTAGCGGCGGACCACGAACAGGCCGTAGTCGACGGCCAGGCCCAGGCCCAGCACGGTGGTCAGGTTCTGCGCGAACACCGAGACGTCGGTGACCGAGGAGACCATGCGCAGCACCGCGTTGGTGCCGACCATGGCCAGGATGCCGACGCCCAGTGGCAGCAGCGCGGCGACCAGGCTGCCGAAGACCAGGATCAGGATCAGCAGGGTGATCGGCAGCGCGATCAGTTCGGCGCGGACCAGGTCCTCGGAGATGGTCTTCTGCATGTCGTGGCGCACCGCGACGCTGCCGCCGAGTTCGACCTTCAGCGCGCCTCGGGTGCCTCGGTAGTCGGCGGCCAGGCGTTCGAACGTGTCGGAGGCGGCGGTCTCCTCACCCCGGACGTGGGCCAGGACGAGTCCGTGTCGGCCGTCGGCGGTGCGCAGGGTCGGTGCGCCGCCGTTCCAATAGGAGACCACCCCGGCGACATCGGGTTCGGCGCCGAGTCGGTCGGTCAACTCCTTTGCCTGGAGCGCGACTTCGGGTGCGTCAAGGGGGCGGTCGGCGCCGACCAGGAGGACCAGGTTGGGGCGGCTGCCGGGGAAGTCGCGGTCGAGGGCGGTCGCGGCACGGGCCGAGGCCGAGTTCGGGTCGACGGCACCGCCGCCGAGCAGGTGGTCGCCGACGCCGCGGCCGAGCAGTCCGGCGCCGATCAGCAGGAACAGGGCCGTGATCAACAAGAGCCGGGGCCGGGCGGTGGTCAGGCGGGCCAGGGCAGCGAACATCGCCGAACCCTTCCGTAGAGTCGATGGATCGTATGTGGAACATACGATATGCAAAGCCTTTCGTCTAGATGACATATGTTCGCGGACCGCTAACATGTGGACATGACGGACCGACCCAACACCGGGCGGCCGCCGATGGGAGCACGGACCGGGTACCGGCTGGTCAAGCTGGCCGATCTCCTGTTGGCGCTCGCCGATCAGACGCTTTCCTCGCTGGGCGTCAAGACCAAGCACGTGCATGTGCTGGAGACCCTGCTGACCTACGAGTCGTTGTCCCAGCAGGACGTCAGCCGACTGCTCGGGATCGACCCCAACGTCCTGGTCGGCGTACTCGACGATCTGGAGGAGCGCGGCTTCGCCGAGCGTCGGCGCAACCCGCACGACCGACGGCGGCACGTCATCCAGGTCACCGCCTCCGGACGCGAACTGGTCGCGGAGAGCACCCGGTTGCTGAGCGCGGCCGAGGACGCGTTCTTCGCCGCCGTCTCGGCCGAGGACCGGCGGATCGTGCACGACGCGTCCGGCCGGCTGCTGGCCGCGCATCGTCCCGGGTGGTCCGACGACGGATCCGACGCGAGTTGCTGAGCGGCCGCTTCGGTGCGGCGCCTGGATCGAGGCGCCCGCCGGGCGACTGCGGTTCCACTCGGGCCGGGTTCGGATGCGAGCCCGGGCCGGTCCGGATTCCGGCTCGGGCCCGGATTCACGCTTGCGTCCGGGTACTTCGCCACTTCTTCGTCTCTTCTTCGCCCGACCGCCATGATCCGACTCCCCGCGCATCACTTCGCGCGGGCCAGGGTGTGGGCGTCGACGGTCGATCGTCGTCGACCGGAGCGAGAAGGAGACGTCCATGTCCGGATGGAAGACCGTCACGGCCGCGATCCTGGCCGGGGCCGCCGTTGTCGCCGCCCCGGGAACGGCCGCCGCCGCGGATCGTCACGGTGGCCACCACCGCAAGTCCTTCGACCTCCAGGCGCACCGAGGCGGTCTCGGGCTGACCGTGGAGAGCACGCTCGCGTCCTTCGCCAAGGGTCTGGACCTGGGGGTGTCCACGCTCGAACTGGACGTCCAGATCACCGAGGACGGCCGGGCCGTGGTCACCCACGACCGCAAGGTCGACGGACGCAAGTGCGCGGACACCAAGCCGGTACGCGCCGGCGACCCGGAGTTCCCCTACGTCGGCAAGTACGTCAACACGCTCAGCCTGGCGCAGGTCCGCACGCTGGACTGCGGATCGCGGCAGTTCCCCGGCTTCCCCGCGCAGACCACCTCGCCCGGAGCCCGAATGCCGCTGCTCACCGAGGTGTTCGACCTGGTCAACCGCCGGCACGCGCGCGGCGTGAAGCTCAACGTGGAGACCAAGGTCGAGGCCGGCGCGCCGCAGGAGACCGCGCCGCGCGAGCAGTTCGTACAGGTCGTGGCGCGCGAGGTGCGCCGGGCCGGGCTGTTGCGCCAGGTCACCGTGCAGAGCTTCGACTGGGGCGCGCTCAAGCGCATGCGGCAGGTCGAACCGCGCCTGCCCCTGGTCGCGTTGACCAACTACGACTTCCTCCAGGTCGGCAAGCCCGGCGCCTCGCCCTGGCTGGGCGGCCTGGACATCGACGACTTCGACGGCGATCCGCTGCGCGCGATCTCCTCGTTCGGCGCCGGCACGTTCTCGCCCGTGCACGGCTTCCCGCAGGACGGCAAGGTCACCGACCCGAACTACCGTCCCTACGTGACCCGCGACATGGTCGCCCGGGCACACGCGTCGGGCATCAAGGTCGTGCCGTGGACCGTCGACGACCCGGCGACCATGGCCAAGCTGATGGACGACGGCGTGGACGGTCTGATCACCGACTACCCTGACCGGCTGCGGGAGTTGATGGCCGCACGTGGGCTGTCGCTGCCCAAGCGCTACCCGGCGCGCGGCTGATCGGCGCGATCCGCCGGAGACTTCGGCGTCCGCAGGGGTGGGGACGCCGAAAAGGGCCGGGCCCGTCGACACTCGGTCGACGGGCCCGGCCCTGGTACGGCTACCGCGTTGGTGTGGCTATCGCGGTGTGGTTACCGCCTGATGACGCTCGGCTCAGAGGTTGACGCCGTGCGCGCGCAGGTAGGTGACCGGGTTGATGCCGCTGCCGTAGTTCGGCGTGGTGCGGATCTCGAAGTGCAGGTGCGGGCCGGTCACGTTGCCGGTCGCGCCGGAGAGGCCGATCTGCTGACCGGTGCTCACCGTGGCGCCGACACGCACGCCGATGCTGGACAGGTGGGCGTACTGCGAGTACTTGCCGTCCGCGTGCTTGATCACGATCTCGTTGCCGTAGGCGCCGCCGTTGCCGGCCTTGACCACGGTGCCCGAGGTGATCGCCTTCACCGAGGTGCCGGTGGCGGCCACGAAGTCCTGGCCGGTGTGGCTGCCGCTGGACCACAGCTTGCCGCCGGTGCCGAACGCGGTGCCCAGGCCGCCCTTCACGGGAGCGACGTAACCGGACGCGTTGGCCGTGGTGGACTCGGCCTTGGCCGAGGACTCCTTGGCCGCGACCGGGGCCTTCTCCTTGACCTCGACCTTCGGCGCGACCTTCACGGACGCCGTGGTCTTGGTCTCGGTCTTCGGCGCGGCCGGAGCGGTCTCGGTCTTGGTGCTGCCGGACTCGGTCGAGGCCGAGGCCTTACCGGAGAGCGAGAGCTTCTGACCGATCTGGATGACGTTCGGGTTGCCACCGATCACCGAGCGGTTGTCGGCGTACAGCTTGTGCCAGCCGCCCTCGACATCCTTGGCGGCGGCGATCTTGGAGAGCGTGTCGCCCTTGACCACGGAGTACGAGGTGCTGGTCGACGCGGACTTCGCGGCGGCCGCCGGGACGACCTCGATCTTCGGGGCCGGAGCGGACTCGGCCGGCTTCTCGGCGGCCTTCGGGGTGACCTTGACCGTGGACTTGGTGCCGGGCGAGACGGCCGGCGCGGCGCTGCCCTTGGTCAGGCCCGCCGGGCCGGAGGTGTTCGGCCAGGCGCCGGGACCCTGTACGGCGAGAACCTTCTCGGCGATGGCGATCTGCTGGTCCTTGGTGGCCAGGTCGGCACGCGGGGCGTACTGCTGACCGCCGAACTCGTTCCAGGTGCTGATGGTGAACTGCAGACCACCGTAGAAACCGTTGCCGGTGTTGATGTGCCAGTTGCCCGAGCTCTCGAGCATGGCGACCTTGTCCCAGGTGGAGACGGAGGCGGCGTTGGCGGTGGCGAGACCGGTGACCAGCGGGGCGGCGACGATCGCGCCGGCCATGCCGAGGGTCAGCGCGAGACGCGTCTTCTTGGGCATGCGGGCAGGGGTGATGAACGACTGCACGAAGATTTTTCCTTCTCCCACGCCTACGAAGTGAGCTGTCGGATTCGGGCTGGAGAGTCTCGCCCGGCCGTGTTCGGCCCTCCTGAGGAAGGGACGGGCACGGCTTCACCCCAAGCCGTCGTCATGGGCGTCCGTGTCACGGACGCCCGGGACGGCATTCCACTTGGTTCCCCCGCTCCTGCCTTTCGGGTTTCGTACCGTGGCCTCGCTCCGGCGGCAGGATTCGGCGAACCGGGAGACCATTTCGCCGAGCACCGGACCGGTGTGGCGAAGCACCAAACTACGCACACCCTCGACTCGGATCCAAACATCACGTTTCGCCGAAACAGAAGAATCAGGGCGGAAGGGTGGAATATCGGGACCTAAAGTCCCGAGAAGCGTACGCATTGTGCCCGAATCGATGACATATAGTGGGTATTCGATTACTCAGGGCAGGAATCGTGAAAAGACGGTTTACGGTGCGTACGACCTCCTGACCATCGGTACCCGGCATGTGACGTGCGCCATAGAGAGGGTCGATGGCCGCCCGATATGTACCGCTATCGGTCAGCCGAAAACCAGAGATGCCCCGGTGGCGGCGCCCAAGAGCGCACCAGCCACGGCTTGCGCGACGGTGTGGTGACGCAGTGCGACACGCGACCAGCACACGACGCCGACCGCGAGATAACCGGTCGACCACCACGGTCCGCCCGCGACGGCGAGCAACGCGACGATGCCGGACGCGACCGCGCAGTCGACGCTGATCTTCCACGCCGCGTTCACCACCAGCAGCACCACCGTCATGCCCCACAGCGCGAACATCGCGAACACCAGCCGGGACGGCGCGCCGGCGCCGAGCATGACCGCCGCGCCGATGCCGATCGAGGCCAGGATCACCGCGAAGATGCGCGGACGCTGCCGGCGGTCCACCACGTGCCGGTCGCCCCAGGTACCGCGGCGACGCTCCCACTCGATGTACCCGGCCGGAACGATGCCCGCGCACAGTGCCGCGAACAGACCCCATCCGGCGCCGGTCCACGAGTGGGCGACGAGCGCACCGAAACCGGACAGTCCGGCAAGGATGGTGTTGCGCGGCTGGAGGATGTCGGTGACCACCTGGGCGGCGCCCCGGACACGGCCCGGACCGGGAGCGGCGGTGTGCGCCGCGACCTGGGCCGACGGGCTCCGCACGACTGCGTTGTCCATCCGCGTACGGTAGCGATCGGCTCGGAGCCGCCCGCGCGCGGGCCGGTACGGAATCCGGCCCGACACGGTGATCGTCCCGGGCGTGGCCGAGACCGGCGCGACGGTGTCGCCGCCCCGGTGGACGCGCCGGCGCCGGGCGCTCGCCCCCGGCGCCGGGGGCGAGCGCCACCGGGGATCCGGTCGTGGGATCAGCGGTCGGGGGTGGACGGGCGGACGATGGTGGACATGTAGCAGCCGTAGGTGATGTTGCGGCAGTGGATCTCGGTCACCTCGGGGTCGGCGAGGATCTCGGCGAGGGCGGGCTCGGGGTTGTCGGTGTCGTGGAGGCGTGAGGTGGGGTGGATCCGTCCCCGGGCGTCGTAGGCGCGAAAGACCTGGGGCCGGGCCCGCCACTGGGGCGGGTAGGCGTCGGTGCTCGGGCCGGGGCAGGCGTCGGCGTGCGCGAAGACCGGGCCGATCTCGCGGTACGGGCTCGCCGGGAGCGGCGGTTCGTAGCCGAACAACATGAGCCGCTCGCCCGGCTCGGCGTCGCGCAGGCAGCAGCGCAACGGTTCGCCGCCGCCGGCCGTGTGCGATTCGACCGGGTGGCCGGAGACGTCCAGGCCGGTGGCCCGGACCGAGGCGAGGAGCTCGGCGGGGATCGCTCGGACGACGAAGGTGCGGGTATCCGCGGTGGTGGTCATGCCTCCAGCGTGGACGCGGCCGGGACACGGTGCCGGCGGCAATCGGACACCTCGTTCGGCACCCGGCCTCACCCGGCTCGACCGTCGAGACGACACCAATCCCGGCGGTAGGACGCCCAGTCCGTGTCGGTCGCGGCGAAGTCGACGTACAGTGCGACGCCGAAGTTCGGTCGGCGCGGGTCGTGTCTGGTCAGGCCCAGGCGGACACCGCGCACCGCCGCCGCGACCGTCTCGGCCGAGCCGTGATGACCCCAACTGTTCGCGTAGTAGGCGGGCAGGCCCATCAGCAGGTCGACCCCGGCCGGCGTCGCCTCCAGGGCGAGCTCGGTCTGCTGCGCGACGTAGCCGCCGTACAGCGACTCCAGCGGCATCGCGGTGTCATAGGACATCAGCGCGATCTGGTCGACCCGCCGCGCGACCTGGCCGAAGTATCGCTGCGACCACCACTTGGGGTGATCGCGCAGCGCTTGGAAGACGCTGTGCAGGGACGGCAGCGGATCGATCTGCGCGGCGGCGACCGACAGCGGGACGCCGCGCGCACGGGTCAGCGCGTGGGTGGCGGTGAGCACGGTCAGGAAGTCCTCGTTCCCGGACCACACCGGTTCCAGATCGAGGTGCACGCCCTCGAAGCCGGCGTCCAGGATCTGCGCGGCCGACGCGGTGATCGCCGCGCGCACCGGCGGGCGCTCCAGCCGCAGCCCGGGCCCGCCGTGCGAGACGATGTCGCCGAGCCAGGCCTGCACCCGTACGCCGGGCAGTTCGCGGTGGACCGCGTCCACCAGTTGCCGCGCCCCGGGGTGGGCGGAGGGCGGCAGCGTGCCGTCGTGTTCCAGGGGCCCGGCGTGCACGTACAGGTCGTGGATGCCGGTGCCCCGCAACCGCTGTGCCAGTGCGGCCAGTTCGGCCGCCCCCTTGCGTCCGTCCACCCACGCGTGGCCGAGCCAGATCGCGTCCCGGCCGCGGGTGCGGGCCTGGTCCGACGGATCGCCCGCGTACTCCAGCCGCAGCGCCAGCGCGGCCGCGCCCACCGGCAGCAGCGGCAGACTCACCAGGATCAGCAGGATCACGGTGATCCGCCGCCGGCGACTCCACGACCGCCACCGTCGCCGCAGCCGGCCCCCACGCGGTGGCGGGGGGACGTCGGGCTCCGCCGCGGGAGCGTCGCGCTCGGCGGCGTCGCCGACCCCGCCCTCAGCCGCAGCGTGTGCACCGACCTCCGCGGGCTCGTCCGGGCCTGGCGCGGTGCTCTCCTCGGCAATCCGCCCCGGTTCGGCGATGGCGATACGGATCTCCCCCCTGTGTCGTGGCTCTCGGGCCCGGGTCGGGGGCCGGCGAACCGCTCGGTCGTGGCCGGCGGGCCGCACATGACCGCGGACGGGTGTCCGGGCCGGCGACCCGGGTCGCGGCCCGGGAGATCTGCGTCGACTCCCCCTGCTACGGACGCGCTCGGGTACGGAACCGTTCCACTCGGCGGTGATGCCTCCCGGCGATCGGCCCGTCCCGTTCCAATGCGCGGGTTCGACGCGGTCCGGGAATAGGGGTGCGTGGTCATGGGCGGGGTGCCCCGATCGGGTTGGGTACCGGGATCAGGCCGCTGTCCACGAGGTGTCGGCCCAGCGGCGCGGCCAGCCGGATGGCCTCCTCGACCCCGGCCTCGCCCAGTAGCGTGACGGGGTCGGCGGCGAGTCGATCGGTGGCGTGTTCCACGTCGCGGCGCAGCGCCCCGCCGCTCCTGGTCAGTCGCGAGTCGCGGTCCAGCAGGCCCTTGGCGACCAGGCGGCGGCGCGCCTGTTCCCACTGCGCGTCGCTCCAGCCCCGGGTGCTCTGCAGCAGTTCGCGCGGGACGTTGCCGGTGGCGGCGTGGGTCAGGCCCGCCTCGATGCCGGTCAGGCCGGCGTGCGCGACCGCGATCACATGGCCGTCGCCGCGGTGTTCGCGCAGGACCGTACTCGCCAACCACAACCGGCCGGCCACCCCGTCCGGGCGCCGCACACCCGCCCACGCCGCGGCGAGCGCGCGTCCTTCGTACCCGCAGCCCTCGACCGCGCGTTCCAGCAGGTCGACCAGGTCCTCCAGGTGCCGTTCGCCCACCGCCGGCAGGCTTCGGGCCAGCGCCGTCTCGACCGCGCCGATCCGGGTGTCGAGCATCTTCTCCGGCGTCGTGTACGCCCACGCGTCGGGCAGCGCACGGGCCACCCGGCCGGGTGCGAACGCGAAGCACAGCGCGCTCGCCTCGGGGGCGCGGACCGCGCCGAGCGGGGCGAGCCGACCCGCGAAGTAGCCCATCCACCACCCGATCAGCCCGAGCGCGCGGGCCGCCTCGGCCGGTTCCGGCGCGAAGTACACGACGGCGTGGACGGGTTCGATCGCCTCCCAGAAGCGTCTGGCGAGGGTGGGGGCGGGAGCGGCCGACACGATGGGCACCTTTCACCGGGCGACGGGGAGCGGGGGCGGCGGTCGACGATCGGGCGTGGCAGGCCACGAACCACGAGCCACGAGCCGGCCCCGTCGACGAGCCTGCCCGTTGTCCCACTCCCGGGACAGTGCCAATCTGGGTGAATGGACCAGGATCCGAGCTGGTGGGTACGCGTCGCGCTGGAGGACTGGCACACCCGCGCGGGACCGCGCCATCGACGGATCGCCGAGTCGCTGGCCGAGGCGATCGAGCGCGGCCTCGCCGGCCCGGGCGCGCGGCTGCCCGCCGAGCGCCCGTTGGCGCACGCCCTGGGGGTCGGCCGCGGCACCGTCGTGCGCGGCTACGAGACGCTCGCCGAGGCCGGCCTGGTGGAGCGGCGCCAGGGCGCGGGCACGTTCGTGTGTCCCCGGCCCGGGTGGACGCATCCGCCCACCCCGGTCGCGGCCCCGGTCCGGCGGCGCCTGGTCGCCGACGCCGACGTGCTCGACCTGTCCCTGTCGGTACCCGCCGGGACCGGGCATCTGCCGCCCGCGGACGGCGCGTTCGTGTTGTCCCAGGACGACGGGCACGGCCTGCCCCCGGGCGGCCTGCCCGAACTGCGCGCGGCCTTGGCCGACCACCTCACCACGCACCTGGGCCTGCCGACCACACCCGACCGGTTGATCGTCACCGCCGGTGCCCGGCACGCGCTGTCCCTGGTGCTCGCGGCGCTGGTGTCACCGGGACGGGCGGTCCTGACCGGCTGCCCGGGCACGCCCGGCCTGGCCGCGGCGGTGACGGCGGCCGGGGGTCGGCCGATCGGTGTCGGTGTGGACGCCCTGGGTCTGGACGTGGCCGCCGTGGACCGGGCCGCCGCCCGGCTGCACGCACCGGTGATCCTGGCCGCCTCGGCCGCGCACGACCCGACCGGCGCTCCGCTGGCCGAGCTCCGCCGCCGCGCCCTGCTCACGGTGCGGCGCGCCCGGGACGCGGTGCTGGTGGAGGACCTGACCCAGGCCGGACTGGGCCTGGGACCGGACCGTGCCCCTCCCGTACCGCCGGCCGCGGCCGACGACGACACGGTGATCGCGTTCGGCTCGCTGTCCAAGATGTTCTGGGCCGGCCTGCGGGTGGGCTGGCTGCGCGCGCCGGACACGCTGCGCGGCCGGCTGACCCGGACCCGCGCGACCGGCGCGGCGGCGAGCGTACCCGCGCAGGTGCTCGCCGCCCGCCTGCTGCGAGCCGCCGACGCGCACTGGCAGGAGGAACTGCGTCGAGCACTGACCGAGCGCCGCGATCTGCTGCTGGACCTGCTGGCCGGTCAGTTGCCGGCCTGGCGGGTGCAGGCGCCGCAGGCCGGGCTGTCGGTGTGGGCGGACCTGCCGGTCGCGGACAGTACGACGTTCGCGCACCTGGCCGCGCGGTACGGCGTGCTGGTCCTGCCCGGCGCCGACGCGTGCGTGGACGGCCGACACCATCGCGGCGTGCGGTTGTCCTTCGCCGAGTCGGCGGCCACCCTCGAGTCGGCCGTCGACCGGCTGACCGCCGCGTGGGAGGAGCACACCCGTCGACTGGCGGCGAGTCGCTGACGGGCACCGACCCCTTCGTCGGCCGGCGTGGTGAATCCCATGGGTTCCGGCCTGCTCGGGCCGGGCAGCGACAAGGACATGACCTCTTCCGCCTCCGCCATGCCGTACACCGAACTGGGCCGCACCGGCCTGACCGTGGGTCGCATCGTGCTCGGCACGATGAACTTCGGGCCCGCCACCGACGAACGCGACAGTGGCGAGATCATGGACGCCGCGCTCGACGCGGGCATCAACCTGTTCGACACCGCGAACGTGTACGGGCGCTCCCAACTGACCGGCGCCGGCGCCCGGGGGGACACCGAGGAACTCGTCGGCCGCTGGCTGGCCGGGGGCGACCGGCGCGAACGGGTCGTGCTGGCCACGAAGGTCTACGGCAGTTGGGGCGACTGGCCCAACTCGGGCGGGCTCAGCGCCCGGCACATCCGCCGGGCCTGCGAGGACAGCCTGCGCCGCCTGGGCACCGACCACATCGACGTCTACCAGATGCACCACATCGATCGCCGGGTCCCGTGGGAGGAGATCTGGCAGGCGATGGACCTGCTGGTCACGCAGGGCAAGGTGCTCTACGTCGGGTCGTCGAACTTCGCCGGCTGGCACATCGCGCAGGCCCAGGAGGCGGCGGCCCGCCGATCCTCGCTGGGTCTGGTCAGCGAGCAGTGCCTGTACAACCTGGCCGAGCGGGCCGCCGAGGCCGAGGTGCTGCCGGCGGCGCGGGCCTACGGCCTCGGGGTCATCCCGTGGTCGCCGCTGCACGGCGGCGTACTGGGCGGGGTGCTGGAGAAGGAGCGCGCGGGCGGTCGGCACCGCTCCGCCGGGGACCGGGCGGCGGGCGAGGTGGCCGAGCGGCGCGAGCAGATCCAGGCGTATGAGGACCTGTGCGGCAAGATCGGTACGCCGCCGGGGGAGGTCGCGCTGGCCTGGCTGCTCACCCGCCCCGGGGTGACCGGCCCGATCGTGGGCCCGCGCACACGAGACCAATTGGACTCGGCGCTGCGGGCCACGAGCGTCGAGTTGAGCCCGGAGACACTCGCCGAACTGGACCGGATCTTCCCCGGCCCGGGACCCGCGCCGGAGTCTTTCGCCTGGTAGCGGGCCGGTCGCCGACCGGGTGCCGGGCCCACCGTCACCCGGTCGCAAGCGGGTGGAATGAGATGTGACCCAGGTCACATCATCGATCGAAATATCCGGGGACTTCCTGTCCGTTTAACCCAGCGAATCAACAATCGGGGAATCACTCCCCGGTTATCGCTCGGGTACCGACAGGAAGGAGCCGGATCATGGGCAGCACCGTCATTGCCACCGACGTCGCCGAGGACCGTGGCCCGCGACTTCGTGCGGACGCCCGGCGAAACCGCGAGCGGATCATCGCCGCGGCACGCGAGATGTTCGTCGAGCACGGCGCCGAGGTGCCGTTCGACGAGGTCGCCCGCCGCGCGGGAGTCGGCAACGCGACCCTGTACCGCCACTTCGCCGACCGCAACGAGCTCGCGCAGCGGGTGATCCTCTCCGTCCTGGAACGGATCACCGAGCGGGGCGAGCTGGCCCTGGCCGAGGAGCCGGAGGCCTTCACGGCCCTGCGGCGCTTCGCGCACGGCGCGACGGAGGAGCGGATCGGGGCTCTGTGCACGCTCATGTCCGCCGGAGTGGACAAGACGCACCCCGAGATGGTCGCCGCCCGGGCACGGTTGGAGCACTTGGTCGAGACGCTGATGGAGCGCTCTCGTACCGAGGGCCGGCTGCGTACCGACGTCGGCTCGGGCGATCTGCTGATGGCGATCACCCAGCTCACCCGACCGCTGCCCGGGATGGGCGGCTGCGTGGTGAACGACCGGTTCGTGCACCGTCACCTGGACGTGCTGCTCGACGGTCTGAGCACCCCCGACCCCACCCCGCTGTCCGGCACCGCCGTGGCACTGGGGGACATCGAACGGCTTGCCGCCGAACACGAGGGGCGGCCTTCCGGGCACTGACGCGCCCCACCGACTTCCCGAACCTTCGCAGCACCTCGTGACCGCGTAACGACCACGAACACCTCACCGTCGCCCCGCCGTTTCCGCGCGGGCGAGGGAGCACCGTCCACCCTCGCGACGTCCGTCGTCGCATCGCACCCCCCAAGTGAGTACCCCCATGTCTGCAACCGCCCCGCCCAAGACCACCGTGCCCGATCCCAGGCGCTGGAAAGCGCTCCTGTTCATCGCCATCGCCCAGTTGATGGTCGTCCTCGACGGCACCATCGTGAACATCGCGCTGCCGTCCGCCCAGACCGACCTGGGCATCTCCGACGGCAACCGGCAATGGGTGATCACCGCGTACGCCCTCGCGTTCGGTGGGCTGCTGCTCTTCGGCGGCCGGATCGCCGACCTGTGGGGTCGACGCCGCACCTTCATCGTCGGCCTGACCGGTTTCGCCGCCGCGTCCGCGCTCGGCGGCATAGCCGCGAGCACCGGCATGCTGCTCGGCGCCCGGGCGCTCCAGGGCGCGTTCGGCGCGCTGCTCGCCCCGTCCGCGCTGTCCCTGCTCGCGGTGATGTTCACCGACGCCAAGGAACGCGCCAAGGCGTTCGGCATCTTCGGCGCGATCGCCGGTGGTGGCGGCGCGGTGGGCCTGATCCTGGGCGGCGTGCTCACCGAGTACCTGAACTGGCGCTGGACCTTCTTCGTCAACATCCCGTTCGCCGCGGTCGCCGCGGCCGGTGCCGTACTGGTCATCAGTGAGCCCGCCGGGACCCGCAACCGCTCGCCGCTGGACATCCCCGGCGTGGTGCTGTCCTCGGTCGGCCTGGGCACCCTGGTCTACGCCTTCACCCGCGCCGAGAGCCACGGTTGGACCTCGGGCAGCACGGTGGGCCTGTTCATCGCCGCGGCCGTCCTGCTCGCGTCGTTCGTCTTCGTGGAGAGCCGGGTCAAGGCCCCGCTCCTGCCGCTGCGGGTGATCGCCGAGCGCAACCGGGCCGGCATCTACCTCTCGCTCGGCCTGGCCATCATCGCGATGTTCGGCATGTTCCTGTTCCTCACCTACTACCTCCAGATCGTCAAGGACTTCTCGCCGGTGATGACCGGCCTGGCGTTCCTGCCGATGATCGCGGGCATGATCACCGGCTCGACCCAGATCGGCGCGCGCCTGATGACCCGGGTCCCGGCCCGGCTGCTGATGGGCCCCGGCTTCCTGACCGCCGGTGTCGGCATGCTGCTGCTCACCCGGATCGAGGTCGGCAGTTCGTACGTCGGGCTGATCCTGCCCGCGCAGATCCTGCTCGGCCTGGGCATGGGCACGGCGTTCATGCCGGCGATGAGCCTGGCCACCCACGGCGTCCAGCCGCGGGACGCGGGTGTCGCCTCGGCGATGATCAACACCTCGCAGCAGGTCGGCGGCGCGATCGGCACGGCGCTGCTGAACACCATCGCGGCGAGCGCGACCACGGCCTACGTGGCCTCGCACACGGCCGGTTCGGCCGGCCTGGAGCAGCTCAAGATGCAGGCCATGGTGCACGGCTACGCCACCGCCATCTGGTGGGCGGTCGGCATCCTGGCGCTGGCCTCGGCGATCGCCTTCACGTTCATCACCGTCGGGCACGGCGACAGCACGGTGGTCGCCTCGAACGACAAGGACGCGGACACCGACGCGGACGAGTTGCCGGTTCCGGTGCTCGTGCACTGACCGCACGATCGGTGCCGCCGGGTCTTCCGGACCTCACGGCACCTCGGTCGCGGGCCCCATCGCCGTCGGCGGTGGGGCCCGCGCCGTGTCCGGGACCGCTATCCGGGTCCGGGCGGCCGAGGGTCGCGGCCCGCACGCGGGGGTTGCGGACCGGCCGCGCCGACCGGGTGCACGACGTCGTCCAGCGGGAGCGGCAGTGCCTCGCAGACCACCGTGCCCGGCCGGGCGCCGCGCGCGAGGTAGGCGTTGACCCGGGCGTCGACACACGCGTTGCCGCTGTCGTAGGCGATGTGGTTGCCCGCGTCCCGGACGAAGATCATCGGCTGGTGCGACTCGGCGGCGGCGATCAGCGCGCCGTCGGCGGGCGTCGCCGGGTCGAGCTGGTTCTGCACCATCAACATCCGGGGCAGCGTGGCCGCGTTCGGCACGACCGGGTGCGCGGTCGCGAACGGGTAGAAGGCACAAGGCTGTTCGGTGGCGAGCGAGCCGGCCAACGGATAGCGCGCGCCGAGCCGGTCACCCTCGGCGACCCAGCGGGCCGGGTCCCGCGGCCACCGGGCGTCGCCGCACCGGATCGCCCAGTGCGCTCCGCTGTCCGGCATGCCGACCGGCACCCTGGGCGCGGCGAGCAGGTCCACCGCCCGGGTCGGATCGCCGCGCAGCGTGACCAGCAGTTCGGCCCACCGCGGCCAACCGTCGGAGTTGTACAGCACGGTCGCCTGCGTGGCGTCCAGCGCCGTACCGCGCCCCTGCCCGGCGACGGCGGCGCGCAACTCCTCGTACGCGGCGCCCGCGGCCTCCGGGGTGTCGCCGAACCCGTACCGGTCGTGGTGGCGGGCGAGCCAGGGCAGGAACTGCACGTCGAAGCGGCGCCGGAAGCCGCGGGCCCACGACTCGACGAAGACCTCCTCCGGCGTGGACAACCAGTTCATGCTCGAATCGAGCACGAAGCGGTCCACCCGATCGCGGAACGCGGCCGCGTACCACACGCCCAGCCAGGTGCCGTAGGAGAAGCCGAGGTAGTCGATGCGGCGCTCGCCGAGCACGGCTCGGATCAGGTCCAGGTCCCGCGCGGTCTGATCGGTGGTCACATACGGGGCGAACGCCGCGTCCGCGCAGGCCTGTCCGACCAGGCGCGCGTTCGCGAGCTGCCGTGCGACGTTGGCCGGCGAGCGGTCGCGGGCGTCGGCGACCGAGTCGTATCGCGTCCAGTCCACGTCGCAGTCCAGGCTCGTGGAGGGCGCGACTCCCCGGGGCGCGAAGCCGATGATGTCGTGGGTCCGCAACAACTCGGGCTGGGACCGGGCGATCCGGGTCGCCGACGCCGAGCCGTCGATGCCGGGGCCGCCGGGGTTGACCAGGAGCACGCCGCGCCGCGCCGATCCGCCGGTGCTCGCCACCCGGGTCACCCGCACGGTGATCGTGCCCTTGCTCCGGTCGTACCAGTCCAGCGGCGCGCGCACGTCCGCGCAGGAAGTGACCGGGTGGTCCCGCCAGTCGGGATCGCGCGGGCCGGGCGAGGTGTACCAGTCGCACACCCGCCAGTGCGGACGCTGCGCGCCGAGGGAGCCGTACGGGTTGACCGCGCCCGCGTTCGCGTCGGCACCGGAGGCGGCCTGTGCGTCGGTGCCGACGAGGGTGCCGGCTACGCCGGCGAGCAGCGCCGCGCACGAAACGGCGATCCGCAGGCCGCGTCGGGGGGTGGTGCGGCGCCGGGCCGGCGGGAGCCGGGGGTCGGGGGACTGCATGGGGCTCCAGTCGAGCGGGGCCGAGAGCCGGGCCACAGGGGAGGTGGGGTGCCCCGCCGCGGCCGGGGGTGCCGGGGGTGGGATGGGGGTGGGGCGGGGGACGCCGGAAGTGTGCCGGGGGTGCCGGGGATCTGCGGTGGGGGTACCGCCGTGTTGTCCGGGAGGCCGGGTTCGCTCGGGCCCGACCCGGCCCGGCCTCGCTCAGGGGAGGATCGCGTCCACGTACCCGCCGTCCACCCGCAACGCACCGCCCGTGGTCGCCGACGCGAAGTCCGAGCTGAGGTAGACCACCATGTGCGCGATCTCCTCGGGCTCGATCAACCGCTGGATCAGCGACTGGGGGCGGTGGCGCCGCATGAACTCGCGCTGTGCCTGTGGCCACGGCAGCGCCGGGTCGACCAACTCGTAGACGAAGTCCTCGACTCCGCCGGTGTGGGTCGGCCCGGCGATCACCGAGTTGACCGTCACCCCGCTACCGGCCGCCTCTTTGGCGAATCCGCGCGACACCGCGAGCAACGCCGTCTTGGACATGCCGTATTGGATCATCTCCGCCGGGATGACCACCGCCGAGTCGCTGGCGATGTTCTGGATCCGCCCCCAGCCGCGCTCGCGCATCCCGGGCAGGTGGGCGCGGATCATCCGCACCGCGGTGAGCACATTCACCTCGAAGTAGCGCCGCCACTCGGCGTCGTCGATCTCCAGCGCGGGCCGGGCTCCGAAGATGCCGAGGTTGTTCACCAGGATGTCCACGTCCGGCGCCGCCGCCGATACCCGCGCGGCCCCCTCGTCGGTGGCGATGTCCCCCGGCGCCGCCCGGAACTCCCCGCCGGGCACCTCGCCGCGCATGCGCTCCACCGCCGCGTCCACGGACTCGGGGGTGCGCCCGTTCACGGCGACCCGGGCCCCGGCCCGGGCCAACCCCACCGCGATCGCCGCCCCGATCCCCTGGGTCGACCCGGTGACCAACGCGCTCTTCCCGGCAAGATCGATCAACACGCTGCGAACCCTTCGTCCGACACCCATCCCCGACCACGTCCAGTAGATCATTCGAGCGACCGGTTCGGAGTCGGCGACGGGCCGACCATCACGAGGGATCCGCGGATGCCGCGCCGTGCCACGAGCGCCGTGGGCACTCCCACCCGCTGCCGGGCGGGTGACAGCGCCGCCCGGCCGGCGTCACCGGAACGCCGGGATCACCTCCTTGCCGAACAGTGCGATCATCGAGGCCAGTTCGTCGAAGGAGCCGCGCGTGGACGTCGGGCCGGTGTCGCCCGGCAGGCCCGCGCCGAAGGCGGCGTGGATGTGGTCGCTGCCGGTACGGTCGCGGTAGTCGGCGATCTGGGCGATCACGTCCTCGGGGCCACCCCACAACAGCCGGTCCCGGGCGATTTCCTCGGCGGGGACGTGTTCGCCGGCGTCCAGGCGGTGGAACAACTCGCGCTCCGTGGCGTCCTCGGCCGATTCGCGCCAGTGCTCGAGCAGGCCGCCGACGTACGCGGGCAGCACCTCCTCGGCGACGGTACGGCGGTCCTTGCCGAGCCACGCGTACCGGCGCAGCACCCAGTCGGGTCGCCGGGCGTGCCGCGCGCACGCCGCCCGGTAGACCGCCAGGCAGGATCGTGCCTTGGCCAGGGACTGGACCGGGCCGCACAACCACGCGTCACCCAGGCGCGCGGCGCGCTCGACGGCGGCGTCCGCGACGCCCGCCACCCACAGCGGGATGCCCTCCTGCACCGGGCGCGGGTACACGGTCAGTTCGGGGAAGTCGTGGAAGCGGCCCCGATAGGCCACGTTCTCCCGGGTCCAGACCAGACGGAGAATCTCCAACGCCTCCTCCATCCGCGCACCCCGGGTGCGGAACTCGGATCCGTGCGCCGCGTACTCCAGCGGCCACCAGCCCAGTCCGACGCCGAGGGTGACCCGTCCGCCCGAGATCTCGTCGATCGTGGCGACCTGTTCGGCGACCCGCAGGGGATGGTGCACCGGGAGTTGGAAGATGCCGGTGCCCACCCGCAGGATGTCCGTCCGGGCGGCCACGGCGGCCAGCAGCGTGAGCGGGTCGCTCATGTTGCCCGGCATGAAATGGTGGTGGCCGACGGTGGCGGTGTCGAAACCGGCCTCCTCGGCGATCCGGGCCAGCGCGAACGTGCGGTGATAGGGCTGCGCGTGACCGGGATCGCGCAGCACGGGCAGGGACATGGAGAACCTCATGCGCACGACCTCATCCGAAGAGCCTCATGCGGGCGGAAGCTAGCAGCGACCTCGCGAGCTCTCCAGAGCCATGACACCGTCCGTCGTTCGATACCCGAGTGGCGCGGTCGCACGACGCGAACCGCCCGGTACGCTCGGCCGGCGGGAAGCGCCGCGGGCGCGGGCAGCACGACACCGGAGGCGAAGACGATGAGCGAGCAGGTCGCGGTGGGTCTGGTCGGGGCCGGACCGTGGGCGAGGCTGGTGCACGCGCCGGTGTTCGCGGCCGGGCCGGAGACCCGGCTCGCCGCGGTGTGGGCACGCCGGCCGGAGGCAGCCCGGGAACTCGCCGAGTCCTACGACGCCCGGGCGTGCGCGGAGTTCGACGAGTTGCTCGACGCGTGCGAGGCGGTGGTCTTCGCGATCGCCCCCGAGGCCCAACCCCCGCTCGCCGAGCGCGCGGCGCGGGCGGGCAAGGCGGTGCTGCTGGAGAAGCCGATCGCGGCCGACCCGGACACCGCACGCCGGCTGGCCGATGTGATCGACACGGCCGGGGTCGGCTCGATGGTCGCGCTGAGCGCACGATACGCGCCGCGTGTACGGGAGTTCCTGGCCCACCTGGAGAGCGCCGAGACGCCGTGGCGCACGGGCAGGTTGACCTGCGTCACCGGCGCGTTCCTCGGCGGTCCGTTCGCGGCGTCGCCGTGGCGACAGGCGCGCGGCGCGATCCTGGACGTGGGGCCGCACGCGTTCGACCTGATGAGCGTCGCGCTGGGCGACATCGTGGACCTGCGGGCCGACTCCGCGGGCGCGGGCTGGGCGGCGCTTCAGCTCGTCCACGCCGGCGGCGCGGTGTCCCAACTGGTGTTGTGCTGCTCGGCCGAAGGCGGTCACCGCTACGACGTGGACGTATACGGATCGGCCGGGGCCGCCACGCTGGACCTGTCCACGGCGATCGACGGGTCCGCCTTCGCGGTGCTGCGCGCGGAGTTCGCGAGCCTGGTCCGCGACGGCGGCCGGCACGTGTGCGATGTTCGTCGCGGACTGTACCTCCAGGAGATCGTCGCCCGCGCCGAACAACAACTCGCCGCGGCACGCTGAGTCGCGCGCCGCGACGCTCCGCCCCGGCGGATCAGGCCGTCGGCTTGCGGCCGATGCCACCGGCCATCAGCTTCTGACCGACCGTCAGCGGCTCCTCGACCGATTCCTCGGGCTGCCACAGCGGCAGGAAGACCACGCCCGGCTCGACCGGTTCGAGGCCGTCGAAGTACGCGGAGATCTCCTCGATGGTCCGGAATCGTCCCGAACCCAGGTCGGTGAGCAGCGCCTTCTCCAGCGCGACCGCGTCCGGGCTGGACGCGCAGAAGTGCGTGAGGAAGAGGAAACTGCCGGGCGGCAGCGCCTTCTTGTAGGCCTCCACGATCGCCTCGGGGCCCTCGTCGTCGTTGAGGTGGTGCACGACACCGACGAGCATCAGGCCGATCGGCTGGTCGAAGTCGATCAGCGCGAGCACGTCCGGGTGGGACAAAATCTCGGCGGGCTCGCGCAGGTCGGCGGTGACCACGGTGGTCCGGTCGTTCTCCGCGAGCAGCGCCCGGCCGTGCGCGAGCACGATCGGGTCCTTGTCCACGTAGACCACACGGGCCTCGGGCGAGTGCTCCTGCGCCACCTGGTGGGTGTTCTGCACGGTGGGCAGGCCGGATCCCAGGTCGAGGAACTGACGGATGCCCTGCTCCGCCATGTACCGGACCCCGCGCCCGAGTATCGCCCGGTTGTACCGGCCGACATCGCCTATCTCCGGGACGATCGCCAGCGACGCCTCGGCGATCGCCCGGTCCACCGGGTAGTTGTCCTTGCCGCCGAGCACCGCGTCGTAGACCCGCGCGATGCTGGGCGTGGAGATGTCGATGCCGACCGGTCGCCAGTCGTCGTCCGATCCGACCGGAGAGTTGCCCGCCGCTTGCGAGTCGTCTGCCATGAAAGGCTCCAACCATGGGGTGAGTGATGATCAGTTCCCGTTGACGGCAAGCCTATTGGTGCCGGACTCGGTTTGTTGGCCGGGGCAAGGACCAACGCCCACCCTCCCCCGTCACTCCGGAATGTCCTCGAACTCCCGTGCGAATAAAGCGAGATGACGGGAGATCAACACGCCCGGATCACCGCGATTCGCCCCCCGCGTCGGTATCCTCGCTCCCCTGGCCGCCGTAGCGGCGCTCGAATTTGGCGATCGCCCCTTCGGGGTCCACCGGGCGGGCATTGCCGGTGTAGAACGGATGGCTCTTCGAGGAGATCTCCACGTCGACGACGGGGTAGGTGTTCCCGTCGTCCCACTCGATCGTCTCCTCGCTGACCGCCGTGGACTTGGTGAGAAAGGCGTATCCGGCGGACCTGTCCCGAAAGACCACCGGACCGTACGACGGGTGCTTGTCCTGCTGCATCGCTGCTCCTCGGCTGGATCTCGATAGGCCACCGACCCGACGCGCGCCACACACGCGCTCTCTTCCGACGGCCTCGCCAACACCCTCGCGAACAATCCCCGCCCCCGCGAGACCACACACCCGTCCGGCTGAACGGAACCACCTGTCCGGCAACGCGAACCACCCGATAATCGAGGCATGGATCGCATCAGCCATTTCCGTCGTGAGGTCCGCGCGTTCGAGGCCGCCGCGCGACGATGCCTCGACGGCGGGGACGCGCCCGTCGTGCCGTCCTGTCCGGAGTGGACCATGTCCGATCTGGTCGTCCACCTCGGGGGTGTACATCGCTTCGTGACGCGGGTCGTCGACGCGCGGCTGGGCGAACCGCCGGATGTCTCCGACGTCGGCATCTTCGCGCTGCCCGAGGACCGCGCCGGTTGGCCGGACCCGGTGGGGCCCACGCCCACGTGGGGACCGCTCGCGCCCGGGCTGGTCGACTGGTTCGCCGCCGGGGCGGACGAGTTGGCTCGGGCGTTCGCGCGGACCGCGGCCGAGGAGCGGGTCTGGACCTGGTCCGACGAGCAGACCGTCGGCTTCTGGCTGCGCGTGCAGACCATCGAGGCCGCCGTGCACCGCTGGGACGCCGAGAACACGGTCGGGCCCGCGGCGCCGATGCACGCCGAGTTGGCGGCGGACGCCGTGGGTCAGCACTTCGAGGTGATGATCCCGGCCCGGCGAGCCCGAGTGGCGGCCGCGGCCGGGTCCGGGGAGCGCCTGCGGCTGCGGCGGATCGACGGTCCGGGCGTCTGGGCGGCGCGCTTCGCCGGCGATCGGGTCCTGCTCGGCGACACCGACCGACCCTGCGATGTCGAACTGGCCGGCACCGCCTCCGACTTGATGCTCTTCGTGTGGGGACGCCTCGCGGCGGACCGGCTGGAGATCACCGGCGACCGCGACGTGCTCGACCGCTACTCGACCCTCGTCCCCTCCGTGTAGGGCGGCGTCGACCCCGTCTCCGCCGGGAGCCCTCCGGCGTAGCCGCGCGTCGCCCGACGGCGCGGCGCGGGCCGACCCGGGCCCGGTGCTCAGTCGTCCGGCGGCGGGGCGTCCGTCGAGGCGTCCAGGACCCTGGGGAAGGGGCGCGGGTAGTGCACGCCGAGGTGGAATCGGTCGGCGAGGACGTCGGCGAACGCCGCCGCGATCCGGTACTCGCCGGCCGAGTTCGGGTGCAGGCCGTCGCCGGTGTGGTCGGCCGCGACGAATTCGGCGTCGGTGCGGGCCACCACGACCGGGGACTCGTCGGTGTTCAGGTCGGCCGCGATGGCGTCGATGCGGGCGTTGAAGCTCGCCGCGCGGGCGGCGAACTCCGGATCCGGGCCCGCCTGGTGGGTGGGCAGGACGTGGCCGAGCACGATCCGCAGGCTCGGCCCGGCTCGGCGGGCCTCGGTGATGAAGTCGCGCAGCTTGGCCTCGAAGGCGGCCGGCTCGATCGGGGGTCGGCGCAGGTCGTCGACACTCATCAGGACCAGGAGGTAGTCGGGTCGGTACTCGGCCACCTCGGCCCCGATGTCGCCGAGCGGATCCTTGGAGCCGACCAGGTCCAGGCGCACGTCGTGGGCGCGCAGGTGGCGCCACAGCCGGTAGCGCCAGGTCCGGTCGCCGCTGCCGACGTGACCGATCGAATCACCGGCGATCATCACCGGGACCTCGTGCCTCGCACCCGTCATCGTGCCTCCCGGGTCGATCCACCGGCCGCGTCCGGGCACCGGTCCTCCCCCAAACGGTAGGTTCGACTGCCCCGGGCCGCCCGCCCGACTACCGCGAACGGGTGGTGAGCGCCCGGGCCCGTCCCGTCATCCGACCGCCGTGCGCAGTACGTCCGGCAGCGGCCGGCTGTGCACGATGTGCAATCGGGACACCGCCCTGGTCAGCACCACGTACAGGCGGCCCGCGCCCCGCGCCTCGGCGGCCACGATCGCGGCCGGTTCGACCGCCACCACGTGGTCGTACTCCAGGCCCTTGGCCAGCGTCGCGGGCAGGACGGTCACCCGTACCTCGCCGGTGGGATCCGGCGTGTCGGCCGTGCCGGTGGCGATGCCCGCCTCGGCCAGCGCCGCGCGCAGCGGTTCGGTGCCCGCGCCGTCCGCGATCACCCCGATCGAGCCCTCGTGGGCGAGTGCGGCGCGCACCGCGGCGACCGTCGCGGCGACCGGGTCGGCCACCTCGTGCACGGTCAGCGCGCCGTCCTCGCGCAACGATCGGGCCGCGGGTACGTCCACGTCCAGGCTCGCGAGCAGACGGTTCGCCAGCGCGACGATCACCGCGGGCACCCGGAAGCCCACGGTCAGCGGGGCCACCTCGGCGTCGGGTCGACCCAGGTGGGCGAGCAGTTCGGGCCAGGTACGGGCCGACCACGGCGTGGTGCCCTGGGCCAGGTCGCCGAGCACGGTGACCGAACCGAAGCCGATCCGGCGGGCCAACGCGCGGCACTGCATCGGGGACAGGTCCTGGGCCTCGTCGATCACCACGTGGCCGTAGCCGGCCGGGCGCTCGATCAGCCCGGCGACCTCGTCGAGCAGCACCAGGTCGGCGGCCGACCAGCGGGCACTGCGCCACGAACGCGGCGGCTTCGCCCAGCCGATCGCGCGCTGCTCGTCGGCGGTGAGGATGCCGTCCGCCGCGGCGGCCAGCGCGTCCGGGTCGGCGAGGATCCCGGCCAGGACCTGTTCCGGGCCGGTCTGCGGCCAGCACCGGTCGACGAAGCCGCCGACCGCCTTGGATCGGCCCATTCGGCGCAGCCAATCACCGGTCGGCGGGCCGGAGTTGCGCTCGGCCTGGCGTTGCAGCACGGCCACCGCGCGGGCCCGGACCCGCTCCCGGCCGACCTGGTAGGGGGTGTCCTCGGCGCGTACCCCCTCGACGATCTCGGCCAGCTCCTCCAGGGTGATCCGCCGTCGATAGGAGCCGTCCGGTACGGCGACCGGTTCGCCGGGCGGGGCGATCCGCGCGTAGAGCGCACGACGCAGCACGCCGGCCATCCGGGCGTCGTGCTTGACCAGTTCGGCGGCCGGTTCGTCCCGGGCCCGGATCGGGTGTCGGCCGACCTCGTCGTCGATGGTGGCCTGGCGGATGCCGGTCTCGCCGAGGGCGGGCAGCACCTCGGCGATGTAGTGCAGGAAGGCCCGGTTGGGGCCGACGATCAGCAGGCCGCCGCGTTGCAGGCGTTGCGGGTGGGTGTAGAGGAGGTAGGCCGCGCGGTGCAGGCCGACGGCGGTCTTGCCGGTGCCGGGGGCGCCCTGGACGCAGATGGAGGCGGTCAGGTCGCGGCGGACCAGGTCGTCCTGCTCGGGCTGGATGGTGGCGACGATGTCGCGCATGGGGCCGACCCGGGGCCGGCCGATTTCGCCGGCCAGGATCGCGCCGGGGACGCCGGGTGCGCTCGCGCCGGGTGCGGGCCGGGCGTCGAGGTGTTCGTCCTCCAGGCTGGTCAGGTCCTCGGCGGCGCCCGTGCTCCACGGCGCCCAGCCGAACCGGCGGCGGACCGCGACGCCCTGCGGGTCGCGGGCGCTCGCCCGGTAGAAGGCCCGGGAGATCGGCGCGCGCCAGTCGACCACCAGCGGCGGGGCGGCCAGGTCGGTGGTGATCCGGCGCCGGCCGATGTGGTAGCGGCGACCGCGGTGCTCGCCCGCCGCCGCCGTCCCGGCGAAGTCGAGTCGGCCGAAGAACAGCGGGGTCTGCGCGAGTTCGCCCATCTCCTTGGCGCGGCTGCGCAGCGTGTAGCCCAGCGCCTCGGCGTCCGCGCCGGACGCGGAGACGTCGGCACCGGTGACGACGTGTTCGGCGGCGCCCGCGACCATCGCGGCCATCGCCTCGCGGCAGACCTCGTGGTAGTCGCGTTCCCGACCGAGTTCGGCATCGAGTGCGGCATCGAGTGACGTCATACCGACCAGGGTAATGCAACTCGGTTAAATATGTTACCGAGTAACGCTTCCGTAGCGGGTCAGCCCCGCCTCCAGTTGGTCGAAGGCCCGTTCCGCGGTCGCGCCGGCCACCGCGCGCAGGTCCGCCGCGCGCTCGCCCGCCGCGATCCGCCGCCAGTTCTCCCGAGCCAGGATCCGTTGCACCGCGATGATCTGGCCGGCCGCCAGGCGCGCCTCGACCTCGTCCGGGCCGCCCAGCGCGGCGGCCAGCGCCTCCTCGGCGCCCTCGGTGTACGCGAACACGCGGGCGAGCAGCGCGGGGGTTCCGTACAGCAGTCGGTGGAAGGCCAGTACCTGCGGGTCGTCGCTGAGTCCGGTCACCGGATCGTGCCGATCCAGCCCGGCCAGGAAGTGGCGGCGCAGCGCCGTCAGCGCGGAGACGTCCTCGGGTCGCCCGGCCACCACCCGGCCGGCCTCGTCCTGGTGGTCGGCGAACCGATGCAGCACCAGGTCCTCCTTGGTCGGGAAGTACCGGAACAGCGTCGGTTTGGAGACCTCCGCGGCCTCGGCGACCTCGGCCACCGACACCGCGTCGAAGCCCCTGGCCAGGAACAATCCGATCGCGACGTCGGAGATGTTCGCCGCCATCCGCAACCGCTTCCGCTCCCGCAGCCCCATCTCACCGCTCATGCGCGGCACCTTACGGGAGACCGCCGCGGTGGGCGTCGGGTGCTGCGCCGGGCGACGTGCACTCCTCCGGGGTCCGGGGCACCATCGCCGGCCGGGCCCGCGACGACCTATGCCGCGTCCACGACCCCGATCTCGCGCGCGTGCAGTCCGGCGAACACCACGTCCGCCACCGACCGCGAACCGCATCCGTCGATGTCGACCACGATCGCGTGCCGGGGATCTGCCTCGAGCGCGAGCGCGACGTGCGCCTCCGCGACCCGTTCGAGCGCGCCCCGGCGGGTGAGCCAGCCCCGGTCGTCGGCGGACAGCACCTGCTGCGCGGACAACCGGTCGCGCAGCGTGCGGGCCGACCCGGTGAGGTGGACGGTGACGGTCGGCTGCTCCAACACGGCCCGGTACTCGGCGACCTGGGCACTGAGCCGGGTCCCGTCGGCGCGGTAGATCGCCGCACCGTCGGCGGCGACTCCGGCCGCCCAGGTGTGCACGACCACCGGCCCGGCCGGCCGCTGCCGCTTGACGAGCGCGTCGGCCCGGAGCAGCCCGGCCAGGCCCAGGCCGTAGCCGGGTCGGGCATCCAGGCGGATCGATTCGGCGCGCCCGGCGATCGGCGTACAACCGAGCGCGGTGCCGAGGGTGTCCGCCAGCGCGGCGCCGCCGGCTCCGGGCGGTCCCTCGATCGCGATGAACGTGTGGTGGTCGGTGCGCCCGGCGGGAGCGCGCCCTGCGAGCGTGGTCGGGGTCATCGCGGTGTCCTGGTTCGCTGGGATGGCCGTCGGTCGCGGACGGACCCGCCCGAGCGTGCGAGCACGTCGCCGGCCGTCGCCCCTCCACGTTGCCCGATCCCGGGATGCCCCCGCAGGATCGACCGGGCGAACATCAGGCAACCACGAGGGTACCCGTCGGGGCGGCCGAACATCGAACTCGCGCTGCGTGAAGCCACGTTCACACGGGCACACGGCGCATTCCGGGACCGTTCCCGGCACGGCGCCGAGCCCCCGACGGGACGGCCGGTCGCGCCGCGGGCAGTTGCCGCCACGCGGGCCCGCCGCCCATGGGGACAAACCCGACGGCCTCTCGGTTAGGCTCCCCGAATGGCACAACTTCCGACGGTCGCCGAGATCACCGCACTGCACAAGGCCTACGCACCGAGCCGGGCGATCTTCGAGAAGGTACACACGCACTGCCACATCGTCTGGCGGATCGCCGATCACCTGACGGCCGGCCCCGGCGGCGCGGACGTGGACCGCGATCTGGTCCGGGCCGGGTGTCTGCTGCACGACATCGGGGTCTACCGCCTCTACGACGAGAACGGCCGACTGGACGGCGCCAACTACGTGCGCCACGGGCTGCTCGGTGCGGAGATCCTGCGCAAGGAGGGCCTGGACGACTCGCTGCACCGCTTCTGCTCGTGCCACACGGGTGTCGGATTGACCCGACACGACGTGGTGAGCCAACAGTTGCCGATCCCGGTCGACGACTACGTCGCGGAGTCCGCCGAGGAGCGGCTGGTGATGTACGCGGACAAGTTCCACAGCAAGTCGAATCCGCCGCGCTTCCTGCGCCCCGACACGTTCGCGGCCAGGATCCGCCGCTTCGGGGACGACAAGGTGGTCACGTTCGAGGCGCTGAAGGCGGAGTTCGGTACGCCCGAACTCGACGCGCTCGCGACCGAGTTCGGCCACCGGGTGAGCTGAGCGCGGCGGGTCGGGGGCCTGGCGGGTCGGGGCCTGGCGGGCGGGACGCGGGTCGGATCGCATCTGCGGCGTGGCGCTGCCGGGGCATCCGGAGTGCCGACCTTCACGGGTCCGTATCCGGCATGATCGATCGCCGGAAGATCCGTTCGCGACAATCACTCGCGACGATCACTCGCGAGAACCGCCCGACAGCCGAGAGCACCGATCCGGAGGCACCGTCATCGTGACCCCACCGCCACCCTCCGCCCGTACCGCCGAGCAGCGCAAGCAGGACACCCTCGATCGGCTCGAGAACGACGTCGACGCGTGGGTGGCCACCGCCGACGCGCAGACCGGAACGCCGTACCTGGTACCGCTGTCCTTCCTGTGGGAGGGCGAAACGCTGCTGATGGCCACCGCCTCGGCGAGCCCCACCGCTCGCAACCTGCTGGCCGGCGGCACCCTGCGGCTCGGTATCGGACCCACTCGGGACGTAGTGCTGATCGAGGCCACCGCCGAGGCGTTCCCGGCGGCGGACATCGCCGACGACCTCGGCGACACGTTCGCCGCCAGGATCGGTTTCGATCCGCGTGTACTCACCACGTCCTACCACTACTTCCGGGTCCGTCCGCGTCTGGTCCAGGCCTGGCGCGAGGCCAACGAGATCAAGGGCCGCGACCTCCTGCGCGACGGCACCTGGCTCGTTCCGTAGCCGGCACCGCCGCGGGCACCCACCGGCCGGAGTGCTCCCGCCGGTGGGATCCCGGCACTTCGCGGTCCGTGCGTCCGGGGCGTGTCCTAGGACTCCAACGCCTCGCGCGTGCGCTCGAGTTCGTCGGGGTCCGCCGTGGTGGGGACCAGGAAGAGTTCGTCGAAACCGGCCTCGCGGACGGTGTCGACGGCCTTGCGCAGCGCCTCGGGCGTGTACGCGGTGACGTTCTCGGCGACGGCCTCGCCGATCTGCTCACCGAAGACCTTCAGATAGTCGAACGCGTAGGTGCGCAGCCGGGATTCGGCGTCGGTACCCAGGGCGTACCACAGGCTCGTGGACAGGTGTGGTCGGTCGGTGCGGCCCGCGTCGCGCCACGCGCCCCGGACCCGCTCGGCGACGTCGCGCAGCGTGTCGGGATCCGGTGCCGCCACGGCGGAGCCGTCGTCGACGCCGGCGGCCCAACGCGCCGCCCGGGCGGTCGCCATCGGGCCCATGGCCCCGGCGACCAGCGGCGGTCCGCCCGCCTGGATCGGGGGCGGTCCGACCGGTTCCAGGTCGGGTGCGGGCGGCTCGCCGGCCCAGATCGAGCGCATCGTCGCGACCTGGTCGTCCATGCGTTGCCAACGCCGCTCGAACGGGGCGCCGACCGCGCGGTAGTCCTGTTCACGACCGCCGACCCCGATCCCGACGGTCAGTCGTCCCGCGCTCAGTCGGTCCACCGAGGCCAGGTCCTTGGCCATCCGGACCGCGTTGTGCGACGGCAGGATCACGATCGTGGTCCACAGCCGGACCCGCTCCGTCAGCGCGGCGGCCGCGGCGAGTTGCACGGTGAGCGAGTGGCTGGTGTAGGTGATGCGCTCCGGTACCGCGAGGCTCGACCACGGACCCTCGTCGATGCCGCGACACCAGCGCAGTACCTCGTCGCGTCCGTGGGGCAGCATGGTCGGCAGGGTCATCGCTATGTCCATGCCGCCGGATGGTGCCGCATCGGGTCGACGGGAACAATGGCCGGCGCGCCGGACGCGGGGTGGACCGGCCCGCCGCCGGTCTCTCGTGGGTGCCGGCGGCGGGGGTCGCTTCGGGAGACTCGGCTGCCGGGGGACGGCGGCAGCCGAGTCGCATCGGGTGGATCGGGCCGGGGCACGCCCCAGCGGCGGAACCGTGCTCCGGTCAGCTACCGAAGTAGTTGTCGAAGTTGCGGGAGAACTCGAGGTTGTTGAATCGGTCCCAGTTGATCGACCAGCTCATCAGCCCGCGCAGGTTCGGCCGTACGCCGCCGCGTGGCGTGTAGCTTCCGCAGTTGCTGCCCTTGGTCAGGCAGTCGAGTGCCTTGTTCACCTCGGTGGTGGACACCCAGCCGTTGCCCGCCTGGACCGAGGCCGGCATGCCGATCGCGACCTGTTCGGGCCGCAGTGCCGGGAACACGTTGTTGGTGTTGCCCGCGACCGGGAAGCCGGCGAGCAGCATGTCCGTCATCGCGATGTGGAAGTCGGCACCGCCCATGCTGTGGTACTGGTTGTCCAGGCCCATGATCGAGCCGGAGTTGTAGTCCTGGACGTGCAGCAGGGTCAGGTCGTCGCGCAGGGCGTAGATGACCGGCAGGTAGGAACCACAGCGCGGGTCCTGGCCGCCCCACTGTCCCGACCCGTAGTACTGGTAACCCATCTGCACGAAGAACGTCTCGGGCGCCATGGTGAGCACGAATCGGTTGCCGTACTTGGCCTTGAGCGTCTTGACCGCCGAGATCAGGTTGACGATCACCGGTGTGGTCGGGTTCTTGAAGTCGGTGTCGCCGGTGTTCAGCGACAGCGAGTGGCCCTCGAAGTCGATGTCCAGGCCGTCCAGTCCGTATTCGTCGATGATCCTGCCGACCGATTCGACGAACTTGTCCCGCGCGGCGGTGGTGGACAGTTGCACCTGGCCGTTCTGCCCGCCGATCGAGATCAGCACCTTCTTTCCGGCCGCCTGCTTGGCCCTGATGGCGGCCTTGAAGTCGGCGTCGCTCTCCACGCTCGGGCACTCGGTGACCGGGCAGCGCACGAACCGGATGTCGCCGGAGGTGACCGACGTCGGCTCGCCGAAGGACAGGTTGATCACGTCCCAACTCGCGGGTACGTCGGCCATTTTCGTGTAGCCCGCCCCGTTGGCGAAGCTCGCGTGCAGGTAGCCGACCAGCGCGTGCGGGGGCAGTTGGCCGCCTCCGCCGTCGGTGCCGGTGGTCGCCGTGACGGCCGCCGACTTGGCCGACTCGCCCGCCGAGTTGGTCGCGCTGACCTGGAAGTTGTAGGCGGTGGCCGGGGTGAGTCCGGTCACCGTGGCACTGGGCCCGGTCGCCGTCTGGGCCAACGTGCCGTTGCGGTAGACGTTGTAGCCGGTCGCGCCGGGCACCGCGGTCCACGACAGCGGCACGGTCGTGGCGGTCGGCGTACCGGCGGCCAGGCCGGTGGGGGTGGCCGGGACCACGACGACGCCGGAGGTGGTCGCGCTCACGGCCGCCGACTTGGCCGATTCGCCGGCCGAATTGGTGGCGCTGACCTGGAAGCCGTACGTCGTCGCCTGGGTCAGGCCGGTGACGGTCGCGCTCGTGCCGGTGACCGTCTGGGCCAACACGCCGTCGCGGTAGACCTTGTAGCCGGTCGCGCCGGGCACCGCGGTCCACGACAGCGGCACGCTGGAGGCGGTCGGCGTGCCCGCCGCGAGCCCGGTGGGCACCGCCGGGATCTGGGTGCCGCCGCCGGGGCCGGTCAGGGACAGGTCGTCGGCGTAGTAGGCGCCGGTGCCGTACCAGCCATGCGTGTACAGGGTCACCGACGTGGTGTTGGGGCCGGTGCGGAACGTGGTGGTCAGCCGGGTCCAGTCCGGCGCGGAGCCGGTCCAGGTGGCCGGGTCGGTGGTGCCGGTGCCACTCGCGCCGATGTATACGTAACTGCCGCGTACCCAGCCGGAGATCACGTAGTCGGAGGAGGGTTGCACGGTGACGGTCTGGACGCAGCGCGCGTTGTCGCTGCCGGCCGGGGTCGCCTTCAGGGCGGAAGTGCCGCCGTGCACTGGGGTGCTGACGGTGGCTCCGCTGCCGGCGCTACAGGTCCAGTCGGACATGCCGGACTCGAAGCCGCCGTTGCGGACGAGTTCGGCGGCATCGACCGCGTCGGCGGTGCCGCCGGCGGCGGTGAGCATGGCGGCGGTCAACAGGGCGGTGCTTGCCGCGGCCACGAGGGGGCGCAGCCGTTTGGGGGGACGAACGCTGGTGGATCCGGACATGGGAATCCTCGCGTGGTCGGAACGGGACTGGGCGGGGCGGGACCGAGCGTGGTTGAGCTGAGCCGGGCCGGCCGAGCGGGGGCCGGCCCGGGCCGAGCGGGATGGGGCCGCGCCCGGGCCGGTCGCGTGGTCCGGCCCGGGCGCGACGCGCTACGGGAGCGTGTCGAGGTGCGGGCCGACCGTGTTGGAGAACTGGTTGCCGTTCAGGGCGTCCCAGTTGGTCGACCAGGTCATCGCACCGCGCAGACCCGGGTAGGTCTTGCTCGGCTTGAACGTGCCGCAGCCGGTGCCCTTGGTCAGGCAGTCGAGCGCGTTGTTGACCACGCTCGGGGGCACGTAGCCGGATCCGGCGCCGCGCGGCGACGCGGGCAGACCGAGGCCGACCTGCGAGGGGGCCAGGCCGCCTTCGAGCTGGATGCAGGCGAGGCCGGTCATGAAGTCGACCGTGCCCTGGCTGTACACCTTGCCGTCACAGCCGAGCATCGCGCCGCTGTTGTAGTACTGGGTGTTGACGACGGTCAGGATGTCCTTGATCGCCAGCGCGGTCTTGAAGTACTCGGTGCCGGTGGACTGCATGTCCAGCGTCTGCGGCGCCATGGTGATCACCAGGCCCGCGCCGACCTTGCCGGACAGCGAGCGCAGCGCCTGGGTCATGTAGGTGGAGTTGATGCCGTTCTCCAGGTCGATGTCCACACCGTCGAACCCGTAGTTCTGGATCAGTGTGTACAACGTGTTGGCGAAGTTGGTCGCCGACGCGGAGCTGTTGACCGAGACGGTGCCCTTCTCGCCGCCGACCGAGATGATCACCTTTTTGCCGGCCGCCTTCTTGGCCGCGATGTCGGCCTTGAACGCCGCCTCGGAGTAGTTCAGCGCCGGGTCCAGGGTGAACGAGACGCCGCCCGGGGTGCCGGTGGCGTCCGCGAAGGAGACGGCGATGATGTCGTACTCGGCGGGCACCTGGGCGATGGTCTGCACGGTCGCGCCGTTGTTGAAGTTCTGCCAGTAGCCGGTGAGTACGTGCTTGGGCAGTTGGCCGCCGCCCCCGCCGCCGGTGGTGGTCGCGGTCACTGCGGCCGACTTGGCCGACTCGCCCGCCGCGTTGGTCGCGCTGACCTGGAAGCTGTAGGAGGTGGACGCGGTCAGACCGCCGGCGGTCGCGCCGGTCCCGGTCACGGACTGCACTTTGGTGCCGTCCTGATAGAGGTTGTAACCGGTGGCACCGGGAACGGAGTTCCACGACAGGGGGACGCTGGAGGCGGTCGGCGCGCCGGCCGCGAGGCCGGTGGGGGTGGCCGGGATCTGGGTGCCGCCGCCGGTGGTGGTCGCGGTGACCGTCGCCGACTTGGCCGACTCGCCCGCCGAGTTGGTCGCGCTGACCTGGAAGCCGTACGCGGTCGAGGGGGTCAACCCGGTGATGTTCGCGGTGGTCCCGGTCACCGACTGCACCTTGGTGCCGTTCTGGTACACGTTGTAACCGGTGGCGCCGGGAACGGGGTTCCACGACAGCGGCACGCTCGACGAGGTCGGCGCGCCGGCGGCCAGGCCGGTGGGCACCGCCGGGATCTGGGTGCTGCCGCCGGGGCCGGAGAGCACGATGTCGTCGGCGAAGTAGGCCGGTTGGCCGTACCAGCCGTGCGTGTAGACGGTGACCGAGGTGGTCGAGGCGCCGGTGCGGAACGTGGTGGTGAGTTGCTGATACGTTCCGGCACCCGGCGTCCAGGTGGACGGGTCGGTGGTGCCGGTGCCCGTTGCCCCCAGGTACACGTAGCTGCCCTGGACCCAGGCGCTCAGCGTGTAGGCCGAGTTGGGCAGCACCGTGACCGTCTGTGCGCAACGGGCGTTGTCGGAGCCCGCCGGAGTGGCCTTGAGCGCGCCGGTGCCGGCATGCGTCGGAGTGCTCACCGAGGCCCCGGAACCGGCCGAACAGGTCCAGCCGGCGAGGCCGTTCTCGAAGCCGGGGTTGCTCACCAGGTTGTCCGCGGCCTGCGCGCTGCCGGCGACCGCGACGGTCAGTCCGGCGCCGGCCAGGGTGAGCGCCGCGAGTGCGGCGAGGGTGGGGTGTCCGCGGCGAGGGGACTTCGCTCGCGGAACGTGCGAAACGCGTGCCACTACTGCCTCCGTGCGTGGAGAAGCGATGTAGGTGGAAGTCGTGCGACCGCGTGCGCGTCAGCCCGCCCTGCGCGCTAATGGTCTAGGCCAAAGTGGTCCAGACCAATAGAGCGTGTCAAGGTTTTCCCCGCGATCCGACTCCGTTTACCTCGCCGTCCCCAACCGGTTACGCTCCGCAGCGGTCAGATTCCCGTCCCCACGCCCGTTTTTCACCGCTCTCCGCGCACCCCGCTCACACGGTGAGTGCCTTGCGCAATCCGGCCACCGAGGCCGGGTCCCAGCCCGGACGCGGGGCGGATCCGACCAGGAGGCGGGTGTACGCGTGGCGCGGGTCGGTCAGGATGTCGGCGGTGGGTCCCTGTTCCACCGCGACCCCCCGATACAGCACCAGGATGTCGTCGGTGACCTGCTGAACCACCGCGAGATCGTGACTGACGAAGACCAACGCGACGTTCGTCTCCTTGCGCAGTTCGGTGAGCAGGTGCAGGATCTGCGCCTGGATCGACACGTCCAGCGCGGAGACCGCCTCGTCCAGCACCAGCACCCTGGGCCGGGCCGCCAACGCCCGGGCGATGGACAACCGTTGCCGCTGCCCGCCGCTGAGTCGGTGCGGCCGGGCGTCGGCCTCGCGGGTGCCCAGACCGACCTGGTCCAGCAGTTCGCGCACTCGCCGATCGCGATCCGCCTCGCCGTGCAGCCGCAGGACGCCGGCCACGCACTGGGCGGCGGTGAGCCTGGGGTCCAGCGAGACGTACGGGTCCTGGAAGACCATCTGGATCTCCCGGGCCCGACGCAGTCGTTCCGGACCGCCCTTGGCCCGCGCCGCTCGCGGGCGCCCGTCCACCGCGATGGTGCCCGCGTCCGGACGGATCAGCCCGACCAGCATCCGCGCGATCGTGGTCTTGCCCGAACCGGACTCGCCGACCAGGCCGAGCGAGCCGCCCGGCGGCACGGTGAAGGAGATGTCGGACGCCGCGACCGTGCGCTCTGCGCGCCGACCCGGGAGCGCGAACTCGCGGCACAGGCCGTGTACTTCAAGAGCAGGGGTGGTCATCCGAGCACCTTCTCCGCAGGGTGGTCCAGGTCGGTGCGGCGGCACGTCACCCGGCCGCCGTCGGGAAGTTCGCGGGCGACCGGCCGCCAGGTCTCGCACGCGGTCTCCGCCACCGGACAACGCGCCACGAACGGGCAGCCGGGGAAGGCGTCGTCCAGCGACGGCGGCCGGCCGGGGATGGGCCGGATCGGGCGCGGGTCGCCCAGCTCGGGCGTGCAGGCCAACAGACCGGCGGTGTACGGGTGACGCGGATCCTCGAACAGGCTCGCGGCGGTGCGCTCCTCGACCACGCGCCCCGCGTACATCACGTACACCCGGTCGCAGTAGGCCGCCGCCAGGTGCAGGTCGTGCGTGATGAACAGCAGACCCAGGCCGCGCCCGGTCCGGTGCTCGCGCAGGATGGCCAGGATCTCGGCCTGCGTGGTCACGTCCAGCGCGCTGGTCGCCTCGTCCGCGAGCAGCAGTTCCGGATCGCCCGCGAGCGCCGCCGCGATCACCACCCGCTGGAGCATCCCGCCGGACAGTTCGTGCGGGAACTGCCGCAACCGCTCGGCCGGGCGCACGATGCCGACCGCCTCCAGCAGGCGCAGCGCCTCGGCGTACGCCTGCGCCTTCGGCCGGTCCAGGGTGTGGATCAGTCGTTCGGTCAGGAAGTCGCCGATCCGGCGCACCGGGTTGAGCGAGGAGCGCGGGTCCTGGTGCACCATAGCCACCCGATGGGCCCGCAGTTCGCGCAGTTCGCCGGTGTCGAGGGTGAGCGCGTCACGCCCGGCCACGTCCACCCGGCCGTGGACGTGCGCGTCGCGCGGGAGCATCCGCAACACTGCCTTGGCGGTGGTGGACTTGCCCGATCCGGACTCGCCGACCAGGCCGACCACCTCGCCCCGGCGCACCCGCAGGTCCACCCCGTCCAGCACCGGGCGTCGCGCGCCCGTGCCCGGGAGTTCGACCGTCAGGTCCCGGATCTCCAGCAGTTCGTCCACCGCGTCCGTCTCGTTTTCGACCATCAACGTTCCCTCACCCCCAGGCGGTCGGAGATCCGCACGCCGACGACATTGAAGGCCACCACGACCAGGGCGATCGCGGTGCCGGGCACCAGGGCAGGCCACAACGCGCCCTGCACCAGCGCGGCCTGCCCCTCCTTGACCATCAGGCCCCATTCCGAGCTCGGCGGCTGGGCGCCGAAGCCCAGGTAGCTGAGCGTGGCCATGCCCATCAGTACCTGACCGAACATCAGCACCAGGTAGCCGATCAGCGACGGCGCCAGGTTGGGCACCAACCGCCGTACGCAGATCGCGAATCCGCCCATGCCCTGCACCCGGTAGGCGTCGATGTACGGTTTGGCCCGCTCGGCCAGCGCGATGCTGCGGGTGTACTTCGCCACCACCGGCGAATAGGCCAGCGCGAGCGCGATCACCGCGGTGGTCAGCCCGTCGCCGAACACCGACACGATCAGGATCACGAACAACAGCCCGGGAAAGGCGAACATCACGTCGGTGACGCGCGAGACGAACGCGTCCACCCAGCCGCCGTGCCACGCGGCCAGCGTGCCCAGCGCGATGCCGATCACCGACGCGAGCGCGAGCAGCGCCAGCGGCGCCACCAGGCTCGGCCCGGCGCCGTGCAGCACCCGCGAGAGCAGGTCCCGCCCGGACTGGTCGGTGCCCAACACGTGCGCGCCGTCCGGCACCGCGAGCGAGGCGTTCAGGTCGATCGCGTCCGGTTCGTACGGCGCCACCAGCGGCGCCAGGACCGCCGCCAACGCGGTCAGCAGCAGGAATCCGGCCGCGATCCGGAACGAGATCGGCCAAGTCCGCTTTCTGGGACGGGCCGGCTTCGAGGGCGCCGCCGGGACGGGCCGCGCGCCGGCTTGGAGAAGAGTCATGCGGCGCTTCCTTCGAGGCGCACCCGCGGATCGATCAGCGGGTGGACGAGGTCGACGAGCGTGGTGACGAGCATGTACGCGAGCACCATGAGCAGCAGCACGGCCTGGGTGACCGGGAAGTCGTGCGTGTTGATCGCCTGGACCAGCAGCGAGCCCATCCCGCTGATCCCGAACGCGGTCTCCACCACCACGGTGCCCGCGAACAGGCTCGCGGTGATCAGGCCGCACATGGTGACCACCGGCGCCAGCGCGTTGCGCAGCACATGTCGACGGATCACCTTGAACTCGGACAGGCCCGCCGCACGGGCCACGGTGACGTGGTCCTGCGCGTACTGCTCCAGCATGCTCTGCCGGGTCACCCGGCTGACCACGGCGAGTTCGCCCAGCGCGAGCGAGAGCGCCGGCAGCGTGAGGTGGTAGAGCCGGTCGCCGAAGCCCTCACCGGCGCCGGTGACCGGGAACCAGCCCAACTGCACGCCGAGGAAGGCGACCAGGGCCAGGGCCTTGACGAACTTGGGGATGGACGCGAGCAGCGTGGTGACGGCGACGATGATCGAGTCGACCCGCCCGCCGCGCACCGCGGACAACACGCCGAGGGCGATCCCGACCACCACGAACAGCACGGCGGAATAGCAGACCAGGAACAGCGTGGTGGGCACGCGCGAGGACACCAGGTCCGCGACCTGGTCGTGGTACTGCATCGAGCGGCCGAGGTCGCCGTGCAGGACGCCGCCGATCCAGTCCCCGTACTGCACCCACAGCGGGTCGTCGAGGTGGTAGGCGGCCCGGACGGCGGCCAGTTTCTCCGGCGTCGCGTCCTCCTGTCCGCCGACCAGGAACGCGGCCGGATCGCCGGGGGCGGCGTAGATCGCGCCGAAGATCACGAAGGACGCGGCGAACAGGGTGACGAGCAGCCCAAGGGTGATGCGCAGGGCGCGGGCGGGCATGGTGGTGACACCTCCGAAGGCGACGGGAACGGGCTTGGTGGGATCAGCCCTTGGCGCCGAGGTCGGCCAGCCACGGGTAGGCGACGTTGGCCATCGAGGCCGGCGCGCCGGTCAGCTTGGCGCTGGTGATCAGCACGTTGGGCACCTGGACCAGCGACAACCACACCGCGTCCGCGGTGAACCGGCGCTCGGCCTCCACCAGCAGCTTGGCCCGGGCCGCGTCGTCGGTGGTACGCAGTGCCTCGTTGACGACCTTGTCGTACTCGGGCGAGCTGAAGCCGACCCAGTTGTTGTTCGAGCCGGTGAGCGCGTTGTCGTAGAAGCCGGCCGGGTCGGCCTTGGAGATGTACCAGTCGTCGGCGAACATGTCGACGCTCTTGCGCAGCGCCTGGTCGGTGTACAGCGAGGTGAAGTCCGCGCCCGACATCGTCTTGATCTCGGCCTTGAGGCCGATTCTGCGGGCGGCGTCCACCACCGCGTTGGCGATCAGGTTGCGGGTGGGCGTGCCGTCGTTGGCGACCACCAGGGTCGGCGCGGCGGGGCCGACCTCGGCGATCAGCTTCTTCGCCGCGTCCAGGTCGGCGGCGGTGGGCTGCGCCGGAGCGCCTTGCAGTGCGTCGTAGCCGGCCTGGAAGGTGGCCTTCTCGTAGCCCCACGCGCCCGGTCCCAGCGGGGTCTTCCACGGCGTGGCGAGTCCGGCGAAGGCGGCCTTGGCGATGCCCTGGCGGTCCAGCGCGAGCGAGAGCGCGCGCCGCACGCGCGGGTCCTTCATCCCGCCGCGCTCGGTGGGGATCAGCGTCCAGGCACGTGAGGAGGAGCCGTAGGAGACGGTGAGCGCGCCGTTGCCGGCCAGCGGCGGCACCGCGCTCATCGTGGTGAGGTAGGTGCCGTCGGCGGCGCCGGTGGTCATGCTGTTGACCATGGCGTTCTCGTCCGCCCAACCGAAGGTGGCCGAACGCACCAGCGGCTTGCGGGACTTGTCCCAGTAGGCGTCGTAGCGCTCCAGGGTGATCCGGCTGCCGGCCTTCCACTCCTTGAGCGTGTACGGCCCCGAGCAGGCGTCGGTGCGCCCGGGCGTGCCGTAGTCCTTGCCCGCGGGCTCGGCCTGCTCGCGGTCGAGCACGATGCCCGCGTTGCCCGCCAGCGCCTTGGTGAACAGCGCGTCGGGCTCCTTGAGCCGCACGGTGACCTCGGCGTCGCCGGTGCGCTCGATGGACTGCACGCGCTCGAACTCGTCCGACTCGTTGTTGCCGTCGGCCGCGTGCCGGCGCAGGCTCCACACCACGTCGTCGGCGGTCATCGGCGAACCGTCGTGGAAGGTGACGCCGGCGCGCAGCTTGAGCACGAGCGTCGTGGGGTCGGTGTAGATGCCCGAGTCGGCCAGGTGCGGGCGCATGCTCAGATCGGGCTGGGTCTGGAACAGTCGTTCGCAGACGTTGGCGAGCACCGCGTTGGAGTCGCTGTCGGATCTGACGTCCAGGTCCAGTGACTTGGGTTCCTTGGCCAGCAGCCATTTGACGTTGTCCACCGCGCCGGCGGCCTTGGCGGTGGTGTCGGTCAGCGCGAGGTCGGCGGGCTTGCCGGGGGCGCCGGCCGCGTTGTTGCCGCCGGCGTTCTTGGCGGAACAGGCGGTGGTCAGGCCGAGCAGGGCGGCCAGTCCGAGCGCGGTGAGGGTGCGAGTGCGGGACATGCGACTCTCCGGGGGATGCGGGGGGAGGGTGGGGTGGGGCGCCGGGGCGGGCGTGCTTCGGGCGCGGCCCGGGACGGGTGTGGGCTTCGGGCGCCACGGGAGCCGGTGGCTTCCGGGCGCTGTCGGGGCGGGTGGCCTCCGGGCGCCGCCGGGGCGGGGCCTTCAGGCGCCGCCGGGTCCGTCGTGCAGGTTCCAGGGCAGGAGTTCGTATTCGTGGTCGCACGGGGTGCCGGCGGTGACGCGGTATTCGCCCGTGGTCAGGTCGACGCAACTGGAGAGCAGCGTCGCCCACTGCCGGACCGCCGGTCGAGCCGGATCCGGGTGGGTGCACAACGATTCGGGGTAGCCGAGGTGGTCGGACATCGCGGCGTGGATCAGCTTGCGGGTCTCGGCCGGGTCGCCGGCGTCCCGGCAGCGCCGCAGTCCGGCCTCGGCGCGCGGTACGCGAAGCAGCGAATCCGGAGCCGAGGGACGGTAGCTCGCGGCCAGTTGCGCCGGCATGAAGGCCTGGTAGTGGTTGCCGTGCACGAGCAGGCCGTCGGTGGGGTACATCCAGCCGTTCGCGCCGGGGGTGGTCTCGATGTCGATCGCGAAACCCTCGCGGTGGGTGAGCAGGGCGTTGCTGGCGATGTGCGCGCGGGTGCGGAAGAGCACGTCGAGCGCCTCGGCCGGGTTGGCGCAGTCCAGCACCCGGCGGCGGATCAGCGTCTGCGGGATGCCGACGGCGTGGTCGAAGCGCCCGCCGAGGCCGTTGGCGTTGAGCGCGATGCCGGCCGAGTTGGCACCCTGCCGGCCGATCTGGCCCGCCTCGACCTGCATCACCACGGTGGGCTTGCCGGGCTGCACGACACGCACGACCATGACCGTCTCGCGCACGCCGTAGCGCCAGTCCCAGTTCTGGCCCGCGTACACGTGGCCGTCACCGGAGGCCTGGTCGAGCAACGCGAAGGAGGTGCAGCCGTCGGGATTCTCCGCCGGCGCGGGTACTCCCATCTCGGCGAAGGTGTCGTCGTAGATGATCTCGCCTCGGGCGTTGAGCGCGAGGATGTCGAGCAGGTCGAGGCCGGCGCCCTCGGCGATCCCGGCCATCTCCTCGACCAGGTCGGGGGCGAAGGCGCGGGAGGGGGCGAGCCAGTGTTCGGCCCGCTCGGTGACCTGGCGCCAGGTCAGGCCACCGGCCGCGCCGAAGGCCTCGGTGTAGTAGTCGACGGCGGTACGAATCAGCGCGCTCGCCCCTTCGCCGTACTGGCGACCTCGGGTTCGAGGCTCGCCGGCGATCTCGATGGTGGGAAGGGACACGCCACTCACGTCGTCTCCTGGGGTGCTGGGGGTTCGGCAGCGTTGCGGGTGCTGCACGCTGTCCTGGGGTCCGCGAGTCCGGTGACGATCACCGCGACGCGTGTCGTGACACGTGTCGTAACGCTCGTCGCACTGCTCGTCGCACCACGTGTCGTAATGTTCATTACGAGTTCGCGGTAACATGTATTGCACGTTGCATGAGGAGAGTAATGGTTGATACCGGGGAGTCAAGAGGCGTGAGCGAACAACAACCGCAGAATCCGGCGCTGGCTCGGCTCCGGGCGGCGATCCGCGATCAGTGGGCCGACCTGTCGCCGGCCGAGCGGAACGTGGCCCGCTATCTGACCAACTGCTCCCCCGAGCAGGTGCTCTTCGCCAGCGCGCAGGACCTGGGCGCGAGCATCGGCGTCAGCAACGCCACGGTGGTGCGCACTCTGCAACGACTGGGCCTGGGCGGACTCTCCGCGCTCAAGCGCGACATCGCCGCCGACTTCAGCACGGACGTGGCCCCCGAGGTCAGGCTCCGGCAGCGGATCAGCCAGGTCGGCCAGGACCTCGACGGAATCCGGGCCCGGGTCTACGACGAGGCGATCGAGCGACTGGAGCACGGCCGGGCCAACCTCGACGCGGACGCCTTCCGGCTGGCCACCCAGTTGCTCGCCGACGCGAGCGAGGTGCTCGCGTACGGCGTCGGCGCCTCCGAACTGGCCGGCCGCCACCTCGCGCTCAAGCTCAACCGGATGGGCCGCCGGGCCCGCTTCGTCGGCACCACGGGCTTCGGACTGGCCGACGAACTACTCACGCTGCGCCACGCGGATGTGGTGGTGATGTTCGTCCCGGGCCGCTTCCTGCGCGACATGGAGGTGCTCCTGGACCACGCCCGGGTGGTCGGCGCCCGCATCGTGGTGGTCACCGACGAACTGGTCGAACGCCTGGCCGACACCGCGGACGCGGTCCTGTACGCGCCGCACACCCCGACCGGCATAACCGCCGAGTCACTGTCCGCGATCGTGCTCAGCGACGCGCTGCTGCTGGCGGTCGCCTCGTTGGACGAGACCCGCTCGGTCGAGCACTCCCATCAACTGACGGCCCTGCGGGCGCAGTTGCTGGAGCCGAAGGAGGGCCGGCCCCGGCGCTGAGGCGGGGCTTCGGCCGGGGCCGGCGCTTGGGCGGCGCGGCGCGGGGCCGGTGCGTCGGCGGGTCACACGTCGCGGCGGGCGACGACAGTCGTCGCCGCATACAGCACGGCGACCGGCCACAGGAGCAGGGCGAACCACGATCGCGGCACGGAGCCGGAGGTGTCCGTGCCGACCAGGGTCGTCCAGGCGTTCCGCGGCATCATCTCGGCCGCTTCGGCGACGACCCGGTTGCCGTCGGTCGGGACGAGTTCCGGCAGCACGACCGACAGCGCGAAGACCGCGCACAGCGCGCCCGCGGGGTGTCGCAGAAGTGCGCCGAGCGCCAGGCCGACGATCGCGGATACCGGCAGCAGCAGCGCGGCGGCGGCGAAACCGCGCGCCGCGCCGCGCTCGGTGATCGACACCCCCAGGTGTTTGCCGGACAGGACGGCCTGGGACGTACCGAACGACACCGCGGCCGTCACCACACCGACGGCCGAGGTGACGGCGGCCAGGACTGTCGCCTTGGCGAGCACCACCCGGCGCCGGTCCGGGACGGCGATGAAGGTGGTGCGGATCGATCCGTTCGCGTACTCGCCCGCGATGGACAGGGCACCGATCGTTCCCGCGCCGACCATCAGGAACGCCCAGATCCCGTGGTTGAACGAGGCGCTCACCCGATCGAGATCGGCCCGTCCGCGCGCGCCGATCACGTCCACGCGCGAGCAGGTCGACCACACCGCGCAGGCCGTGAACACCGGAGCCAGGAGCAACGGGAGGCGGAACAGGCGCCGGCAGGACAGCTTGCTCCACTCGGCGGCGAACAGATCGCGGAAACGCGCGCGGGGGTCGGCGTCGGGAACGCGCACGGCGGCCGACTCGGGAACGCACTCGCGTGCCCCGGTCGCCTGCCGCCCGCTTTCCTGTCGCGGCGCGGCGGGCATCAGACGTCCCGGCGGCGCAGCAGCAGTTGCACCGCGATCGCGACGAGGGCCCAGCCGGCGAGTGCGCTCCAGGCGGCGGTGACCGAGGGGATGCGTTCGACGACGTGGCTCGTGTTCATGACGGTCAACCGCCCCCACGCGTACGCGGGCATCGCGTTGACCACATCCGCGCTGTGCTCGGCGCCGAGCAGTGGAATCCGCCCCTTGGCGGCCACCGGGCCGAGCAGGAAGAAGACCAGGACCGCGAACACGGACCCCGCGGTGTTGCGGATGATCGACGCGATCGCCATCCCGATCAGCCCGCACACCGCGACCATGACGGTGGTGCCCGCGACGCTTCGGCCGACGCCGGGCGTGCCGGCGGAGAAGGTGGTGATCCGGTCCCCGTACGCGACGAAGGTGGCCGTCCAGACACCGACGCCGACGAGCAGGCCGAGCAGCGCCAGTACACCGGTCACCACCACCGCCTTGGCCGCGAGCACTCGGCCCCGGGCCGGTACCGCGATGAACGTGGTGCGGATCAGACCGCTCGCGTACTCCCCGGCGACGGTCATCGCGCCGATCGTGCCGGCCGTGGCCATCAGCAACAGGAACAGCGGGAAGCGGAAGGCGCCGTGCGCCGGATCGAACTCCTGCCGCTCGGACGCGGACATGGTCGGCCACGCCTCGTGGGTGACCGCGGCCGAGTCATGGGCGAACCAGACGTAGAACGGCACGAGCAGGCCGAGCACGACGGGAGTCGAGCGCAGCGAACGCAGTTTGATCCATTCGGCGCCGATCAGGTCGAGCCATCGGGCGGGCGTCGTGGCGGTCGCGAACGTGGTCATCGTCCCCGCGTCCCTTCCGCCGACGCGGCGGCGCGATGGCGCACGCTGTCCGCGGTGAGTCGCATGAACGCCTCCTCCAGCGTCGCACCCCGGGTACCCACCTCGTGGACCATCACCCGGTGGGTGAAGGCCAGTTCGTTGACCCGCTCGGCGGTCGAGCCGGTGACGGCGAGCGCGTCCGGGCCGGTGCGGTCGACCGAGGCACCGGCGTCGGTGAGCACCCGGGCCAGGGTGTCCGGTTCGGGGGTGCGGACGACGACCCGGCCGGTGCCGGCGCGGGCGGCGAAGTCGGCGAGCGACTCGTCGGCGATCAGTCGACCGGCGCCGATGACGACGAGCTGGTCGGCGGTGTGCTCCATCTCGCTCATCAGGTGACTGGAGACCAGTACGGTGCGGCCCTCCGCCGCCAGTTCGCGAAACAGCCCGCGGGCCCAGCGGATGCCCTCCGGGTCCAGGCCGTTGACCGGCTCGTCGAACAACAACACGGGCGGGTCGCCGAGTAGCGCGCCGGCGATCCCCAACCGTTGGCGCATCCCGAGCGAGAAGCCGCCGATCCGCCGCGCGCCGACCCCGCCGAGTCCGACCGTGGCCAACACCTCGCGGACCCGGCCTCGGGGCAGCCGGTTGCTGCGGGCGAGCGCCCCCAGGTGCGCGTTCGCCGTACGGCCGTTGTGTACGTCGTTCGCGTCCAGCAGCGCGCCGACGTGCCGCAGCCCGGTGCCGAACGCGCGGAAGGGGCGGCCGTCGATGGTGGCGGTACCGCTCGTGGCGGTGTTCAGGCCGAGCAGGACGCGCAGCGTGGTGGTCTTGCCCGCGCCGTTGGGCCCCAGGAACCCGGTCACTCGTCCCGGCCGCACGGAGAAGGTCAGGCGGTCCACGACCGGGGCGCCGCGGCCGTAACACTTGGTGAGTTCGTTGATGTCGATCACACCGTCGAGGCTGCCGCCGGCCGGGGTCGGCGCGCATCGGCCCGTGGCCCGCGCGGCATCCTTCCGCGGGATGCAGCCTGTGGGCTGATTCGCTCGCGGTCGGTGGCCGGCTAGGGTCATCGGGTGCCACGAGCCCTGAAGTCCTCGGCCCTGCCGGCCCGGTTGTCGTCGCCGAGCGGGTTGGCAACGCTCGGTTGGTGTGCAATGCCCGCGTTCGCGCTGCTGGTGTACGGCACGATGCCGCTGCCGCTGCACCCGGTCTTCCTGCCGCCGGATCGATTCGTGCGTCCGGATCTGTGGGCGCTGGGAGGTCTGGCCGTGCTGATCGCGCTGCCGATCGGCTGGGCCGGTCGTCGGCCCTTGCCGGTGCTCGGGCTGTTGCTGGTCGAGGCGTTCGTGGCGCGCACGTTCGGGGTGCGGACGTGGCCGTTGTTCCTGGCCGCGGACGTACTGGTGCTCCAGGTCGCGATCACCTGCGGGCGCCGGACCGCGGTCGCTGCTCTGGTCGGCGTGTTGGCCTGCTGGACCCTGGTGGTCGCCGCCTACCTACCCGCGGCCGCGGCCTTCGCCGCGCTCACCGGCCCGTCCTCGATGCTCGGCGTGACCACCGTCGGAGCCTGGGTCCTGGGCAGTTGGATCCGGCTGCGCCAGGACCACGCCGAGGAGTTGCGGGCACAGGCGGCGATCCGGGCGGTGCAGGCCGAGCGGCTGCGGATCGCACGCGAGCTGCACGACATGGTCGCGCACAGCATCGGCGCGATCGCGATCCAGGCCGGCGCCGCGAAGCGGGTGATCGAGACGCAGCCGGCCGGGGCGCGCGAGGCGCTGGGCGTGATCGAGACCACCAGCCGGGAGACGCTGACCGGGCTGCGGCATCTGCTCGGCGCGCTGCGCGAGCCGGACTCGGGTCGGCCGGTGGGTCCTGTGCCAGCCGCAGCCGCACCCGCCGCAAGCCTGGCGGATCTGGAGCGGTTGGTGGCCGGCACCGCCGATGCCGGGGTCCGGGTCGATGTGCGGTGGCGGGGGCTGCGGCGGCCGCTGGCGGCCGAGATCGAGTTGTCCGCGTTTCGGATCATCCAGGAATCGGTGACCAACGTGGTGCGGCACGCGAACGCCGCGCACTGCCGGGTGCTCGTCGAGTACGGGGCGGACGAGTTGTGCCTCGAGATCGTCGACGACGGGGGCGGGGGTAGGGTCGGCGGCCGGTCGGTCGGGCAGCCGGGGGCCGGTTACGGCATCGCCGGAATGCGGGAGCGAGTCGGCCTGTTGCGGGGGCAGTTCAGTTCCGGACCGCGGCCGGAGGGCGGCTTCCGGGTGGCCGCGAGGTTGCCGGTATGACGATCCGGGTCGTGCTGGCCGACGACCAGCCGGTGGTACGCGCGGGGCTGCGCATGCTGATCGCCGACATCCCGGACATCGACGTGGTGGGCGAGGCGGGCACCGGTACCGAGGCGGTCCGGCTGGTGCGCGAACTCGATCCCGACGTGGTGGTGATGGACATTCGGATGCCGGTGATGGACGGCATCGAGGCCACCCGGATCATCAAGGCCGAATCCGCGTCGACGCGCGTGGTCGTCCTCACCACGTTCGACGAGGACGAGAACGTCTACGGCGCGCTGCGGGCCGGGGCCGGCGGGTTCCTGGTCAAGGACATGGTGTTGGAGGACATCATCGCGGCGGTCCGGGTGGTCGCGGCCGGCGACGCGCTGATCGCACCCGCCGTCACCCGCCGACTGATCGCGGAGTTCGTCGACCGGGCCCCCGTACCGCGCACCCGGCGAGGCCGCGAGATCGACGGAATCACCGACCGCGAACGCGAGGTGCTGACCCTGATCGGACGCGGCCGATCCAACGGCGAGATCGCCGCCGAACTCTTCATCACCATGGCAACGGCCAAGAGCCACGTGGCCCGCCTCCTGGCCAAACTCGACGCACGCGACCGAGTGCAACTGGTCATCGCGGCCTACGAGTCGGGCTTGGTCTAACCACACGGCGGCCGAACCCCCTGCCCCGGCCACCCCTTCTGCCGTCGCGGGCAGGTCGCCGTGCGGCGGGCGCGGCCCGAAGCACACCCCGCGTCCGCCGGGCGGGCCGGCCGGCGCAGAGGGTGCCGCGCCGCAGTCGCGGCGGCGTGGGCGGGTCGGCGGCTCATCAGTGCGGGCCGAGGGAATTCGGAGCCGGGGGTGCGGGCGGGTTGGGGTTGGCTCGATGTGTGGGGGCGTGGCGGTTCCCGTGGGTGGGTCAGTGGTTGGGGGTGGCCAGTACGTGTCGCAATACGTCTTGGAGTCGGGAGTCGGGAGTCGGTGGGCGGATGCGGCGTGCGCCATGCGAGGTGGCCGTCGGGACGGATCAGGGCTGCGCCGGTCACCGGGATGCTGCAGGCGTGGTGGAAGGCGCCGGGTTCCTCCTCGCGCTCGTGGCCGTCGTTCAGGGGACGGGCCACTACCGGGAAGCGGCCTGCCCGGGCGGCTTCGGCCCGTCGGGACCAGGCCGGGTCGTCCGCATGATTCGAACCGTGGTGGTCATGCTCGGTCGGCCGTCGAGGCGGGTCCGGCGTTGTCGATCGGCGGGCCGGGCGTGGTGGATCGGGGGTCCGGGCGGCGGCGATGTACGACGACCAGGATGTCGGCCCAGGCGATCAGGGCCGCGGTCGCGCAGAGGGCGGCGGCAAGGATCCACAACGCTCGGGCGGCGGCCAAGTCGATGTCGGCCGCCACGGCGCACAGTGTGGCGGCCACGATGAAGACGGGCAGCGCGATTCCGGCCCAGGCCAGACGTGGGGCCAACGGGCCGGTCCCGACGGGTGGTCGGGGGCCGCCGGAATCGTGACCCGGTGTCGGGCGGGCGGCTGAGGCAGTCATGATCGAAACCTACCCAGGGGTGCGATAACCACGCGCCGGCGCCTCCCCCGATCCACCGCCGACCGCCGACCGGCGGCGGGCGGCGGGCGGCGGGCGGCGGGCGGCGGGCGGCGGGTAACCGTGACGGGGGGCGGGACCTCGTGGCGCGCCGAAGGACATGGGGCGGTTGTGCGGAACCCGGCCGTGCGGCGGCTACAGGGTTCCGGCGTACGGCCAACAGGACCAGTGGGTGTTCGCCGGAAGTGTTGGCCGGTATCGGGTCGGGTCCCCGGAGTCCAGCACCTCGGCGATCATCCGGAAGGTCTCGTGCCCGCCGGGCAGGACGCCCCCGAAGTCTTCCGGTTGATTCCACTCGTCCAGTCGGAGCAACTCCGGCAGGTCGGGGGGAATGTCGGCCCGCAGCTCCGTCTCGTCGGCGAGCAGGAGCCCCTTGTTGGCCGGCGCCAGTGAACGGAACACGTCCTGCAAAGGGGTACCGGCCCCGACCTGGACGCCGACCGCCAACGCGGTGCCACGGACCACCACCGGCACTCCGCCCGCATAGACCTCGGCCCCGTGGGGATCGATCTCGTCCATGTTGTCCACCCGTGCCAGGAAATCGCCGACGCCGGGTTCGCCGCGTGTCAGGCAGTTGCCGAAGCGGTACACGACGTCGATGAGATTGCCACCGCGCGGGTCGTAGCCCAGCAAATCCGCGACCATCGCCCAGCGCGTGGTGTCGCCGAACAGGCTGATCCGCGCGTCGACCGGGTAGTGGTAGCCGTTGTCGAGATCGGGGAACTCCGCCTCGTCCGCGCAGAGATCGAACTTTCCGAGAATCGAGGAGGTCCTCATCACAACCGCAGGCTACGGCCTGTCTCGACGCTCCGGTCGGGCCCCGGCCCTGCGCATCGAGTGAACCCGGCGCAGGACCCGAAGCGCGGCTGCGATGCGCGGCGTGATCGTGACGGGCGAGGGTTCGCCCACACGCCCACCCCGGTGCCGCATCCCATCGGGGTCGCGGCGTTTGAGAGACGACCTCCGTGTGACACCACCGCTCGAAGAGCGGGAGCAGGAGCCGTGGCGGTGGCGGGAACGCCGGCGGGATCCGGGAATGGGGCTCCTACCGACCCACGTTCGGCCTGATCGCGGTCGACCGCCGCACCTTCGCCCGGACCCCGAAGCCGTCCGCAAAGTGGCTCGCGGACGTGGGCCGTTCGGGCGCCCTGCCCCGAACCCGCCCCTGACCACCGGACTCGCACACGGGCAGCCCGGCGACCGGCCACCGGGCCCGTACGGGAAACCTCGCGAGCGACCACCGAACTCGCACGAGCGGCCCGGCGACCGGCCGCCGGGCCGAGCGCGGGTAACCACCGACTCGCCCACGGGGCCCGCCACGGCCCCTACCCGCCCCGAACCCGCCCGCTCACTAGGCTGACGCCGTGAGCACTCCCCTTACCCCGGTACCCGCACGAGTGGCAACGACTGACGACATCGACGCGATCGTCGCCACCCTGACCACCGCTTTCTTCGACGACCCCATGTGGGGCCCCGCGTTCCCGGACCGCGATCGGCGCGCGGTGCAGGCGGCGGCGTTGTGGCGGCTGTTCGCCACGTCGGCGCTGCGGTACCCCTGGGCGCTGGTGACCGAGCAGGTCGAGGCTGCGGCCCTGTGGATCCCGCCGGGCGGGACGGAGTTGTCGGCCGACGAGGAGGAAGGCCTGGAGCAGTACCTCGTCGACAGCGGCGATCGCACCACGGCGGACCGCGTCCTCCGCATCTTCGAACTGCTCGGCGCAGCCCAGCCCGACGAGCCGCACTTCTACCTGAGCCTGCTCGCCACCCACGACGACCATCGCGGCCGGGGACTGGGCATGGGCCTGCTCGCCGAGAGCCTGGACCGCATCGACGCCCTCGGCGCTCCCGCCTACCTGGAGTCGTGCAACCCGGCCAACAACGCACGGTACGGGCGAGCCGGTTTCGTCCCCCTCGGCACCGTCACACTCGACACCGGACACATCGTGACCACCATGTGGCGCCCCGCCCGCACCGCCTGAGAACCACCGCGTCTCGTACGGAGGTTCCGTCTCGTGACCGCCGAGTCGAACCCGGCTCCCGTCCGGCCGCCGCCGCACCGATCGTCGGCCGGACGGGAATCGATCGAGGCATGACGCGACGCGCCGATGCGGATTCAGCGGCGTGGGGCGGCCTTCGGAGCAGCGGTATCGGGGTGGGGTCGGGCGGTCGTGGTGAGCACTGCCGCGGTGGCGGCGATCAGCAGGGAGACGCCTGCGGAGATCCCCCAGACCGTCTCGTACGCCGTCTCGGAGGGGAACCGGCCGCCCTTGACGGTCGTGCCGGTCGGAATGGCGGCGAAAACGGCTCCGGAGATGCTGCCGCCGAAGGTCTTGGCGGTGCTGTAGGTGCCGGTGTCGCAGGTGAGCGCGCCGACGAGCATCCCGACCGACTGCCGGGTGCCCTCGGCGGTGAGGCGCCCGCGGACCAGGCCGATCTCCAGCGGCAGCAGCGCGGCGAGCGGGCCTTGGAGCACCCGGCCGAGCAGGAGAACCTCGAACGCGGGTCGGCGAGTACCCGCGCGACGACTTCCCCGGCGGCGCCCACCCTTCCGGCCCGCGGCCGACCGCCGATCCGCCGGCTCGCCACGACGCGGTGTCGGGACGGCCGTGTTCTCGATATCGTGCATGGTGCACCGAAGTTGCTCACCGTCGGGCGAACAGGAGCACGGCATGGCCGTACCGGTAGCGCTGAACCACCTCGCCTACCAGACCCGCGATCTGGTCGCGACACACCGCTTCTGGACCGAGGCGGTCGGTGCCGAACTCGTGGGCGCGGTCCGCGAAGAGTCCCGGACCACCAGCAGCGGCGAGGTCACCGCGCCCTTCCTGCACGTCTTCTACGCGCTCGCGAGCGGTGAGTGCATCGCGTTCTTCGACGTGGCGAAGGCGTACGCGCCCGTGCCCGACGGTCTCGAATGGTGGACCCGGCACGTCGCGCTCGCCGTGGACTCCGTCGCCGAAGTCGACGCGATGGCCGAGCAGATCCGTCGACACGGGGTCGAGGTCCGGGGCCCGATCGACCACGAAGGCGTCTGGTACTCGGTGTACTGCTTCGACCCCAACGGCGTGCACCTGGAAATCACCCACCAGTCCCGCCCGTTGACCGAACAGGACGCCGCCGAGGCCCGAACCGCCTTGGACGGCTGGCTCGCCGACCGCGCGGCCGGCAATCTTCCGGGCTGAGGGCTGAGGACTGGGGGCCGAGGACTGGGGGCCGCGGCCCGCCGGCTCCCGGGCCGAACCGCCGGGGGCCGCCGCCGAAACGGGGACGACCGCTACTCGCCCACTCGTTCGTAGCGCAGCAGGACGGTGCGCGCGTCGAACGTCCGCGACTCGACCAGCGCCAGCGGGTGCCGGGTCTCGTCGGCTCGGAAGACCGGCTTGCCGCCGCCGAGGATCACCGGGTGCACGAAGACCAGGTATTCGTCGATCTCGCCGAGCCCGGTGAGCGCGTTGGCCAGTCCGGCCCCGCCGGTGAGCAGGATGTCCTTGCCGGGCTCCCGCTTGAGCGCGGCGATGTCCTCGGCGAGGTTCGCGCCGATCACCTCGGCGCCCCACTCGGCCCGCTCCAGCGTGGCCGAGACGACGACCTTCCGGGTCGCCCGCCAGACCGGCGCGAACCGCAGGTCGTGCGGGTCGGTGGAGATCGTCTCGACGTTCGGCCAGTAGCCGGCCATCATCTCCCACACGACCCGGCCGTACAGGAACGTGTCGACCCCCGCGTTCAGCGTCTGCCCGAAGTCGGACAGCTCCGGGCCCATCACCGGCCAGTCGAATTCGCCCTTGGGGCCCTCGATGTAACCGTCGAGCGACTGGTGGACCATGTAGAGGATCTTGCGCATGTCGGGCTCCCGCAGTGTCGGTCTTCGGTGTTCTCACGGAGAGGTCGGAGCCGGGTCGCGGTCCTCGACACCTCCCGGCGGATTCCCGGGAAAAGTTTTCGAACCCCTGCACGAACGGGTGCACGGGCGGGCGAAGGTGCCCCGTGCCCGGGTACCCCGCCGGTCATCGGGATCACCCCTCGCCGGTCATCCGCGCCGCGCGTATCTCCAGGTAGCGCCGCTCCGGCAGGCTGGTGGTCCGGCGGGCAGCCGTGCGGTACGCCTCCCGGGCCGCTTCGCCGTCGCCCGCCAGTTCGAGCAGATGGCCGCGGACCGCCCAGAAACGGTGGTGCCCGGTCATCCACTCGTCCTCGGCCAGTGTGTCGAGCAGATCCAGGCCGGCTCGGGGGCCGTGCACCATCGCCGCCGCGACGCTCTGGTTGAGGGTGACCATCGGGCCCGGCGACAGGTGCGCGAGCAGTCGGTACAGCGCGAGGATCTGCGGCCAGTCCGTATCGTCGGCGTGCGCCGCCTCCGCGTGCACCGCGGCGATCGCGGCCTGCACCTGGTACGGCCCCGGCGGTCCCCACGTGAGCGCGTCGGTGACCAACTCGGTACCCTCGCGGATCGCCTCCGCGTTCCAGCGGCTCCGGTCCTGCTCGGCCAGCGGGATCAGTCCGCCGTCCCGGGCGGTACGCGCGGCCCGGCGGGCATCGGTCAGCAACATCAGCGCGAGCAAGCCGGACACCTCGCCGTCGTCCGGCCGCAACCGGCGCACCGCGCGGGTCAGCCGGATCGCCTCGCCGGTCAGGTCGGTGCGCAGCAGATCGGGGCCCGAGCCGGCGGTGTAGCCCTCGTTGAAGATCAGATAGAGCACGTGCAGCACCGCGCCCAGGCGCTCGATCGACTCGGGCCCGACCGCACCGCCGAACCGACCGCCGGCGGCCTTGATCCGCTGTTTGGCCCGACTGATGCGCTGCGCCATGGTGGACTCGGGCACCAGGAACGCGTCGGCGATCTGCGCGGTGGTCAGGCCGCCGACCGCGCGCAGCGTCAAGGCGACCTGCGAGGCCCCCGTCAGCGCGGGGTGACAACACAAGAACAGCAGGGTCAGCGTGTCGTCGCGGTTGCCGGGCGCGTCGTCGTCGGGTGCGGGCGAGACGTGCTCGTCGGCCGGGGCTCGCGCGGCGAGCCGCTCCTCGCGGTTGCGCCGCGCCCGCTCGCTGCGCCAGTGGTCGATCAGCCGCCGGTCGGCCACGGTGAGCAGCCAGCCCCAGGGACTGTCCGGGATCCCCTCCTCGGGCCACTGCACGGTGGCGGCCAGCAGCGCCTCCTGGACCGCGTCCTCGCAGGCGTCGAACTGGCCGTGCCGGCGGACGAGCACGCCGAGGACCTGCGGGGTCAGTTCCCGCAGCAGGCCCTCGACGTGCGCGTCCGGGCTCACATCTCCGTCCCGGAATCCGTCATCACCGGGCGTACCTCCATCGCCCAGTACCGGGCGTCCGGCCAGCGTGCGGCGATCTCGACGGCTCGCTCGGTGCTCTCGCACTCGACCAGCAGATAGCCGGCGAAGTGCTCCTTGGCCTCGACGAACGGGCCATCGGTGACCGCCGGTACACCGTCACGGACCCGGACCGTCCGGGTCTGCGCCGGATCGGCGAGCGCCTCGCCGCCGAGCAGTTCCCCGGACGCGGTCAGCTCCGCCATCAGGGCGTCGACCTCGCCGAACAACTCGGTGCGCTCCGCCTCGGAGAGTTCCTCCACGAATCCCGGGCGGTTGTGGATCAGCAGCATGAACTTCATCGGGTGCCTCCTGGTCGCTCTGGTCTGTTCGGGTCGGCCCACACGGTGCACACGATCCACGCGGTCCGCGCCCCCGCTCGGTCCGATCCGGGCGGCGGCCCGATCGGGGGTGCTCGGGATCGGTCTCCCGAATCCCCCCGGCGGGCCACTCGCAACCGGGTCGGAGCCGGCCGACGGTTCTCGACATCCCGGCGCACAGAATGTCGGATCGATGCGCCGAGGACGCTCGCGCCCTCCCGGAACCTCCGGGGTTGCGCCCTCCCGGACCCCTCCGGGGTTCCCCGAACGACCACCTCCCACGCCGCCCCCGGATGCCCCCCGAACGCACCGGGCTCCGGCCGAAGGCCGGACCCGGGATCCTCATCGACCCGGGTCCCGATCGGGAGTGGGGTCCGGGGGTCAGGCGACCCGACCCGGTTCGGCCACCGGAGCCGGTATCACCGCCCGCGCGACCCGGCCCGGCAACAGCACCCGGTGAATCGCCAGCGTGCCGGCGATCGACGCCGCCCCGACCAGCACGATCACATGAGCCGGTTCCAGCACCCCGGCCAGTGCTCCGGCGCCCGCCATCGTGAGGCCCTGGAGGGTCATCGTGCCGGTCATCGCCAGACCCATCGCCTGGCCGGTGCCGGCCTTCGGGACGGCCTCCAGGAAGCGGCGTTGCAGGCCGAGTTGGTAGGACAGACCCGCGCTGGACAGGACGAACAGGCCGGCACTCACCCACAGCGGCGGACCCACGGCGAAGAACAGCAGCGGGACGCCGAGTTGCAGGGCGAGCCACAGCGCCAGGCGCTCGCGGCGGGCCGGGCGTACGAAGCGCCCCACCACCAGGTCGCCGAGCAACATCCCGGTGGCGGCCGAGCCGTACAGGACACCGGCGTGACCGGGGGAGTACGGGACGACCACGCCCTCGGCGGCGACGGCCAGGTTGGCCGGGATCCACTGGGCCAGCAGCAGGCCGCGCACCGTGCGATCGCCGAGCAGTTCGCGATTGACCCGCAGCGTCGCGCGCACCGTGCCCTCGGCCCGGGTCGACCCGGTGCGCTCGGTGCGCGGCCCCGGCGCCAGGCCCAGGCGCACGACCACGGCGGAAGCCAGCGCGGTCGCCGCCGCGAACAGCAGCGCGCCGCTCGACCCGACCAGCGCGAGCAGCAGGCCGCCGACCGCGAAGCCGAGCACCTGCGTCGCGCCGGCGGTCATCCCGAACACCGAGCGCCCCAGTACGTAGGCGTCGCCGTGCAGCAGTTCGGGCAGTGTGCGCTGGCGCGCGGCGCCCGCGACCGGGCTGACCAGTCCGACGCTCGCGAGCAGCAACAGGACCGTCCACACCGGCAGTACGTCGAGCGCGAGCACCAGCGCGAGCGCGCAGCGGATCAGGTCGTACCCGGCCATCGCCGCGCGCACCGGCACCCGGTCGGTGAGCGACAGCAGCAGCGCACCGCCGAGCGCCTGCGGAACGAACCCGGCGACGTACGCGAGCGCGGACAGCGCCGGCGACCCGGTCCGTTCGTAGACGAGCACCGCGAGCGCGAGCATCCGCACGGTGTCGCCGATCAGCAGCAGGACATAGGAACCGAACAGCACCCGGAAGGCGCCCACCGCGAAGACCTCGCGGTAGGTCGCCGGTTTGACGTCGTCGCCGATCATGGGGACGAGCGTGCCGCGCCACGCCGCGCGCCGGCCAACCTTTCGGGCAGCACCGAAACCTGGCAGGCTGCCGAGTGGGAGGCCAGGCATGCTCAGGATCGAGGTCGGGCCGGCCGACGTGGCCCGCAGCAGGTTCGGCATCTCCCCGCTGGGCGAGACGGTGATGGTGCTGCGGACGTTGTCGGGAAACCATCAGGCCGGGCCGCTGCGGCCGTGGATCGAGCGGCTGCGGCCGGCGTACGAGCGACTGCGGCGGGAGCTGCCGGCGGTCGCGGCGATGACGACGCTGTATCGGCGCGGCGCCTACAACGCGGACTTCCTGCACCCGCCGCCCTCGGGGACCCCGGCCGGGATCGGGGACGAGCTCGCCGCGGTGCGGGCCACGTCGGCGGCCCGCGCCCACGGCGAGATCGCGCGCAACCTGGAAGGGTTGCGCCCGCCCTCGGCCTCGGTCCGGGCGCTGCTCGACTCCCCCGACGTGGTCGCCCGATTGGCGGACGCGATCGAGGCCGCGTGGACGACGCTGCTGGAGCCGCGGTGGCCGGCGCTGCGCGCGGTGTTGGAGCGCGATCTGGTGCGTACCGCCGGGCGGTTGGCGGCGTACGGCTGGGGTGCGGCGCTGAGCGATCTCTCGCCGCGGCTGCGGTGGCGCGACGAGGGCGTGATCGAGGTGACCGGCCACGCGGCCGACACGGTGAAGCTCGACGGCGCCGGACTGCTGTTCGTCCCGTCGGCGTTCGGTGCGTTCATCGCCTACGTGGAGCCGCCGTGGCCGTACGCCATCGTGTATCCGGCGCGCGGCGTGGCCGAACTCCTGGGTGCTCCGGCCCGCGCCGACGACGCCGCGCTGGCCGATCTGCTGGGCACCACGCGGGCGATGATCCTGCGCGCGCTGGCCACCCGGGCCACCACCACCCAGCTCGCGGCCCGGCTCGGCCTCGGCCTGGGAACGGTCGGCGACCACCTGGCCGTGTTGCGCCGCGCCGATCTGATCACCGGCATCCGGGTGGGCCGCTCGGTGCACTACCAACAGACCGCCCTCGGCGAGGTGTTGGCCGCGGGTTCGGACCGACCCGGCGGGACACTCAGCCGGTGATCGCCACCAGGCTCGGGAGGTATCCCCGGGATTGCCCCGTGACGGTCGGGTGGTACGACTCGTCGACCGGCAACGTCAGCCCGTGCAGCCACTCCTGCGCGCCGCACACCCCGTGCCCCGCGAACCGATCCCGGACGTCCGCGAAATCGGCGCCGCCGGCCGCCGCGCGACCCGCCGTGGTCTCCACCAAGGTGTCGGCCGCCTGGTCCAGCACGCGTCGCTTGCTCTCGCTCAACCCCAGGAGGCAGGTGCCGAGTTCGAACAGGCGCGGATAGCCCAGCACCACGAGCCGTGCGTTCGGCGCCTGCCGGCGGATCCGCGCGTAGGTGTCGTCCAGGTCCGCGGGAAGCCGGTCGCGCGTGTACGCCATCGACCGGGCCACCGCGTCCGAGCAGTCCCGGTCCCCGCCCAGGACGCAGGTCCTGATCGTCTCGGCGAAGCCGACGTCGTTGCCGCCCGCGCTGATCGTCACGAGCGTGGTGTCGCCGTCCAACACGGACAGTTGCCGTGCGCGCACCTCCGCCGTGGTCGCCCCGGAGCACGCGACGAAGTCGAACGCGGCCACCGCGTGCGCCTGTTGCCACAGCGCGGGGTAGGCGTTCGCGCTGCGCTTGCAATCGCCGCCGCCCGCGAGGTATCCGCCCGCGCCGACGCCCGAGCTGTACGAGTCGCCCAGTGCCGCGTAACCGCCCTCGGGCGCCGTGACGGCGGCGGGTGCCGCGGCCGAGGGCGCGGCGATCCCCGCGAGCGCGAGGGTCGCGGCGGCGGCGAGGGAGACGGCGACACGGGACGGCGACGGCACGAGTGGATCTCCTCCGGAACGTATGCACGTTGTCGGAGGTATCGGCCGCCCGGTCGGCCGACTTGATCCCGGTCACCCGTCGGAAGGACGCCCCGACCACCCCGCTCGTGGTCGGGGCGACGCGGGCGGACGGTCTCTCACCCGCGTGCGGGCACCTGATCGGCGGGCGCCCGGTCGTGGGTGCGGAAGGTCTGGCGGTAGGTCATCGGCGGCACCCCGATGGTGGCGACCAGGTGTTGACGCAGCGAGGCGCCGGTGCCGAAGCCGGCCCGGTCGGCGATCCGGTCCACGGTCAGGTCGGTGGTCTCCAGGAGCCGCCGCGCGTGCTCGACGCGTTGCCGGGTCAACCACTGGCCCGGCGTCATACCCACCTCGTCCCGGAAACGCCGGGTGAAGGTGCGTACGCTCATCCGCGCGTGGTCCGCCAACTCGGCCAACGACAGCGGGCGGTGCAGGTGTTCGAGCGCCCATTCCCGGGTCGCCGAGGTGGCCGCCGAGGACGGCTCCGGCACCGGGCGTTCGATGAACTGCGCCTGGCCGCCCTCGCGCCACGGCGGCACCACGCAGCGCCGTGCGACCCGGTTGGCCACCTCGCTGCCGTGGTCGCGGCGCAGCAGGTGCATGCACAGGTCGATGCCGGCGACCACGCCGGCGGCGGTGAGGATGTCGCCGTCGTCGACGAACAGCACGTCCGGGTCGAGGTCGACCCGGGGGAAACGCTTGCGGAACCGGTCGGCCTCGTTCCAGTGCGTGGTCGCCGGGCGACCGTCCAGCAGGCCGGCGGCGGCGAGCACGTAGGACGCGGTGCAGATGGACACGATCCGCACTCCCGGGCGCAGCCCGGCCAGGGCCCGGCCCAGCGGTTCGGGGAGCCAGTCCGGTTCGGCGTTCTCGTCCACGCCGCACACGAAGGGCGGCAGTACCAGTGTGTCCGCGGTCGCCAGTGCCTCGATCCCGTGCTCGACGGCGATGGTGAAGTCGGCGCTGGTGCGCACCGGTCGGCCGTCGAGGCTGCACGTGATCACCTCGTACAGCGGTTCCCCGTCGGTGCCGGTGGCGGTGCCGAAGATCCGGACCGGGATGCCCAGTTCGAAGGGATAGACGTTTTCCAGGGCCAGGACCACGACGCGATGCATGGCCTGATCCTTGCACATATTGGCCATCGGGCCACTCGATGGGCTCCGGCAGCCCCGACAGGGTTGGTCCCACGCCGGGCGCGGAGAACCGGCGAACGGTCCCGGTCACCGCGCCGGGCACGATCGACCCGAACACGGCAGGGGAATGTGATGACGATGCGCGCCATTCGACAGGAGACGTTGGGCGGACCCGAGGTGCTGAGGGTGGTCGAGGTGGAGCGCCCGTCGCCCGGGCCGGCCGAGGTCCTGGTCCGGGTGCACGCGGCCGGGGTGAATCCGACCGACTACTGGCACCGGGCGAGCGGCGGGCTGATCGGCGACACTCCCGTCCCGCTGGGCTGGGACGTATCGGGCGTGGTCGAGGAGGTCGGCCTGGGCGTCAGCGTCTTCCGGCCCGGCGACGAGGTGTTCGGGATGCCCCGACTGCCGCTGCCGGCCGGTGCCTACGCCGAGTTCGTCACGTCCCCGGCGCGCCACCTGGCCCGCAAGCCGGCCGGCCTGTCGCACGTGCAGGCCGCGGCGCTGCCGCTGGCCGCGCTCACCGCGTGGCAGTCGCTGGTGGACGCGGCCAGTGTACGCCCCGGTCAACGGGTGCTGATCCACGCCGCGGCGGGTGGCGTGGGCCACCTCGCGGTCCAGATCGCCAAGGCGCGCGGCGCGTACGTGATCGGCACCGCCCGCGCGGCCAAGCACGAGTTGGTGCGCGGGCTCGGCGCGGACGAGGTGATCGACTACACGGCCGTCGACTTCGCCGAGACGGTACGCGACGTGGACGTGGTGCTGGACACGATCGGCGGCGAGTACGGGCCGCGCTCGCTGCGCACGCTGCGGCCGGGCGGCTTGGTGGTCTCGCTGGCGTCGCCGGCGGAGGTGGGCCTGGTGCCGGTCGCGGAGGCGGCGGGGCTGCGCGCGGGGTTCACCATCGTGGAGCCGGATCAGGGTGGGCTCAAGGAGATCGCGGCGCTGGTCGAGGCGGGTCTGCTGCGGCCGGTGATCGACGCGGTGCTGCCGCTGGAGCAGGTGGGCAAGGCGCACGAACTGGGCGAGGGCGGGCGCACTGCGGGAAAGATCGTGCTGAGCGTGGTGGAGTAGTCGGGCCACCGGGGCCGAGCCGATCGGCCCCCACGCACGCCGCACCCCGCTCGGCGCGGGGCCGCCGGGCGACGTGCGCGGCGGTTCGGCTCGGCGCTCTCGACATAAGTCTGCGTGTGATCGACCTTCGGCCGCTGCGGGCGCCGACCGGGTCTCCCTAGCATCGAGGTGGAGGCGGACCGATCCGGCCGCCCACCGGGAAAAGGGAAGGGCACGCCATGGCCGAGGAGCGATCCGCCCACACGGGCGGGTGGGCGGCGCAGGCCGCCGAGAGGCGCACGGTCCTGGGCTACTCGCGCGCGGATCGGGTGGCGATCTTCGGCGGGCTACCGGCGCTCGGACTGTTGCTCGGGTTCGTACTGCCGCCGCTGGCGCGGTTGGCGCTTGAACTGCCGGTCCTGCCGATGCGCTCGGTCGTGCGCCTCGTCGGCACGGCGGAGCAGCCGTCGCAGGTCGCCATTGGCGCGGCCCTCGGCTTGATCCTGGGCCTGGGCGTCGCGTTCGTCGCCGTCGCCGAGTCGACCCGCTTCACCCTCACCGACACCCGGGTCCTGCTCGAGCACAACGACCGGACCACCACGATCGAGCGGACCGGGATAGGCGCGGTCCGGCCCGACGGCAAGCGGGTGGTCCTGTTCGACCACGACGCCCACCCGCTCGGCGGGGGCCTGCCGCGGGTCGGACGGCGTGCGGTGGCCCGGGCGTTCCGAGCACACGGTTACCCCTGGCGCGAGCACGGCACCACCGACGAACCCGGGTAGCGCGTGCCTGGGACGTGTCTTCGATCCCCCGGTCAGCGCGGTGTCAGACGGTCGCGCATCGCGCGCAGGAAGGCGTTCGGGTCGGCGTTCTTGGTCCGCGCCGTCTCGGCGTCCCCGGCGGTGGCGTAGGTGACGAACGCGTCGTCGCCCACGCAGTCCAGGAGTGCGGCGGCCACCTGCTCCGGCGTCGCGGCGCTCCTCGGGTCGGCCGGGAACGGCGGGTCGTTGCCCTCGCGTTCGGTGCTGAACTCGGTGAGCGTGGTACCGGGCACGAACAGGTGCGCGGCCACGCCGGTGCCGGCCAGTTCCAGATAGAGCGCCTCGGTCCACAGTTCGAGGGCCGCCTTGGAGGCGGCGTAGGCGCCGACGCCGTAGCTGAACATGTGCACGCCCATCGACGACACGTTGACCACGTGTCCGGTGCCGCGGGCCAACATCGCGGGCAGCAGCGCGGCGGTCAGCCGGACCGGCGCCTCGTAGTTGACCGTCATCACCTCGCGCAGATCCTCGCCGGACAACTTCGCGCTGCGCCGCCGCTTGGGGATGCCGGCGTTGTTCACCAGGATGTCCACCCCGCCGAGTTCCCGCTCCACCGTCGCCGCGAAGTCCGGGAGGGCCTCCAACGCGGCCAGGTCCAACGGCCACATCCGCGAGTCGGGGCTGTCCTCGCGAAGGTCGGCCAGCGCCCGCGTCAGCCGTTCGGTCCGGCGCGCGCACAGCCCGACCACCGCGCCCTCGCGGGCGAACGCGCGTGCGGTCGCCGCGCCGATCCCGGAGGACGCGCCGGTCACGAGCACCCGCTGTCCGTCGAACCGTGCGCCCATGCCGTGGCCCACCCTTCGTCACGGCCGGCCACCCGCCGCGGCCGGCGCCCGCGTGGAACGGATCATCGGCGCAGCGGCCGACGGAAACAAGAGACCCTTCGCCCGGGCCGCCGCCCGCGCGCCGGACCGCTCGGTCGCCCCCGGCCCGCCGACCAGACTTGACGAGCCGGCAAGCCGGCGTTCGCCGGTACGTCGCCCGGCGCCACTACACACATGTCCATGACCTCAGTGGACAGAAGGACCCTCCTGCGCACCGGTTCCGTCGTCGGCGCGGGCCTGGCGATCGCCCCGGTTATGGGCGCGGCCTCGGCCTCGACGTCGGACACGCCCGCGTACGTGGCCTCCGGCCGGCCGAGCCTGAGCCACGGTGTGCAGAGCGGCGACGCCACCGCGTCCTCGGCGATCGTGTGGGGCCGCGCCGATCGGCCGGGTCGGCTGATCGTCGAGTACGGCACCCGGCCCGACCTGCGCGACGCGCACCGTGTGCGGGGTCCGTGGCTGACTGCGGCCGGTGACCTCACCGGCCGGGTTCGTCTGCGCGACCTGCCGGCGGGGCGGCGGATCCACTACCGCGTCCGGGTCGAGGGCGAGCGCGGCGCGGCGGGCGAGGCGGTGACCGGTTCGCTGCTCACCGCGCCGAGCGAGCGCAGCCGCTCCGACGTGCGGTTCGTGTGGTCCGGCGACACCGTCGGCCAGGGCTGGGGAAGCAACCCGGACATCGGCGGCATGACCATCTTCGAGCAGATGCGCCGCCTGCGTCCGGACTTCTTCCTCAACAGCGGCGACACGGTCTATTCGGACGGCCCGCTGGTGGAGAGCGTCCCGCTGCCCGACGGCCGGATCTGGCACAACGTGGTCACCCCGGAGAAGTCCAAGGTCGCCGAGTCGCTGACCGAGTACCGGGGCCAGTTCGCCTACAACCTGCTCGACCGCAACTACCGGGCGTTCGCCGCCGAGGTCGCCCAGATCGTCCAGTGGGACGACCACGAGGTGCGCAACAACTGGTACCCGGGCCAGATCCTGGACGACGCGCGCTACACCGAGAAGCGCGTCGACGTGCTCGCCGCGCGCGCCAGGCAGGCGTTCCGCGAGTGGGTACCGATCGGTGACGACCGGGTCTACCGCAAGCTCTCCTACGGCCGGCACCTGGACGTGTTCGTCCTGGACATGCGCACCTACAAGGACCCCAACGGCGACAACCGCTACGCCGACCCCGAGCGCGGGCTGCTCGGCGACCGGCAGCGGCGGTGGCTGATCGAGGGCTTGTCGCAGAGCCGGGCCACCTGGAAGGTGATCGCCAACGACCTGCCGCTGGGCCTGGTGGTGCCGGACGGCGCCGCCGCGCAGGAGGGCGTCGCGCAGGGCGACCCGGGCAAGCCGCTGGGTCGGGAGATGGAGTTCGCCACGATCCTGCGCACCGCGCAACGACGCGGCGTGCGCGGCATCGTCTTCCTGACCGCCGACGTGCACTACACCGCGGCGCACCACTACGACCCCGCGCGGGCGGCGTTCAAGGACTTCGACCCGTTCTGGGAGTTCGTCTCGGGTCCGTTGAACGCGGGCGCGTTCGGCCCCAACGCGCTGGACGGCACGTTCGGCCCGAAGGCCGAGTTCGTGCACGCGCCGCCGCGCGCGAACTACTCGCCGCTGGAAGGCTTCCAGCACTTCGGCGAGGTCGAGATCGACGGCCCCTCGGGCGATCTGACGGTCCATCTGCGCGACGGCGCCTCCACCGTGCTGTGGAGCAAGACCCTGCGGCCGGTGCGCTGACACCCGCGGCGCCGCGCATCCGGCACCGGGCACCGGGCACCGGGCACCGGGCACCCGACAGACATCAGGCACCCGACCTCGGCACACCGCCCGGAAGCCCTCGCACGGACGAGGGCTTCCGGGCGCGGTCGATCAACCGGACCAGGCGATAAGGAACTTGCCCGCGAGCACCGTCGGGGCCCCGCCGAGACCGCGCCGGAGCCGCGCCGGGCGAAACATCCATCAGTACCCGAAAAAGCGCGACAAAGATCGTTCACGGCTTCGATTATGCTCCGCCACCGGTTGCCCCTCGGGGGTCGACGCACAGATCGAAGCGAGGCACAGACATGGACACGAAACGCGTTGTACCGGGCCCCGACGCCCCGGCCCGGGGCCCCGCCGGCGGGCGCGCCTTCCGTACCGTGATCCCCGCCGTCGCCGCGTGCCTGCTGCTGGGCGCGTGCGGCGGCGGCGAGGACAAGGCGGCCAAGGACACGGACACCTCCACGGTCATGCCCAAGAGTGGTGGGACGCTGACCGTGGCGATGGCGAGCGACATGCGCTCGATGGACCCGTTCGGCGCGCTGAGCAACTCCTATACCGACAACACCCGGCTCAACGCGGTCTACGACTCGCTCTTCTGGCACGAGGCGAAGACCGGCAAGGTGATGCCGCAAATCGGCGAGAGCCTGACTCCGGACCCGGGCAACGCCTCGTGGACGCTCAAGCTCAAGCCGAACGTCAAGTTCTCCGACGGCACGCCCTACGACGCGGCGGCGGTGAAGTTCACCTGGGACGAGCACGCCGCGCCCGCGCGCAAGTCGTACCAGGCGGGCACGATCCAGGCGGTCAAGGCCACCGAGGTGGTCGACCCCACCACGCTCAAGATCACGCTGAGCGGCCCGAACGCCAACTTCGACCACATCGTCGCGTCCAATCTGTCCTTCATCGTCTCGCCCACCGCGTACCGCAAGGACCCGGCCGGCTTCGCCCGCAACCCGGTCGGCGCCGGTCCGTACACGTTCAAGGAGTGGACCAACGGCGACCACATGACGTTCGTCAAGAACCCGGGCTACTGGCAGGGCGCGGCCAAGCCGTACGCGGACACCGTGGTGTTCAAGATCATCCAGGACAGCACGCAGGCGCTGGAGACGGTCTACTCCGGCGGCGCCGACCTGAAGGTCTCGGTCAACGCGGAGGACCCGGTCAAGGCCAAGCAGAAGGGCCTGGAGACCAAGGTCGTCACGATCATCGGCGGCGAGTCGCTCTACTTCAACAACAAGCGTGCTCCGTTCGACGACGTCCGGGCCCGCCGCGCGGTGCAGCTCGCGCTGGACGCGAACGAGGTGAACAAGATCTCCTTCAGCGGCAACGGCACGCCCACGCACAGCATCTTCCCGCCGGACAGCCCGCTGGTGGAGCCGGGTACCGAGACCGTTCAGCGCACCGACCGTGCGGAGGCGCAGCGGCTGCTGAACGAGTTGGCGGCCGAGGGTAAGCCGCTGGACTTCACGTACTCGATCCCGCAGAACGCGAACGCGCAGCGGACCGCCGAGTACATCATGACCTCGCTCCAGGGCCTGAAGAACATCGGCGTCAAGATCGCGCCGATGCCCATCGCCGCGTTCCAGACCGACATCGTGATCAACAAGAACTACCAGGCCGCGATGTTCAGCTACTACCTCTCGGACGCCGAACCCGGGCTGTACGTGAACCTGTACAGCACCAGCCCGAACAACTACCTGCTGTACGCCAACCCCACCGTGGACCAGAACCTGGACAAGGCCCGGACCACCAACGACCCGGCCCAGCGCAAGGCCGCGTACACGGCGGTCGCCGCGCAGCTCAAGCAGGACGCGCCACTGTGGACGTACCAGTCGTCCGTGGTCACCGGGTTCCACCGGTCGACGGTGGTGGGCATGGTGCTCACCAACGACGGCATGGTGCTGATGGACCGGATCGGGCTCAAGGGCTGATCAGGGCCGCTCCCCGGGCCGCGAACTCGTAGGCTCGGGCTCCGGACTTGAGTCTCCACCCGGTGGAGACGGCACGGTGAGGGACATGGACGGCGCGACCCTGTATTCGATCGGCGACCTGGCGCGGCGGACCGGCCTGTCGGTTCGCACGATCCGGTTCTACGCGGACGCGGGTGTCGTGCCGCCCACTCAACGAAGTCCCGCCGGCTACCGGCTGTACGACCTCGACGCGCTGGTCCGCCTCGAACTCGTACGCACGCTGCGCGACCTCGACATCGATCTGGAGACCATTCGTCGCGTGTTGGCGCGCGAGGTCACCGTCGGCGAGGTCGCGCGGGCGCACGCGAACGCGGTGGACACGCAGATCCGCACCCTACGGCTGCGTCGGGCCGTGCTGCGCGCGGTGGCTCGGCGGGGATCGAGTCCCGAGGAGTTGGAACTGATGCACAAGCTCGCGAAACTGTCCGACGAGGAGCGCCGGAAGATCGTCACCGACTTCCTCGACGCGACCTTCGCCGACCTGGACGTCGACCCGGATTTCCTGGCCAAGATGCGCTGCGGATTGCCGAACCTGCCCGACGACCCGACCTCCGAGCAGCTCGAGGCGTGGGTCGAGCTCGGCGAGTTGGTCGCCGATCCCGACTTCCGCGCGTCGATTCGGCGGATGGCCGAGTACCAGGCGCAGGCGCGCGGCCGCGGCGACGACGTCGCGCCGGACGCGCACGAGCGGCTGACCGCCATCACCCGCGAACTGGTCGAGGCGGCCCGTACGGCCGGCGTCGAGCCGACCTCGCCCGAGGCCGAACCGGTGGTCGCCGACCTGCTCGCGCGGTACGCCGGCACGTTCGGTCGCACTCCCGACGCGGCCTTCGTCGCCTGGCTGGTCGAGCGCTTCGAGATCGGCACCGACCCGCGCGCCGAACGCTATTGGCAGTTGCTGGGCGTGATGAACGGATGGCCGTCCTGGCCGAGCATGACGCCGGTCTTCACCTGGTTCCTCGCCGCGCTCCGCGCCCGGAACGGCACCGCCTAGTCCCCGGCACGCCGCGGGCGGCGCAGGTTCGCGGCGTTCGGCCTCACCGTGGGCGGACCCGCGCGTTGCCTGCCCGGGCGCGACGGATTCCCCGTACGAACACGAAGAGGGTGGTGGGCGAATGCGATCCGCCCACCACCCTCGATCATCCGGTGCCGGTGGAACCGGCCCCGCGATGGATCAGCTCACCAGGACGCCTTCCCGGTCGCCGTCGCCGCCGGCCTTCGGCTCGTCCTCCTCGTCCGGGCGCTGCGCGAGCTTGCTCGGCCACCAGATCTTGCGGCCGATGTCCAGACCCAGCGCGGTGACCAGGACCGAGCGCACGATGAAGGTGTCCAGCAATACGCCCAGCGCGACGGTGAAGCCCATCTCGGCGAACGAGACGATCGGCAGCGTGCCGAGCACCGCGAACGTGGCGGCCAGCACCAGGCCGGCCGAGGTGATCACACCACCGGTCGCGGACAGCCCGATCAGCACGCCGCGCCGGGTCCCGTGCCTCTTCGACTCCTCGTGCACCCGACTCATCAGGAACACGTTGTAGTCGATGCCCAGCGCCACCAGGAACACGAACACGAACAGCGGGAAGCTCACGTCCGTGCCCTTGAAGCCGAACAGGTGCTCGAAGAGGAACACGCTGATACCCAGGGCCGCGGCGAAGGACAACACCACGGTGGCGATCAGCACCAGCGGTGCGATCACCGCCCGCAGCAGCAGGCCGAGCACGATCAGCACCACGAGGAGGATGAGCGGGATGATCACCTTGTCGTCGTGCTCGGACGCCTTGGCGATGTCCATCTGGGTCGCCGTGCCGCCGCCGACCTTGGCCGCGCCGTCCGGTACCGCGTGCATCGCGGTGCGGACCCGGTTGACGGTCGCCTTGGCCGCCGCCGAGTCGGGCGAGTCGCTCATCACGCCCTCGATCTGCACCCGCCCGTTCGCCGCGCCGGTCTGGCGCACGCCGTTGGGGGCGATCCCGGGGGTCGCCTGAAGCGTCTGCATCAGCGTCGCCCCGGCCGACTCCCGGCCGATCACCACGATCGGGTCGCCGGAGCCCGCCGGGAAGTAGCGCTCGGAGACCTCCTGGCCGCTGATCGACTGCGGCTTGTTGGTGAACGAGTCCTTGTTGGCGATGCCGTCGCCGTTGAGGTTGGTCAGACCGATGGTCATCACGCCGAGGATGACCGCGGTCACGATCCACACCACACGCGGACCGCGGGCGATCTGCCGGCCGACCTTGGCCCAGATGCCGTTCTCGTCGTGCGTGACGGCGTCCGGCTCGTACGCCGGGCGGATCGGCCAGAACACCCAGCGGCCAACGATCACCAGCAGCGCGGGCAGCAGCGTGGTCATCGCGACCAAGGCGACCAGCACACCGAGCGCGCAGACCGGCCCCAGGCCCTTGGTGGACTGCATCTCGGCGGCCATCAGGCACAACATGCCGACGCCGACCGTCGCGGCGCTGGCCACGATCGCCGGACCGGCGCGAAGCAGCGCGGCCGCCATCGCGTCGTGCCGGTCCTCGTACCGGTGCAGCTCCTCGCGATAGCGCGCGATCAGCAACAACGCGTAGTCGGTGCCGGCGCCGAAGATCAACACGGTCAGGATGGCCGCGCTCTGCCCGTTGACGACCAGACCGGCCTTGGTGAACAGGTACACCACGGCCTGCGCCATGAACAGCGCCGCGACCGCCGAGATCACCGGGAGCAGCCACAACACCGGGCTGCGGTAGGTGAACAGCAGGATCAGGACGACCACGCCCAGCGTCGCGTACAGCAGCGTCCCGTCGATGCCCTCGAACGCGGAGGCCTGGTCCGAGCCGAGTCCGGCCGGGCCGGTGACGTACGACTTCAGGCCCTCCGGATTGTCCTTCAGGGCTTCCTTGAGTTGATCGACCGCGTCACCGAGGTCGTTCCAGCCGCCGTCCTTGACGGTGATCGGGACCAGGGTCTGCGCGGCCTTGTTCAGCGGATCGAACGTCGGCTGCTCGACCTGGCTCGTGACACCCTTGGCGGTGCCGAACTTGGCCTGGTCCTCGGCTATCGCCTTCGTGTCGTCCGGCGTCAGACCGGACTCCCGCTCGTAGACCACGACGGCGGGAACCGTCGTGTCCGGACGGAAGTCCTTCTGTTCGTGAATGACCTTCGTGGATTCGGCCTCGGCGGGCAGCCAGGACGAGACCTCGTTGTTCTGAGCGTCGGTCAGCTTGCTCGAGAGCGGCATTGCCACGACGAGCAACACCACCCACAAGGCCAGCACGACCCACTTGGATCGACGCCCGCACGGCAACGCCGCAAGCGCCTTGATCCGGTTCATGTTTCCCCCAGCTGATGGGCTGATTCCAAGGAAGCAGCGGTCGATCGACAACATGGAGTCAGCTCGACGCCGGGTTTGACGGCCGGTGATCGAGACTGTCCACGACACCGTCCGGAGCCAACCGGACGGTGTCGAAATAGTTGTGTTGCATACAGGAGTTCAGACTGCGCGGCGCCCCGAAACTCATCGCTTGCCGACAGCCCGACGGCGGATTGTCCTGGATGGATGGCACTACCGTCCACCCAATACCGCCCAGTTGGGCACAGGGCGGGTTAATTCCTGGTGAACTCGCCGAATTAGAGGCGTGATTCACCGTCGAATCATGACGGAGTGGGCACGCGAGCCTACCGTCCGGTCCTCGTGGCTCGTCGTCAGGTCTTGCCGGTCGAGTCGGTCGAGTCGGTTGGTTGGTTCCGGCGAACCGGTCGGGTCGGTTGGGTCCGGGTCGGCCCTCGTCGTCCGGGGCAGCATGGCCGGGCCGTCCAGAAAACGTTCGAGGACGAACTCGAAGCGTGCGTCGATGCCCGGCCCGGTGAGTTCACGCGCGGTCGCCACCAGGTTCGGGTAGGTGTCCGCGGGCAATGCCTCGATGGTGTCGCCGATCGCGCCCACCGCCTCGCCGATCGGCACTCCGGCGGCGGCCGCGGCCATCCCGGGACCGGTCGGGAAACGACCGATCAGTACCCGTACCGAATCCCGCCTCCGGTTCAGGAACGCGCGGAACGCCCAGGCCAGTTCGCGCAGTTCGATCCGCCAGTCGCCGCGCAGCGGCGGCAACGCGGAGACGCCGAGCCCGAGCAGCCCATCGGCGAGCAGGTCGAGCAATTCCTCCTTGTCCCGCACGTGCCAGTACAACGACGGTGCCCGCCCGCCGGCGCCCGGCCCTTGCCCGTCATGCCCACTCCCTGTCGTCGACCCCCGCGGGCGTCACCGCCGAACCGTCGGGTCGATCGTCGCGCGGATTCAGGTCATTCTCCTTCCTCATTCGGGCCGCCGCCGCTCCCGGATCGCATCGATCCTCTTGCGTCGGCGCCCGACGAAGTGCAATCCAACACCGTTAAACGGCAACTAACAGCGTTAGGGAGCGGGCTGGGCCAGTGTGTTCTGGATCAACGTGCCGATCGGCGTCGCCGGAATCCTGGTCGGCGCCGTGGTCCTGCCCGAATTCGCCGAGCGTCGCGGCCGGTTCGATGTGCCGGGGCTCGTCCTGGGCGTGCCGGCCATCGGCGCGCTGGTGTTCGCGCTGATCGAGGGCCCGACCCAGGGCTGGGGCTCGGTCCGGGTGCTCGCCGCGGCCACGCCGGCCGCCGGTGCGCTGATCGCCTTCGTGTTGGTGGAACTGCGGGTCCCCCAACCGATGCTCGACGTCGGCTTCCTGCGTGACCGGGTGATCGGCGCCGCGGTGTGGGGCGGATCGCGGTGGGCTTCGGGATGTTCGGCGCGCTGTTCTTCCTCGGCCTGTACATGCAGGACGCGCTCGGCTACTCGCCGACCCGGGCGGGCTTCGCGTCCCTGCCGTCGACCCTGGCGATCATGATCGCGGCGCCGATCTCCGGGCACCTGGCCGGCCGGATCGCCCCGCGTGTACCGCTCGCGTCCGGACTGGCGCTGTGCGCGGTGGCGCTCGGTGGGCTCTCGTTCTACGGCAAGGACGTCTCCTATCTCGAATTCTTCTGGGTACTGCCGTTCCTCGGCGCGGGCATGGGCCTGTGCTTCACGCCGATCTCGGTCGCGGTGATGTCCCGCGTCGAACCGGCCCGCGCCGGCATGGCCTCCGCAGTCACCAACACCGCCCGCGAACTGGGCGGTGTGGTCGGCATCGCCGCCCTCGGCGCGGTGCTCACCGCGCGGTTGTCGAGCCGACTGACCGAGCTGTTGGCCGACGCGCGGGTCCCGGCGGACGACGCGCGCCGCATCGTCGACGCCGGCACGTCGGGTGCCGGCGGCGGGATCGGGCACCTGGGCGACACGCCGGCGGTCGTGCGCGACGCCACGACGACCGCGTTCATGGACGGCCTGCACCTGGCGCTGTGGACGGGCTCGGCGATGCTGCTGGTATCCGCGGTGCTGGTGGCGTACCTGATGCGGGATCGGCCGAAGCGGCCGGCCGCGAAGGACCCGGCCCGGATCGCGAACCTCGTCGGCTGACCGCATGCCGGCCGGGTACGCGGTGCAGGACCCCGTCCCGGCGGGTACGCCGGGACGGGGTCCTCAGCGTTCGGATGTCGGGCCCAGGACGGGCTTGAGGTCCAGGATCGGAGTGCCGTCGATCGCCTCCAGGTTGCGTACGTGCACCCTGAGGCCCTCCACCCGCACGATCACGATCCGGTGCAGCCCGATCGGGTTCGGCCGGTCCGGTGAGCGGGTGCTGAACACGCCGGTGGCCGGCCGCTCCCGGTCGCCGCGCGGATGCACGGTCAGTACGTCCCGGGCGGCGCGGTCCAGCCAGGTCAGCAGCACCGCCTCGTCGCCCGCGCGCAGGTCGCCGAGTCCCGCGCGCACCTCCTCCGCGAACACCAACCACGCGTCCGGCGCCCCCTCGTCCGCCTGCCGGGGCGCCGAACGCCGGTCCACGAGCACCGATTCGACCCTGCCGATGGGTCGCACCGCGTACGAATCCCGGATCACCGGGACCACCTCCTCATCCTCCACACCGACCGGTGACCCGCCGAGCACGCGGCCGGCGGGTCACCGTCGGTGTGCATCGGTCGTATCCGTGGGACGGCCTGTGCTCAGTAGAGGCTCATCATCGCCTCGCGCACCTCGCGCAACGTCGCCCGGCCCACCGTGTCCGCGCGTTCGTTGCCCGCGCGCAGGATGCGGCGGACCTGGGCCGGGTCGCGCGCGTACTCGGCGCGGCGGACCCGGATCGGAGCCAGGAACTCGTTCACCGCCTCGGTGACCGTCCGCTTGAGCGCGGCGGCGCCCGCCGTACCGATCTCCTCCGCCACTCGACGCGGATCGCGGCCCTGGCAGAGCGCGGCCAGCAGGACCAGGCCGGACACCTCCGGGCGAGCCTCCGGGTCGTAGGTGATGTGCCGGTCGGCGTCGGTCCTGGCCCCGCGGATCAGTTTCGCCGTCTCGTCCGCCGTCGCCGCCAGTGCGATCGCGTTGCCCCGGCTCTTGCTCATCTTGGTGCCGTCGGTGCCGAGCAGCAGCGGCGCGGCCGACAACAGCGCCTCGGGTTCGGGGAAGACGGGATGCCCACCGGCCGGGTATCGGTCGTTGAAGCGGCGGGCGATGGTGCGGGTCAGCTCCAGGTGCGGCAGCTGGTCCTGGCCGACCGGGACCAGATTGCCCTTGCAGAACAGGATGTCGGCCGCCTGGTGCGCGGGATAGGTGAACATCAGCCCGCTCACCGCCGCCTGCCGCGAGTGCGCGATCTCGTCCTTGACCGTCGGATTGCGGCCCAGCTCCGCGACCGAGACCAGGCTCAGGAAGGGCAGCAGCAGTTGGTTGAGAGCCGGGATGGCGCTGTGCGTGAAGATCGTGGTTCGGTCCGGGTCGATCCCGACCGCCAGGTAGTCGAGCAGCAGCCCGTCGACGTGCTCCATCAGCCGGTCGGCCACGTCGCGGTCGGTGAGCACCTGGTAATCGGCGATGACCAGGTATTGCTCGACACCCAGATTCTGCAGGCGCACCCGATTGTGCAGGGTGCCGAAGTAGTGGCCCAGATGCAGCCGTCCGGTCGGGCGGTCCCCGGTGAGCACTCGAAAGCGCCCCGGTTCGCGACGAATCCGCTCTTCTACAACGGCACTTCGAGCCTGCGCGGCGTTCGTGCCCATCGGGTCGATCGGATCGATCGGGACAGTAGGGGCGGTGGGCACTGCCGACTCGGTCGGGAGGACCGAAACGGAGGTGTGCATCGTGGTGTTCGGCATGCCGGTCATGATCTGTCTCCTGGTCTGTGGGCGGATCGCCGTCCCGACGGCACCCATCCCTGATCCAGGGCACAAAAAAGGGCCGTCCGTCCGAACGACCCTGGTCATGCACGAATGGTGGTCGCCCCTAAGTGGAGCGCCACCAACTCTGACCCGCTGTAAACCGCATCCCCCAACCATACCCCGCCCCCCACACACCCGCGGGCAACTCCCCGGGTCCCCAACCGACGCAACGACGACCGCCCGCTGTCGGAGGCGCATCGGCGGCCCCTCGCCCGTCAAGCGGTATCGGGCGTCGGCAAGCGCGGCTCGACGTGGCGAACCTCGTTGCAGTGTGCCGAACCTCGTTTCAGGGAGCCTGACTTCGGTCCCCGCTCGTTCGCAGCGGCGGGTGGGGCAGCGGAGTTGGTGGTTGTGTCCGATAATCGTCTGTCGGCCCGGGAACCACCCGAACCGATCCGAGAGCGCTGTGGAAAACCTTTGGGGAGGTATCCATCCGCGGCACGGCGGACGAGGCGGATGTGGCGGGCCCACCGCGCTCCGCCTCCTCGGGCCGATCCGGCATGGAAACCGAGGCCGCGAGACGGTGCGAGGTCGCTCCGGGGAGCGGCCGCGCAATTGCCGCGCTTGCTGACACAGTCCCCCGAATTCGTGTTCCTTTCCGCCTTCCTGGCACCCCTGGCAGGCCCCTCATCTGCGGGGCTTCCACCGAAAACGCCCCATCGCCCTTCCCGAGGGCGCTACCGTCGCCTACAAGGACCCGATGCCCACAGGCTCGATCCGTCTCCACGCTGCCGACACCCGGGCGGCGGGTCCGGAACACCCGCCAGGAAAGGCCCACCGCCGTGCCGCACCCATTGCTCGACGCCATCGACACCGCGCAGGACCCTGCCGACTTCCTGCGCTCGATCGGGACCGTGCACACCACGTTCGGCGACCAGGACTCCGGCGCGGTCTCCTACGGCGTGCACGCCGAGGGGAACTGGTTCGTCAAGACCGGCCCCAACCCCGCGTCCGCGCTCAGCCTGCGCCGCGCGATCGACCTGCACGCGCACGTACGACACCCGGCGATCGTGCCGGTGCTGCACACGTTCAACGCCAATGGTGTTCCGGTGACGGTGGGGCCGTGGCGCACGGGCGAGGTGCTGTACCACTCGACGGTCAAGCGCGCGGGCAAGCAGTTGCGCACCGGTGCGGCCTCGCCGCTCGCCCGCTTCCGGGCGCTGCCGTTGGACGACGTACACGCCGCCCTGGACGCGATCCTCGACGCACACCGGCTGATCGACGCGGCCGGCTATGTGGGCGTGGACTGGTACGACGGGTGCGTGTTGTACGACTTCGACGCGCGTCGCGTGCACCTGATCGACCTGGACGAATACCGCAGCGCGCCGTTCGTGCTCGACTGCGCGCGGCTGTCCGGGTCCACCCGGTACATGCCGCCCGAGCACAGTAGGCGCGGCGCGCTGGTCACCCGCACCGGCACCGTGTTCCTGCTCGGCCGCACGCTGCGCCTGCTGCTGGACGCGGGCGACGAGGAACGCGCGTGGCGCGGCACGCTGGCGCAACTCGCCGTGGTCGAGCGGGCGACCCGACGCGACCCGGCCGAGCGCTACCCGAACGTCACCGAACTCTTCGACGCGTGGTGCGCGGTCGCGCCCGCCGGTCTGCTCTCCGGCTCCCACCGGGTGTGAGTACGCGAGCCCCGGACGCCGCGGGCACGTCCGGCACTTCGGGCGCCCACCGGAAGGCGTGACATCCGGCGGACTCAGCGCCGAGGTCGGCCGAACAGGTCGTCGCGCGCCTCGTCGAGGGCGGTCAGCACGGCACCGTCCAGAATCGCGTTGCCGGGCACCGTGCCCGCCAGTACCCGGGTGGTCAGCGGAGTCGCCTCGGCGAGTGCGGCCGCCACCCGATCGGCCAGCACCGTGCCGCCGGCCCGTCCGGTCTCGCCGCCCAGCACCACGCAACCCGGGTCGAGGATGACCGCCAGCGCGGCGACCCCGAGCACCACCCGGCCGGTGAGTTCGTCCAGGAACGCCGCACCCGCCTCCGCCTGCCGCGTCGAACCCTCCTGCTCGGCCGCCGCCCGGACGCATTCCACGGCATTGCCGGTGAAGCCGTGTCGGGCGGCCAGTTCCTCGATCGCGACACCGGAGACCAGCGTGTGGAAGCCGCCCTTGCAGTCGGTGCGCGAGGGCAGGTGATCGGTGCCCGGGACCGGGAGGAAGCCCAGTTCACCGCTGCCGCCCGAGGCTCCCCGACGCAGCCGCCCGTCCAGCATCACGCCGGCGCCGATGCCCTGACCGAGCCAGACCAGCACGAACGTGTCCAGACCTTGGGCCGCGCCCAGGCGCTGTTCGGCGATGGCGGCGAGGTTGACCTCGTTCTCCAGGACCACTCGCCCGCGCTCGCGCAGCGCGGTCACCAGGAGGGCGTGCCAGCCCGGCAGGAAGTCGGCCGAGCGCTGGTTGCCGGAGACCGGGTCGATCAGGCCGGGAGCGCCGATCCCGAAGGTGTGCAGGGTGTCGGCGCCGGCCCGGGTCGCCGCGTCGTCGAGCAGTTCGAGCACATCGGCGAGGGCTTGTACGGGATCGCGATCCGGCGGTATCGCCAGCGCGCCGGTCGCGACGGTCCGGCCGGCCAGGTCGGCGACGGCCACCTCCACCCCGCCCACACGCACGTCCAGGCCGGCGATGTGGGCGCGCTCGGCGACGATGCCGTACAGCCGCGCGTTCGGGCCGCGCTGTCGCTCGCCCGCCTCGCCGACCAGGTGGATCAGGCCCGCGCCGCCGAGGCGTTCGACCAGATCCGCGACCGTGGGCCGGGACAGTCCGGTGAGGGTCTTGAGCTGGGAGGCGGTCAACGGGCCGTGCTCGATCAGCAGATCGAGCGCCAGGCGGTCGTTGATCGCACGGGCGGTGCTCGGCGTCGCGGTGTGGGCGGCTGTCATGGATAGCGATCCTCGCAGACTCTTTCTTTCAGGAACCCTGCCTGATAATTTATCGCACCATGACGCAGACTTCCATGTCGCCGAACACCGCCGGCCTGCCCTCGACCCCGCCTTCGCAGAAGCCCGCGCAGGCGAGTTCGCAGACGCCTGCGCCGGCAACCTCACCGACACCGCCGCGATCGCCGTCGCACACGCCCGACGTCTCGCCGCTCGCCTCCTCCGCCCCGCCGCCCACGGCAACGGAGGCACCACCGCCACCGCCCGATCCGTCCACCACCGAGGTCGCCGAGGCCGGTCGGGCCCGGATCGCGGCAAGCCTGATCTTCGCCGTGCACGGTGCGGTCGGCGGCGGCTTCGCGTCCCGCCTGCCCTGGCTTCAGGACCACCTCGATCTGAGCCCGGGCCAATTGGGACTCGCGCTGGCCGCGCCCGCCGTCGGTGCCTCGCTGGCGATGCCGTTGGCCGCGTCGCTGGTGCACCGACACGGCGGCCGGACCGCGCTGCGCTGCCTGATCGCGCTGTGGTGCGCGGTGCCGCTGCTGCCCGCTTCCGCGCCGGGTCTGCCGTGGCTGTGCGCGGCGTTGCTGGTGTTCGGCGTGGGCGCGGGCATGTCCGACGTGGCGATGAACACGCAAGGACTCGTGGTCGAACGGCGGCTCGGTCGCTCGACGCTCCCGCTGCTGCACGGAATGTGGAGCGCGGGCGCGCTGATCGGCGCCGGCCTGGGCGCGGCCGCCGCGTTCGCCGGGCTCGACGCCCGCGTACACCTCGCCATCCTGGCCCTGCTGCTCGCGTCGGCGGGTTGGTTCGCCGGCCGCAACCTGCTCGACGCGCGTCCCACCGCCGGCGCGAAGGCCCCGCCACGCTTCGCGCTGCCGTCCCGCCCGGTGCTCGTGATCGGCGCGGTCGGCTTCTGCGCGATCTTCGCCGAGGGCGCCGGGATGAACTGGAGCGCGGTACACCTCAGGGAGGTCGCGGACGCCTCCCCCGGTGTCGCGGCCCTCGCCTACACCGGCTTCGCCTGCACGATGGCCATCGCCCGGCTGGCCTCCGGCACGGTCGTGGACCGGTTCGGGGTGACCCGTACGGTCCGGGCCGGCGCGGTGCTGGCCACGATCGGCGCGATCCTGGTGGCGACCGCGCACTCCCCCCTGCCCGCCGCGCTCGGCTTCGCGCTGCTCGGCGTGGGCGTGTCCGCCGTCCTCCCGCTGACTTTCGCGGCGGCCGGGCGGATCGGTGACGACCCGAGTCAGTCCATCGCGGGCGTGGCCACGGTCACCTACACGTCCGGCCTGATCGCCCCCGCCCTCGTCGGCGGAATCGCCGACCGCGCGTCGCTGAGCGCCTCGTTCGCGGTGGTCGCCGTGCTCACCGCGATCCTGATCCCGGCCGCCCGCATGCTCGGTCCCACGGCCGCCCCGCGCGGCGCGGACACCGGGCCGGCCGGCCCGGGCGACGCACCCTCCGCTCCGGGCAACCTGGCGCCGCCCGCCCTGGTCGGCACGTCCACGTCGGGCGCGGTGACCTCGGTGTCACCCCTTCCGACGGACGGCCGGTGACACCCGAGCACGGAACCGACCGGCGCCGCCGCACGTGGGCGGCGCCGGTCGGCGCTCGGGTCAGCCCAGGGCCTTGACCAGTTCGGCGGCCAACGGGGCGGAGGAGGAGGGGTTCTGGCCGGTGTACAGGTTGCGGTCGACGACCACGTAGGGCGCCCAGGGAGTGCCCTCCCGGAAATCGACTCCCAGTTCGGTCAGGCGGTCCTGGAGCAGCCACTCGGCCCGGTCCGCGAAGTCGGCCTGGGTCTCCTCGGCGTTGGTGAACGCGGTCAGCCGGTAGCCGGCGAACGGCGAGGTGCCGTCGGCGCGCTTCGCGGCGAGCAGCGCGGCCGGCCCATGGCAGACCACCCCCAGCGGCTTGCCCGAGTCGAGAGCCGCGGTGAGCAGCGCACCGGAGGTCGCGTCCACCGCGAGATCCTCCATCGGCCCGTGGCCGCCGGGGTAGAAGACGGCGGCGTAGTCGGCGAGGTCGACGTCGGCCAGGTCGATCGGCGTGCGCAGCGCGGTGAACCGCTCCAGCGCGGAGGTCACCGCGGCCACCCCGTCGGGGCCGCCGTTCACCTCGGGCGCCAGGCTCGCCCGGTCGACGGTGGGTTCCACGCCACCCGGGGTGGCGACCACGACCTCGTGGCCGGCCGCGGTGAACGCCTCGAACGGGGCGGCTGCCTCCTCGGCCCAGAAGCCGGTCGGGTGCCGCGTGCCGTCGGCCAGCGTCCAGTGGTCCGAACCGGTGAGCACGAACAGGATCTTCGCCATGAGTCTCTCCATTCGGCGCCGCCGAGCGGGTGCGCTCGGGAGCCATCATGTGATCGCTTCGTCGGTGTGTGGGTGCGTCGCGGCGTCGGATCGTCGCGGCGTTCGGATCGTCGGATGTTCGCCGTCGAATCCACCCGGTCGGTCGTCGCGGCCGGTGCGGCGGCCCCGGTGCGTCGCGTCGGTGCGGCGCCCTCGGTGCGACCCGCCGTCGGTGGCGTCGCGCCGTCGGACTCGAACCTAGATCGCCGACCCATCGGGATTCAAATAGGCTCTCCACCATGAGCCATGAAGATTCCGATGGGCTTCCTTCGGACACCGGGTCGGCGTCGATACCGGACCCGGTCGCGCGCGGCCCGCTGGATCTGACCCTGCTGCGCACCTTCCTGGCGGTGCACCGCGCCGGCTCGTTCACCGGCGCCGCACGCGTCCTCGGCCTGTCCCAGCCCACGGTCACCACCCAGATCCGCGCGCTCGAGCGCCGACTGGGCCGGGCGCTCTTCGAGCGGTTGCCCAGGGGCGTGGCCGCCACACCGATCGCGGACGACCTGGCGATCCGGGTCGCGGACCCGCTGGACGCGCTGGCCGAGGTCGCCGAGCGGGACCGGTTCGGCGCGGACACTCCCGCGGAGCCGGTGCACCTGGCCGGTCCCGCCGAGATCCTGTGCGTGCGCGCGTTGCCCGCGCTCGCGCCGCTGATCGAGCGCGGCGTGTTGTTGCGGATCACCACCGGAATGACCGACGACCTGCTCGACGGACTCCGCGCCGGTCGACACGACCTGGTCCTGGCCACGATCCGGCCGCGCGGACGCACGCTGGCGGCCGTACCGCTGATGGACGAGGAGTTCGTGTTGGTCGCGGCGCCGACCTGGGCCGAGCGGATCGGGCCGGATCGAGTCGCCGCCGAGGGCCCGGTCGCGCTGCGCGGCGTACCGGTGATCAGCTACGCCGAGGACCTGCCGATCGCCCGCCGCTACTGGCGTCACGTGTTCGGCACCCGGCTCACCGAACGAGCCGCCATCACGGTCCCGGACCTGCGCGGCGTGCTGACCGCGGTGGTCGCCGGCGCGGGCCTGACCGTACTCCCCCGCTACCTGTGCGCGGCGGAACTCGCCTCCGGCGCGCTGGTCCCGCTGCTCACGCCCGACGACCCACCCATCAACACCGGCTATCTGGTCCGCCGCGCGGGCACCGCGGACCACCCGCACCTGACCATGGTCCACGAACATCTGGTCCGGGCGGCCCGCACGTGGTGACACCGCCGACCCCCACGGGCGCGGACACCCGGGTCAGCCGGCGGCGACCGCCGTGGTGAGTTCGGCCAGCAGGTCCGGACCGCTCCACTGTCGGGCCTGCCCCGCCGGCGCGGCCTCCGCCTCGCGGATCAGTTCGATCATGCGCGCGTTGGCGGGCGCGGTCAGCCCGTTGCGTTCGGCGATCGCCAATATCTCGCCCTGCACACTGTCGACCTCGGTCCGCCGGCCCCGCTGCAGGTCCTCCCACATCGACGACCGGGCCTTCGCATCGATGCGCAGCGTCGAACCCGCCAGCCGGCGGAACAGCGGATCGGGCAACGCGAGCAGTTGCCGATTGCGCGCGGCGGACGCGGGCCCGAGCTTGGCCGGCCGGATGCCCTCCGCCCGGAACGCCGCCAGCGCCTCGCCCTGGCACAGCGCCAGGCAGGTGCGGTAGTCGCGTTGACCGAGTTGATCGCGCAGCGGCAGTCCGGACAGCGCGTTGACCGCGTTGTTCAGGTTCATCAGCAGCTTCGCGTGTTGCACCTCGGGCATGTCCTCGCGCACCTGCACCGGGATGCCGGCCTCGACCAACACGTCCACGAGCGGGATCACCCGGGGGTTCGCGTCGATCATCAACGCGCCTGACGTGCCCTGATGGAAGACGGCGGGCTCGGTGCGCAGCACGTTGTACGGGACCATGCCGGCCAACACCGTGTGCCCGGGCAACGCGGCCCGCAGTACGGCCGGATTGCGGACGCCGTTCTGCAGGCTGACCACGATCGCGGCCGGATCGAGCCGCCCGGCCAGGGCCCGCCCGGCCTCTTCGGTCGCCGCCGACTTGACGGTGACCAGTACGAAGTCGGTGCCTGCCACCGCGTCCGGCGACTCGGCCAGGGTCAACAGCTCCGGCGCGACCACGGTCGGCGGGCGGCCCGCGCCGGTCACGGTCAACCCGTCCGCCAGCGCGTCCAGCACGGACGGCCGGCCGATCAGCGTGACATCGGCGAACGCGGCGAGCCGACCACCGAGCTGGCAGCCGACACTGCCGGCACCGAAGACCGCGACCCGGGGCCGGGTCCGCGAACGTGGAGCGGGTTGGGACATGTACAGCCTCCGCCTACGGATGAATCAGCCATCGAACCGATCCGCAAGCCTACGTCCCCACCCGCACCCACGTTCGATGCCTCCGGCCCCGACCACCCGCGCCCGCCGCGCGCGGCGGCAACGCAGGAACGGCAGCGCCGCACGCAGGTCGAGGCGGGTGAGGTCGCGGTCGGCCGGGCGCTCTGCCCGGGCGACGCGGTTGTGCACGGCGCGGTTGTGCACGGCGCGGTGATGCACGGTGTCGATGTGTACGTGCGGGTCACGTGCGGTGCGGGTCCGGGAGCCGTTGTGGTCGAGGAACATCCGCGGGCTCTCCGGCAGGGCGCCGGACGCCGCACAGGCCCGGATCCCCCGGCCGCAAGGCAACGTCGTGGGCGGGACGCACCGGGGAAATCGGCGACGGGGGAGCGCGCTTCGAGCTCGCGGTCGGCACCGCCGAGTTCGGCAACGGTACCGCCGCCGTGCACCGGCGGCGGGCGTCCTGCCGTGGGTCGGACGGTGGCGGGCGAGACCTCGGTCGACTCGAGCAGTGCCGTCACCGAGGAGCCGACCTCGAGGTCGAGTCCGGTCGCGGCGTCCGCGGTGATCGCGGCGGTTCGCGCTGGTCGCGAGACCGAACGGCGTGGCCCGGGCTCGGCTGCTTGACCCTGTCGTTGGCGGCAGGGTTGGAGCATCACGGCATGAACTCGAACGACAACGACTCCCGCCCCGCCCGCGTCGTCCTGGTCACCGGTGCCGGCACCGGGATCGGACGGGCCACCGCACGAGCCTTCGCCGCCGAGGGCGCCTGGGTGATCGCGGTGGGGCGCCGGGCCGAGCCGCTCGGCGAGACCGCGGACGGGTACGAGCGCATCACGCCGCTGGCCGCCGACATCACCGCCGAGGGCGAGCCGGAGCGGATCGTGCGTACCGTCGCCGAGACCCACGGGCGGCTCGATGTGCTCGTCAACAACGCGGGCATCGTGGGCACCGGCAATCTGGGCACGTACACGCGCGAGATGATCGACCCGCTGCTCGCCACCAATCTGGTCGCGCCGGTGCTGCTGACCCAGGCCGCACTGCCGGTGCTGGAGAGCTCCGGCGGGATGATCGTCAACATCACCACCTCGGTCGGGCAGCGCGCGTGGCCGGGGAATTCGTTGTACGCGGCGAGCAAGTCCGCCCTCGAACTGCTCACCCGCAGTTGGGCGGTCGAGCTGGCTCCGCGCGGCGTGCGGGTCGTCGCGGTCGCACCCGGCGCGATCACCACGCCGATCGCCGACCACCAGGGCTGGAGCCCCGAACGACGCGCCGCGATCCGCGCCTGGCAACTCGCCCACACCCCGCTGGGCCGGATCGGCGACCCCGAGGAGGTCGCCTGGGCCGTCACGGCTCTGACCGCACCGGGCGCGTCCTTCGTCACGGGCGTGATCCTGCCCGTCGACGGGGGTGCGGTGATCTCCTAGTCGGCGGCGGTTCGAGGCGGGGGCGGCGGGTGGGCGCTCACTCCCCGCACCGTGCCGGGTGGGATGCGCGGCGCGCGCTCGTGATAGGTGTGGTTGCAGCGGAGGTGTCCGGATGCGGATCGGTGAACTGGCGAAGGCGACCGGCGCGACGCCGCGTGCGTTGCGCCACTACGAGCAGGCGGGACTGATCGAGTCGGCCCGGTCGGCGAACGGCTATCGGGTCTACGACGAGCGCGACGTGGCCCGGGTCCGCTCGATCCGTGACCTGCTCGGCGTCGGTCTCACCCTGGACGACGTACGCGCCTTCCTGCCCTGCCTGGACGCCGGCCTGGACGTCGTCGCCCGCCCGCCGTCCGCCGCCGCCGTGCGGATCGCGCTGGACCGACTGGCCGTACTGGACGCCCGCATCGCGGCCCAGACCGAGGCCCGGAACAACCTGGCGACGGCACTGCGCCGAGCCGGCGTCGACCGCATCCGCCCGGTGGCCTGACCCGGCCGAGAGGATCGCGCGACACCCCTGCGACCGGGTACCAACCGGCATCCCCGGGGCTGGGTCGCCCGAGGGACCGGGAAGCCGGGGCGGACCGGGCCGAGCGGCCCCGCGAGCCGCCGGCAAAGCGTCGGTGTCAGCCCCCGCACGAGGGCTCCGGGCACGGAAGCCCTCGTGCGGGGAGATCAGGGCGCCGGGGGCGGCGCCGGACGGGGCCTCGGCACGGGGACTGCCGCCTGAGGAAGCCTTGCCTCGGAGGCTTTCGGTGCGCCGAGCTTCGGGCCGGCTCGCGCGTGGCCGGATTCGAGCCGTTCAGCGTCGGATCGCCGTCGCCGTGGTGTCGATCACCGGGCGGTCGCCGAGTGGCGCGGCCAGGGTCGTCGTCACCGTGCGGGCAACCTCGTTCAGGGGGCAGGCCGCGTCCTTCGCACCGGGCGTGGCCGCTCGCGCCCGTGCGACGACCTCCACCGCGACCACGTCGGGACGTTGGGTGCTCTCCACCCGGTAGTCCGCGCCGCACCGGCCCGGCACGTCGGGCGCGCCGGCGAACCGCAGGGTCAGTTCGCGCCCGTCGGCCGAGACGGTGACCAGGTCGGGCGCCGGACCCGAGACCCCGGCCCGGCGCGGCGACGGATCCGTCGCCACCGCGATCCGCACGGCGCGAACCGTCGTATCCGCGAAGGCCAGTTCCCATCCGGGCACGGTCGCCCGGCCCCACGTGGTGTCCACCTCCAGCGTCACCGCCGTGACCGAGGTCACGGTCGGCACCGCCGTGCTCCCGCGGTCGCACCCGCCGTCGCGTCGGCCCGGCATGCTCCTTTCCCCGTACGCCCGTTCCGGCGGCAGCAACGTGCGGTGCACGACCGTCCCGTCCGCCCAGCGGATTTCCGCGTCGCGGGACCGGGCGGGGAGCAACTCCGGTGCCACGGCGATGCATCCGCCGACCGGGGATGGCTCGAGGCCACCCCGGTCCGGTTCCCGGTCCCCGACCTGGTCCCGGTAGCCGCCGGTCACCGTGAAGGGGCGCGGTGCGTCCATCCGCCGCTCCCGGATCCATCGATTCGCCGCCTGGGCCGTCCTGGCCCGGGCGCCCGCCTCCTGGGCGCCCGGTGCGGTGGGCGCGTACAGCAGGGACGCGGGGTCGCTCATCACACGCGGTTCGCCGCCACCATCGCCGGCACCGCACCCGGCCACCAGCAACACCCCCGCAAGAGCCGAGGCCACCGACGCGGGCCCGCCGCCCCGTCCTGCTTCCGCTCCGAACACGCGCCCCACCTCACGTCGCCCCTCACACCCGCGCGCCGAACGGCGCAACGCGGATGTGACGCACCGTCGCCCCGACCGGTTCCGCCGAACCCGCCCGGAACCGGCTCGCGTTCGGGCCGCGATGGGTCAAGGGCGCGCGGTCCTGGTCCGCTGGGTCAGCAGGATGCAGGCGAGCACGCCGAGCGCGGCCATCGGCATCGCGGGCGTCAACGATTCGCCCGGGATCAGCACCGCCCAGCCCAACGTCGGCAACAGCTGGGCGAGTTGCAGCCGACTCGCGGCCGGCACGCCGATCGCCGCCATGCCCCGGCACCACACGACGAAGCCGAGGAACTGCGATACCGCCGCGAGATACAGCAGCCCGCTCACCCCGCGGGTATCGAGGTGTACCGGCTCGATGGCCAACCCCGACACCGAGATCAGCGCGGTGACCGGCGCCGCCGCCACCACGCCCCACACGATCACCTGCCATCCGGGCATTCTGCCGGGCCAGTCGGCCGCCTTCCGCGTAGCCGGCCGCACACAACACCAGCGCGCCGAACAGGTACACATCCGCGAGCCCGATGCCGCCGCTGCTCTGCCGCACGGCGAACGCAAACACCACGACCGCGCCCGCGACCGCCGCCCAGAACGTCCGGCTCGACCGCTCGCCGGTGCGCAGCACCGAGCAGACCGTGGTGGCAAGCGGCAGCAGGCCGATCACGCCGCCGAGTGCGCCGTCGACGAGGTCTGCGACGCGGGCGTGGTGGGCAGCGGGAAGCCGAGCACGCACCCGACCGCGACCACGGCGAAAGCGAACCGGTCCACCCGAGTGGGCAGCGGTGCCCGCACGACCAGCAGGGCGGCCCCGGCGAACCCGGCCGCGAGCAGACCGCGCAGACCGGTGACCGTCCACGGGCCGAATCCGTCCAGCGCCCCACGGTCGCCGGGAAGCGCACGCCTGGCCGCGCCACCTGCGCACGCTGGGCGCCGCGCCGCGCCGCGCTGGGCGATCGGCGGCAGGTGGTGGCCGGCGCGCCGGCCCGGCTGTCGCCCGAGTTGCTGCCGGAGCGACTGCCGTACGGCGGCCACCACTTCTGGCTGCGGCTGCCAGACGGCCGGGACGTACGGGAGCTCACCTCGGCCGCGCTGCGAGCCGGTGTCGCGGTGGCCCCCGGGCACGCGTACTTCACCGCCGAGCCGCCCGCGCCACACCTGCGGGTCGGCTACGCCTGCGCCGAGGGCCCCGAGCGACTGGTCGAGGGCATCGAGCGCCTCCATCGCGCCCTCATCTCAACCGACCGATCCGGGCCCCGGCCGAACTGACGGAAGGTCGCGGCCTCGCAGCCGTCACGGCCCCACGGCGGTCAGGATCCCAGGATGTGGTCGGCCGGTACCTCGAAGATGATCTCCAGGCCGTCCTCCTCGTCCATCTGTTCGCCCGTCTCGACGAATCCGAAGCCCTGGATGGTCGCGAGCGACGCGGCGTTGTCCGGTGAGATGGTGACCCGGACGGTGGACACGTCGGGTTCGTGCGCCGCGCGCTCCAGCAGCGACGCGAGCATCGCGCGGGCATATCCTCGGCGGCGCGCCTCGGGCACCACGGTGTAGCCGATCTCCACCATGCCCGACTCGTCCGGTGGCCCGTGGAAACCGGCATAGCCGACCACCGCGCCGTCCGGCTCGGACACCGCCGCCCGGGCGAGCCACGGAGCGCTCTCGGGTTCGGCCGTCACCTGGTCGAAGCGGCGACGCCAGAGGCCGCGCGCCCGGTCGGACACGAAGAACTCGGGGAGGTCCAGGCCGGTTTGCCGGCGGGCCTCGGCCAGGTCGCCCGCCACCAGCGCGCCGAGGGGTCGACCGACCAGGTAGACCCAGCGAACCTGCCGCTCCGAGGGGGCGGACGACGGGCGCGCGGCGGAGGTATCGAGAGGATCTGTCATCCCGGGATCATCGGCGACAACCGACCGGTCGTCCACACCATTTCCGGGGTGTCGGGGTGTCGGGGAGGCGCCCGGTCGTCGTAGCCGGGCCGGCGGTGCACCGGCCGGCCCGGCTACTCCGCGTGTCAGTGGACCGAGAGCCCACCGTCCACGAAGATCGACTGGCCGGTCACGTAGCCCGATCCCGGGCTCGCCAGGAACAGCGCCGCAGCCTCGAAGTCCTCGGCCAGGCCATTGCGTCCGACCATCGTGCGCGCGGCCAGCGCGGCCGACTTCTCCGGGTCGGAGGCCAGCCTCGCGTTGAGCGGGGTCATCACGAACCCGGGCACGAGCGTGTTGCTGGTGACCCCGTACTGCGACCAAGCCTCCGCCTGGGATCGGGCCAGCGACTCCAGGCCGCCCTTGGATACGCCGTAGGCGCCGCTCTGGACGAACGCGCGATGCGCCTGCTGCGAGGAGACGTGAATGATGCGCCCGTAGCCGCGCTCGGCCATGCCGGGCCCGAACCGCTGCCCCAGCAGGTAGGGCGCCTCCAGGTTCACCGCCATCGTGGCGGCCCACACGTCGTCGCCGAGTTCGTTCATCGGCGGACGCAGGTTGATCCCGGCGGAGTTGACCAGGATGTCGGGCTCGCCGTACACCTCGGCCGCCGTGTCGGCCGCCGTGCGCACGGCGTCCCTGCTGCCCAGATCGGCGCTCACCCAGGCCGCCTTGCCACCCAGGGCGGTCAACTCGTCGACGGTGGCCGCGAGTTCCACCTTGCGTCGGGCAATGATCACCACGCTCGCCCCGGCCCGCGCCAGCGCCCGGGTGATCGCTCGGCCGATGCCGGAACTCCCACCGGTCACCACGGCGACCCGACCCTCCAGCGAGAACAGTTCGGAAAGGTATGCGTGCGTGCTCATGACGGAACCCTAGACGGACCGCGGCCGGCCGCATCGCCGGCAATCGCGCCGCGCCACCGATCCACCTCGCCCACCACCTCGCCCTACCACGCCTCGAGTCGCCACCGGGCGCGCCCCGCATCGCCCCGGGGCCCGCGTCGCCCCGCGTCGCCGCGTCTCGCCTCGGGTGGTCAGGAAGCCGCGCTCGGGCGCCGGGCCGGGAACCCGTGCGAGCGGGCGGTGAGGACCACCACGAGTACGGGTACCAGCAGGACCAGCACGCTCCAGGGGAAGGAGCCGGTGCCGACCAGGTCCAGCAGGATCGCTCCGGCCACGCCGCCACCGGCCATCGCCGCGTTCCACAGCGTGACCAGCATCGCCTGCGCGGCGTCCGCGTCGGCGCCGCCCGCGTCGCCGACGGCGGTCTGCAGGAGAGTGGGCACGCCGCCCCAGCCGAGCCCCCACAGCACGACCGCGCCGTAGACCAGGACATGGCTGTCCGAGAACACCGCCAGCACGGCCGCCGCCGCGCCGAACGACAACGTGGCCGCGATGGTGAGCGCCCGCAGTCGTTGGTGGATCAACACGCCCACCAGCCAGATGCTCACCAGCGACGCGCCGCCGAAGGCGAGCAGCACCACGTCGGTGGAGCCGCCCATGTCGAGCCGGTCCAGGTAGGAGGCGATATAGGTGTAGAGGATGGTGTGCGCCAGGACGAAGACCAGGGTGACGAACAGGACCGGGGCCACGCCGGGGATGGCCAGTGTGCGCAGCAGGGGCGTTCGTTCCTCCGGTCGTTGTCCGGGGTGTTCGGGGACGGTCGCGACGATCCAGCCGATCAGGATCAGGGCGAGCACGGTCATCAACGAGAAGGTGACCCGCCAGCCGAACTCGTCGCCGAGGAACGTCCCCGCCGGCACCCCCAGCGACAGCGCGATCGGAATACCCGCCATTACGATCGCGATCGCCTTGCCCTGAAGATGCGCGGGTGCCATCCGGCGGGCGTACCCGGCCAGCAACGCCCAGGCCACGCCCGCCGCCACGCCGGCGACGAAGCGGGCCACCATGGTCAGCGGGTAGTTGCCGGAGACGGCGGTGACCGTGTTGGCCGCCGCGAAGCCGGCCATCGCGGCGAGCAGCAACCGCTTGCGGCGCCACCCGGCGGTCGCCCTGGAGAGCGGGATCGCGGTAAGCGCGGTGCCGACCGCGTAGATCGTCACCGACTGTCCCATCGCGGACTCGCCGACCCCCAGGTCGGAACTCATCGCGGGCAGGACGCCCGCCGGCAGGGTCTCGGTCAGGCTGGTCACGAAGACCGCCGTGGCCAGTGCCAACAGCGCCGCCATCGGCAACTTGCGGTCGTCGGTTTCCGTGTGGGAGGGGCCTGGTGCCGTACTTTGACTTGTCATGCCGCGTATGCTCGAACCCTCACATTGATGTGAAGGTCAAGCGACGAGACGTGAGGTGGATCACATGCGTATCGGAGAGTTGTCCGAGCGCACCGGCACCCCCCGCCGACTACTGCGCTACTACGAGGAGCAGGGCCTGATCGTCGCGAACCGCTCGCCCAACGGCTATCGGGACTACGACGAGTTCTTCGTCGACCGGGTGCTGCAGATCAGGGGCCTGCTCGACGCCGGTCTGCCGACCCGGATCATCAAACAGATCCTGCCCTGCCTCGACAAGCCTCGCATCATCCATTTCCCGGACGCGACACCGGAGATGATCGCCACCCTGGAGCACGAACGCGACCGCATGACCGAACGCGTCAACTGCCTCATCCGCAACCGGGACGCGATCGCCGAATACCTCGACGTGGTACGCGAAGGCCTTCCCCAGCCAACCACCACCTCCTCCTGACCCCCGCCGACCGACGGTCGCGGCCTGCACTTCGACCTCACCGTGCCGTTCGCGCGTTATACCGCGCAGGATTTCAACGACCTGGTCTTGCCGTTCAAGCGCTATCAGATCCAGCGCGTCTGGCGCGGCGAGCGCCCGCAGGCCGGCCGGTTTCGTCGAATTCCCGGATTACGGCAGCATCTGCTCGGGTGGCCGCTACGACAACCTCGCCGGGTCGTTCATCCGGCGCGACCTGCCCGGCGTGGGCATCTCCATCGGCCTCACCCGGATCTTCGCCAAGCTGGTCGCCGAGGGCCGGCTGCCGATCGGACCGAAGTGCCCCACCCAGGTGCTGGTCGCGGTGCTCGACGCCGAGTCGTTCGCGCTGTCGGTGCGGACCGCCGCGACGCTGCGCGCTCGCGGAATCCGCACCGAGGTCTACCACCAGCCGGACAAGCTGCAGAAGCAACTGCGGTACGCGCTGCGCAAGGGCATCGCATACGTGTGGTTCCCCGGGGCCGAGGCGAACGCGGGCGCGGGCGCGGACCGCGGCGAAACGCATCGGGTGAAGGAACTCGCCTCCGGCGAGCAGGTCGTGGCCGACCCGCGTGGTTGGCTGCCGGTCGAGCCGGCCGAGCAGGTCGAGCCGGTCACCGCACGGTAGTGCCGGTTCGGCGGCCGGTGGCGGGCACCGGACCGGGCCGTCCGCCCGAATTCGATGGCATCGAGGACTGGTGGAGGGCCAGGATGCGGGCATGACGCACACTCTTCTGGCGTTCCTCGGCGCCTGCACCCTCATCGCGGCAAGTCCCGGGCCGAGTTCGGTGCTGATCATCCGACATTCGTTGCAGAGCCGTAGGGCCGGTTTCCTGGCGGTGCTCGGCAACGAGACCGGGGTCTTCGTCTGGGGCCTCGCCGCGGCCTTCGGGTTGACCGGTCTGCTGGCCGCCTCCCAACTCGCCTACGACATCATGCGCATCGTCGGCGCCGTCGTCCTGGTGGGCTTCGGCGTCCAGGCCATCCGCGCGGCCCGCCGGGACGGCCTGACCGGATTCACCGCGGCCGGCTCGACCGACGCCGGGGCCCGGGCGGGGGCCGAGGCGGGCGCCGAGCGCGAGCCGGGCAGCGGCCGACGCGCCTACCGTGCCGCGCTGACCCTGAACCTGGCCAACCCCAAGGCCGCCGTCTTCGCGATGTCCTTCCTCCCCCAGTTCGTCCCGCACGGCGCGCCGCAGTTGCCCACGATGGTGGCGCTGGCCGCGATCTGGGCGGTGTACGAGATCGGCTACTACGGCCTGTACGTCTGGTTCGTCGGCCGGATGCGCACCGTGCTGAGCCGTGCCAAGGTCCGGCGCAGGTTGGAACAGACATCCGGCGGGGTCATGGTCGCGCTGGGCATCCGGATGGCCGTCGAGTCGTGAGCCGACGCCGGCGGGATCACAGGCCGAACGCGTCGCGGCGGTCCTCCGGGACCAGGTCGACGTACTCCGGGTGCTTGGCGATCCAGTCCCGGATGAACGAGCAGTAGGGCAGCACCGCGAGACCCCGCTCCCGGACCGCGTCCAGCGCCGCGCGCGCGAGCCGACCGCCCAGACCCCGGCCGCCGAACCGCGGGTCGATCTCGGTGTGCGTGAAGGCGACCTCGTCGCCGCTGACGAAGTAGTCCGCGAAGCCCGCGAGTTCGGTGGCCCGCAGCGGCGGAGCCACGGACGCTCCGGGGGCGGCCTCGACACCGACGAATATCTCGTAGCGGGACTGCGCCGGGTTGTCCGTCACACGCGTTTCCATGCTGCTGCCTCCTGGGTCACGATCGGGACTTGCGGCCCGGGCATTCCTGTCCACACGTACGCACGTCGATCCCACCGCCGACCGTGCCCGCGCACCCCACCGTATCCGGCCGACACATCGCCCGGATCGCCCCGGCACCACCCGCCCGAACCGCGTGCCGCCCGCCGCACGTGCTGCGGATCACGCCGGAGCTTCGTCGACGTACACCTTGGTTCCGTCGGCGAATATCCGGTACTCGCGCGAGCCCTCTTCCTCCTCGTCGACGTACACCTTGGTACCGTCCGCGTACACCTTGTACACGCGCCCGTTCTCGCCGCCGACCGCGGGCAGCCCCGCCGCGTGCAACTCCGCGACCGCCTTCCGGACCCCTTCGGCGATCAACTCGTCGAACCGCTCCGGTCCGATCTCGTCCCGCAAGGATTTCGTCATCGACCCCTCCCGACGTCGGGCGACGGCCCGGATCGAACCGCGGCGTTCACACGCCAAGATTGCCAGGACGGCCCCGACCCCGACACCCCCGGCCGGGTCACAGGCCCAGCGTGGGCCGATGCCACTCGGGAACCAGGTCGAGGTACTCCGGGTGCTCGATCATCCAGGCCCGCAGATAGGCGCAGTTGGGCACCACGCCGACCTTGCGCTCGCGGGCGACGTCCAGCGCGGACCGGACCAGCACGTCGCCCAAACCGCGCTCCGCGAAGCGCGGATCGACCTCGGTGTGGATGAACGCGATCAGATCGTCGCCGAGGAAGTACTCGGCGAACCCGGCGAGCTCGGCGGGCTCGCCGCCCGCATGGATCTCGAAGCGGGACTGCGCCGGGTTGTCGACCACGCGCGTTTGCATGCTGCCTCCTGGTCCGGGACCGGGACGTACGACCCGGATCCTCACCGTATCGACCGCCAGGAGCCCGCCCGCGACCCGTGGGCCTCCCGACCGGCCCGGGTCGGCCCGGGTCGGCCCGAGTCGGCAACCCGGATCGGCCCGGCGGTCCCGGCTCGGGGTCCGGCTCAGGACCCGGCTCAGGACCCGGCTCAGGAGTCGAACGTGGTGGCGCGTGCGACCTTCTCCCACGTGTCGATCTCGGACCGCACGCTGTCGAGGTGCCCGACGACCGCGTCCACCGCGTCCGCGCCCAGCGGCAGCCGCAGCGGCGTGACCTCGGCGGCGAGCGCGGCCAGGATGCTCATCGTGTGGTTCCCCTCGGCATCGCGCCGCCGACTCGGCGAGTCGGCGGCGCTTCCCGTGTGATCACCTTGCCGCGCGGGCCGGCCCGCCGTCCAAGACCGACGGTGATAGCCGATGGTTATCGATGACGGGAGCGTGCTCGGCACCACCGCCAGCCCGGGTCATGCTCGGCTCCGCCGGAGACCCGGGGTCGGCTCGGCACCGCTCGAAACCCGGGTCCGCCCCGGTCACGGCGGACCGACCACCACCGTGCGGTCCGTGGCGCCGGAGCGGACCTCGAAAACGGTGAAGCCGTGCGGCCCGGCCAACACCTGGTGCACACAGCCGGACGGGATGAACACCACGTCGCCCACCCGCATGCGCACCCCGCCGGTCAACCCCTCGCCGGAGAACACGTCGCAGCTCCCCGCGGTGAGCAGCACGATCGTCTCCTCGTCCTCGTGGTGATGCACCGCCGTCCGCTCACCCGGTCCCAGGGTGGCGAAGAAGCCGCACAGGCGTCCGGCGCCCACCGTCGCGGCGGACACACGTTCGCTGATCCGGATGCCCTGCGCACCGACAAGGTCGGCGCCGGGAGGTACGAGCACGGCTTGGTTCACAAGTTCACGGTCGGCCATGAGTTCAGGGTCGACGCGGGCCGACAGCCGGAAACGCGCACCGCGCCGAACCACACCGAATGGGCGAGTCTCCCGGTCCGGACACGATCGCGACCGCCCGGCGTCGGCCCTTCCACGATCGGTACGGCGCCGGCACTCTTGGGACGGCCTCGCGCGGTCCGGCCGGGACGCGCGGCTCGACTTCTTCGACGCGGGAGCAGCGATGGTGAACCGTGACCGGGTCGATTGGGTCGTTGCCCACCACGATGTGGCCGCTTCCGCCGCGCGGGCGATCGTGCGCGATGTGGTGGCCGCGGCGTCGGCGGCCGGGCGTGCGGTGAGCGTCGCGGTGGTGGACGGCGCGGGCGTACCGGTCGCGTTCGAACGCATGGACGGCGCGCTGCGGTTCAGCGCGGATCTCGCCGCGGCCAAGGCCCGCACGGCGGCGGCGTTCGGGCGGCCCACCGCAGCCATGGAGGAACTGCTCGGCGATCGGCCCGTGTTCGCGCAGAGCTTTGTCGCACAGGGGAGTTGGTATCTCGGGCGCGGCGGCCATCCACTCCTGATCGACGGTCGCCCGGTGGGCGGGGTCGGAGTCAGCGGGGACGCGGCGGAGTTCGAGGATGAACTCGCCCGCGCCGCCGCCGAATCCTTCGGCCGCGACGCGGACGGCTGACCTATCGGGACGGCGCGCCCCTACCTCACGATGCGCTTCTCCACCTCAACCGTCGCCCGCTCAACGCCCCGAGCCACGTCCCGCACGAGGCCGTTGACCCGCAGCAGCACCGCCGAGGCGACCGTGGTCGCCGCCTCGATCAGGTTCCCGGACGCCGCCGCGGGCACTGCCGCGGCCGCCGCGCCGCGTACGCCGGTCGTCGCCGCCGGGAACGGCAGGGGCAACGGGCCGGCCTCCGAACGCAGGTCGGAGAGTTGGCCGTTCTTCAGCGCCATCAACGCGTCCTCGCCGGACACCAGCCCCTCGCAGTGACCGTGCCCCTTCAGCGCCGCGTGCAGGAACGCGGTCGCGTACACGTTGGTGATCGCGTGCTGCTCCGCGAAGGTGATGCCGGGCTTGCCGTCCCGGGGCAGGCCGGGCAGGTGGATGTCCACGTCGCTGGGGTCGAGGAACTGGACGTGATTGCCGCCGGTGATCTCCACGTACGCCTTGTAGCCCTTCGGGACCAGGTCCAGGTAGTGCACGCCGGATCCGGGCGAGATCCTGTCGTTCTGCCCGGACACGATCAGCGTCGGCGTGGCCACCTTGCAGACCTCGGCGTCGATCCGCGCGTACAGGTCGGGTTCCTTGACGTTGCGACCGGGCGCGAAACCCAGGACCGCGCGGATGCGCTTGTCCCGGGCCGCCGCCAGCAGCGCGCCGGCCCCGCCCAGGGACACCCCGACCGCCGCGAACGCGTCCTGCTTGATCAGGCCGCGCAGCGGGTTGAACCGGTCGTCGTCGATGTCGATCAGCTTGTCGATGGCGTCGCTGACGGTGTCGGCGTGCACATGCGGGTCGAGCGCGAGGATGTTCTCCGGGAAGTAGCGAAAGACGATGTACCCGTGCCGCACCACGTAGTCGGTGAACCAGTCGTACATGTTCGAACCGGTCCAGGTCGCGGGCGCCAGGACGATCGACGGATACGGGCCCTCGGATTTGTCCGCCGGGGCCAGCCAGCCGTCGTACTCCGCCGGGTAGCTGATCTTGGCGAGCGTGAACCCGGGGCCACCGGTCCAGAACGGGAACTCGATGGTGCCGATGTTGAAGTGACCGGGCTGGTCCGGTCGCACCGGACTCTCGGGTACGAGTGTGGTTGCCATGAGTGGAGTCAATCGTTGTCCAACTCGCTTTGGCAGGGCGATACTTGGCCAAAGAATGGAGACTCCGGTCACAGTGGTGGGATTCCGGCAACCCGAACGGGGAATCCGCCCGGCGGCTCGACGTGCGCCGCGGCCCGGTTCCCCTCCGGTCATTGATGGACCATCAGCAACACGGCCCGGTTGCTCTCGTCCAGTCCCCGGTAGACGTGTGGTCGGGTCGCGTCGAAGCGGATCGAGTCGCCGCTCGACAGGTCCCGACGGTCGGCGACCGGGCCCGTCTCGATCCGGCCGGCGGTGACCAGCAGGCACTCCTCGACGCCGGGGCGGTGCGGCTCGGACACCTGTTCGTCCTCGGTCACGTCGAGCTCGTACAGCTCCACCCAGCCGCGTACGTGCACCCGGTGCAGCAGCCGGGCCCGCACCGCCTCGCCGCTCACCCGCGGTCCCTGATCGGCCCGCACCACCGTGACCGCCGGCGCGCCGGCTTCGAGCAAGCCGCCCAGCGGGACGTCGAGCGCGCCCGCGAGTGCCCACAGCGTGCTCAGCGTCGGATTGGCCTCGCCCTGTTCGATGCCGTGCAGCGTGGTCTTGCTCAGGCCCGCGCTCGTGGCGAGATCGGCCAGGGAGCGGCCCGCCGCTTCGCGGAGCGTCCGGATGTTGTGTCCGATATCCCTTGCGATGGTCATGGCGTTCATTATGCTGGCTCCACGTATCAGTTTACCGGTACGGGCGGCACGCGATGCGCTGTTCCCCGGCACCGCCGACAGCACCCCGCACCGCTCGGCACCGCGCCCCAGGGATGGAGATCACGACCATGCGCGTCTCCCGCCTCCAGCACATCCCGGGCATCGGCGTGGACAAGGTCGGCGACGCCGCCGACGCCGCGCACGATCCGGACCTGCTGCGCCTGGAGAACCTCGATACCGACCTTCGCCCGCCGGCCGTCGCGCTCGCCGCGACCCGGGCCGCGATCGACGACGACACCGCGAACAGCTACCTGCCCTTCCACGGTTCGCTCGCTTTGCGGGAGGCCGCCGCCGCACACGTGGGCCGACTCGCCGGGCGCGGGTACGACCCCGGTGGCGAGGTGGTCAATGCGGCCGGCGGGCTCAACGGCGTCCTGAACGTCCTGCTCGCCACCGTCGAACCGGGCCGCGAGGTGGTGATCGCCGACCCGATCTACGCCGGCCTGGTCAATCGCATCCGCCTCGCCGGCGGCGTCCCGCGCCACGTGCGGGCCACCCCGGGCCCCGCCGGCTGGAGCACCGATCCGGACGAACTCGCCGCCGCCGTCGGCCCGAACACCGCCGCCGTGCTGGTGATGGCCCCGGCGATGCCCACCGGCGCGCTGCTCGACGGCAGCCACTGGGACGCACTGGCCCGCGCGGTCGCCGAGCACGACTGCTGGGTCGTCTACGACGCGGCGATGGAGCGCATCCGCTTCGACGGCAAGGCCCCCGACCATCCGGCCGCGCATCCCGGGCTGGCCCACCGCACCATCACGTGCGGCGCGGCGTCCAAGGAACTGCGCATGATCGGCTGGCGGGTGGGCTGGGTGGTCGGTCCCGCCGAGATCATGGCCGACGTCAAACTCGTGGGCCTGAGCAACGTGGTCTGCCCGGTGGGCATCGGTCAGGCGGCCGTCGCCGCCGCGCTGTCCGCACCCGACGCGGACGCCGACGTCGCCGCGGCGACCGCGATCTGGCGCGAGCGCTGCGCGAGGATCCTGGATCGGCTCGCCGACTACCCGTGCGTGCGTCCACACGGCGGCTGGTCGCTGCTGATCGACACCACCGCGCTGGGCCTGACCCCCGAGACAGCCGCCGAACGGCTCTTCCGGCTCGGGCGGGTCGCCGCCACGCCGATGAACGGCTGGGGACCGCAGGGCAGTTCGTATCTGCGGTTGGTCTTCGCCAATGAACCGGTCGAGCGTCTGGGCGACCTGCGCGACCGGTTCGCCGCGGCGTTCGGCTGATCCGTAGGCTGACCCGCCGGGCGGTTGATCCGCCGGGTGCTCGTGCGACGGAACCACCGGCCGCGACCGGATCGGCCGCCTTCGCGTCGATCCGGACCGCCGTATTCAGCGGCCGGAGTCCCCCGAGACCAGCCGCAGACGCGACCGCCGCCGCGCCCGCTCGCCCTCGTCGGCGACCCCGATGCCGAAAGCGAAGCCCAGGCCGCCGGGTGCCTCGTTGAGGAGACGGCACATCGCCTCCGTGGAGTGGTTGCCCTCGTCGAGCAATCGACGGATCAGCGGCTCGTCCTCCGGCCGGTCCGCGCGCTCGGGATTGGCTATGCCCTCGGACAACCGACGCACCAGATCCAGCAGCGCGTGGTCCTCGGGCGTCAGATCGCCGGCCCGACGGCCCTGGGCGGCCGGATGGTTTCGGCGCATCGCCGCGCCCGCCGCCACCGCGCGGGCCGAACTCGGGTCGCGCATCGCCGATATCGCGCGCGCCGCCCACGCGCGCGGGCTCTGCCGACGACGGTAGTCGAGCCGGTGGTCGGGCGGCGCCACGTGGCGTCGTTCGCGGCGCACGGCGGCGACCCGGCCACGCATCCGGTCCACCGTCGGGCCGTCGACCCACTCGATGCCCCAGGCCGCGATGCCGTCGACGACGATACGGACCTCGACGCCCGCCACCCGGGTCAATTCCCGATCCAGCCCGAACTCCCGGATCCCGCGATCGTTCACCGGTTCCCCTTCCGATCGCGTGATCACCCGTTCAGCCACTGCTCCGGATCATGCCCATGCCGACGGACCGGAACACAAAATACATCTGCAAGCCAAATCTGGTCTTCTCGTTCACATTTGCTACCCAATGATGGACATTCGGCCGGCAAATGCAAAATCCGATCGGGCCGGGTCGGTCGGCTGTCGCCGCCACCACGCATCTGCCCCCGAACTACGGCGTGTTCGGCACCCCGGCCGGTTCGAGTCGGGCCAGTACGGCGCCGAGTGCCTCCTCCCGGGACAACGTGACGCATCGAGCATAAGCCTCGTGGTAGCCCGCCTCGCCCAGCTCGGTGACGAGCCGGTCCACCAGCACCCGCAGCTCCGGGCTACCCGCGTCGAAGATGCCGCGAAGCGCCGCGCTCAGCCCCAGCGCCTCGGCCGCGCCGACCGGATCGCCCTCGCGCCCCAGCACCGCGGCCAGCAACTCCGCCGTCGGCGCCACATCCGCCAGGTCACGGCGGGACACCGCCGCCGCCGATGTGGCCGGCAGCAACTCCCGCGCCCGCGAGAGCACATCGGGGCCCTCGGCGGCGCTTGCGAGCAGTGTCGCCAACCGCCCCTGCGCGATCAGGTCACCGACCATCTCGGCGGGCAACGACAGACTCTCGGCGAGTGCTCCCACCCGGTCGAGGATGTCCTCGGCCGCAGCGAACTCCCCTTCTCGACGGTGTAGTTCGGCACGCCCGGTGAGTACGCCGATCTCCAGATAACGATGCCCACGCGCCCACGCCTGCCGCTCCGCGGCGTGCAGTTCGCTCCGCGCGCCGGCCAGGTCCCCGGCCCGCATGCGCTCGGCAGCCAGCGTGCCCCGGTACAGCGACAGATCGTCCACCGCGCCCAGTTCACTCGCCAGTGCCACCGCCCGCTCGAACGCGGCGATCGCCGGTGGGTGTTCGCCCCGGATCGAGTGGTGCGCGCCGATGGCCATCAGCGCCATCCCCAGGCCCCATCGATCGCCCACCGCCGCGAACCCGGACAGCGCTTCGTTCCGCGCCGGCGCTCCGCCCTGCCAGTCGCCGCGATCGGTGTACACGAAGTCGGTCATCCAGTGCGCGCACGCCCGGACCCACGGATCCGATCCGGCCGACATCCGGGCCAGCTCCTGCTCACCCACCTCGGTGTTCCCGGACAGGAAGGCGGCCAGCGGCAGTCCCACCACCAGTGCCGGATAGTGCGCGTACACGTCGGCCATGGCGCACGCCCGCAGCACCGAGCGCAGTTCCTCGCCGTCCGCGAGACGTGGGGCGTTGATCCCGGCCAGCACGTGCATCGCGGCGAACGCGGCTCGCGCATGCTCGGGCAACGCGTCGCCGAAGCGCAGCACCTCGGGCACGATGGTCTCGAACGGCGCACCGATCCCGCGCATCCCCCAGTACCAGAACATCGCACCGGCGAACCGGGCCGCGTCCGCCGCGTCCCCGCCGTCGACGAACGCCCGCAACGCGGCCATCAGGTTGTCGTACTCGGCGTCCAGGAGCGCGATCGAGGTGAGCTGCGCGGCGGTGCGCAGGAGCGGGTCGTGTTCGCAGGCCAACGCCAGGCAGTACCGCTCGAAGCGGCCGGCGAACTCGTCGCGTTCCCCGGCCCGGACCAACCGATCCGCCGCGTAGGCGCGTACCGTCTCCAGCATCCGGTAGCGCGGTTCGCCGTCGCCGACCGCGTCCACGATGGATTTCTCCACCAGGGAGCCGAGTACGTAGAACACGTCGTCCACCGGCAACATTTCGTCGGCGCACACGGCCTCCAGCGCGGCCACCGTCGCACCGCCCGGGAACACCGACAACCGCCGGGCGAGCTGCTGTTCCGACTCGACCAGCAGGTCCCAGCTCCACTCGACGACCGCCAGCAGGGTGCGCCGACGCGGTGCCTCGGCGCGACTGCCGGAGCTGAGCAGCCGGAAGCGGTCGTCGAGGCGGCGGGCGATCTGCTCGACGCTCATCGCACGCAGTCGCGCGGCGGCCAATTCCAGTGCGAGCGGCATCCCGTCCAGTCGTCGGCAGATCTCCACCACCGGTTCGATCGTGCCGGCGTCCAGCGTGAACCCGGGCCGCACCGCGGCGGCCCGGTCCAAGAACAGCCGCACCGACGCCGCCTCGCCCGCCGCGGCGAGATCCGCGCGCGGATCGCCGACCGGAGTCGGCACCGGCAGCGGGCCGACCCGACACAGCGCCTCACCGGTGATGCCCAGCGGCTCCCGGGTGGTGGCGACGATGGTGAGCTGTGGCAACCGGTCCAGGAGGCGGTACGCCAGCTCCGCCGCCGCCTCCACCAGATGCTCGCAGTTGTCCAGGATCAGCACCGCCTCGCCGACGTCGAGCAGTTCGGCGACCCGGTCCACCGGGGTGCCGGCGCGGCGCGGTCGCCCGTCCGAGGAGCGCAGTTCCCACGAACCGAGCGCGGCCAGCACGGCGTCGGCCACTCCGTCCGGCGTGCCCACGCCGGCCAGCGGCACGAACCACACCCGCCCGCGCCGATAGGCCTGATGCCGGGTCACCGCCTACACGGACAACCTGGTCTTACCCGCACCGCCGGCGCCGACCAGCGTGACCAGCCGGGAGCCTGCCATCAGGTCGGCGAGCAACCGCAGTTCGTCGTCCCGGCCGAAGAAGCCGGTCAATCGGGCCGGCAGCGGCGCGGCGGCCGGTTCGGGGCGCGCTGCCGGTGGGGCCAACTCGCCGCGCAGCACCGCTAGATGGGTCTCCCGCAGCTCGGCCGAGGGGTCCACACCCAGTTCCCCGGCCAGTCGGCCCCGGATGTCCTCGTACACCGCCAGCGCGTCGGCCTGGCGTCCCGCCGCGTACAGCGCGCGCATCCGCATCGCCGCGGTGCGTTCGCGCAGCGGGTGCGCCGCGCAGGCCGCGGTCAGATCGGCCAGCACCTCGGCGTGCCGGCCCGAGCGCAGCTCGGCCTCGAACCGGTCCTCGGCGGCATCCACCCGCAGCCCGTCCAACCGCGCGGCGTAGGTCCGGGCGAACGGCGCCTCCACCAGGTCCGCCAGCGCCGGCCCGCGCCACAACGCGAGCGCCTCGGCCAGCACCGCGGCCGCCTCGTCCGCCCGGTCCGCCGCCAGCTCCCGCCGCCCTCGCGCGGCCAGCTCCTCGAACCGGTGCGCGTCCACGTTCTCGGCCCGCACATCGAGCCGGTAGCCGCCGCCGATCAGGTCCACCGACACGCCGGCCGGCCGCAGCACCTTGCGCAACCGCGACACCAACGTCTGTACCGCGTTCCCGGCGTCCGCGAGCGGCTCCGCACCCCACAGCCCGTCCACCAGGGCGTCGATCGACACCACGTTCCCCGCGTCCAACGCCAGCCGGGCCAGCAGCATGCGCAGCCGCACCCCACCGATCTCGATCGGCGTGCCGTCATCGACCTGGGCCCGGACCCCTCCGAGCAGCGCAACCTGCATGCCGCCAGGATCGCAGAGCCCCACGGGGGGCCGGTGGGCGGCAGGTGGCGGGCGCCGGGCCGGCGGGCGACAGGCGGGGGCGCCGCCCGGCGGGCGGTGGCCCCGACCGTCGCGGACCCGGGTCGGCGGGCCGCGGCGCCGCGAGGCACGCAGGCGGGCGCCCGGCCGAGGGTGTCGACCCCCGGCCGGGCGCCCCTGGGGGTTACCCGTGCGTCACCCGATCACGGGCACACGCTCGTGCACGGCGTGCCGAACGCCGTGGCCGAAGCGAGCGGGATGGTGACCGAGGACGGATTGGCCGGACCGGACTTGAGCTGCCAGATGCCGGCCAGCAGGCCCGGTGTCTGGGTCAGCGTCGCGGCCAGGTGCGGGGTGTCGGCCGTGGTCACGTTGACCCGGATCCGGTGCCCGGGGGCGATCGAGGCGAAGGTCGGGAAGACCTCGATGTCGTAGCGGGTGACCTGGTTCGGCTGTACCGAGGTCGTGGTGGTCTGGGTGGACGGGTGGTACGGCATCAGCGTGCTGCCGTCCGGCGCGTACCACGTACGGGCCGGGTCGAGGGCTCGGTGCGAGCCGGCCAGGGCGCCGGAGCTGAGCGGGACCGAGGAGCCGTCGGGGGCGACGTCGGTGACGGTCACCACCCAGTGCGTCTCCGGGGTGTTGGACTGCGCGTACAGGGTGGCGCCGATCGGGCCGGCGAGCACCTTGGTCTCGGTCATCGGGGCGGTCGTGTAGACGAGCGAGTTCGGGCCGCTCTCGCGGGCGGTGTTGCTGTCGGTGCAGGCGGGGTCCTTGAGGAAGCCGCCGAGCCATTGCGCGGTCGAGCGGGTGCACGGGCTGTTGTTCGCCGTCCAACTGATCCACTCGCTGCCGTTGCCGGTGGGCGCGTTCGGGGTGAGCAGGCCGTCGTTGGCGGACGCCGGGGCGCTGCCGGTGCGGCCCTGGTCCAGGTAGAGGCGGGTGGGGTCGGCGCCCGTGAACGGGTAGGTGCGGGTGTCCAGCCAACGGTTGCTGCCCAGTTCCTTCACGTGCAGCGGGTTGGGGTTGGCTCCGCCGGTGATGCCGGTGTCGATGCCCTTCAACCACTTGTCGTACCAGCGCAGTTGCAGCCCGGGCAGGTCCAAGGTGGGGTCCTGGCGCGGGTCGTGGTACCACGGGCCCATCAGGAGTTGGTAGCGGTCGGTGACCGGCTGGCCGGCGATCATCGGCGCGCCGACCGGGCGGCCTGCCCACGCGTTCTGCAGACCGGCGTAGTTCATCAACGCGCCGCGCTGGAACAGGTCGTACCAGCCGCCGACCAGGAACGCGGGCACGCCGTTGGCGACCACGCCGGCGAGCAGGTCCGCCGGGCGGCGCTGCTGCCAGAACGTGCCGTCGTACGCCTGCTCGCCGCCGCCGAGCAGGCCGGTCAGGATCGGCAGGTTGGCCGAGGCGACCCCGCCGAGGTGCTGCAGCTCCAGGGCCAGGGTGTCCAGGATGTTCTGCGTCGAGCCCTGGCGCAGTGCCTCGGCCAGCGGTGCGCTCAGGTGCGCGATGCCGGTGTAGGTCAGCCAGAAGGACATGAACTCGGCGTCCGGGATGCCGCCCATCGTGGCCAGTTCGCGGTACAGGTCGTTGCCCGCAACCAGCGGGAAGATGGCCTTGACCGGCGAGTTCGGGCCGACGGACGCGGCCGTCATGATCTGGTTGATGCCGGCGTACGAGCCGCCGTTGAGGCCGACCTTGCCGTCGGCGTGCGGCAACGCGGCTGCCCAGGCGACCAGTTCGGCGCCGTCCTGGGCCTCCTTCGGCGCCCACGGCGACCACGAACCGGCGGATGTGCCGGTTCCGCGCACGTCGGCCGCCACCGCGATGTAGCCGCGTTGCACGAACCAGGACAACTCGGCCTCGGTGGACCCCTTGCCGTAGGGGGTCTGGGTCAGCAGCACCGGGAACGACCCGGTCGCCGGCGTGGTGGTGCCGGCGGCGGCCGGTGTGTAGACGTCGACCCGCAGGACCGTGCCGTCGGCCATCGTGACGGGCAGGTTCTGCTGCTTGGCGACGCCGTACTGCGCGACGCTGCCCTGCACGAGCGGCGTCGCGCCGGCGGGCGTCGAGGTCGCCGGTACCGCGCCGAAGAGCGCGGCGAGCAGGGCGAGGGTCGAGGCGAGGGCCATGCCGACACGCCGGCGCGCCGCTCTTTGTGCTGTTCGTCGCGGGGGAATGGGAACGGGGATGGGGATGCGGACGGACACCCTGACCTCCAAAAGGTCACGCATACGAGGGGGACGGTGGCGCGAAGTGCGGTGGGTGGGACGGGTGGTCGGATCGCGTCGGGCCCGGGTGGGTTCGACGGCGCGCGGTGGGCACGACCGCGAGGCGGGCGTGCCGGGATGGCCGCGTGGCGGTTCGGCTCTCGAAGCCCGACCGGCGGCCGGTGTCGTCCTCGAACGCGCCCGGCCGGGTCCGCGGCCGCTCGGTGGAGCGAACCTCGGCAAGGCCGGACTGCGTTCGAAACGACCGTCTCAGGGGTGGGTCAGGGGGCGAGCGTCCCGGTCAGGGCTCTGCGCACGGAGGCGGCGCGGAGGTCGCCGACGAGGGCGTGGGTGACGGTGCCGGGAATGACCCAGCCGCCGTGCAGGTGGGCCAGCACGCGGAAGGCCGCGCCGGGCACGCCCGCTTCGTGCAGTCGGGTCAGGTAGCGCTCGCCCTGGTCGCGGACCGGGTCGTATTCGGCGACCGTGATCACGGCCGGCGGCAGGCCGCTCAGGTCGGCCTCGTACATCGGCGAGACCCGCGGATCACGCGGGTCGGTGACGCCGGCCAGGTAGAGGCCGAAGAACTCGTTGCAAGCCTCGGGGGTCAGTCCGCCGAAGTCGAGGATCGCCTCCGGGTCGGTGTCGGTGTCCATCCGGGTCAGGTCCAGGCACGGTACGTCAAGCAACTGGGCGCACGGCATCGGCAGTTCGCGGTCGCGAACGATCAGGCACAGTGCGGCGGCCAGGTTGCCGCCCGCGCTGCACCCGCCGACGGCGATCCGCTCGGGGTCGAGCCCGAGCTCCGCGTGGTTGGCGTGCAGCCACGTGTAGCCCGCGACGCAGTCCTCCAGCGGCACCGGGTAGGGGTGTTCGGGCGCGAGCCGATAGTCGACCAGGGCGACCGCGCACGGCACCAGCGAGGTGATCGGCCCCAGTTCCACCTCGGCGGTGTCCAGGTCGCCCTGGAACCAGCCGCCGCCGTGGATGAAGTAGAACACCGGTGCCGCGGCGGGCAGTCCGGCCGGACGCAGGATGCGCACGGTGATCTCGCCGTCGGCGACCGGCACCTGGTGGTCGGTGGCGGTGACGTCGTCGGGCCGTCCGGTGAAGGCGAGTCGCATGGTCGCGTTGGCGAGCTTGCGCCGCTCGTCCAGGGTCCCGGGCGGCTCGTTCGTGTCGCGGTGGGCGGCGAGCAGGTCGATGATGCGCTGAATCGGCGGGTCCAGGGGCATGGGTCAGCTCTCCATCGCGGGGTCGGGCACGGGGTGCGGCGGGGTGGCGGCGGATGCTGCCAGGACGGGGGTGTCGGCGCGGGTCGTACCGGCGGTCGGCCCGGCATCGGCGGTCGCCGCTCCCGATCGGTCGATCGCGCGCACGTCGGTGCCGAGATAGCCGGCGATCACGGCCGGGTCGGAGCGCACCTGCTCGGGCGTGCCCTCACTGATCACGCGCCCGGCGCCCAGGCAGTACAGCCGGTCGCTGATCGACATCATGAACGGCATGTCGTGCTCGATCACGATCATCGCGGCGTCCAGTTCCTGGCGAAGGCGCAGCAGCAGCGGACCCAGGGCCTCGGTCTCGCGCTGTGCGACGCCGGCGGTCGGCTCGTCCAGGCACAACACGCGCGCGTCCAGGGCGATCAGGTTGGCCAGTTCCACGATCCGCCGGGTGCCGGTGGACAGGCGCGCGACCGGGGTGTCCGCGTAGCGGCCCAGGCCGACCAGGTCGATCAGGTCCACGGCCTCCGCCCGGCGGTGTCGTTCGGCGCGCGTGGCGGCGGGCAGCAGGAGCGCGGTGGACACCAGGCCCGAGCGGCGGCGCGCCTCCAGGGCGACCAACACCGTTTCCCGGACGGTGAGTTCGGGAAACAGGCGGGCGGCCTGGAAGGTCCGGCCGAGGCCGAGTGCGGCTCGCCGGGCGGGGGCCAGGCGCGAGACGTCCCGGCCGAGGAGTTCGACCGTACCGGTGGCCGGCGCGAAGCCGCCGATCGCGTTGAGCAGGGTCGATTTGCCCGCGCCGTTGGTGCCGATCAGGCCGAGGATCTCGCCGGGGCGAAGCTGGATCGACACGGCGTCGACCGCGGTGTTGCCTCCGTAGCGCACCGACACGTCGCGCGTGGCCAGGACCGGCGCGTCGGAGGGGACCGCCTCGCGGCGCTCCCGAACTCGCAGGGCGTGTTCCGGTTTCGGCGCGGGCGTCGACGGCGTGCTCTCGGCCGGCAGTCTGCCCTCGGCCCAGCGCAGCAGGGCCGCGCGCGCCGCGTTCGCGATCTGGGTCAGTCCTCCCGGGAAGTACAGCAGCAGCACCAGCAGTCCGATGCTGGAGGCGAAGATCGGCACCAGCGAGTTGCCGGGGAAGAACGCGGGCAGGCCGATCACCCACACCGCGCCGATCACCGGGCCGACCGTGGAGCCGAGGCCGCCGATCACCACGATGGCCACCAGGGTCAGCGAATCCGACACCTGGAAGAAGCGTTCGGTCAGCGGCACGCTCTGCACACAGCCCGCGAGCAGCGATCCACCGAGCCCGGCGATCGCCCCGGACAGCGCGAACGCGGTGACCTTGGTACGCAGCGGCGGGACGGTACACGCTGCGGCGGCCTCCGGGTTGTCCCGAACGGCGATGGTGCGCCGCCCGGTACCGTGCGCGCGCAGCCGGGCGATCAGCGCCAGGACCACCATCAGCACGACCAACAACACGTAGTAGTAGGTGCGTTCGTCGGCGAGGTCCAGACCGAGCAGGTCACCTCGGGGCAGCGGCACCGAGGACGCGTTGCCGTCGCTGAGGAACGGCCGCCGGTAGAGGTAGCCTGCCGCGGCGACGCCGAGCGCGAAGGTGCTGACCGCCAGGAGCATGCCGTCCACCCGCAGCGCGCCGGCGCCGACGACCGCCGCCAGCGCGGCCGTGACCAGGGCGGCGAGCAGCGCGGAGAGCGCGAACGGCAACGCCTGGAAGGCGACCGTACGATCCCCGCCGATATCGATCGACACGCCTCGGGTGAGCGCGGCGGTGGTCAACGCGCCCAGCCCGGCGAACGCCATCTGGCCGAGTGAGAGTTGGCCGGCCCAGCCGGTGAGCACGGTGAGCGAGCAGGCGCAGATCGCGAAGGCCAGGATCGTGCCGTAGAGCAGATGCCGGGATGCCTGGGTGACCACGAGCGGCAGTAGCACGGCGACCAGGAGAGGGACGACCAGGGCGAGTCGGTTCAGGTGCCGGATCCACCACACGCCGCGCAGCCGTTCCGGGATCGGTGCCGGGCGCGGCCCGGTGGCGAAGGTGCGCACGTCGCCCCGGCTGTCGGTGCGGGCGTCGCGTCGGGCCCGCACCCAGACCGCGACGACCACCGCGCACAGCAGCAGGAAGTCCACCAGGCCGGTCTGTTCGACGAAGTTGAATCGAATGGCCGCCTGGAGCACGCCGATCAGCACGCCGGCGAGCATCGACCAGCGGAACGAGGTCAGTCCCGCGATCACCGCGGCGGCCATCGCCCGGACCATGGTGTTGGGGCCCAGGTCGGCGGTGGCCGAGACCCGGCCGGACTGGCCGGCGATCAGGATCATCGCGAGCGTGGAGAGCAGGCCGGCGAGCGTCCAGACCACGGTGGACACGACCTTGGGGCTGATCCCGACCGTGCGGGCAAGATTCGGGTTCTCGGCGGCGGCGGTGACCGCGCGTCCCTGGGTGGTGCGGCCGAGGAACCAGGTCAGCGCGCCGGCCACAACGGGAACCACGACCAGGACGCACACCTGCGCGCCGGTCACCCGGACGCCGGCGAGCTGCCATTGCGCGTCGATCGCCACCGGGTAGCTCGCGCGGACCGCGCCGTCCACGTCGGGCAGCGCGCGCACCGCCGCCACACACGCCTGGGCGACACCGATGGTGGCGATCAGTACGGTCACCCGAGCCGAGTCGAACAACCTTCGAATTACCGCGAGTTCGACGATCGTCCCGGCCAGGGTGCCGACCAGGAGCGAGCCGGTCAACGCGGCCCAGAACGGCACACCGTAGTTGATCACCGCGAGCGGCAGCAGCGCCGCACCGATCACGCCCAGGTTGCCGACCGCGAAGTTGATCACCCGACCGGAGCGGTACACCAACACGATGCCGAGTGCGATCAGGCCGATCGCGAGGCCGTTGACCAGGCCGTCGAAAGCGATCTGGCGAGTCATCAGATCAGCCATGGTCGGCACCCTTTCCGGCAGAGCCGGCAGAGCCGGCAGAGCCGACAGAGCCGACGGAGCCGACGGAGCCGATCGGCCCGGCCGGCCCGGCCGAGCCGACGGACCGTGCCGCGTCGAAGGAACCCGCGGTCCCGTCCGCGGCGCCCGCCTCCGCGTCACCGCCCAGGAACACCGCTCGCACGAAGTCGCGTTCGGCCAGGTCGGCCGCCGCCCCCTCGAACCGGATCCGGCCCTTCTCCAGGAAGATCGCCCGATCCGCGATCGACATCGCCACGTTCAGCGACTGCTCCACCACGATCATCGCCAGCCCCTCGGCCCTGAGCCGCTCGATCACCGCGAGCAGCTCGGCCACCATCGCCGGCGCGAGGCCCAGCGAGAGTTCGTCGATCAACAACACCTCGGGGTCGTGCAGCAGCGCCATCGCCAGCGCGAGCATCTGCTGCTGCCCGCCCGACAGCGCCGACGCCGGCTCGCCCGCCCGTTCGACCAACTGCGGGAACAGCGCGAGCGAACGCTCGATCCTGGCCCGCACCTGTTCGGGATCGGCGCGGTGGATGTACGCGCCCATCTCCAGGTTCTCCCGCACACTCATCCCGGGGAACACGCCCGCGCCGCCGGCCAACGACACGATGCCGAGCCGGATCCGCTGCTCGGGGGCGACGAAGGTGACGGTGCGTCCGTCCAGTCGGATCACTCCGCGCTCGGGAGTGGCCAGGCCCGCGATCAGCCGCAGGATGGTGGACTTGCCCGCGCCGTTGGTGCCGAGCAGCGCCAGCACCTCGCCGCGCCGCACCTCGAGGCCGACGTCGAACAGGACCTGCACCTGGCCGTAGGAGAAGTCCACGTGGTTGAGCTGGAGCACCGGGACCTGATCGGGCCGGGCCCGCCGGCGCTCGTGTTCCTCGTGCTCCTCGTGCAGTTCGGCCACGATCAGCGCGAGGTCGTCGTGCACGTAGCCGGCGCCGCGGATGATCAGCAGGCCGCCGATGACGGTGGCCGGGACCAGGGTGACCAGCACCGCGGTGCGCGGGCCGAAGCTGTCGATCAGCGGCGCGGAGACCAGGCCGCCGCCGGTGGCGCCGATGAAGAACACGTAGATGGAGGCCATCGCGGTGCCCAGCCCGCGCAGCCGGTAGGGGACGATCGTCTGCATCAGCGGACCCATCAGCGCGAACGCGCAGGACAGGAGCACGATCTGCGGCACGCCGAAGACGGTGTAGAGCACCGGGTTGGGCGAGAAGTACTGCAACGGCGCGAACAGTGCCGAGGGCACGATCAGCATCCCGATCAGGCGCAGCGCCTGCGCCGGGTCCTCGCGGAAGCGGCGGTCGTAGTAGCGGCCGATGAACGGCAGCACGAGCAGTCCGCCGATCCCGCCGGCGGTGCCGACCAGGCCCCGTTCGAACGCGCCGAGGCCGTACTCCTGTTCCAGGAACAGGTTGCCCAGCACGGGCGTGGTGAACAGGCCGAAGCCCATCGCGGCGAAGGCCAGGATCACCGTCTTGAGCGTGCGGATCCGGCCGAGCCGGGCGAACGCCGCCTCGATCGAGATCGGCGGCGGGTTCTCGTCCTCGATCACCTCGCCGAGCACGTCGGCCTTCTCCCATTGCCCGCGCGGGGGTTCGGGCAGGAAGAAGGCGAACGCGGCGAAGATCAGCACCGGCAGGCCGAGCAGGTAGTACGCCCAGCGCCAGCCGTCGGGTCCGCCGACCGCCGCGGCGATCCCGCCGACCACCAGCGGGCTGAGCACCGCGCAGAGTCGGCCGCCCACACCGATCGAGGCACCCAGCCGGCCGCGGATTCCGATCGGGTAGGTGTCGGCCAGCAACGACCCCTGCACGGGGCCGCTGTTGGACTTGGCCACGCCCGCGCCGAACCGGGTCCAAAAGAACATGAACGCGTTCATCGCGAAGCCGGAGAGGAACACCATCGCGGCGAAGAACGCCGTGGAGATGCCGATCACCGGACCGCGCCGGAAGCGGTCCGCGATCCAGCCCATCGGTACCGCGCCGAGTACGGTGAACGCGCCCGCGGCGACGCCGAGGAAGACGATCGTGCCGTTGCCCACGCCCAGGCTGTCCCGGATGTCGGGGGCGAGCACCGCGAGCGCGGCGCCTTCGAGTTCGTCGAGCGCGGTCAGGATCAGCAGCACGGTGAACACGGAGGTGCCACCCCTGCGCAGCCCCTGACGCAGGGTCAACGGTTCGGCGGGCGGTTTCCGGTCGGCCGGGTCGGGGCCGCCGCCGACGCCGGGGACGGCGGTATCGGCGTCGGCGGCGGGGTTCTCGGGCCGGTTCGTCGGCCTGCGTCGGCCGGACGACGTGCGCCCGGCCGCCCGGGGTGTCTCGTCCAGGACCGCACCGGCGAGATCCGCCAGGTTGCCGGGCTCGCCTCCGGTGTCGTCCCGCTGGGGTGCGGCGGTGCCGCCGTCCATATCTGATCGGCCTTTCTCGTGGTTCGTGTGCCGTCACTCCGGCACCGCGCGTGCCGCCACTTCGTCGCGGAGCACGCCTTCACGTCATCGCGGTCCGCGTGCTCGGTTCGTCGCGACGCGTGCGATCACTTCGTCGCGGAGATCGGCGGCCCGGCCGGGAGCATCTGGTTCTGGGCCGGGTCCCATCGGTACACGCCCACCGCGTCGCCGGCGCTGTGCTTGCCGGGTGCGAGCGAGGCGAGCGGCATACCGGGCAGCGTGAGCTTGGTCAGCGACTCGGCGCCGCGCTGCCAGGACGCCGCGGTCAGGTCCCGCCCGGCGGCGTCGGCCGCCTGGACGAACAGCCGGAAGGCGGCGCACGAGTTGGCCACCGCGCTCAGCGCCTCCCGACCGGCCGCCGCCGCGTCGAAGCGCTCCCCGACGCCGCCCGCGTTGTACTCGTCCACGCACGCCGTCACCGCCGGGTCGGCGAGCAGTTCGGCCTTGGTCGGGATGTACGGCGCGGCCACCGTCACCCGCTGCATCGTCGTCGGCTTGATCCCGGTGGTCTTGACCACCGCCGGGCTGAGCGCCTGGGCCGAGGTCGCGTACACCTGCTCGGGCAGCCAGTTCGCGCGTTGCAGCGCGATCATCAGGTTGGAGAAGTTGGAAGTGTTGAGGATCGTGTCGGCGCCCGAGGAGCGCATCTTCTGGACCAGGGTGTCCAACGCCTGGTCGCCGGCCGCCTGGTCGGTGCCGTAGTCGTCGAGCGGGGTCTGCGTGACCACGTCGACGCCCGCCGCGTCCAGGAGCGGTTTGACGGTGTTCTTGGTGACGGCCGCGTCCTGGGCCTCCCAGTACAGCGCGACCTTCTTGCCCTGGAGCAGCTTCTGGTCGAGCAGCGCCTTGACGGCGGCGGCCCGCTGGCGGTCGTCGGCCATCTCCAGCGCGACGAACGGTGCCTTGGAGCGGCGGTCGCGTTCGGCGGACTGGCCCCATTGGCCGAGGTAGGGCGTGCCGTGCGTCTCGGTGAAGCACAGCGGGGTGTCCCCGGTGAGGATGCCGATGGCCAGGAACACCTTCTTGTCCTCGCTCAGTTCCACGCACGCGGCCTGCGCCTCGGCCGGGCCGGTGGGCAGGAACGGGCGGAAGGCGAGTTCGATGGTGCGGCCCTGGACGCCGCCGCGCTTGTTCTGCGCGGCGATCCAGGCGGCGTACATGTCCTTGCTCGCCGGGCCCTCGCTCGGCACGCCGAAGGCCTTGAGTTGCGCGGGGTCGGTGGCCGCGACGCCGAGCTTGACGGTGGTGTCGGTGACGCCCCTGGCGGGGCCGCTCGGGGCGGCGGCCGGCCCGGTGGGCTTCTTGTCGTCCGACTTCTTCTCGACCGAGCAGCCGACCGACGCGGTCAGGCCGAAAGCGACGAGCAGGACGCCTGCGGCGATACGTCGCGCCGGAGCGGGTCGGTCTCCTCGGAGCAACACAGCGGCTCACCTGTCCTTCGAAGGAAGTGTGGGAATGGCGGCCGGGGAGGCCCTGGCCCCGGCGAATCCGGGGGGATTTGTGTGTCACATCACGACGGCGGGACGCTAACATCGAATACATGCCAGATGGAAGGCTTTCGTGGACGGCATCATCCCGACTCCTCGCCGGCGGTACGCTCGGCGAGGCCGAATCGCACACCTTCGACCCCTCTCGTCCCCCCTTTTCGCGGGCGGATCTGCGCTACTGCGACCTGCCCCCGGCCGACCCCCGACCGGGTACGGCACCCCTGCTCCTGCTGCACGGATTCGCGGGCAGCCTGGCCGACTGGGACGGCGTCGCGCCGCTCCTGGCCCGGGATCGGCGGGTGCTGGCGTACGACCACCGCGGGCACGGCGGCAGCACCAAGTTCGCCGACCGATCCGCGTACACCTTCGACCTGCTCTCCGCCGACCTGGCGGGTTTCGTCGAGCGCCTGCTGCCCGAGCCGATCGATCTGCTCGGCCACTCGATGGGCGGCGTCCTGGCGCTGCGCTACACGCTGGCCCACCCGGACCGGGTGCGGTCGCTGGTCCTGATGGACACCGCCGCCGAACCCACCGGCACGCCGCTGTCGCGGGCGCTCGGCAAGGGCATGAACGCGGTGGTCGGCCGGTTCGGCCTGACCCCGCTGCTGACCGTCCTGAAGCCGTTCACCCGCACCCCGGCGGACGCCGACCCCGACGTCCTGGCCCGCCGCGAGCGACAGACCCGCGCGCTCACCGGGATGGACCGCGCCGCCTTCGTCGGCTGCGCCGAGGCGCTCGGCGCGTATCCGTCCCTGGTCGGCCGGTTGGCCGAGCTGTCCTGCCCGGTCACCGTCGTCGTCGGCGAACACGACCGGCGGTTGCGGGGCGCGGCCGACCGGTTCGCCGCCGACATCCCGGGAGCGGAGCTCCGGGTGATCCCGGGAGCCAAACACAGTCCGCAGACGGAGCGACCCCAGGCGTGGCTGCACGCGATTCACGAGCACCTGACCCGGTAGCGCCTCGAACACCGGCCGGGCGAAGTCGCGCCCGGCCGCGAGTCGCCCGCTTCCCCGATACGAAGGAACGATCGCGTGATCGCCAAGACCGACTTTCCGCCCGGACGGTGGCGGGCCCGATGGATCTGGGCCGAGCCGCGGGACGACCGCCCGCCCGGCCGGCACGCCGTCGCGTTGCGGGCCGAGCTCCACCTCGACGCCGTCCCCGAGCGGGTGCCCACCCGAGTGGTCGCGCTCTCCGGATACGCGCTGTCCGTGAACGGCGTCGAGGTGGCCCGCGGGCCGGTGCGCGCGAATCCGCGCGTGCGGCCGTACGACGACCTCGATCTGGCCGGCCGGCTGCGGCCCGGGGCCAACGTGGTGACCGCGCTCGCCTGGGTCTACGACGGGCCGAACCCGTGGTGGTTGCCGCCGTCGCCGTTCGCCAACGACCTGGTGCACGGCGCGTTCGTGCTGGAGGCCCGGCTGGGCCCGGACACCTGGTTCGTCACCGACGAGCGGTGGCAGGCCCACCTGCTGGACGGCTGGACCGCAACCGCCGGAGGCGGCACCGTCTCCGGGCGTGGCCGCGAACTGCTGGACGCCCGGGCGCTGCCCGCCGACTGGCAGCTACCGGACCACGATCCGGGCTGGCCGGCGGCCGTGCTGCGACGCGCGATGACCACCGGCGAACCGGGCCGGCCCGAACCGCCCAGCTACCCGGGCGGCCCGTTCGGCGGCCGGCCGATCACCTGGCCGCAACCGCGCGAGACGATCCTGACCCCGGGCGCCGGCGGCGGGTACACCGCGGCGCAGGTGCTCTCGGGCACCCTGGTCGTCGACGCCCACGGCCCGACCGGCGCCGAAGTCGTGCTGCACACCGCCGAGTTCCTCGACCCGAGCGGACGACCCGCGCCCGGCGAGCACGACGCGAGCCTGGCGGTGACCGCCGACGGCGGCCGGCGCGTGCTCGAATCGCTCGACTCCTACGGCCTGCGCGGCGTCCTGGTCGAGGCCCCGGACGACGTCACCGTGCACCGCGTGGCCGTCCGCGAACGCACCTACCCGGTCACCGGCGGCGCGTGGTTCACCTGCTCGGATCCTCGCCTGGAACAAATCTGGCGGGTCGGCCGACGCACGGTGACGCTGTGCTCGGCGGACGCCTACGTCGACTGCCCCACCCGCGAGCAGCGGGCCTGGACCGGCGACGCGGTGGTGCACCAGTTGGTCGACCTGACCACCAACGCCGACTGGCGGTTGGCCCGTTGGCACCCGAGGTTGGCCGCCTCCCCACGCTCGGACGGCATGTTGCCGATGGCGGTGGCCGGGGACGCCGAGTGGGCCGACTTCACGGTGATCCCGGATTGGGCGCTGCACTGGGTGCACTCGGTGTGGAACCTGTACCGCTACGTGGGCGATCGGGAGGAGATCGCCGAACTGCTGCCGGTGGCCGAGCGCGTGCTGCGCTGGTTCGTCCCGTTCCTGGACGACACCGGCCTGCCCACCGACGTGTTCGGCTGGGTGATCATCGACTGGTCCGCGGTGCACACCGAGGGCGTCTCGGCGGCGCTGTGCGGTCTGTGGGGCCGGGGCCTGCTGGAGTTCGCCGAACTGGCCGACTGGCTCGGCGATCGGGGCCGGGCGGACTGGGCACGCGCCGCGCACGCCCGGCTCGTGGCGGGCTTCGAGCGGCTGTGGGACCCGGAGCGGGAGCGCTACGCGGACTCGATCGCGGACGGCGAACGCCGTCCGATGGCGTCCCAGCACGGCCAGGCGGCGGCGATCGTGGGCGGCCTGGTGCCGGCCGAGCGGATCGAGCGGCTGGTGCGGGTGCTCACCGCCGAGGACGACCTGGTCCACGCCGCCTTCAGCGCCCCGGACGGCCCCGCCGACCCCGGCTCGGACACCGAGGTCGGCGGCGCGCACCTGCGCGCCGGGCCGCCGAAGCCGTGGTGGGACACCGGACGTCAAGTGGTGCGCGCCCAGCCGTTCTTCCGCTACGTGGTGCACGACGCGCTGGCCCGGGCCGGCCGCGCCGACCTGATCGCCGGCCTGTGCCTGGACTGGGTCGCGCTGCTCGCGCGCAGCGACACCTCGTGGAGCGAGACCTGGTACGGCGGCACGGTCAGCCACGGCTGGTCCTCGACGCCCACGCGCGATCTGATGACGCGCGTCCTGGGCGTGGAACCGGCCGAACCGGGGTTCGCGGTGGCCCGGATCGATCCCGAACTCGGCTACCTGACCCGGGCCGCGGGCGCGGTGCCGTGCCCGGCGGGCCGGATCGAGGTCGTGGTGACGCCAAGCCTGTTGACGGTGGACAGCCCGGTGCCGTTCGTGCACGCCGGTCGGCGCCGACCCGCCGGACGGCACACCATCCACCGGGCGGACCCACCGGCCCCGTAGCCGCGAACGCGCACCGGATCCCGGGGCCGGCGCGGGGCCGCCGGCCACCGAGGCACCGGATCCCGGCGCCCGGCACGAGGTCACCGCCCGGTCATTGCCTCGCCGTCCCGCCCGCCTCCGGCAGCGGGACGGCGAGCACCGCCAGAAAGCGGTCCAGGAACTGGCCGTAGGCGGCCACCATGTCCACCCGGTCCGGCTCCAGCAGCCACTGCACCTGGAGGCCGTCCATCGCGGCCAGCATCAACTCGGCGCAGTGCTCGGCGTCCACGTCGGCGGCGATGTCACCGTCGTCCCGCGCCCGGGCCAGGTGCCCGGCGGCGATCTCGCGCGCGATCCGGTAGCGCTCGACGAAGTACGCGTGCGCCGGATGCGCGGGATCGGTGGCCTGCACGGACAGCGTCGCGAACAGCCGGATCAGCAACGGCTGTCGGGCGTTGAGCGCGACCACGTCCCGGCTGGCCCGCACCCACGCGATGCCGGACACGTCCACCGGCTCGTCGGGGGTCAGCGTCAGTTCGTCCTTGTACCGCAGCACGGCGGTGAGCAACTCCTCCTTCGACGCGAAGTGGTGCCGCAGGCCGGTGTGCGACAGACCTACCTGAGCGGCGATCTCGCGCAACGAGACCGCGTCGTAGCCGCGCGTGGCGAACACCTCGAGCGCCGCGTGCACGATCTCCTGCCGCCGCGCGACACCGCGCGCGTACGGGCCCCGTGCCCCCGTGCGATCCGACATCCGTCCGGCTCCCCTCGTGAAAGCATTCCACCTGGAATATATTGAATGTAGTGTGCCCCGCGTGTCGCAGGCCAACGGTCATGATGACCGCACCCTTCCCCTGTCCTCGGTCGAAGAGGCGTCCGGCGCCTTCGAGCCGCTCGAAACCACCCCCATGCACAGTCCCAGGGCGCCGGACGCCCACATCCTCGAGCACATCGAGGCGGCCCTGGCCGGACTCGACCTCGAACGCAAGGTCCGGCTGCTCACCGGTTCGGGATTCTGGCGAACCGCCGCGGAACCCGCGATCGGACTGCGCGAGATGGTGTTGTGCGACGGTCCGGCGGGCGTGCGCGGCGAGCGCTTCGACGAACGCGAGCCGTCCGCGTCCCTGCCCTGTCCGACCGCGCTCGCCGCGTCCTGGGACGAGGACCTGGTCGAGCGGCTCGGCGGCCTGCTCGCCGTCGAGGCACGCCGCAAGCAGGTGGACGTCGTGCTGGGCCCGACCGTCAACCTCCAGCGCAGCCCGTACGCCGGCCGGCACTTCGAGTGCTACTCGGAGGATCCGCTGCTGTCCGGTCGGATCGGCGCGGCGCTGGTGCGCGGGGTCCAGGCGGGCGGCGTGGCCGCCTGCGTCAAGCACTTCACCGCCAACGACTCGGAGACCGAGCGGTACTCCGTCGATGTGCGGATGTCGCGGCGGGCGCTGCACGAGGTCCATCTCGCGCCGTTCGAGGAGATCGTGCGCGCGGGCGGCGTATGGGCGCTGATGGCCGCCTACAACAGCGTGGACGGCGTCACCATGACCGAAAGCCCGCTGCTGGAGACGCCGTTGCGGACCGAGTGGGGCTTCGACGGGCCGGCCGTCTCGGACTGGTTCGCGACCCGCTCGACCGAGGGCGCCGCGAGCGCCGAGCTGGACCTGGCGATGCCGGGCCCGGGTCCGGACCGGCCGTGGGGCGCGGCACTGGTGGCCGCCGTACGCGCGGGTCTGGTCCCGCGGGAGGCGGTCGACCGCAAGGTGCGCCGGCTGTTGTTGCTCGCCGCCCGGGTCGGCGCGCTCGCCGACATCGCACCGCCCGCGCCGGCGCCCCTGGCGTCCGAGCCCGCCGTACTGCTGCGCGAGGCCGCCGCGGCGGGCATGGTGCTGCTGCGCGACACCGGCGCGGCGCTGCCGCTGGATCCCGGCACCCTGCGCCGGGTCGCGGTGCTGGGACCCAACGCCGACACGGCGCGGATCCAGGGCGGCGGCAGCGCGACGGTCGTACCGCCGTACACGATCGGCCCGCTGGCCGGTCTGCGCGCCGCGCTGGGACCCGACATCGAGGTCACCCATGGCGTCGGCGCCCGGATCCGTCATCGGCTGCCCGCGGTCACCGGCGCGGACGTGCACGATCCCAAGACCGGCGAGCGCGGTCTGTGGGTGCGCTTCATCGGTCCCGGCGGCGAGGTGCTGCACGAGGAGGCACGCGGCGGTGGGCGGCTGTTGTGGCTCGACGATCCGATCGTCGCGCGGGCCGTGGCGATCGAGGCGATCGGCGTGTTGGAGGTCCGCGAGGACGGGCCGCACCGGATCGGCGTGGCCGGCGTGGGCCGCTTCCGACTGCTGGCCGACGGCGTCCCGCTCGTGGACGACGACCTGGTCACCGACGACCCGCTCGGCGGCATCCTCACCCCACCCGAGCGGTGGGCCGTCGTGGACCTGAAGGCCGGTGGGGAGGTCGAGTTGCACCTGCGCCACGACTTCGAGGCGGAGCGCCCGGGCACCGGGTTCGTGCTCGGCGTCGATCGGCCGGCGGCGCACGAGGACGCGGACCTGGAGCACGCCGTCGCGCTCGCGGCGGACGCCGAAGTGGCGATCGTCGTGGTGGGCAGCACCGAGGAGAGCGACAGCGAGGGCCGCGACCGGGCGCACCTGTCCCTGCCGGGCCGGCAGGACGAATTGATCCGCCGGGTCGCCGCGGTCAACCCGAACACGGTGGTGGTGGTCAACGCCGGCTCACCCGTGCTGCTGCCCTGGCGCGAGGACGTCGCGGCGATCCTGGTCTCGTGGTTCCCGGGACAGGAGTTCGGCGCGGCGCTGGCCGACGTGCTGCTCGGGCGCGCCGAGCCGGGCGGCCGACTGCCGATGACCTGGCCCGGGCACGAGGACGACCCGGCGGTGTTGTCCACGATCCCGACCGAGGGGCGTCTGGAGTACGCCGAGGGCATCCACCTCGGCTACCGCGGCTGGGCGCGGGCGGGCGCCACGCCGGCCTACCCGTTCGGGCACGGCCTGGGTTGGACCACGTGGGAGCACGTCGGGATGGAAACGCTCGCGTCCGATGCCGGTTTCGTGGCCCGGGTGACGGTGCGCAACACCGGCGCACGCGCGGGCCGGCACGTACTCCAGGCCTATCTCGGTCGCGCCGACGGCGGTGTCGAGCGCCCCGTCCTGTGGCTGGCCGGCCACGCGTCGGCGACCGCCGCGGCCGGCGCCGAGGTCACCGTCGACCTGCGGGTGCCGGCCCGCGCCTTCGAGTACTGGTCCGAGGAGACGGGCCGCCGCGAGAGCGAGCCCGGCACCTACACCCTGCGCGTGGGCGGATCCAGCGCCGACCTGCCGCTGCGCACCACCGTGGAGGTGCACCCGACAGGTCGATCCTGACCGGGTGTGGGACGGTCCGCGCCCACGCGCGACCGTCCCACACCCGGCCCGCGAAGGCAGTACACCGCCACTCCGGAGACCGCCTCCGGCGCGAGCACGCGGGCGACGAGCACGAGGCCCAGTACGAGGCCGAGGGTCTTCGCCGAACACCCGGTGGACGCCGCCGTGTCGACCCGCCTCATCGACGGGATCCTGCTGCCGCCGGCGGCCTCGGCGCCGCAGCCCTGGGCCGCCGGCGGGGCCTCGGCCGCCGGCATCTCGGCCTCCCCACCACGCGAGGTGGGGCCGATCGTTCGCGAGCCCGGCGGCGCGCGGTGTGGGGACTCCGTGCCCCGCCCCCACACCGCGCACGCGTGCCGTCAGGCCACCGGCACCCCCGCCTCGCCCGCGCGGGCCAGCCGCCGGTCCGCCTCGGCCTGGATGGTGTCCTTGTCGCCGATCTCCACATCCGGGATCGCGTCCGGCAGCACGTCCTCCATCCGACTCAACGGCCGGTACAACAACCCCACCAGGCCCCAGACACCCAGTGCGAGGCCGACCAGGACCAGCAACAGGCCGGTTCCGCGCCCGGGCCCGGTGCCCAGCACCACGCCCACCGAGTCGGCGAGCGCGCCGTCCGAGCGCAGCAGCGGCTCGAACACCCGGTCCGCCAGCGGTCCCGCGGTCAGGAAGCCGAGCGGCATCATCGACATCGCCAGCATCTGATTGGTGGCCAGCACCCGCCCCTGCAACTCCATCCCGACCTTGGTCTGGATCAGAGCCATCCAGTGCGAGTTCAGGATCATCAGCGCCGCCCACAACACGAACAGCCCGATCGCCACGAACACCGGCTCGGGCCGGCTGCCCGCGAACACCGCGGCCACCCCCACCACCGAGGTGAAGCCGATCATGCCGGTCGCCCGCCGGGCGGTCCCGCCCCACAGCGCCATCACCAGCGCGCCCAGCACCGCGCCGACCCCGCCGACCGCGGTGACCACGCCCAGCGTCACCGCGGAGCCGTCGGCCAACACCATCGGGGTGACCAGCACGGTGGCCACCGCGAAGAGGTAGTTGAACACCACGAAGAAGACCACCATCGCCACCAGACCGCGCCGGCGCACGATGTAGCGCCACCCGGTGACCACTTCGCGCAGCAGCGGCTCCTCGCGCTTCTCGAACAGCGTGTCCGGGAAGCGCACCCGCAGCAGTACGCTCACCCCGATCAGGAACGTGGCCATGTCGAACAGCACCACGCCGTGCAGGCCGACCGCCGCGACCAGTACGCCGCCGGCCAGCGCGGCCAGCATGTCCCCGGAACCGGTGCCCAGTTGGGCCAGGCCGTTGGCCTGACCCAGGTAACGCTTGGGCACCAGCTGGGCGATCGCCGCGATGTAGGCGGGCCGTTGGAAGGCGTTGCACACCGAGCCGACGCAGGCGACCACGTACACGTGCCAGAGCTGTAGATGGTCGGTCCACAACAGCACGCCCAGCGACAACATCGCGGCGGCGGCCACCGTGTCGGTGACGATCATGATCCGCCGCCGGTCCACCCGGTCCGCGACCGCGCCCGCGATCGGCAACAACAACACCGCGGGCAGCACCGCGGCGACCGAGATCATCGCGAAGTCGAAGGCCGAACCGGTCCGCAGATAGACCCACACCCCCAGCGCGAAGGTGGACAGCGCGGTGCCGATCATCGACACGAACTGGCCGCCCGCCACCTTGGCGAAGGTGGCCAGATTCGGCCGGGCCGAGGCGGCCCGCGGGTCGGGAGGCGGGTCGGCGGCCCCGGGGCCGGGACCGGCCGACCAGCGGCTCAGCACCTCGGCCAGCTCGACGGCCTGGTGTTTGAGGAAGTAGTGCCCCGCGCGCGGGATCACCGCCAGTTCGACCCTGGGGCCGAAGTGCTCCCACTCCGCGTAGCGTTCCTCGTACAACAACGTCGCGCGGTCCTTGTCGCCCACCACACACAGGATCGGCGCGGCCACCGGCATCGGGCGCGCATCGCCGTAGGCACGCGTGTAGAAGTCCTCCGCCTGGCGCACGTCGTGCCGCAACGCCCGGATCAGGAAACGCTGTTCGGCCTCGTCGTAGACATCGGTGAAACCACCCATCGCGCGCAGGTAGTCGAGGTAGGCCCGGTCCGAGAGCAACCGGTCGCCGGGCAGCCGCCTGGCCACCCACTCGGCGAACCGCCCCGGAAGCCGAGCCGCCGGGAAGGTCCCGCCCAGTGCGACACCGCGCAGTTCGGCGCCCGCCGCCTCCAGGCGCCCGGCCAGCGCGGTGGCCAGCGCGCCGCCCAGACAGTGTCCGTAGAGCAGGATCGGCCCGCTGATCCGCTCGGTGATCCGTACCGCGAGCCGGTCGGCGAGTTGCTCCAGATCCTCGGGTTCCTCGTCCGGCCGACTGGGGTCGTGACCGGGCAACTCCACCGCGTACAGCCGATGTCCCGGGGGTAGCGCGTCCGCGAGTGGTTGGAAGGTGATCGGGCTGCCGCCGCCGTACGGCACACAGACCAGGGTCAGCGTGGTCGGTCCGGCGTCCTTGGTGAGCCGGTGCAGCAGCGGGCGCGGTCGCTCGGCCGGGCCGCCCGCACCGGCGCGCTCGTCGAGCAGGGCGGCGAGTTCACGTACGGTGGGGTGTTGGAACAGGTCGATGATGGACAGGCTCCGGCCGATCGTGCGGACCGCGCGCACGGCGGAGAAGCTGTCTCCGCCGAGCGCGAAGAAGTCGTCCGCCGCGCCGACCCCGGTCGTGGCCAGGACGTCGGCGAAGGTCGCGGCCACCGCCACCTCGGTGGGCGTGGACGGCTCGACGCGGCCCTCCTCCGCCGGCGCGAGTGCGGGCGCGGGCAGTGCCGCCCGGTCCACCTTGCCGGCGCCGGTCAACGGCAGCGCGGCCAGGACGAGCACCGCCGAGGGCACCATGTAGTCCGGCAACCGGGTTCGCAGGGCCGCCCGGATCGTGCCCCCGTCCACCGCCGCCGTGGCGTCCGCGACCACGTACCCCACCAGCTTGCGTGCGGCGCCCTCGCCCCGGGCCACCACGATCGCCTCGCGCACCCCCGGCTGCGCGCCGAGTTCCACCTCGACCTCGCCGATCTCGACCCGGAAACCGCGGATCTTGACCTGCTGATCGGCCCGGCCCAGGAACTCGATCGCTCCGTCCGCACGACGCCGGACCAGGTCCCCGGTGCGATACGCGCGCCGCCCGGCCCACTCGACGAAGCGCTCGGCGGTCAGGTCCGCGCGCGCGAGATAGCCGCGCGCCAACCCCGCTCCCGTCACGTACAGTTCTCCCGGCACGCCGATCGGCAGCTCGCGCCCGTGCGGGTCCAGCACGTACGCGCCGACGTTGCCGAACGGCAGCCCCAGCGGCGCGCTCGCCGCACCGGCCGGCACCGCGGTCACCGGCGTGCCGAGCATCGACACGGTGGTCTCGGTCGGCCCGTAGTGGTTGTGCAGCGCCAACTCCGGCCGGGCCGCCCGCAGGCGGTCCACCGCGTCCGCGCGCAACGGCTCGCCCGCGCAGATCAGCAACGCGCGCGGAAGCACGTCGGCGAGCCGATCGCCGAGCGCGGCCAGGCCCTCCAGGTGGCTGGGCACCAGTTTCATCGCGTCGACGCGATGCGTGCCCAGGTACCGGGCGAACGCGTCCGGATCGGTGGCCTGATCCCGGGTGAGCAGGTGCAGGCAGCCACCGCCGGTGAGCGCGCCGAACACATTGGTGGTGCCCAGGTCGGCGGCGAACGTGGAGACCAGCGCCCAGTTCCACGGCCGCCCGTCGGCCGTCCGTCCGGGGCCCACCCGTTCCCGCAGGCCGTGCAGGTAGTTGCGGTAGTTGCGGTGCTCGACGGCGACCGCCTTGGGCGCGCCGGTGGATCCGGACGTGAACAACACGTAGCACAGGTGGTCCGGCCGCACGTCCACGACCGGAGGTCCCGGATCCGCGTCCGCGGGCGCCTCCTCGGGCACCACCACGGGCAGCGCCCCGGCCACCCGGGACCGCAGTTCCTCCGTCGTGACCACCGCGACCGCGTCGGCGGCCGTGAGCAGCGCGCGAACCCGCTCGTCGGGATACAGCGGGTCCAGCGGCAGGTACGCGCCACCGGCCTTGAGGATGCCGAGCATGCCGACGATCAGCGCGGTCGAGCGCTCCGCGAACAGCCCGACGATGCGATCCGGCCCCACCCCGAGGTCGCGCAGCCGATGCGCCAACACGTCGGCACGGCTGTCGAGTTCGGCATAGCTCAGCTCGCCGTCCACGCCGCGCACGGCGGGTGCGTGCGGCGTGCGGCGGGCCTGCTCCTCGATCAGGCCGTGCAGGGTGCCGTCGGTGTCCCAGTCCCGGGCGGTGTCGTTCCAGCCCGCGAGCTGCCGCCTTTCGCCGGCGGTGAGCAGCGGCAGTTCGGTCACCGGGCGGTCCGGGTCGGCGATCATCGCGTCCAGCACGGTGATCAGGTGCCCGAACACCCGCCGGATGCTCGCCTCGTCGTAGAGCACGCTGCGCCACACCAGGTCGGCGACGAGTTCTTCGGCGGGCCCGGTGTCGAGCACGGCGAGCGACAGGTCGAACTTCGCCGCGCCGGTGTGCGTGTCGCACCACTCGACCTCGACGCCGGGCAGCGTGGGCCGGGCCGGCGCCTGGTTGTGCACGTTCAACAGGACTTGGAACAGCGGTGTGTAGGCGAGTTCACGATCCAGGTCGAGCGCGTCGATCAGCCGGTCGAACGGGAGTTCCTGGCGCGCGAAGGCGGCGAGGGTGTCCTCGCGGACCCGGCCGAGCAACTCGCGTACCGTCGGGTCGCCGGACAGGTCGGTACGCATCGCCAAAGTGTTCACGAAACAGCCTATTAGGGCATCCGTGCTGCGGTGCGTGCGCCCCGCGACCGGGCTGCCCACGGTGACGTCGGTGACGCCGTTGTACCGGGCCAGCACGACCTGCAGCGCGCTGAGCAGCACCATGTACGTGGTACCGCCGGTGCGTTCGGCCAGGACCCGGATGCGGCGCGAGCGGTCCCTGCCGAAGCAGACCTCGATCCGCTCGCCCCGGGTGTCCGCGACGGCCGGACGTGGCCGGTCCACCGGCACGCTCACCGTGGCCGGCGCGCCCCGCAACCGGGCCCGCCACCAGGTCTGCTGGCGGTCGAGTTCGGCGGCCAGGGTGGTCTGCTGCCGGTACGCGACGTCCGCGTATTGGACCGGCAACGGCGCGAGTTCGGGTGGATGACCGGCACAACGCGCGGTGTACGCGGCGGCCAGGTCGTCGAACAGCACGCCCACCGACCAGGCGTCGGCGGCGATGTGGTGCAGCACCAGGCTCAGCACGTGCCTATCGCCCGTACGGAACAGAACTGCCCGGATCGGGAGTTCGTGGGACACGTCGAAGGGGCGGCGGGCCTCGACGGCGAGCCGGGCGGTCACCTCCGCCTCGGACACGTCGAGCACGGACACCCGGAACTGGTCGATGTCGTGCACGGTGGGCAGGACATGTCCGTCCACGCTGGGATACACCGTGCGCAGCACCTCGTGCCGGGCGACCACGTCGCTCAGCGCGGTCACCAGCGCGTTCCGGTCCGGTCGACCGGTCAGGCGCAGCACGAGCGGCATGTTGTAGGCGGCGCCGTCGGGTTCGTACTGGGCGAGGAACCACATCCGGCGTTGCGCGGCGGAGAGCGGCGCGGGCACGTCGGCGGGCCTGGGCACCAGGTCGGCACGGGGTGCGGCGACTCGGGCCCGGGCGAGCCGGCTGCGGAGCAGGTCACGGCGTGCGCGGTCGGGTTCGGGTTCGGGGCGCGTGGTCAGGATCTCCTCGGAGTCGGTCATCGCGCCTCCAGGTCGGTCGAGTCGGTCGAGTCGGTGTGCCCGTTCGCGACGTTCGGCCCGCTGGGGTGGCCGAAGTCGGGCTCGGGTTCGTCGAGTTCGCTCAGCAGGATGTCCTCGATCCGGCGGGCCATCGCGGCCAGTGTCGGCGCCTCGAAGACCACGCGCAGCGGGAAGTCGATCTCGAAGCGCTCGCTCACCAGGGCCATCAGGCGCAGCCCGAGCAGCGAGTTGCCGCCCAGCGCGAGGAAGGTGTCGTCGCGGCCGATCCGGTCCGGGCCGAGCAGTTCGTACCAGATCTCGGCCAGGATCTCCTCGCAATCGCCCTCGGGGGGCGCTCCGCTGCCGCCGGGCCGGGGTTCGGGCAGGGCGGCCCGGTCGACCTTGCCGGCGGGGGTCAGCGGCAGCGCGTCGAGCGGGACGAGCACACCGGGCACCATGTGTCGGGGCAACCGCTCGCCGAGCGCGGCGATCAGGTCCGTCGGGTCGAACGGGCCGTCCGGGACGACGTAGCCGACCAGGGTCGGTCCGGCCGGTCCGTCCCACAGGGTCGCGACCGCGGCCGTGACGCCCGCGAGCGCGGTCAGTTCCGCCTCGATCTCGCCCAACTCGATCCGGAATCCGCGCAGTTTGACCTGATGGTCGGCGCGCCCGTGGTACTCGAGGGTGCCGTCGCGTCGGCGGCGGGCGAGGTCGCCGGTGCGGTACATCAGTGTTCCGGGTGGGCCCATCGGGTCCTGGACGAAGCGTTCGGCGGTCTGTTCGGCCCGGCCGAGGTAGCCCAGCGCGACCCCGGCGCCCGCGATGCACAGTTCGCCGGGAGCGTTGACCGGCGCGGGACGCCCGGCCGGGTCCAGTACATAGACGCGGGTGTTGGCGATAGGTGCGCCGAGCGGGACCACGGGCAGCGCGGCGTGCGAGCGGTCGACGCGCAGGACGGTGGACCACACGGTGGTCTCGGTGGGGCCGTACATGTTCCACACCCGCGCGCAGCGATCCAGCAGCGCGCCGGCCAGGTCCCCGGTGAGCGCCTCGCCGCCGCAGAGCGCGACCAGCGCGGCCGGCCAGGTCCCGTTCGCGTCCAGCAACATCCGCCACGTGGCCGGCGTCGCCTGACAGACCGTCACCCGGTGCTGCGCGAGCCAGTCGGCGAGCCGTCGGCCGTCGGCGGCGGTGGCCCGGTCGGCGATCACCACCCGGGCGCCGACCACCAGCGGCAGCCACAACTCCAGCGCGGCGATGTCGAAGGTGAGCGTGGTGACCGCGGCCATCGTGTCGGCGGCGGTCAGTCCGGGTTCCTCGGCCATCGAGAGCAGGAAGTTGACGATCGCCCGGTGCGGTACGGCGACCGCCTTGGGACGGCCGGTGGAGCCGGAGGTGTGGATCAGGTACGCCGGGTCCTCCGCCTCGGCCCGCCCGTCGAGCGGGCTCTCGTCGGCCGCGCCGACCTCGGTGCCGTCCACCGCGATCACGTCGTAGCCGGGGTCGGCCAACAGCGGGATGTCGGCGGCGGGCGCGCTCGGGCCGACGATCAGGGTGACCTTGGCGTCGTCGAGCAGGGCCCGGTTGCGGGCGATCGGCTGGTCGGTGTCGATCGGCAGGTAGGCCGCGCCGGTGCGGAGCACGCCCAGCAGGGCGGCGGGCAACAGGTGGGTGCGTGGCATGGCGATCGCGACCAGGGTGCCGCGATCGGCGCCGCGCCGGCGCAGGACGTGTGCCAACCGGTTCGCGGTGGCGTCCAGTTCGGCGTAGGTGAGGCTGCCGGTGTCCGCCACGACGGCGATCTCGTTCGGGGTGCGGGCGATCCGCGCCGCGACCAGGTCGGGCAGCCGCAGGTCGGGCCGGGCGATCGGGGCCGGGTTGACGGCCTCGATCAGCCGGTGTCGTTCGGCCGGGTCGAGCATGATCGTTTCGCCGATCGGCCGGTCCGGCGCGGTCAGGACCTCGGCCAGCACCGCCAGCAGGTGGTCCACGATGGTCTCGATCGACGCGGCGTCGTAGCGTCCGGTGCGGTACTCCACGGACAACAGCGGTCCGGCCGCCGGGAACTCGACGAACATCGACACATCGGTCTTGGCCCCGCCGTTGCACACCTCGTTCACGAACTCCAGGGTCAGGCCCGGCAGTTCCACCGAAGCGCCCGGGTGGTTCTGGACCGCGAGCAGGATCTGCGAGACGGGGGTCGAGGTCTCCGCACCCGAGACGCCGGCGAAGCGGAGCTGCTCCAGGTACGGCAGCGCGCTGTGGTCGAGCGCGTCGAGCACCACCGGGCGCAGTCGGCGCACCAGTTCCCGGAACGTGTCGGTGCCCTCGACCCGGAAGCGCAGCGGAACCGTGTTCAGCAACGGACCGATGACGTTTTCGAGTTCGGGCAGCGGGCGGACCGCGAACGGACTGAGCACCGCCTGATCGGTGCGGCCGGTGTAGCGGTGCACCAGCGTGCCGAGCGCGGCGAGCAGGGTCATGTACAGGCTGGCGCCCTCACCCGCCGCCCATTCCTCGGCGGCGCGCAGGAGGTCGGGATCCAGCCGGCGCGTCAACCGGGCTCCGCTCGGATCGAACGGGTCGGGCCGAGTGCGGTCGCCGGGCAGGTGCTGTTCGGTGGCCAGACCCCGGAGTCGGCCCGCCCAGCGCCGCGCCTCGTCGTGTTCGGCGTCCGCGTGCCGTCGTTCCCAGCGGGCCACGTCGGAGTACTGCAGGGCCGGTTCGGCGAGCGGCAACCCCTGGTAGGCGTGCGCCAGATCGCGCAGCAGCAGGCCGATCGACCAGCCGTCCATCGCGATGTGGTGCACGGTGAGCAGCAGTTCGTGCCGGTCCGGGGCGACCCGCACGGCCAGCGCGCGCAACAGCCGGCCCTCCGCCCGGTCCAGCGGCCGCAGCGCCTCGGCCCGCAGGACCGCGTCCAGGCGCTCCTCGTCCGCGCCCGGCAGATCCAGCAGGGTCGGCTCGACCGGGTAGGGCGGCCGGATCTCCACCACCGGTTGGCCGCCCCGGTGTACCAGCGCGGTGCGCAACACCTCGTGCCGGCGAACCACCTCGCCCAGTGCCCGGCCCAACGCGGCCACGTCCAGGTCGCCGCAGGCCCGGATCCGCAGCGGCACGTGGTACAGCGCGCTGCCCGGCCGGACCATCTCGTGCATTGTGAACTCGCCCTGCACGGTGCCGACCGTTGCCGGCGCGTGCGGTTCGCGGCACGGTGGCGACACCGTGGGCCGGGCCGACCCGGGGGACGCGTCGGCCTGCCGCACATGCTCGGCGAGGGCGGCCGGTGTGGGGTCGGCGAAGAACACGTCGAGCGGGATCCGCACTCCGCAGGCCCGCTGCACCCGGGCCAACAGCCCCACGGCGAGCAGGGAGTTGCCGCCGGACTCCAGAAACGGGTCGTGCACGCCGATGCGATCGGCGCCGAGGACCTCACGGAACAGGTCGGTGATGGTGGTCTCGGTCGGCGTCCCGGGCGCGACGAAATCGACGTCCCGGAAACGGGTCCGGGTCGCGACGGGCAGCGCGTTGCGGTCGATCTTGCCGTTGAGGGTGAGCGGCAGTGGGCTCAGCGGCGCCACCGCGTCCGGCAGCATGTAGGCCGGGAGTCGGGTCAGACAGTGCGCGCGCAACTCGGCCGGGGTGGGTTCGGGACCGCGTGCGGCGCCCTGCACGAACGCCGCCAGATACGGCCCCAGCGCGTCCTCGCGCAACACCACGGCGGCCGCCTGGACGCCGGGGTGCCCGGTCAACACCGCCTCGATCTCTCCGAGTTCGATGCGAAAGCCGCGCAGTTTGACCTGCTGGTCGACCCGCCCGTGATACTCCAGCGCGCCGTCGGGTCGACGGCGGACCAGGTCGCCGGTGCGATACCGACGCTCCCCCGCCACGGTGACGAACCGCTCGGCGGTCAGGTCGGGACGGCCGTGATATCCCTGCGCGAGACCATCGCCCGCCAGGTACAGCTCGCCGAGCTCGCCGGGGGCGATCGGTTCGCCGCTCTCGTCGTGCACGTGCGCGGTGGTGCCGGGCAGCGGTATGCCGATCAGCGGTTCGGCCCGGTCGGTGCGGTCGACCACGGCCCAGGTGGAGTACACGGTGTCCTCGGTCGGCCCGTACAGGTTGTAGAGCTGCTCGACCTGCGGACACGCGTATACCTGGTCCGCGACCCGACGCGAGAGCGCCTCGCCGACCAGGTTGATCGTGCGCGCCCCGGGCGGCAGTCCGGGCCCGCGTAAGAGCGCGGCCATCGCGCTGGGCACGGTGTTGATCAGGGTGACCTCGTCCCGCGCGGGCGCGTCCGCGAGCGCGAGCACGTTGTCCACCATAACGACGCCCGCACCCACCACGAGCGGGAGGAACAGCTCGTACACCGAGATGTCGAAGCACACCGAGGTGGAGAACAGCACCCTGTGGGTCTGGTCGGGCCGATAGGTGTCGGCCGCCCAGCGCAGCATCGCGGTGACCCCTCGGTGGGTCACCCGGACCCCCTTGGGGCGCCCGGTGGACCCGGACGTGTAGAGCACGTAGGCGAGTTCGTCCGGCCCGGTGTGCGCGCGGGCCGGGCGTACCGAATCGGCCGGGGCATCGGCGTCGACATACACCAGGTCGGCCGACGCGTCGGCGAGCAGGTGTTCGTGCGCGCGGTCGGTGACCACGACGGGAGCCCTTGCGTCACCGATCACCCACTCCAGTCGCTCCCGCGGGTACTCGGGGTCCAACGGGACGTACGCGGCACCCGCGCGCAGGACCGCGACCAACGTCGCGACCAGGTACGGGGTGCGCGGCAGGCAGACACCGACCAGGTCGCCCGCGGCCACCCCCGCCTCGGCCAGGCGCGCCCCGACCCGATCGGCCATGGCACCCAACTCGCGATAGGAGAGCCGATGTTCCCCGGCGATCAAGGCGATGAGCGTGGGCGAGTGCTCGATCCGGGCATCGACCAGAGCGGCCAGGGACGCGGTCGGATCCAGTACTGGGTGGGCGGTTGGACTCATCGACTCTCCTGAGGTGTCCTGATGCCGATTCGTGGTCGGCGGCGCAGACGATGTACTCCCGGGGAGATCGTGGAGGAAAGAGTTGACTGTGCCTAGCATCTGTCCCCCACTACTTCGGGTTGGCCGAAAGCCGCCGTCGCGGGCTGTGGGCACGGGGTTGAGCGGGATTGGAAGCGCATTGCTTCGGTTGCTTCGGTTGCTTCGGACTGCTTCGGATTGGATCCGACCGCATCGGATCGGGCCCGGTCGGGCCGCGTGCGGCCGGCCGGGTCGTGCCTGGGCTGGTCGCGTCCGGTCCGGTCGGGCCAGGGCCGGTCCGGACGCGCCCGGGTCGGGCGATCGGGAGCGCGGCCCGGCCGTCCCGGACGGTGGCTTCGGTACGGCGGGTGTGCCGCCCCTGACTCGGTACGGCGGGTGTGCCGCCCCTGACTCGGGCCGGTGGGTCGACGCCCCGAGGGGTGTCACGTGCCGGTCGATCTCGTGTGCGGTGGATCTCATGCGCCGGTGGATCTTGCGTGCCGGCGGGCCGCGTCGGCCCGTGCATCAAGAAGTACCGCCCCGGGCTTGCATCCCGCTTGGCTCGGGCCTGCTCCCGGGGCACGGACACCCCTCGTGGCGGCGGAGAGCCACCCGGGCGACCTACGCACAACCACCGGCCGACCACCGCGCGTACCCGACCGTTGGGCAGAGCTTCAGCGTCGCGTGATCGGGGGTTCGCCCACGCTCCCTAGCGTTTCGAACATGCCTTCGCAGACAACTTCGTCCCCGTTCCGGCTGCCTCGGCGGCATCGCTCCCGACTCCGCGTCGGCGCCGTGGTCGCCGCCCTCGGGATCGGCGCCACCGCCACCCTGACCGGCGTCTCGGTAGCCGCCCCGGACGCCCCCGCCGCGCCGCCCGCCGGCGACGTAGTCGTGTCCGAGGACTTCACCGGCTCCGCGCTACCCACCGGGTGGCGGGCGGTCGAGGGTGCTTGGAAGGTCGAGAACGGCCGCCTGGTCGGCACCTCGGCGAACTCCGGCCAACAGAGCCGGATCACCTTCGGCCGGCATCTGGACGACTTCCGCTTCGAGGCGGTCGTCCGCTTCGAGAGCGCCGTCGACGCCGCACGCTGGACCGCGTTCGGCCTGGACGTGCCCGCCGCCGGCACGACCCCGTGGTCCATCGCGACCATGCGCACCGGTACCACCGCCGCCAACGGCCTGGAGTTCGCCCAGCGCACCACCGGCGACGCGTGGAATGTGACCGACACCGGTTCGGCGCCGGCCGCCGCCGGGACCGGCCGGGACGTGCGAGTCGCGGTGGAGGTGCACGGCAGCCGGGCACGACTGGTCGTGGACGGCCGCGAGGCGTTGCGCAGCACCCGGGTCCAGCGCTCCGCCGACGGCGCACAGGCGCTGCTCGTCAACGGTTCGCGGGTCTCCTTCGACGACGTCAAGGTCACCCGACTGGCCCCGGAGGCGAACGCCTACCTGCGCGCGCCCGGCGCCCCGCTCACCGTGATCGCGCACCGCGGCGCGTCCTCCGCCGCGCCGGAGAACACGCTGATCTCCGACGAGACCGCCCGCCGGGCCGGTGCCGACTGGATCGAGAACGACGTCCAGCCCAGCAAGGACGGCATCCCGCACATCCTGCACGACGACACGGTCGACCGGACCACCGACGGCAAGGGCCGGATCCGCGACCTGACGGCCGCTCAACTCGCCGCCCTGGACGCCGGCTCGTGGTTCTCCCCGCTGCACACCGGGGCCCGAGTGCCGACCCTGCGCGCGCAACTGGAGGACCTGCGCACGCGCGGCGGCAACCTGCTCCTGGAGATCAAGGGCAAGCACAGCAAGGACGAGGTCTCCCGGATCGTCGAGGACATCCGCGACACCGGCATGAGCGGCCGGGTCTTCGTCCAGAGCTTCGAGGTCGACGCGCTCACCCTCACCCACGAACTGGCCCCCGATCTGCCGCTCGGTCTGCTGCGCGGCAACCTGGACGCGGATCCGGTCGCGCTCGCCAAGCAGCTCGACCTCAAGGCCTACAACCCCTCGGCCGCCGGCCTGGCCAAGCGCCCCGGTGTGGTCGCCGACCTGCACCGCGCCGGCGTCGCGGTCATGGTCTGGACGGTCGACGACGCGACCGGGTGGAAGACCCTGGAGGCGGGCGGCGCGGACGCGATCATCACCAACCGTCCCGCCGAGCTGGCCGGCTGGAACGCCGCCTGGCGCCAGACCGGCACTCCCGAGCCGCCCGCCGCACCCACCGTCGAGGTGCTCGCACCGGCCGCCGGCGCCCAGGTCGAGCGCGCGAGCAACCCGGTCCCCTCGCTCCGCACCACAGGCGCCGAAACGGTCCGACTCACGCTGGACGGGCGGGAGTTCGCCGCCGGTACGCCGATCGACTCGGGCACGCTGCCGCTCGGCGCGCACACGCTGCGGGCCGAGGCCAAGGGCCCGGGCGGCACCACGGTCGCGGAGTCGACCTTCACCGTCACCGCCTCGCGGGCCGGCCTCGCCCACCTGATCCTGACCTCCACCGCCGACCGCAACGCGATCGCGACCCTGACCACGATGCTCGCCCACGACCAGTACCAGGCACTCGCCCGCTGGGCCGACAACCAGGCCGGCCGCACCATCCCGGCCCCCCGGGCCGGGTTGATCGCCTCGGACGCTCGCGCACTGGGCTGATCGGGCCGGTTCGCCCGCGCTGCGCCGACCGGGGGGAAGCGCGGCGCGGGCGAGCCGCCCTCACGCCGAACACGGGCGAGGTGGACCAACGTGCCGAAGGGCACGCCACCTCGCCCATCGGCCCGCCCAGGGGGACGTGGGGGCTCCCTAGTGGCCGGGAACCAGATCACCCAGGCGATGAGCCACGCTCGTGGACGCCGCGCCGGCCTGGGCGGTTCGGCGGGCGAGGCCGACGTCGTGCCGGAGGGCGTGCGCCCGGTGCCGGCTGCGCCACGCGAGTGAGGGCTTGCCGCCGGTGTCGGCGGAGGCGATCAGCAGACCCCCGAGCATCGACACGTTCTTGAGGAAGTGGACGCGCTGACCCGCCCGTTCCTGCTTGTCCTCGGCATCCCAGAAGCGATGTCCGGCAAGAGTGGTGGGCACCAGGGTGGCGGCGAGCGCGAGCGCGGACAGGCGCGGCACCCGGCCGAGGGCGAGCAGCGTGCCGGCGACCAGTTGCACGCCGCCGTTCAGGCGTACCGCCGTACGGATGTCGGCCGGCACGATCGGCACCAGCCCGGCGATCCGCCGCACCACCGGTTCGGCGACCGGCACCACGCGGTCCGGACGCAGCACGGCGTCGTACCCCTGCAGCACGTAGATCGAGGCCAGCATGGGACGCGCGAAGGTTCTCAACACAGCCATGCCGGGACGAGTGCCCCCGGAACGCGCGCCTCGAACCCACCCCTGCCGGAGGCGACTCCCGGTCGGCGAAACACCTCGGCCGGTGATCCGACGATCCGCCGGTATGCCCGGACGCGGACCGTACACTGCGGGAATGGCCCAACGGAACGCGGCGAGTGCCCTGGTGTTGCTGGTCCCCGACGTCGAGCAGGTCGTCGAGCCCTGGCGCGAGCGCTACGACCCGCGCAGCGCCGAGGGCATCCCGGCGCATGTCACGGTGCTCTATCCCTGGCTACCGCCCTCCGACATCGGGCCCGCGGACCTGGCCGCGCTCGCCGACATCGCCGCCGGGTGCCCCGCGCTGGACCTGGTCTTCGCCCGGGTCGGCCAGTTCCACCGCGGGTTGTGGCTCGCGCCCGATCCGGCCGAGCCGGTGTCGCGCCTGATCGAGGCGGTATCCGACCGCTGGCCGGACCATCTCCCCTATGGCGGCGCGTACCTGGACGACCCCGACGACGTCGGTCCGCACCTGACCGTCGCCCTGGGGCAGGGCCCCGACGAACTGCGGGCGCTGGCGCAGGAGGTGAGCGGCCGACTGCCGTTGACCGCCCGGGTCGACCGGCTCGACCTGGTCGTCGGCGACGACGACGGCAACTGGGTCCTCCGCGAGGCGTTCCCGTTCGCGCCGCGCACCACCGAACCCGATACGAACACCGGTGTCGCCACCGCGTCCTAGCCGCGCGCGAACCGACCGGTTGCCGGGACCGACCGGTTGCCGGACCGGTCGATCGCGGCCGATCGCGGGACCGGCCGGCTTACGAGAGCGGCCCACCGCCGACCCGGCCGGCCGCGCGGGCCTTGCGTTGGCGCTCGGACAGGGCCGCCTGGGAGACGTCCACGGCCTGCGTCTTGAGGTTCTTGTAGCCGTAGCCGCGCTCGTCCAGCCGCGCCTGTGCGCCGGCCGGCGCCCGGGCGGTCGCCGGGACGATGTCCTCTTCCGCCTCCCCGGAGTCCAGGAAGCGGCACGTGAAGAAGGGCCGCGACGCCGGATCGTAGGTCAGCTGCCCCTCCGTGGTGAAGGCGGCCCGCAGCACGTCGTGCTCGGCCGCCCGTGCGAGCAACTCGGCCCGCTGCGCGTCACTCAGTCCATCGAAGGCACCGCGAACCGTGATGCGAAAACCGCGCTCACTCATGCCTCGAACCCTGGACATCCCCTCAACCGGTGTCGAGGGCCGGCACGACGCGGACGCGGGTGAGGGTGGGGTGGGCCGGCCCGGATGCCCTCCTCGTCAGCTCTCCTTGGTCCAGGAGCCGAGCACCATGAGCGTCTTGGTGCCCGTGACGTTGCCGTTGCGGCGCAGGTGGTCGATGACCTGTTGGAGGTGGGTGATGTCGCGGACACGGACGTGGATGAGGGCGTCCGGGTCGCCGGCGATCGTGTACACGGCCTGCACCTCGGGCGTGTCCGTCGCGGTGCGGACGATCTCGCTGACCGGCATGCTGCCGGGGTAGCGCAGCTCGGTGAACGCCTCCACCCCCCAGCCGAGCTTGGCGTGGTCGATCTGGACCGTGAAGCCGGTGATCACACCCTCCTCGCGCATCCGGTCCACACGGCGCTTGACCGCCGCGACGGACAGGCCGATCTGGCCCGCCATCTCGGAGAAGGTCCGCCGTCCGTCCTCGCGCAGCATGCGCAGGATGTTGTGGTCGATGCTGTCGATCTCGGCCATGCTCGGCGCTCCACTCCTCGGCACTGCCCACGCAAAACTCCAGGCCCGGAACCTGGCCGGCAGGCAAGAATCTTGCGGCTTCGAACCGATTCCGCGCAAGGGGCTTGCGCCGATCACCCGGATGCTCGCGCCGGGCCGCGGCGGTGAGCGGCACCGGAGCCGGGCGCCCGGCCCGATACGCTTCCGGCCGGGACTCCGGCACGATGACCCGTCGACCGGACCGGGAGGGGACGCGGCATGGGCGGCACACGAACGCATCGCGGCGGTACGGACGATGCCCCCGACGCATCCGACGACGCGCCGGGCCACCGACACCACGCGGCCGGCCACGGCCACGCACACGGGCACAGTCACGCGCACGGACCACCCTCGCCCGTCTCGGCCCGGCTGCGTCGCCTGGTGGCCGCCGTCCTGATCCCGTTCGCGGCGGCCGTGGTGGTGGGCCTGGTGATGCTGTGGCCGGGCAGCACACCGGCGCATCCGCGTACCGGGGTGGGCTTCGACCAGGAGACCCGCGACGGACGGGTCACCAAGGTCGAGGAACTGCCCTGCGCCCGGGCCGACGCCGAGGCCTTCGCCGGCGCGGCGGGCCCGTCCGCCCCCGATGCCGCGTCCGACCCGCCCGGATCGGCCGACGGGCACGCCGCGCCGCCCGGCGACCCCGCCGCCGAACCGGGCGACGTGCCCTGGCCCCCGCCCTCCCCCGGCGCCTCCACCGCGCCCGGCTCGGGCGCCGCGCGCGCCGACTGCCACCGGGCCACGATCGAGGTCACCTCGGGCGCCGACAAGGGTCGCTCGGTCACCGAACTGGTCCGGCCGACCGAGTTGCGCCGGTTCTCGGTCGGGCAGGGGGTGGTGCTCGCGTACGCTCCCAACGCGCCCGAGGACCTGAGGTACTCGGTGATCGACGTCCGGCGCGGTCCGCCGATGTTGCTGCTCGCCGGCCTGTTCGCGGTCGCGGTGATCGTGGTCGGGCGTCTGCGCGGCCTGACCGCGCTGATCGCTTTGGCGATCAGCTTCGCGGTCCTGTCGTTCTTCATCCTGCCCGCGATCCTGCACGGGTCCGATCCGCTCCTGGTCGCGGTCGTCGGCGGCAGCGCGATCATGTTCGTGGCCCTGTACCTGTGCCACGGGATATCCGCGCGGACCTCGGTCGCGGTGGTCGGCACCCTGGTATCGCTGTCCCTGATCGGGGTCCTGGGCTCGCTGTTCATCGGTTGGGCGCATCTGACCGGCAACACCTCCGACGAGACCGGTCTGGTGCACGCGTTGTATCCCGACATCGAGTTGCACGGTCTGTTGTTGGCCGGGTTCATCATCGGATCGTTGGGCGTCCTGGACGATGTGACGGTCACTCAGACGTCGGCGGTATGGGAACTCAAGCAGGCCGACCCGACCATGACGGCCCGTCGGTTGTATCGGGCGGGCATCCGGATCGGTCGCGATCACATCGCGTCCACCGTCAACACCCTGGTATTGGCCTACGCGGGCGCGGCGTTGCCGCTGATGCTGCTGTTCTCGATCGCCCGTCGGGACGTCCTGGACGTGGCCACCAGCGAGATCGTCGCGGAGGAGATCGCCCGCACCCTGGTCGGCAGCATCGGCCTGGTCGCCTCGGTCCCGGTGACCACCGCGCTGGCGGCGATCCTGGCGGCGGCCGATCACGGCAGGCCCGGCAAGGGCGGGCCCGGCAAGGGCGGGCCCGGCAAGGGCGGGCCCGGCAAGGGCGGGCCCGGCAAGGGCGGGCCCGGCAAGGGCGGGGCCGCCCCGGTGCCGATGCCCGCCGCCCGGGGCCGGCATCGGGGCCGCTGAGACGGCGGCCCCGATCGGCGACACCGCACGACCCGCGTCGACCTCGTGGCCGGCGGCGTCGAGGACGGTCCGCGCCTATCGCCGGCCCGCGCGAACGCCTGCTCGACGCCGCTCGCGACCTCACCTACGAGCACGGCGTCCACGTCGGCGTCGACGCGATCCTCAAGAAGGCGGACGTGGCCCGCCGCTCGCTGTACCAACACTTCGGCGGCAAGGACGAGTTGATCGCCGAGGTGCTGCGCACGACGCGGACCCAGGAGCGCCACCGCAGCGAGCCGGAGTCGGCCGAACAGGCCGCCGCGCACGCCGGAGCCACCCCCTCCTGCTCCTGGACACCGAGGCCGAGAGCACCGCCGACCACCTCTATCGCCGGGCCGGCTGGACCCGCTACGGCGTGGTCTCCGAATACGCGGCCACCCCGGACGGCACGCTCCGGGACTGCACGTTCTACTACAAACGGCTCCCCCGTCCCGCCGTTCCCACCTCCCCCACCGGCGCCCCGCTCCGGCCCGGCGCCCCGATCACCTGACGCCCATGGCGCAGGCGGCAGGCGCGGGATGGGGCCGGCACCAGTGCCTGCCCTGGGGGTAGCCGGATTCTGCGTGCGGGTCGACTTCCCTACCTTCGAGGGGACTCAGTCGTGCATACCGATCAAGGGGACGATCGTTGTGGATCGCAAGAGGAACCGTCGATGGGCCCGGACCGCCGCCTGTGCCGGGCTCGCACTCGGTGCCCTGGGACTGTCCGCCGCACCCGCCCTCGCCGACGGGCGGGCCGCGGCTCGGGCGGCGCCCGCCTCGGCCGCCGCACCGCTGCCCACCTTCGACTTCACCGACTGTCCGACCCTGCCCGCAGGCGCGGATCCGGACAAGTGGCGCTGCGAAGTACACGTCGCCACCGGCGACATGAAGCTCGGCGGGCTCACCGTGCCGCTGCGTCCGATGACCATCACGCACGCGGAGGGTCCGCTGCCGGACGGCTCGACCGGACAGGTCTTCGGCGCGATGCACGCGACGCCCAGCCCGGCGACCGGCGGCCTGCCCAACATCCCCGGACTGCCCGAGCGCGCGCCGATGCTCGGGGTGAACGTCAAGACGAAGTACGGCGGTTGGTTCGACTTCCTGTCGCACGGCACCTCGGCCGGCGGTCTGGACGTCACCTTCGCCCTGAGCGGTCCGCTCCTGCCCGAGAACTGCTCGATCGGCACCGCCGAGCAGCCGATCCGGCTGACCATGATGCGCAAGGGCCCCAACGAATGGATCTCCAAGGACCCGCCCATTCTCAAGGGCACGCTGTGGGACAACACCGTGGCGATTCCCGCCGCGACCGACTGTGGCCCGCTCGGCGCCGTCCTCAACCACCGCAACAACCTGCCCTCGCCCGGCGGTGCGAACTCGGTCACGCTGGACGGCCTGTACACGTTCAAGACCTACACCCAACTGGGTCGCTGACAACCGCCGCCCCCGGCGGTCCTCGCGGACAGGCATAGCCTGATCTCCGATGCCGGGACCGGGACGCGAAACCGTTCCGGCCACGGCACCGGCGATCCCGCGACGGGCCAAGGGGAGCACATGGATCTGGCGGCGCAGTATCGAGGTCTGTACCACGCGGCCCTGTTCACCGCGGAGTGCGCCGAGGACGCGTACCGCCTCGGCGCACTGGACTCGGTCCTCAAGCCATGGCTTCGCGGGCAACTCGAATCCCGTGAACACAGCCTGAGTTATTGCGACAGCCGGATGGACCTCGCCGCCGCGGTCGAGGGCCTGGCCGCCATCGCGCCCCGCTACGCGGAACTGCGCCGCGACCTGTTCGGCGACATGCACCACATCGGCCGGCCGGTGCCGACCTGGCGCGCGGTCGGCCCCACGCTCACCGTTCTCGCACCGCTCCAGGTATGGCGACAACCGCCGGCATACGCATTGCGACTGCGCGACCCGGGCACGGCCGCGGGCGGCGCCCAGACCTGGGACTTCATCGTCTTCGCCCGCTCCGGCGACCCCCGCGAACCGGGCACGGTCCACACCGCGATGCTCTTCCCCGACACCGACGCCAACACCGCCACCGGTACCGGGCGACGCACCGTGCAGGTCACCAAACAGCTCGAAGACCGACGCGAGGACTACGAGCAACTCACCTACGCATTCCAGTCCTTGACCGCCAACGTGCACTTCGCCGCCCTGCACGACCCCGACCGAGGGCAGAACCCGCCGCCCGACGGCGTCTGACCCCCGGCTTCGGCACGCCCTGGCCGGCATGTGGGGCGGAAACGGGCATCCGGCGTCCCCCGGGGCTTTCTGCGGCGCGGGCGCACGCGCGGGTCGCGAAGCGGGCTCAGCGGAATTGTTCGATGTTCTCGCCGAGGAAGGCCTCCAGCGTCCGGGGCGGTCGGCCGAGCAGGCTCGCCACCGTGTCGGTGGGTTCCTCCGGCCTGGTCACGGCCAGTTGCTGGATCTCCACCACATGGTCGGCGAGCCAGGCCGGCAGGCCGGCGCGTTCGATCAGGTGGTCGCGCATGACCCGGGGCGGCAGGTCGACGTGGCGGATCGGCCGACCCAGCAGGAGGCCGAGCAGTTCGACGAGTTGCGGATGGCTGAAGGTTCGACTCCCGGTGAGGGTGTAGGTCCGCCCGGTGAGTTCGGGGCGGGTCAGCACCTCGGCGGCCACGTCCGCGATGTCGCGACAGTCGACGTAGTTGCAGGCCGCGTCCGCCATCGCCCCGTGGACGACGCTTTGAGCGGCGACCGCCGGTGCGAGGGTGAGCAGTTTCTGCATGAACGCGTAGGGGCGCAGCACGGTGTGGGACAGACCGGAGTCACGCAGGGTCTCCTCGATGGCGTGGTGCCATCGGGAGACGGCGACCGGGGAGTCCGCGGTCGCGGCCGGGGCGGAGAGTTTGACGACGTGTTCGATGCCGACCGCCGCGGCGGCGTGGATGGCGCGGGTCTCCAGCGCGGGCTGTTCGGGGCTGTTCGCCATGGCCAGGAACAGTCGACTCGCACCGTGGAAGGCATCGCGCAACGATTGCGGGTCGCCCGCGTCGGCCGCTCGGGCCTCGACGAGGCGGCGCGCCGTATCGTCGAGGCCCGCCCACAGCCGTTCGGGGTCGCGGCTGAGCGCCCGGCTCGGTATGCCGAGGGTGACGAGGCGGTGCAGGAGGGCGCTTCCGGTGGCGCCGGTGGCGCCCATGACGACGATCATGTGTTCCGTCTTTCCTGGTCGGTGGTGGTGCGGGAGTTCGGGCGGGGTTTGCGGATGGGCTACGGGCCCGGTCGCCGCTGTTTCGACGCCCCGCGCCAGCGCCACGTGATGATGGTGGTGGCCAGGGCCGCCGAAATGGGCAGGTCCAGACGGAGGCGTTCGGGCCACGAGCCGTGGTGCGGGATGATCCGCTCCGGTATGTGGCCGCCGACGAACCAGCCGACCAGGCCCGCGAGGGTGGCGACCGCGACGGCCAGGACGACGGTCGGGACCAGGCGCGGCGTCGTGGTCAGCCACGTGCGCCTCGCGCCGCGGCGCCGAAGGCGGGCGCCGACCAGCGCGGCCACGATCGCCGAGGTGCCCGCGATCGAGGTGCAGGCCGCGATGGTCAGGTCGCGCTGCCCGGTGGCCACGCCGCCGGCGCCGGCGGTCAGTGCGGGGGCGAGGTAGGCGACGAGCACCTCGCGCCACAGCGTGAACGGCGACGGACCGGAGCCCCGGGCGGACGAACGGCCTTGTCCCATACGGTTTTCGGTCTCCGTTTCAGATATTTGATTAGCTCCCTAATTATATGGCCGAACAAAAGCCGTCCCGGCGGCGCGTCGCACGGACGCGACACGCCGGGACGGCGTCGAACAGGGATGCCTCGTGGTCCCGCTACTCCCGCGTCAGCGCCGGGATCCCACGGACGAGACGACCGAGCAACTCCAGGAAGACGGCGCGCTCCTCGGGATCGAGCGCGCCGACCATCTCCTGGAGTCGACCGAAGTGCTCCGGGGCCAGGTCACGCATCTTCCGCGCCCCTCGCGCGGTCAACACGGCCACGGCGGAGCGGCCGTCCTCGGCGGAGGGTCGGCGAAGCAGCAACCCTTCCCGCTCCAGACCGCCGAGCAGTCCCGTCACAGTGGCCCGGGACACCCCGAGCACGTCCGCCAGGCCCGAAGGGGACATCTCCCCGTCTGCGTCCTCCAGGGCCGCCAGCAGCCGATATCGCCCCGCGGACAGGCCGAACCTGGAGAAGTGCACCTCGACCGCCTGGCCCAGCCGCGCCCCCGCCGCCATCAAACGCACGGCGACCAGCACCGCCTGCGGGTCGACATCGAGCCCGTAGCGCCGGATCTGATACGCCGCCTGGTCGAGCGTGGGGGTTTCCTCAGGCATCGGTTCATGTTCCACAGCAACTAATATGGCCCCTAACTACTTCCCGGTCAAGCCACGCGGTCGTGGGTGCGCCGGGTGATCCCCAACATGGTCCCCGGGGCACTGCCCGGGTACTGCCCCGGTCCTCGAACGCGCTCCAAGTCGCCTCCATGTGCCTTCCAGGAGTCCCCGGCGAAAGTTCTTCCAGGCAGACGAAGACCGCCTCCCGCAAGGCGGGTTCGCTCACGAACCGCTCGACCGGGACCATCACTTCATTCGGGAGATCTCATGAACATCAGGAACCTCACCACGACCCTCGCCGCTCTCGGTGGCCTGTTCATCGTCTACATCGGGCTCGCCTACCTGATCGCCCCGCAGTCCACCGCGTCCGGGTTCGGCCTGCCGAGTTGGCCCGAGCACGAGGGCACCGCGTTTCTGGCCGTCAAGGGTGTGCGTGATTTGGGCTCCGGACTGGTCGTCTTCGCGCTGCTGCTGACCGGCCACCGGCGGGCACTGGGCTGGGCGCTGGCGGCCATCACCTTCGTGCCCGCCGGCGACATGGTGATCGTGCTGGGCAACGACGGTTCGGCGGCGAAGGCTCTCGGCGTCCACGGCCTCACCGCCGTCCTGGTCGCGCTGACCGCCGGCCTGCTGCTGCGTGAGCGCCCCGCCCCGGCGACCTCGCCCGTGACCTCCTCCCCCGTCGCGACCCGGATCCCGGCCCCGGCCGCGCGTTGACCCACCGGGCCGAGCCCCCGAGTCGCCGACCCGAGCCCCGAAGCCCGAGACACCGAAGCCCGAACCACCCGGCCGCCCGCCCCACCCGCTCAGTCGGGGGGAGCGAGGCGGCCGGTGCCCGTCGGCAACCGGATCTGCCCGAAGGCGTCGGCGCCGCCGCGAACGCCGATCTCCACGATCGCGTCGCGGCGCAAGCACGTGGAACGGGGTTTCCGCCGGGGCACGCGAGGTGTCCCGGTTGTCGGAGGTGAAGGCGTGCGTACTCGCCGGTGCCGACACCGATGCAGGCCGGCGCCGAAGAACCTTCGGGAACACCGATCCCGCGGCCGTGTCGGCGAGCCCGACGCCCACTCCCGCCGATGGCCGCGCTCTGGCACCCGGCATCCGCGAATCGACGTGAAACACCGCAATATCCGCGACTTACGGCAAGCCGGGGGCATCGATCCACGCCCGCGAACAGGTACCGTCGGGATCCGCAGCCGACCGGGAGCCGGGTATGCCCGGACACGGAGGACGGAGGGACGCGGTGCACGAGTCGCCCCGGGTGCAGGGGGAGTTGCAGGCGGAGATCATGTCCGTGTTGTGGCGGATCGAAGCCGGTACCGTCGAGCGCATCCGCGCCGAGTTGGCCGAGCCCTCGCGTGGCGCCTATACGACCGTGCAGACCGTGTGCAATCGGCTGGCCGAGCGCGGCCTGTTGGCCAGGGCCCGGGAGGGGCAGGCGTTCGTGTACCGGCCGACCGTGACCGAGGCCGACTACGTCTCCTCCTCGGTGAGTTCGGCGCTCGCCGCGGCGTCCGCGCCGGCCCGACGGGTGGCCCTCGCCCAACTCGTCGGCGGGCTGGAGGTATCGGAGCTGGAGGACCTGCGCGAACTCGCCCGCCGGATCGAGCACGAGCGCGGCGGGCGATGAGCACGTTCCCCGCCCGGGCCGTGTTGTCGGGCGTGGCGATCGCATGGGCCCGGCGCCGAGCACGACCCTGATCGGCACCGTGCACTTCGGCACCGCCCCGGTCCGGTGTCACAGCACCGGCGCGTGTTCCCATCCGGCCTCGTTCGCGCCGATGGCCGAACGCGCCGCAGACCGTCATCCCGGGCGTGCACTACCCACGCCGCGGGCCGTCGGGCGAACGTGAGCCCGCGTGGCAGGCGGTCACCCGATGGCGCGCGAACCCGCGCCACCACCGACCGCGTCCTCGGTCAGGCCGGCCGCGCGGCGTCGACACGCGCGATCATGGCCCACACCAGCAGTTCGCCCGCCAGTGGCCTACTCCCCCACTCCAGGGCCAACGCCTCGACCAGGCGCAGACCTCGGCCGCACTCGCTGCCCCACACCGACTCGCTCGGCTCCGACGCCTCGTCCGGTTCGGGCGACCCGATCGGCGCGACGGATCCGTTGGACCTCGCCAGGCGCCTGGGTCGGGCATGCCGGTTGCGCACGGCCAGGTGTATGTGCACATCGTCCATCCGCACGTCCAGGTCCATCGTCGGCCCGCTGCCGTAGCGAACCGCGTTGCTCAGCAGCTCGCACGCGACCAGTTGTGCGCTGTGTACGTCGTCCTCGTGCACGTCCCACCGGCGCAGGGCCGCGACCAGCACGCGCCGGGCCCGGGGCACCTCGGCGGGGACCGCGTCGAACACCGCTCCGCCCTGGACCGGCGCCGGGCGCACCCCGTCCGCCGGGGTCGCCGGCCCGCCGCCCGCAAACCGCGCCATCGCACACGTCCCCTCACCCGGCAAAGCAACTCCTACGCACTGTAGGAGAGATCGAGCCGGGACTCCAGCCGTCGACCAGGACCCGCGGCCGAGCACTACTCACCCACAGTGATCATCCTGTTACCATTCGAATATCCTGCTGTCCCACCGCACGCCATCCACCCCAGAGGAGCCAGTCGACATGCACGCCACCAAGGGTGATCGCCTTCTCATCCACGGCCGAGTCGTCGGCCAGGAAGACCATTTCGTGGAGATCATCGAGGTCCTGGGCCCCGACGGCACGCCGCCGTTTCGGGTACGAGCCGCCAACGGGCACGAAACGATCATGTCGCCGGGTCCGGACTCGGTGGTCGAACACCGCAAGGCCGGCGACTCCGACTAGGCCCTGTCCGGCAAACCCGCCAGGGTCCGCCGGACAGGGCCCGGGCGAGTCGGCCACCCGGCAACCGCCGTCGGCCCGCCCGTGCCCACGCCCCCCGAGGAGGATCCCCGGTGACCAGCCCCGCGCCGCCGCCGGCGTTCGAACTCGGTACGGACGGGCCCCGTGCCGTACTGGTCGGCGTGGACGGTTCCCGAACCTCCCTCCGCGCCGCCGACTACGCACTGGGCCAGGCCCGTCGCGGCGGCGCGGAACTGGTCGGCGTCTACGTACGCGCGCCGCTCGGGCTCGCCGCCACCACGCCCGAGGGCGCCGAGGTGATGGAGCAGGCGCACGAGGACACGATGCGCGACATCGCGGACTACATCGCCCGACGAGCCGCCGAACTGCGGGTACGGCACCGCTTCGTCGAGGCACGCGGCGACGTCGCGCACCAGATCGCCAAGGTGGCCGACGAGGTACGCGCCGACGCGGTCGTGGTCGGCGCCTCCGAACGCTTCGGCCACCGCCTGATCGGCTCCGTGGCCATCCGCCTGGTCCGCTCGGCCCGCCGGCCGGTCACCGTCGTCCCCTGAACCGCGCACCCGGGGCCCGAGATCCGCACGGGACGGCCGGCGCGTTCGCCCGGCCCACACTGGACAAAATCCCTGGACAGGCCACGACCACCCTGTAAATATATGCCGTATGAAGCATACCTATTCGGCACTACCGCTCGAACACATGCTGGTGGTCCCGCAATGGCAGGGTTCGAGCGCCGTCGACGCGCGCCGCCTCGTCGCGGGAGCCCACTGGTTGAGCGCGCTGCTGCCCGCCGTACGACGCACCTTCGTGAGCGTCGACGCGGATCCGGCGCCCGATCGGGACGGCGTACGGCAACTCGACGTGCTGACCCGCACGTTGGCCGCGAGCAGGCAGGCGCTGGAAGGGTGGGGCGAGGCGGCCCTGTTCACCGTGGGCGGCGACTGCGGTGTCGAACTCGCCCCGATCGCCCACGCCGTGGGCCGGCACGGCGATCGCCTGGCGGTGGTGTGGTTCGACGCCCATCCGGACCTGAACACCCCCGACTCCTCGCCCTCCGGCGGCTTCCACGGCATGGTGCTGCGCACCGTGCTCGGCCAGGGGCCCGCCGCCCTGCTCCCTCCGCCCGGACAACGGCTCTCCGCCGAACGGCTCGTGCTCGCCGGTGTACGGTCCATCGACCCCGCCGAGCAGCGGTTCATCGACTCCGCGCGGATTCGACGGGTGTCCGTCGACCGCCTCGACGAGCCGAGCGCGCTGGTCGCCGCCGTGGCCGAGACCGGGGCCACGCACGTCTACATCCACATCGATCTCGACGTCCTGGATCCCGAGCAGTTCACCGCGCTGTCCTTCCCCGAGCCCGAGGGCCTGTCCCCCGCGCGGCTGCGCGCGGCGCTCTGTGCGCTGACCGACGCGTTCCCGCTCGCCGGACTCGGCATCACCGAGCACGCGCCGGCGCCCGGACCCGAGGCGGACGGCGATCCGGCCGGCAACGACCGCGTGCTCCGGGAGATCTTCGCCGGCGTGTCCGTGGGATGACGAGCGTCGGCTCGCTCACTCCTTCGGCGCAGCACGGCGAATCCGTCGTTCCCGGACCCGCGCGTTCGCGAGCCTCGCACCGGCTTCCGAAGCCAGACTTGACGCGTCCGAACAATACGTGTCAATCCGGACCGAAACGGGTCAGATGGTCCGATGAAGTCCGATGAAGGAGCGACATGCTCAGCACCGACTACGTGACCGGCGCGCCGAACTGGCTCGACCTCGGCAGCCCCGACACCACCGCGGCGGCCGCCTTCTACACCGCCGTCTTCGGCTGGGACTTCCAGTCCGCCGGACCCGACGCCGGCGGCTACGGCCTGTTCATGCAGGACGGCAAGACCATCGGCGGCATCGGCCCGCTCACCGAGGAGGGCGCTTCGTCCGCCTGGACCGTCTACTTCAAGACGCCCGACGCCGACGCCACCGCCCGGGCCGCGAAGCAGGCCGGCGGCACGGTCCGGGTGGAGCCGTTCGACGTCATGGAGATGGGCCGGATGTCGCCGCTCACCGACCCGGCCGGCGCCGAGTTCGCCATCTGGCAATCCGGCACCTTCCAGGGCTCGGAGCTGGTGGGCAAGCCGAACTCGCTGTCCTGGGTCGAACTGCACGGCGTCGAACTCGACGTGGCGACCTCCTTCTACGGCGGGCTGTTCGGCTGGCGTGCGCAGGACTTCGAGATGCCCGCGATGACGTACACCGTGCTGTCCACGGCCGAGGGCGAGCAGCAGGACGCCTCCTTCGGCGGCGTCGTTCCGGACTCGAACGGCCAGGACCCGCACTGGATCGCCTACTTCGAGGTCGCGGACGCCGACGACATCGTCGCCAAGGCGCGGCAGCACGGCGGAACGGTGCTCATGCCCGCCGCCGACGTCCCGCAGGTGGGCCGCCTCGCGTGGCTGGCCGACCCGTTCGGCGCACCCTTCGCCATCATCCGGAGCGAACCGCAGGCCGGGTAGTCGTTCGCGGGTGTCCCGACGCCGCGCCCGGGAGCGGGGGCGCCGTTCCGGTCGCGGCGCCGGGTCCGGCACTCGCGGGCCGGACGCCGGGCCCGTTCGGGTACGCGTCGTCCGTCGCGTCCGTTCGGGCGGCTTCACCTGTTCGGCGGGCGCTGCGCGACGACACGGCGCCGCCCTGCCGGCGATCATGGACACAACGATGAACAGCCTGGCACCGCCGCGGGTGGCCGGGTCGGCGACCCGGTCGCTGCTCCGGCAGGTCGCGCTGCCCGTGGGAATTCTCGTCGTGGTCACGGTGGTGGACCTGGCCACCGGAACCTCGACGGTCTTCTATCCGTTCCTGCTCCTCGCGCCGACTCTCGCCGCCGCCACCGCGCCGCCGGTGGCGATCCTGGTCATCGGCGGCGTCTCGCTGCCGTTGCGCTACTGGTTGGCCGCCAACGACGGGTATCTCGGCCCGGAGTACAACGATCTCTTCGAGGTCAGTACGTGGATGTACGTCATGGCGACCGCGCTGGCCATGTACCTGTCCGCCGCCCGGATCCGCCGCGAGCGGTCCCTGGTCGCCGTCTCCGAGGTGGCCGTCGCCGCGCAGCGCGCGATCCTGCTGCCGCCGAGCGACAACCTGGGCGGTCTGCGCCTGGCGGTGCGCTATTTCGCGGTGGCCGAGGAGGCCGAACTCGGCGGCGACCTCTACATCGCGCTGGACACGCCGTTCGGGGTGCGGCTGATCATCGGCGACGTGCTCGGCAAGGGCCTGGGCGCGGTTCGGACGGCCGCGATCACGATCGGCGCGTTTCGCGAAGCCGCCTACGACGAACCCGAACTGAGCACGGTGGCCCGCCGCATCGACGTCAGCGTGACCAGGAACGCGCCCGCGGACAGGTTCGTCACCGCGCTCCTGGCCGAGGTCCGTCCCGACCGGGTGGCCTTCGCCCACCGCGGCCACGAGGAACCGGTGGCGATCCACGCGGACGGCAGTGTGCATGTGCTCGAACCTCCGGATCCCGGTCTGCCGTTGGGCCTGGGCGAACTGGAGCCGGAGCCGCCCCCCGTGTGGGTGGTGCCGTTTCACGAGGGCGATCTGCTGCTCTTGATGACCGACGGGTTCGCGGACGCGCGCGACGCGACGGGCGGGCCGTATCCGCTGGTCGAGCGCATCCGAGCGTTGTTCGGCGAGGGCCGTCTGGGGGACGCCGATCCGGTGGCGGCGGTGGAACGGCTGGGGGACGACCTGATGCGGCATGTCGGCCTCCTGCGGCTCACCGACGACGCGCTGGTCCTGGCGCTCGCCAGGGCGGCCGACCCGCCGGAGCCGCACCGCGCGCCGTGAACTCGGCGCGAGGGTCGTGCGCAGCCGCGGTCGAGGCGACCGGATCCCGCCGGTGGGCGAGCGCCGCGCCACTCGACCCCGGGCGCCCCGCCGCACGCCCGACGGCCTACTCCTCGATCGCCCCGCCGGTGCGGCGCAGGTGTTGCCGGAACGTGTACGACGGGTCGACCGCGCGGCGGGCCAGATACTCGTCGAAGGTCGTCTGTCGGCGCAGCGTCTCGCCGGCCCGGATCCGGCGGGCCTGTTCGCGCTCGGTGTCGCGGATCCGATGGGCCGTCGCGAGCACCTCGTCGGCCCGATCGGCGGCGACGAACAGCACGCCGTCCTCGTCGCCGAACACCAGGTCGTCGGTGCTCACCAGGTGCGTCCCGAACCGGGCCGTGCTCAGCGCCTCGGGTTCACGCTCGTCCAACCGCACCGGTCCGGGCGGCAAGGCGCCGTAGCTGAACACCGGCAGGGCGATCTCCACCAGTTCCGGCGTATCGCGATGCAACCCCCACACCACCAGGGCCGCCACCCCCGCCGCCTCGGCTTCCAGGACCGCGAGGTCGCCGACGCACGCCTCGTCCGACCGGCCGCCGTTGTCGATCACCAGCACGTCGCCCGGCTCGGCTCCGCCGAACGCCTCCAGGAACACGTCCACGCTGCCGTAGTGCCGAACCGGCAACACCCGCCCGGCGACGCGGTGTCCGGGCACGACCGCGCCGATGCCCGGTGGCGCCACGCGCAGCGGTACGCCGTGACGCACGCACGCGTCGGCCACCAGCGGCGTGGACAGCTCGGCGAAGATCTCGGGCATGGGCGTTCTCCGTGGCTCGGCGTCCTCCCGACCCGGGAGTGGCGCGCGCGGATGCGGCGGCACAGCGCTGCGATGCTATCCGCGCCCGCTCGCACGCGTCGACGTTCCGGCCCGGCCGGTGTCCTCGGGGTGCAGGAGGCCGATCAGGACCCGGGTGACCAACCGGTCGAAGAGCGGTTCGGCCGGCTCCTCGTCCGCGCCGGGAGGCGTCCCGGTCAGCACGGCGGACAGGTGCGGATGGCGGCCCGCCTCGACCACGTGGGCGAGGTATTCGGCCTGGGCCCGCTGCCACTGCGCCATGGTCTTCCCGGCCAGGCGTTGTTCGATCTCGGCGCGGGTCAGCGCGGCGACGACGGCGTTGAGGATGCCGACGGCCTCCAGCTTGACCCGAGGGCCGACCGGGAGATCGGCGAGTGCGGCCATCGCGTGGTCCAGGTAGTCGACCGCGTGCGGTCCCATCGACGTCCGCGACGCGCCGGCCTCCGACAGCCACGGGTGGGCGAGGTGCACGCGCCGGCTCTCCCGGGCCAGCGCGAGCAGGTCGTCGAGCCAGTGCCCACCGTCGAGTCCGGCGTAGGAGATCTCGCCGTTGACCCGGTCGGTCATCAACTCCAGGAGTTCGTCGCGCGTGGCCACGTACCGGTAGAGGGATGCCGGGCCCGCGCCCAGGGCGACCGCCACCGCGCGCATCGTGACCGCCGCGAGCCCTTGCGCATCGGCCAGGGCGACGCCGGCCGCGGCGATCCGGTCCCGGTCGTACTCCGGCGCCGGACCGCGGGCGGCGCGCTCGGGACGTAGCCAGATGCTCTGCGCGGACTGCTCGGTCACGGACTCCCCTGTTCTGCGAACGACGTATGCAGTAGCTTAGTGATCGAAAACTGCGAACATTGATCGCAGTAAGCACCGAAGGGAATCGCCATGCCCGACCTGCAGTGGACGCCGACTCGTCACGCCCGCAACGGCGCGGTGGAGGTGGCCTACGACCGGCTCGAAGGCGCGCAGGGCGAACCGTTGTTGCTGATCATGGGCCTGGCCACGGCCCGGTTCTGGTGGCCGGCCGGGCTGTGCGAGGCGTTCGCCGCAGCCGGCTTCGCCGTCGCCCGCTACGACCAGCGCGACGCCGGCGAATCCACCCGGCTGCCGGAGACCGCCACCGGCAATCCGTTCCGGGCGCTGTTCGGCAAACGCGGCGAGGCCTACACGTCCGAAGACATGGTCGACGACGCGATCGCCGTACTGGACGCCCTCGGCTGGCAGCGCGCGCACGTGTTCGGCCACTCGCTGGGCGGGGTGATCGCGCAGCGAATCGCCCTGCGGCACCCGGATCGGGTGCTCGGCGTCACCTCCTCGGCCGCGCTGCCCAGCGACGTGTCCGGCCTGCGTGTCCTGCGCTACCTGCGACCGGGGCTGCTCGCCCGGCTCGCCCGGGCGAAGTTCCCGCCGGGACGCGAGGGCGACATCGAGGCCGCGCTCACCGTGTGGCGCGGCATCGCCTCGCCCGACTACCCGTTCGACGAGGACGCGGCCCGCGCGTGGGTCGAGGCCGACGTGGACAGCGGCCCGCGCGACAAGAAGGCGCAGAGCCGGCAGATCGGCGCCCGGTGGCACGGCCCGAAGCTGCGCGAGCTGCGCCGGCCGACGCTGGTCCTGCACGGCGAACAGGATCCGCTGCTGCGCGTGCACGCGGCCAGGGTCACCGCGCGCACGGTGCCGGGCGCCCGCCTGGTGACCTTTCCGGGCGTCGGCCACGACCTGCCCGCCGCCCTGTGGACGACCGTCGCCGACGAGGTGCGCGACCTCGCGTCGATTACACGGGTCTGACCGTTCACGAGGGACGAGGGCATTTCGCCATAGGCGGTACCGCAGGCGCAGCAGGGCATCGGCGCGCACATGTTGGCGCTGACCCAGTCGTTCGGCAGCGCGGTGGGCACCGCGATCCTGACCGCGATTCTGTCGGCGCACACCTACCAGGTCTCCACCGTCGCCCGGCCCGGCGCGCCGGCGCAGACCTTCGTCATCCCGCAGGTGTACACCGACGACGGCTGGACGATCGGGCTCTGCGCGGTGGCCGCCGCCGGCGTGGCGTGCGTCGGGTCGGCCGCGGTGATGCGGGCCGGCCGCACCCCGGCCACCGGCGGCACGCCGCGCCAGTGCATCCCCGGCGCCGCGCGGGACGTACCCGACCCACGCGGCGCCGGATCTCACAGCGGTTGCACCAGGCGGCTCTCGTACGCCACCACCACGGCCTGCACGCGGTCGCGGACGCCGAGTTTGGCCAGCACCCGGCTCACATGGGTCTTGATCGTGGCGTCCGACAGATGCAGCCGGGCGGCGATCTCCGCGTTGGACAGGCCGCGGGCGACCTCGATCAGCACCCCGCGTTCGCGCTCGGTCAACTGCGCCAGCCGGGGATCCTCGGCGCCGGGCCCGAGATCGTGCTGCGGCAGCCGGTGCGCGAACGTCTCCAACAGGCGGCGGGTGACGCGGGGCGCGACCACCGCGTCGCCCGCCGCCACCGAACGGATCGCGCCCAGCAGTTCGGCGGGCAGCGCGTTCTTGAGCAGGAACCCGGAGGCGCCCGCGCGAAGTCCGGCGAAGGCGTACTCGTCCAGGTCGAACGTGGTCAGGATGAGCACCCTGGTCGCCGGGCAACGCTCGGTGATCAGCCGGGTCGCCTCGATGCCGTCCATGCCGGGCATGCGCACGTCCATCAACACCACGTCCGGGCGCACCGACTCGGCCAGCCGGACCGCGTCCTCGCCGCAGTCGGCCTCGCCTGCCAGGGTCATGTCGTCCTGGGCGTCCAGGACCATCGTGAACGCCATCCGCAGCAGCGGTTGGTCGTCCACCACCAGTACGTCGATGGCCACGTCAGGATCCTCCCGGATCGGTCAGGTGCAACAGCGCCGACACTCGCCAGCCGCCCCCGGGCAACGGCCCGGCCTCCACGTCGCCACCGTAGACGGCGGCTCGTTCCCGCATGCCCGCCAGTCCCCGCCCGCCGCGCGGTTCCTCCCCATCGCCGACGTCGCGCGCGCGTGGGCGGCCGTCGTCGACCACGCTCAGCTCCAGCCGCTCGGGCGAACTCCGGACCCGGATCCGCGCGTTCGCGCCGGGCCGGGCGTGCTTGAGGGTGTTGGTCAGCGCCTCCTGGGCGAGCCGGTACACCGCCAGTTGCGCGCCCGCGGGCACGTTCCGGGTGTCGCCCTGCACGGTGAGCGTGGTCGGCAGTCCGGCCGCGCGCACCTGTTCGGCCAACGCGCCCAGCCGGGCCAGGTCCGGCTGCGGGTGCCGGGCGGCGTCGGGTTCGTCCTCGTGCAGCACGCCCAGGAAGCGGCGCATCTCGGTGAGCGCCTGCCGACCCGTGCCGGAGACCTGCTCCATCGCGGCGGCCGAGCGGTCCGGTCTGCTGTGCACGGTCATCGTGGCGGCGTCCGCGAGCGCCACCATCACCGACAGGTTGTGCGTGACGATGTCGTGCATCTCGCGGGCGATCCGCGCGCGTTCGGCCGCCACCGCGAGTTCGGCCTGCTGTTCCTGGTCGCGTTCCAGGCGTTGCGCGCGCTCCTCCAGGGCCAGCAGGTAGCGCCGCCGGGTGCGCAGGTTGGCGCCGAGTACCGCCGCCGTGACGGCCATCGCGCTGAGCCCGACGAACGCGCCGAACCGGTACCCGTCCACGGTCCAACGGGCGACGGCGAGCACGATGCCGATCTCGACCACGGCGAGCGCGTACAGGGTGCGCCGCCGGTCGCAGGTCGCGGCCACGGTGTACAGCGCGATCAGCAGGCTCGCGTCCGCGCCCGTCTTCGCGTCGATCGACCACTGCCCCAGCGCCGCGGCCGAGATCACCACGAACACCGCGACCGGGGCCCGGCGGCGCAGCGCGAGCGGCAGGGTCAGCACCACCCCCATCGCCCCCCACGGGGACAGCCGCAGCACGTTCCCGGCCTCGAAGAGGAACAGCAGGGCGAGCGAGAGCGTGGCGTCGGCCCGGATCGGATGCCGGCGGGTGAAGGCCACCACCCGTGCCGGTACGGCGGCAAGCGCGTGCTCGCCGCCGAACCGTGCGGGAATCGTGTTCACGTGTCGCGCCGCCCGAGCAGCACCGCCGCCACCGCGAGCGCGGCCACCGCGTAGAGCACGAACACCGTGATGCCCGCTCCCGGGGACAGCACGCCCTCCGTCGGGTGCCACCGGCTGAGCGCCTGACCGGCCTCGCTGGGCAGGTACTTGGTGATGCGCTCCTGCCAGTCGGAGGGCAGCGCGCGGACCACCTCGGGCAGGACCAGCAGCAGTCCGAACACGATCGCGATGCCGCCGGCGGCGTTGCGCACGATCGCGCCGATCCCGATCGCCAGGACGCCGGTGAGGGCGAGGTAGACCGCGACGCCCACCACCACGCGCGGCACGCCCGGGTCGCCGAGCGAGACGTCGATGTGCTCCTTCGCCAGCACCGCCTGTCCGGTCACGAACGCGACCAGGCAGGTGGCGAGCATCAGCACGAAGGTGACCGTCGCGAACACCGCGGTCTTGGCCCACAACACCGGAAGCCGGTGCGGCACCGCCGACATGGTGGCCCGGATCGATCCGGTGGCGTACTCGCCGGTGACCACCAGGACACCGAGTACGCCGATCGCCAGCTGGGCCAGATACAACCCGGTCAGGCTCGCGTTGGGTGCGGAGAATCGCTCCCGCTCGCCGGTGCTCATGTTCGGCCAGCGGTCGACCGTGCCCGAGGTGACCAGCAGGCCCAGCGCGATCACCAGGAAGACGGCGGTGGCCAGGACCCACAGGGTCGAGCGCAGGCTGCGCAGCTTGATCCACTCGGCGTGGAGCACCCGCACGAAGGTGATCCGGCCGCGGCCGGCTGCCGTGGAGACGAATCGGGGGACGCCGGTGGTGTCGCCGGCGATGGTCGTGGTGGTCGACATCAGGCCACCTCGTCCTTGCGACGGCGACCCGTGCCGGTCGTCCGCGTCGGGCCGGGTCCGCCCGCGGCCACCCGATACTCGACCGCGTCCCGGGTCGATTCCATGAACGCCTCCTCCAGTGAAGCCTGTTGCGGGACCAGTTCGAACAGGGTGATGCCGTGCGCCGCGGCGACCCGGCCGATGTCGTCGCTGGACACCCCGGACACCTCCAGGACGTCCCGCTCGTGGCCGCTGATCCGCACCCGCGGGCCGAACAGCAGCGCGCGCAGCCGGTCGGCGTCGGGCGTACGGACCCGGACCTGGTCGGGCGCGGCGTTGTGGATGAACTCGGCGACCGAGACGTCGGCGATCAGCCGGCCCCGGCCGACCACGATCAGGTGCTCGGCGGTGAGCGCCATCTCGCTCATCAGGTGCGAGGACAGGAAGACCGTGCGGCCCTCGGCGGCCAGCGACTTGAGCAGCGTGCGGATCCACAACACGCCCTCGGGGTCGAGCCCGTTGACCGGCTCGTCCAGCACCAGCGTGGCCGGATCGCCCAGCAGCGCGGTGGCGATGCCCAGGCGCTGACCCATGCCCAGCGAAAAGCCGCCGACCCGCTTGCGGGCCACCTCGTCCAGCCCGACCATCTCGATCACCTCACGCACCCGACGGGTGGGGATGCCGGTGGTGGCGGCCATCGACAGCAGGTGGTTGTACGCCGAGCGCCCGGTGTGCACCGCCTTGGCCTCCAGCAGCGCACCGACCTCGTGCAGCGGGGCGCGATGGTCGGCGTAGCGGCGACCGTTGACGGTGACCGTGCCGGAGGTGGGGTGGTCCAGGCCCAGGATCATCCGCATCGTGGTGGACTTGCCGGCGCCGTTGGGGCCCAGGAAGCCGGTGACCACGCCGGGGCGGACGGTGAAGGTCAGTCCCTCGACGGCGGTCTTGGGCCCGTAGCGCTTGGTGAGTGCGTCGGCTTTGATCATCGCTGCCGTCTCCGTGGCTCCGGTGCTTGGGCACCTCCACGTGGAGGGCCGCCGGGCGGGTGCCCGATCTGCCCTCAACGCTAGCCGGCGGCCCGGCCCGTGCCGATCGCCGTGGGGGCGAACCCGGGAGCGCCGATTCATGCGCCCCCAGGGTGAACGGGTCCGTCGCTGGGATGACCCGACGGGTGCCCGGCGTCGGCTACTCCGGGTGCCCGCTCGAGCGCCGGAGGGCCAGGGCCGCCGCCGGGGGCTGCCACGCCGGGTCCAGTCGGGCGATGGTGACGAACGTGTCCAGGAGCAGCATCACCAGCAGATGGTGTACCACCTCGCGCTCCGGTTCCCGGCGGGCGAGCCAGTCCAGGGTGACCCCCTCGACGCAGTACAACCAGCCGATCAGCGCGGCGCGGGCGATCGGCGACAGGTCGGACCGACCGTAGGCGCCCTCGGCGAGCGAGGTGAGCATCTCCTCGCGGACACGTTCGCGGATGGTGAGCACGTCGGTGTCGAAGCCGACCCCGCCGCTGACCACGGTGCGGTAGGCGGCCTCGTTGCCCTGGGCGAAGCGCAGATAGCCGTCCAGGACGTTGCGCAGCCGATCGGCGGCGGGCTGGTCGGCGTCGCTGCGGGCGCGGGCGACCAGGTCGGCGACCGAGTCCTCGATCACCGCGAGGTAGTAGCCGCGCTTGTTCCGGAAGTAGTAGTAGAGCAGGCCCTTGGCCACGTTGGCGCGGGCCGCGATCTCGTCCACGGACAGCGCGTCGTAGGAGGTGTTGGCGAACAACTGCCGACCGATGGCCACCAGTTCGGCTCGGCGCGCCTGCGAGCGTTCGGAGTCGGGCGGGGTCCGGCGACCCTGCGGTCGGGGGCGTTGACTCTGATTCAAAACGGCCCCTGGTCTCGATCGCGGCAAGGTGCGTGCACGGGTCGGCGGCGACGCGGCGGGGGCGGTTCCGCTCCATGTCGCACGTCCACGGCAAGAGTACCGGCGACGACCTCGCGAGAGTCGGGGAACTCCTTCCCGAACAGCCCTCGGTCGCACGCCCGTCCATCGATCGTGCCGCCGCTCGTCCTCATCACCGACGTACGCGCCGACCGGCTTCGTACCCGCGGGCAGGCTCGCCACCGACATCGCGCCCAGGCCCCTTCGGCGCACCTCGACGGGGCCTCGCCGGGGCGGGACTCGTGCCGTCCGAGCAAGGTATTGACTTTTATTCAACACTCCCTACTGTGAGGTAACAAGAATCCTTCCGACGAAGGAGCATCGCCATGTCCTCGGTTCCACCCGCCGCGGCGGTCCCGCGGATCGCCCGGCGCTCGACCCGAACTCTGGTGCAGAGGCCGGCCGTTCGCACCGACGAACACCGCGACCTGGCGCTCAACCCGCGCGACGTGCACTTCGACTGGTCGCGCCTTCCGATGCACTGGGTGCCGCAGGAGCCCCTGGCCACGCACACGATGAACGTGCTGCACCTGCTGCTTCCCGAGGGCGAGCGCTGGTTCGTGCGCACCTTCCGGGAGGCGCTGCCGCTGATCACCGACGAGCGGCTGCGCGAGGATGTGATCGGCTTCATCGGCCAGGAGTCCGTGCACGCCGAGGCACACCAGGGCGTACTGGACCTGTTGCTCGCCAAGGGCCTGGACCCGGCGCCGTTCGTGCGCCAGGTCGAGTGGCTCTTCCACCGGGTGCTCGGCCGTCGGGACGACCCGACCGGCGCGGCCGGCCGGGAGAACCTGATCGAACGCGTGGCGATCATCGCCGCGATCGAGCACTTCACCGCGTTCCTGGGCGACTGGGTGCTCAACGCGCCCGGCCTGGACCGGGCCGAGGTGGATCCGATGATGCTCGACCTGCTCCGCTGGCACGGTGCCGAGGAGGTCGAACACCGCAGCGTCGCCTACGACTTGCTGGTCCACCTGGACCCGAGCTACCTGCGCCGGATGCGCACGATGGCGGTCACCGGACCGGTGCTGACCTGGCTGTGGGTGCGCGGTGTGCGGTTCCTGATGCTCACCGATCCCGAATTGGAGGGTCGCGCAAAACCGACCTGGCGTGCGTACGTACAGGCGTCGCGTCGGGGGCTGTTGCCGGGACTTACCGGGGCCGCGCGGTCCGCCGCGCGCTACGTCAAGCCGCGCTACCACCCCACCCAGGAGGGCTCGACCGGCCAGGCCGTCGCGTACCTGGCCCGCTCGCCCGCCGCCCGCGCCGCCGCCCGGTGAGCGCGCACCCGCCCGGCCGTCCGTCCCGGACACCGAGGATGCCGAGGATGCCCATGAGCCCGTCCACGCCGCCGACTTCGATATCCGGCGGGCCGAGCACCGCGCCGCCGGACCTGTACGGGCGCGAGCGCGCCGACCGGATGATGCGCGCGCTGACCGTGCTCGGCCGGCTGCACACCGACGCGGTCGCGCACCGGGGCCGGCGGCGGGCCCGATCCGGCGCGCCCCATCCCCCGACCCGACGGGCGGGAATGCTCGAACTCGTGGTCCGCGAGCGGGTCGTCGAGGCGCGGGAGGTGATCTCGCTGCGGCTGACCGCGCCGGCCGGCGGCCGGCTGCCCGACTGGCAGCCCGGCGCCCACCTGCTCCTGGAACTGCCCTCCGGACGCCGCCGCCACTACTCGCTGTGCGGCGACCCCCTGGACCGCTACACCTACCGGATCGCGATCCGCCGACTGCCCGAGGGCGGCGGCGGATCGGTGGAGATGCACGACGCGTTGCCGGTGGGCGCGACGCTGCGCACGGTCGGTCCACGCAACGCGTTCCCCTTCGCCGCCGAGCCCGCCGTGCTGTTCCTGGCCGGCGGCATCGGCATCACCCCGATCCTGCCGATGGTGCGTCAGGCCGCGCGGGCCGGCCTGGACTGGCGGCTGATCCACCTCGGCCGCACCCGCGCCTCGCTGCCATTCGGCGCCGAGCTGAGCGAACTGTGCGCTTCGAGCGAGCGGTTCGAGGTGCGTGCGGACGACGAGGCGGGCCCGCCCGACTGCGCCGAACTGGTGGGTCGAGCACCCGCCGGGGCTGCGGTGTACTGCTGCGGGCCGGCACCCATGCTGGCCGGCGTCCGCGCCGCCGTCGACGCCGGCCCGGGCGGCGGCCTGCACTTCGAGCGCTTCGCGCCCGCCCCGGTGGTCGACGGGCGACCCTTCGAACTGCGCCTGCGGCGCGCAGGGATCGATCTGGCCGTGCCCGCCGACCGGCCCGCCCTGGACGTGCTGCGCGAGGCCCTGCCGCAGACCGCCTACTCGTGCCGGCAGGGGTTTTGCGGTGTGTGCCGGGTGCGCGTACTGGCCGGCGAGGTCGACCACCGCGATCTGCGCCTGACCGACGACGAGCGGGCGGCCGGCGCGATGTTGGTGTGCGTCTCGCGCGCCGCGGAAGGCGAGCGGCTGGTCCTGGACCTGTGAGCGACCGCGCGGGCGAACGCCCGCGGCCGCCATCCCACCCCCCCCACGAAGGCGGAGGACATGAGCACACGGCTACAGGTTCCGGCGGCGCGACCGCCCCGAGGGATCCCGGCGTTCGCGTTCGACGAGGTCGACCTGGATCGTTTCCGCGACGTGCAGCGGCTGGCCTACCGCTGCGCCGAGCGCGTCGCGGCCTGGATCGAGCCGGGCGTGACGGAGCGTCGGGCCGCCGCTCGGCTGCGCCGCGAACTGGTGGCGGAGGGAGTCCGGGACTTCTTCCACATCCCGTTCGCGTGGTTCGGCGACCGCACCGCCTTCCGGAACTTCCACACCTCGCTCCAGTTCTTCGCCACCGACCGGGTGCTCACCGAGGGCATGCCGTACGTGCTGGACTGCGCGCCGATCGTGGACGGGTACACCGCCGACATCGGCTACGCCGGCAAAGTCGGCGAGAACGCGGTGTGGGATCGCCTGGTCCTCGACCTCGGCGCGTACCGCGACCTGATCCTGCGCGAGGTCAGGGCGGGCAAGGCGCTCGACGACGTGTACCGCGCGGTGGACGCGCTGATCCTCGAACACGGCTACGACAACCGGCATCGGGTCTATCCCGGCCGGGTGATCGGCCATCGGGTCACCCGGGTGACCCTGCGCCGGCCGGTCGGGGTGAACGCCCTGGGCTTCGGCGTGCGCACGCTGCGCACCCTGGGCCGGGAACTGATCGGCGAGCGCCTGCACGGGCGTTCGCCGCTGTGGGCGGACGGCCGGGCGTCCCGGCACGCGCCGACGCCGGGACTGTGGGCGGTGGAGCCGCACATCGCGTTGCGTGCGGTGGGCGTCAAATTCGAGGAGTTGCTGGTGGTCACCGACGACGACGCGTACTGGCTGGACGAGGACGTGCCGCACGTGCACCGGGTGCGTGCGGCGGGTGGGCGATGACGGCGCCGCCCGCGTCCGACGCGAAGCGCGTGGTCGACGCGGTCGAGGCCCCGCGCACCCGCACGGTGGTCTCCGCCGGTGTTCCCCTTGCGGTGTACGAACAGGGCCCGGAGGACCGGTCGTTGGTGCTGCTGGTGCACGGCTATCCGGACACCCATCGGGTCTGGGACGACGTCGTCGCCGACCTGGAGCGCGATCACCGGGTGGTCCGCTACGACGTGCGCGGCGCGGGTGCCTCCGGCGCGCCCGGGAGTCGCTACGGCTACCGGCTCGAACAACTGGCGGCCGACCTCTTCGCGGTGTTGGCGACGGTCGCCCCGGATCGGCCGGCACACGTGCTGGCCCACGACTGGGGCTCGATCCAGGCCTGGGAGGCGGTCACCGATCGGGCCGGCCCGCGCCGGATCGCCTCGTACACCTCGATCTCCGGGCCGTGTCTGGACCACGTCGGGCACTGGGCCCGCGCCCGGTTCGCCCGGCCCACCCCCCGGCATCTGCGACAACTCGCGGCGCAGTCCGTGCGCTCGTGGTACATCACCGCGTTCCACCTGCCGGTGCTCGCGCCCGCGACCTGGCGGCGGGGACTGGCCGCCCGCTGGGATCGGGTGCTGGCCGGGGCGGAGGGGATCCGGCCGCGCGCCGGGCACCCGCAGGCCACGCTGGTCGAGGACGCGGTGCGCGGGATCGCGCTGTACCGCGCCAACATGCTGCCGCGCATGGTGTTGCCGGGTCGCCGGGAGACAACCGTGCCGGTACAACTGATCACGCTCACCGACGACCGCTACGTCGGGGCGGCGCTGTCCGAGGGCCTGGAACGCTGGGTGCCCCGGCTGTGGCGGCGGACCGTCGCCGCGGGCCATTGGTCCGCCCTCCTGGAGAAGGGACCGACCGTGGCCCGAATGACCCGCGAGTTCGTCGAACACATCGAGCACGGCACCGCGACACCGGCGTTGGACCTGGCCCGGCAGCGCGAACGCCCGCCCGGCAGGGACCCGTTCTCGGGACGGCTCGCGCTGGTCACCGGCGCGGGTGGTGGGATCGGGCGGGCCACCGCGGTCGCGTTCGCCGAACAGGGCGCGGATGTGGTGGTGTGCGATCTGGATCTGCCCGCCGCCGAGCGCACGGCCGAACTGGCCCGGCTGTACGGGCGGGCGGCGCACGCGTATCGGGTGGATGTGGCCGACGGCGCGGCGATGGACACGTTCGCCGCCGAGGTCGTGCACGCGCACGGCGTCCCGGACATCGTGGTCAACAACGCCGGTGTGGGTCACTCGGGCACGTTCCTGGCCACGACGAACGCCGAGTGGAAGCGTGTGCTCGACGTCAACCTGTGGGGCGTGATCCACGGCTGCCGGGCGTTCGGCACCCTGCTGGCCGAGCGCGGCGAAGGCGGGCACATCGTCAACCTCGCGTCGGCGGCGGCGTATACGCCGGCCAAGATGCTGGCGGCCTACGCGACGAGCAAGGCCGCGGTGGCGATGTTGTCCGACTGCCTGCGGGCCGAGCTCGCCGGTTCGGGCGTGCGGGTGAGCACGATCTGCCCCGGCATCGTGAACACCGGGATCACCCGCAGCACCACCTTCTCCGGCGTGGACGACACCGAACAGGACGCGCGCCGGGAACGGTTCTCCAGGCTGTACGCGCGGCGGAACTACCCGCCGGAGAAGGTCGCCGACCAGATCGTGCGGGCGATCCGCCGGCGGCGGGCGGTGGTGGCGGTGACGCCGGAGGCGAAGGCGGGCCGGTTGCTGAGTCGGGTGTCGCCGGGGGCGATGCGGGTGCTGGCGCGGGTCGGGACGGGCTGACGACTCCGGACCGACGGCTGCGATGCCGGTCGGGTGGGTGGGTGGGTGGGTGGGTGGGTGGGTGAACCCGCCCGACCGGCGTCGTGGAGTGAAAACCGTGGGAACTACCGGACGCGTCCGCGGGGCTCAGGCGCTTGCCCCGCCTCGGGCGCCTGGGGCGCCTGGGACATCTCGGGCACCTGAATCGCGTCGGACGCCTCGGTCGCCGCGCTCGCCCGGGTCGCCCGATACGTCAGCCCCGCCACCGCAAGGGCCGCACCCATCAGGATCGCGCTCACCCACACCGGCGCGCGGTAGCCGAACCCGGCGTCGATGGCCAGGCCGCCGAGCCAGGGTCCGAGAGCGCCGCCCACGTTGAAGGCGGCGGTGGCGCCCGCTCCGGCCAATGCCGAGGTCGCCGGGGCGAGCCGAAGCACCCTGGAAATCAGCGCCGTTCCGGTACCGAACGCGAGCATCCCCTGCACCGGGACGAGCACGATCACCGCGACCGGATGAGCGGCCGTCGCCGCGAGGAGGGCCCATCCCACCGCGAGCGCCGCCATCCCGGCCGTGATCAGCGTGTTCGGCCGCGCGTCGACGACGCGGCCCGCGACGGTGACGCCGATGAACGAGCCCGCCCCGAACAGCGCGAGCGCGAGCGGCACCCAGCCGTCGCCGAGCCCGGCGACGTCGGTGACCAGCGCTTCGAGGTAGGAGAACGTACCGAATGTCGCGCCCTGCACGAGCGCGCTCAGCAGCAGCGTGATCAGCAGCGGCGGCGTGGCCAGGGCTCGCAGTTCGCGGCGCGCGCCGACCGTGGCATCCACCTGGACCGGCCGGTTCGGCACCGTGCGCGCGATCGCGAACACGGCCGGCAGCGACACCAGGGCCACCGCCCAGAATGCCGAGCGCCACCCCCACCACGCGCCCAGCAACGCGCCGGCGGGCACGCCCGCCACACACGCGAGGGTGACCCCACCGACCACCACGGACGTGGCTCGGGCTCGGCGTTCGGGCCCGGCCAGGTCGATCGCGGTCACCAGGGCGACCGCCCAGAACCCGGCGTTGGCGAGCGCGCCGATCACCCGGGTGGCCAGCAGGACCGGGTGGTTCGGGGCGAGCGCCCCGACCACGTGCACGGCGATGAACACGCCCAGGAACGACAACAGCGCGCGCCGACGGGGCCAGGTGCGGCTCAGCAGCGCCATCGCGGGCGCGCCGACCACCATCCCGATCGCGAACGCCGAGGTCAGCAGCCCGGCAGTGGGAATGGACACGTGCAGGTCGGTGGCGATGCCCGAGAGCAGGCCGGACAACATGAACTCCGAGGTGCCCTGGGCGAAGACCGCGAGCCCGAGCACGTAGACAGCGAATGGCATGACGAAACCCCATGGACGTCCGAGGGATCCGATCCGGATCCGATTGGGCAGGGGTGGGCCACGTCCGCGCGTGCGTACGACACCGGCTTGCTTGCACGGGTGTCGCAACGGCGGCGCGGGAGCCCACACTTCGCTGCTCCGGCGACTCGGGTGGCGGTCATGCCCGCGGACGGGTCCGAGCACGCCCTCGGCTCGCTGCTGCGGCCGGGCGGCTCAGTTCATCGACACGTTCGACAGGAGGTCGGCCACCGCTTCACCGGCGGCCGTCGTCTGTCCGACTCGGGGCTGGACACGATCGGGAAGCTACCAGCCGGACCCGCCCGGCCTCCACCGGTTTCCGGGTGGAAACAGATGCCGCACCGACGCGCCATAGTGCATGATGATGCCGAGTAAGGAATATTCATGCAACATCGAGTCGTCGAATCGAGGTCGTCCCATGGGGTATTCCACCCTCAAAAGCCGCAATCTGCTCTCCCTGCGCGACGTCGAAGCGGACGAGATCACCGAGTTGCTGGACCGGGCGGCGGACACCAAGGAGCGGGCCGCGCACGGCGAACGCGTCCCGGTCCTGGCCGGTCGCAACATCGCGCTGATCTTCCTCAAGCCCTCGTGCCGCACCCGGGTCTCGTTCGTGGTCGCCGCGACGCAGTCCGGCGCGCATCCGGAGCTGTTCAGCCGCGAGGACATCCGGTTCGGCGTCAAGGAGTCCGTCCGCGACATCGCCCGAGTGTTCGGTCGGGTCTTCGACGGTGTGATGTTCCGCGGCTTCGAACACGCGACCATCGCCGAGTTCGCGCGCCACGCGGGCGTGCCGGTGTGGAACGGCCTGTGCGACTCGTACCATCCCACCCAGGTCCTCGCCGACCTGCTCACCCTGCGCGAGAACTTCGGTCGCCTGGAGGGCCTGCCCGTCACCTACGTCGGCGACGGCCGCAACAACGTGGCGTACACGCTGGCCATCGCCGCCGCCAAACTCGGTCTGGACCTGCGCGTCCTGGCCCCCGAACCGCTGCACCCGAACCCCGGATCCATCGCCGAACTGCTCGCCGAGGCCGAGTCCCCGCACGCCGCGATCACCGTCACCGCGTCGCCCCGCCGAGCCCTGGCCGACTCGGCGGCCGTCTACGGCGACGTGTGGGTGTCCATGGGCGAGGAGGCGCACACCCGCGAACGCATCGACCTGCTCCGGGACTTGAAGGTAACCCCCGACCTGATGGCCGGCACCGGCCGCGCGGACACCATCTACCTGCACTGCCTCCCAGCCTTCCACGACCTCGACACCGAAACCGCCCGCGCCCAGCCGGACATCCTCGAGGTGGACGACGAGGTCTTCGAAGGGCCCCGAAGCCGCGTCTTCGAGCAATCCGAGAACCGTATGCACACCGCGAAGGCCCTGATGCAGCTCACCATCGCGGGCTGACCGAAGGCGCTCGCGCCCACACCCCCGGTGCGGACGGCTCGGTGCCCCGGCGCGCGACGCTCCTGGGCGCGGCACATCGCCACCCCGGGAACGTCGCCGTGGTCCGGGCGAAACGGTCGGCGCCGTCGAGCCAGGGGAAGTGGCCGGCCCCGGCCTGGACCACGAGTTCGGCGTACGGGAACAACGCGGCGAACTCCCCCATCACGCGCGGCGGACCGGAGACGTCGACCTCGCCGGCGAGCAGGAGGACCGGCGCCTCGAACCGGGCCGGCACCGCACGGGTGTCGGCCGGGTCGAAGGCGCCCTCCGCCCCGAACACGGCCGCCGCCTCGTCGTTGCGCTGGGTGTCCTCGGCCGCGCGATGCGCCCGGGCCCGTTCGTCCCGGACACCGTAGGCGAACGGCGCGATGGCGTCCCTCGTGCCACGGCCGCCCGCACGGCGGCCACCAGGGCGGCCGTGTTTGCCAGTTCGTGACGGACGGTGCGAAGTCGCCCACGGCGGGTATCGATCGCTCTAGCCTGGCCGCGAACGAGCGCCGGCCGCATCGACCGGAACCACAGGGGGCCGACATGGCATGGTATTCGCGCAGCTACGACAGGCCGGAAGGGCCGGACGGGCCCAGCCGGCGGCCCAGGCCCGGCGAACGACCGGACCAGCCGGACCGGCCGGATGAACGCGTCGGGGTGAGCCGATGAGTTCGCCGACCCAGCTTCGTCCGGCGGTCCCCCTGCACCGACTGGACGTCCCCGCGCCGAGCATCCTGCCGTTCGCGATCGGCTCGTTCGACACCATCGGGCCGATGTCGCGCGCCGACTTCCCCCATCGACACACCTTCTACGAGATCGCCTTCGTGACCGGCGGCCGCGGCACCCACGTGATCGACCTGGTACCGCGCACGGTCAACCCGCCACACCTGTTCTTCGTCGCGCCCGGTCAGGTGCATTTCTGGCACCGAATGCAGGAACTCAGCGGCTGGGTCGTCCTGTTCAACGACGACTTCCTGCTCGCCCACCCCGAGGACCGGGACACGGTACGCGACCTGGCCGGACACCCGAAGCTGCGTCCCACGCCCGAGGCGGCGCCGGGGCTGGCCGGGGTGGTGGCCGAGATGCGGCGCGAATACGCCGAGCAGGGCGAGGGGTTCATCCCGATCCTGCAGGCGTACCTGCACGTGCTGATCCTGCGCGCGGCACGACTCGCGGCCCGAAACGGCGCGGACGTGGACCCCGATCCCGATCCGGGCCCCACCGCCGTCATCGCCCAGCGCTTCACCCGGCTGCTGGACGGGCCGGTGGACCTGGATCCCCTGGATCGCACGGTCGGCGCGTACGCCGCCCAACTGGGTGTATCGGTGGGCCACCTCAACCACGCGGTGAAGAGCACGACCGGGCGCACCCCCGGCCAGATCATCCGCCAGACCCAGGTGGTCGAGGCCAAACGGCTGCTCGCGGGCAGTGATCTGACGGTGCGCCAGGTCGCCGATCGGGTGGGATTCGCGGACCCCGCGTACTTCTGCCGATTCTTCCGCAGGGAGACCGGAAGCACCCCCGGGGAGTATCGCCGGGACATCAACGCGAAGCACCACGAGGGCCGTGCTTTGTCCATCGACGCACCCGAGCGGCGCGCATAGGTTCAGACCAATCGCGAGTGGGCCGGATCGATGCCTCGACCCTGCCCGCCCGTCCCCCTCGCCGAGGAGAGGTCGCCGTGGACACCGACAACACCGATCAGGACGAGCCCGTCAGGCGCGGCATCACCCGCAAGAATCTGCTCAAGGCGGCCCTGGTGGCCGCCCCACTCCCGTTGCTCATCGGCGGTGTGCCCGCGCTGGCCAGGTCGCAGCGCGAGTCCGGCACACTGGAACCCACCCCCTTCTGCCACGACGGGGACGAGCCGACGATCGCGCAGACCGAGGGCCCGTACTTCAAGCCCAACTCACCGCTGCGCTCGGTGCTCACCACCCCCAACACCCCGGGTGTGCCGCTCACCGTCTCCGGATACGTGTTCGGTCGGCAGTGTCAGCCACTGGCGAACGTCCTGCTCGACTTCTGGCAGGCGGACACCAACGGCAACTACGACAACGTCGGATTCACCTTCCGTGGCCACCAGTTCACCAACGCCCAGGGGGCGTACTCGCTGACCACGATCGTGCCGGGCCTGTACCCCGGCCGCACCCGGCACCTGCACATGAAGGTCCAGGCGCCCAACCGCGGCATCCTCACCACGCAGACGTACTTCCCGGGTGAGCCGCGCAACAACACCGACACCATCTTCGACCCCCGACTGTTGATGACGGTGCGTACGGTCGGCAACGGCAGGGAGGCGTCCTTCGACTTCGTGCTGAACGTGAACGGCGTGCCGCCGACCACGCAACCGCCGACGAGCGAGCCGCCCACCAACCCGCCGGGCGGCACCTGGCGCGTGGGCACCAACTACGCGGCCGGCAGTACGGCGACCTATGGCGGCCAGAACTACCGTTGTCTGCAGGGCCACACGGCACAACCGGGCTGGGAGCCGCCCAACGTGCCGGCTCTGTGGCAGCGGGTCTGATCGACACCCTCGGGGGGAGGCGAGTCGATCACGGGCCCCGGCGGCGCCACCCGCCGGGGCCCGAGGCATGTCCGGCGCCGGGCGCCGACGGCGGCGCGCGGTACAGGTCGGCCGGTGGCGAGCGGACCGGTGGCATCAGCCCGCGTCGAGCAGACGGGTAGCGTTCAGCCGGTGTCGAGCATAGGGGTGTCGTAGCCCTCCTCGACCATCTCCAGGCGCAGCCGCGCCCGCGGGTCGTGCACGCCGGGCGGACCGCGCAAATGTGCCGGACCGGACCGAAGTTCGTTGGTCGAGTCCCCACCGACCGCACCCACCGTGTCGACGCCGCCCACACCGGCCCGCGACGAACTGCACACGGGAGTGCACGGTGATGCGCTCCATGGTGTCTCCCCGATCGGCCAACCGCAGTGCGAAGCACGCCAGTTGACCCGCGCCCAGGTGCCCGGGCGCACCGGCGCTGCCACCCGCAACACCCCGCGTCCAGCAGCCGCAACATGCGCGCCCGGGTCGCGCCCGGGACAGGCCGATCCGCTGCGTCGGTTCGGCGCACGGCATCCGGCCGTCCAAGTGCACCGCGCGGCTCTCGGTGACTGATCCGCGCGGCAGTCTCGCGTGTCGGGTCGGTGCGTTCGGCGGCACCACGAGCGGCACCCGCGGGCGTCGTCGTGCGGGTATTGCCCGCGGGTGCCGCCCGAACGCACCGACGCTGAGCCGACCCGGTCGCGTCGAGACCTTCCACCGCTCTCACGCCGACGACCGGCCGCCGGCTCACGGTGGGGTCGCGAGCCGACGACCGGGGTTCATGGGCGATCGACGGGACATGCGCTGCCGGCCCCGCGGACCCGATCGGATCCGCGGGGCCCGCTCCGGCGAACCGGGCTCAGCTGATCGCGAAGTCGTCGCCGTAGACCGAACCCTGCGCGTACCAGCCGTGCAGGTAGACGGTCACCGAGCCGGACGCGCCGACGGTGAACGGCACCGTCAGCTTGGTCCACGTCGCCCCGGGCGAGGCCCACGTGCTGCCGCTCGCGCCGCCGCTGACGCCCAGGTACGCGTAATTCCCGCGGACCCAACCGGTGAGCGTATGCGTCGAGTTCGGGGCGAGTTGCAGCGTCTGCCGGCATTCCCCGGTCTGCGCCGGGCCGGCCGCCGCCTCGATGGCGTGGGTGCCGCCGTGCGCGACGGTGGTGACCACCGCGCCGCCCGGCTGGCAGGTCCACGGGCTGAGCGTGCCACTCTCCAGGTCCGCGTTGAGCAGGCCGCCGCCGCTGATGGCGGTGACGGTGAGCAGGTAGGTCGCGCTGTGTGTCGCCGAGGGACCCACACCGGTGACGGTCAGCGGGAAGGTGCCCGTTTGCGCGGATGTGGACACGGCGATGCTCAGCGTCGCCGACGAGCCCGCGTTGACCGACGTCGGATCGACCGTCGCGGTGACCCCGATGGGTGCACCGGTCACGGTGAGCGCGACGTTCTGCGCGCTGCCGGCCGTGACCGTCGTGTTGATCGTCGCCGTGCCGGTCCCACCCTGGGCGACGGTGCCGGACGCGGGTGCGACGAGGATGGAGAAGTCGTCGGTGGTCGGCCCGGACGTGACGGTGAGCTGGTAGGTCGCGCTGTGCGTCGCCGAGGGCCCGACTCCGTTGATCGTGAGCGGATAGGTACCCGGCGTCGCGGACGCGGAGGCGGCGATGTTCACCGTCGCCGACCCGCCCGCGGTGACCGAGGTCGGGGTGATCGTCGCGGTGACCCCGGTGGGCGCGCCGGTGACGGTGAGCGCGACGTTCTGCGCGCTGCCGGCCGTGACCGCCGTGTTGATCGTCGCCGAGGTGCTCGCGCCCTTGGCCACCGAACCGGCCCCTGGACTGACCCCGAGCGAGAAGTCGTTGGTGACCGGTCCCCCGCTGGTGAAGGGCGCGAACGTACGGGTGAACTGCCACAGTTCCTGCGGGATGCCGGAGCAGTTGTCGGCCGCCCCGCCGCCGGGGCAGTTGCCGTTGTCACGTTGCAGGGCCCACATCGACAGGGTGCTGATGCCCTGCGTCCTGGCCCAGTTGTAGACGGTGACCGCGTCGGCGGTGGTGAAGGTCTCGGCGGGGCCGAAGTCGTCCACGCCGGGCATCACGGTGACACCGACCATGGCCCACAGCTCCGCCTGGGTCTTGGTCGGGTACAACTGCGCGAGTTGGTTCTTCAGGCCGGTCGCGGCGGTCTTGGCGTCCTCGGCCATCTGGTGCGGCTGGTTGTCGTAGTAGTCGAAGGTCATGATGTTGACCACGTCGACCTTGGTGCCGTTGGTGACCGCGTTCTGCAGCACGGCCAGGCCGCTGGGGGCCAGGCCCTGCGTCGTGGTCGGCAGGGTGTACTGGATCTGCAACGGCCGGCCGGTGCTCGCGGCCCAGGCCTGTACCTGCTTGAGCGCCTTGTTGCGCCGGTCGATGCCGGCGGTATTGGTGAGCGAGTTGTCCTCGACGTCGAGGCAGATCCGGGTGAGGTCGTAGGTCGAGATGACGTTCTGTATGGCACTGGCGATCGAGTTGACGTTGGTGCAGCTGTCCGAGATCTCGGTACCGGTGTTGCCCGCGGTGTAGCCGCCGAACGACGGGATGACATCGCCACCGGCCGCGCGGATCGTGGCGATGTCCGCGCCGAACGTGGACTGCGAGATCGGCATCCCGGTGTCGCCGTTCCAGTACGGCGTGCAGGATCCCCGGCTCGGGGTCTGGATGAAGGCCATGGTCAGGTACTTGGCACCGGACTGCGCGGACAGCGTCGCCGGGCTCTCGCCGGTCCACGCCTCGAAGTACGGCGCGAACACGCGAGCGGGCATCGGCGTGCCGAGGGCCTGCTGCGCGGCGGCGGGCGTCGCGGCGGCGGTGGCGGTCGTGGTGGCTGTCGTCGGTGCGGCGGGCGCGGCGCCGCCCGCGGACAACACGAGGCCCAGCGACGCGGCTGCGGTGGTCAGCACGGTCGCCAGGGCGCGGAGCGGATGTGCTCGTCTCATCGGTGCTCCCGTTTTCGAAGGGACGGGAAGGGACGGTGCCGGGTGGGACGGGACGGTGATGCGGGGCGGCGGATCCGAGACGGTGGTGCGGTGGTGCGATGCGATGCGGCGTGCGCGGGTGCGGCATCCACCGGCGCCGCGGGGCGCGGTGCACGGGGATGGGGCGGGGTGCGTGGGGCGGCGGGTCGGGCGGGGAGTTGGCCCACCTCCGGCCCGGCGGCGGCCGTCGGGTTGGTCGGGCCCGTCGGCTTCGTCCGGACCGGAGGTGGCATCTGTGGGGCGTCGGCGCGTGGTTCAGCGCCGCGCGTGGGCCTCCCGGCGCCGGTTGGTGAGCACCAGGACGCCGCCGCCGAGGACGATCAGCGCGCCCGCTCCCGCCGCGCCTACGCCGGCCGCGCGTGGCACGCCGGCGGGGCCGTTGTCCGGCACGGCCGCGGCGACCGGGGCCTCGTGGATGGTCTGGTGGTTGTGTCCGGCAGGCTCGATGTACGGCGCGCCGGTCTCGTGCGCGAGCGGCGCGGTCGCCGCGTTCACCCGCGCGGCGGCGGGCGCGGCGCCGAAGACGACGTCCGAGCACGAGTAGAACGCCTCGGGACTGTCGGTGCGTTGGTAGACGACGTAGATCAGATGGCGACCGGTCTTGCCGGTGGGCATCCGGCCGTTCATCACGAACGACCCGTTGTCCAGTGGCGGGTTGGTCTGGGTCAGGAACGGAGTGGGCTCCAGGTCCGACCACTTCAGCGGCACGGTGGGGTCGTAGCCGTCCCGGGTCACGTAGAACTCGAAGGTGCCCCGGTGCGGGGAGGTGGCCCGGAACAGGAAGTTGAACGTGCTGCCCGCGGCGACGGTGGTCGCCGGCCAGTCGGCGCGCGCCTGGTCGAAGCCCTTGTACTTGTCCCGCCCGGCACTGCACAACTTGCCGTCGGGGATCACTTGACGATGCCGGCCGGCAACGTCCGCGAGGTTGACCTCGTTCCAGTCGTACACGGCCTGCGTGCCGCCGATCGCGACCGCGGCCTTGCACGCGGCGGACGTGGGATTCTCCGGATTCTCGGCACGACACGTGCCGGTGCGGCTGAGCGGATTGCTCAGCGTGCCGTGTGCCTGGGCCGTGCCGGTGGAGAGTGCGGCGATCGTCAGGGGCGCCAGACAGCAGGTCGCGGCGAAAGCCGCCACCTTGCGGCGAGACTTCATGAAGCCCTCCGGGTAAAGGAGTTGCCGAAAACGCGGACGTGCGGGAGGCCTCGTACGGGAGCCCTCGGATGGGGCGGATCGGCGCGGATGGGACGGTCGGCGCGGACGGGTGGGTCGACACGGGTGGGGTGGGTCGACACGGGTGGGACGGGGATCCGCGACGGCCGCGACGGATCCCGGTGTTCCGGCATACGGGTGCCGCCGCCTGCGGTCCGGCGGGACAGGTATAGACCAATGGCGTGGCGGTACTCAGAGTCGCCGTGCTCGACCGGTCGCGCAAGAGCACGGAGCCGGTCTTTCCGAGGGGATCGGGCCGGGAAGGCTTCATTAATCCCCAACCGAGGTGTCGCGAACTCCGTCGAAAACTCGGCTTGGCCTGCATCGCTCCACTTCTGACGCACCGTCAGATGTGTCGTCATTGTGGCGAGGAAAAATTTCCCGCGCCCCGGAGGCGTCTTGCCAATACTTGCCGGGCGGCTCGAAAAAGTGCCCGCGCACCTATGGACGGGAACAGGGTTGGTATAGACCATTGTCCGTGCAAGGAGGCAGCGACAGCCCACCGTCCGGCCGCGAGCGGTGGCGCACGCCAACCGGCGGCGCGCGCCCGGCATGTCCCACCTCCGCATCCCACACCCCACGTCTCTCGTCCCCCGACTCGTGTCCCCCGACTCGCGTCCCAAGACGTGTCCAGGAGCCGGCTCGATGATCCCTGTGTTCCGCGCAAGACACCGCAACTCGCGCTCTCTCAGGCCCCGTTCGTCTCAGACGGGGCATCCCCACCGCACCCGACGCGGGTGGCGCGCACTCGCCCGGGTGCTGGCCGCGACCGTCGCCGCACCGATCGCGCTGGTGGTCCTGCCCACCGGTGCCGCCCACGCCGCGACTCCCGAAGCGACCTTCGCCAAGGCGTCCGACTGGGGTTCCGGCTTCACCGGGCAATACACGATCCGCAACCAGGGCACCGGCACGCTCACCGGGTGGCGAGTCGAGTTCGACCTGCCCGCCGGTACCACCGTCGGTTCGTACTGGGACGCCCTCAAGACCGGATCCGGCAACCATCACGTATTCACCAACCGCGACTACAACGGCACCCTCGCGCCCGGCGCCTCGGTCACCTTCGGCTTCCTCGGCGCGGGGCCGGGAACTCCCGTCGACTGCAAGCTCAACGGCAACCCGTGCGTGGGACCGGCCGTACCCGACACGACCCCGCCCAGCACACCGACCGACCTGCGCGTGTCCACCGCCGGCCCGTCCGCGCTGGCCCTGGCCTGGACCCCGTCCACCGACAACGACCGGATCACGGGCTACGACGTGTACGTCGCGGGCGTGGCGACCGCGACCACGGCCACGGCAGGCGTCACCCTGTCCGGGCTGACCCCCGGCACCGACTACCCGATCAAGGTCCGCGCGAAGGACGCATCGGGCAACGTGTCCCCGTTCACGCCCGAGCTGATCGCCCGTACCACGACGGGAGGCGGCGACCCGCCGGGATCGGTGCGCAGCGTCCCCTACATCGACATCACCGCACCCACCCCCACCCTGACCGACGTGGCCGCGGCCACCGGCCAGAAGTTGTTCACGCTGGCCTTCGTATTGGGCAGCAACAGCGGCTGTGACCCCAAGTGGGGCGGCACGATCGCGCTCGACGAACCGCGCATCGTCAACCAGATCGCCGCGCTTCGTGCCCAGGGCGGTGACGTCGTGGTCGCCTTCGGCGGAGCGGCCGGCCCGTACCTGGAGGCGTCCTGCGGCAGCGTCGACACGCTCGCCGCCGCGTACACGAAGGTGATCGACACGCTCGGCGTCAAGCATCTCGACATCGACATCGAGGCGTCCATCCCGATCGGCACCATGAACAAGGCACTCGCCAAGGTGCAGCGCGACCGGCCGGCCACCACCGTCAGCTTCACCCTGATGATCCAGGGTGACGACTACGGACTCACCCCGGCGCTGGGCGTCGACCTGCTCAAGAACGCGCGCGACAACGGGGTTCGAGTGGACGTCGTGAACGCGATGACGATGGAGTTCGGTACCTCGCGTCCGGTCTGGGGCGACGCGGTGATCGCCGCGGCCGAATCGACGCTGCGTCAGATGAAGGAGATCTGGCCCACCAAGTCCGACGCCGAACTCAAGGGCATGCTCGCGGTGACCCCGATGATCGGCCGCAACTTCAACGGCAAGATCTTCGTCCAGTCGGACGCGACCAAGCTGGTCACCTGGGCGAACACCAACCACATCGGTCGGCTGGCGTTCTGGTCGGTGGGTCGCGACAACGGCTCCTGCCCCGGTGGCGGCGTCTCGCCCACGTGCAGCAGCATCAGCCAGTCACCGTACGAATTCACCAACCTCTTCAAGAACTTCACCGGCTGACCCGACGACCTCGCATCGGTCGACCCCCTTTCGGCCGGTGCGTCCCGAGCCCGGCGGCGCCCACGCGGCGCCGCCGGGCCACACTCCTTTCGGGGCGGGCGGACCGTCTTCGGGTCCGGAGAGTCGGCCTGGATTACTCGATCCGAAGGCGGTCGGGTCCGTTCCGGGGAAGGGGATCGGCTCGAAGGCCCGTCACGGGTTGTGGAATCGCACTTCCGGATCGGCCGACGTGGGGCCCGTCAGCCGGGGCTGGGGAACACACTTCAGGTGGAGTTCGAAGAACGCCCCGACGTAGACACGGGTCAGGTCCAACCCGCGACGGCCGGTGAGGGTGGTGGGCGGTGACGGGGTTCCGGGCGGACCGAGTTCGTCGAGGAAGACCGGGAAGTCGGTAAAGGTGTAGTGGTTCGCGCCGGCCACGGTCAACCACCGCTTCCAGCCGTCGAGTCGGCTCCATGCCTCGTCCCAGCTTCGGTCCGTGCCACCGGGACGGTGCGTGTCGTCGTCCGTGCCGAGCATCAGGAACGGCCCTCCGTGCAGGCCCTCTTCGGGTACGGCGGAGTGGAACGCGCCGTCGATGTTCAGGCCCGCCCGGATGCGCGGATCGACCGCCATCGCCGCCGCCGCACTCGCGCCGCCGATCGAGTGGCCGACCATGCCGATCCGGCTGCGGTCGATCAGGGCGGCGTACCGCCAGGCCGGGCGTGATCCGGTGAGCCGATCCAGGACGAAGGACACATCCTTGGCCCGGCCCGCCGTCACCGCCGCGAGATCCGCCTCGGTACGCGCCTTCTCGCATGCCACGCACGTGAGCATCCGTCCACCGGGGAAGGCCGTGCCCACGGACTCGTAGGCGTGGTCGACGGCGGCCACCACGTACCCCCGACTCGCGAGTTCCTCGGCCAGGCCGGTGAGCGTGTAGGCCGAGACACCGAATCCCGGGGACAACACGACCAGCGGAAACCGGCCACGCGCGGGCCGTGCGTCGACCGCGACGTCGATGCCGGTGGCGCTCAGCGTCTCGGCCGGGAGCACGCCGCCCAGCCCCCGATCCGCCACAAGCAGCCGGGCCTCCTCGAGCGTGGCGTAGCGCGCGGGCGTACCGGTGCCGGGCCGGGCCGGATGGAACATGCCGACCATCAGTTCACGCGCTTCGGCCTCCGGCACCCACGGGTCGCGCCGGGATCGGTCGACGAGGTGGAGGGTTTCCCGGCCGACGGCATGGGGGCCGGTGGGACGGGGCAGCGAGGTGCGCGGGGTGGCGGCGGAGCCGGCGGACACCTGTGTCGTGGTGGGGGCGGAGGCGAAGGCGGGCGATGCCGCTGTTGTGGGCAGGGCCAAGGCGAGTGCCAGGGAGAGGGCGAGAGCGAATGGTGCGGCCCTCCGGCGTGGTGGGGATCCGGTCATGGTCCGATCCTGGAGCCCTCGAATGCTCGCGCACATCGGCCGACCGGTGCAGCGCCGCAGGCGATCCGGATACCTCCCACGGGGCACACGACCCTCTCACGGACGACGACGATGGCCGTGACCCGTTCGGCCCGCCCGAACACGGGCCGCCCACTCCCGGTGAGCGGCGGGTGTCGTCCGCGCGGAGCCGACCGGCGGACCGGCCCACCTCCGGGTGGTTCGGCACGCTCCTACGGCGTGGCGCGCGCACGGTACCGGACGACCGGGCCGAACCGTCGGATAGTTGGACGAAGGCGATCCCCGGGCATCGGTCGCCCCGTGAGCGATGCCGCCCCACTTGGGAGAAACCCCGTGTCCGACACGCAGTTCACCTATGTCCTGTACATCCGCACCACCCCCGAGGTGTTGTGGCACGCGCTGACCGACCGGACCGAGATCAGTCGCTACTTCGACGGCTCGGGACCGGAGTCCGACTGGCAGGTCGGCTCGCCGGTCCGCTGGTCGATGGCGCCCCGGATGGCTCCCCGCGACGCCGGCCAGGTGGTCCTGACGGCCGAACCGCCGGTCCGACTGGCCTACACCTGGCACAACTACGAGCCCGAGATCGGCGAGATGTTCGGCTGGAGCCCGGAACAACTGGCCGAGCACCGCCGGGAGCCGATCTCCCGGGTCTCCTTCGACCTGGTACCGCTCGGCGAAGTGGTCGCGCTCCGTGTCCTGCACGACGGCTTCGCGGCCGATTCCGAGATGCTCAAGAGCTTCAGGAGGGCTGGCCGATGATCCTCTCCAACCTCAAGACGCTCCTGGAAACCGGCGAACCGCTGCGCTTCGGCGCGTAGCCCCGGTCGGATGATGGTCGCGGAAAAGGCCGGAAGCCGGGGAAAGGAGCACCGTCGAATGACCTCTCTGTCCCTCGCCGCGATCCTCGCCGAGGCGGCTCGGCGCAGGCCCGATCACATCGCACTGGTCGAGGGCGACGTGCGGATCGGCTTCGCCGACCTGTGGCGCCAGGCCCGGGTGCAGGCCGCCACACTGATCCGAATCGGGGTACGGCCGGGAGACCGGGTCGCGCTGATGGCACCCAACACCGCCGAATTCCCACGCGCCTACTACGCGATCCTGGCCACCGGGGCCGTGGTCGTCCCGGTCCATCTCCTGCTCACCTCGGACGAGACCGCGTACGTGCTGCGCGACAGCGGCGCGAAGTTGCTGCTGTGCCACGACAGGCACCGCGCGGTCGGCGAACGGGCGGCCCGCGCGACCGGGGTGCGGATGCTCACGATCGGGCGGTCGGAGGAAGCGGCGGGCGACCCCATCCCGAACGACACGGGGATCGCGGGGATCGCGGGGATCGAGGAGGTCGCGGGAACCGAGGGGGTGGGGATCGCGGGAGCCGAGGGGATCGCGGAAGTCGGCGCCGTTCCGGAGCGGTTGGAGGAACTGGGCGACGCGGTCGAGCCGATGGTCGGGTATGCCACCCGCGCCCCGGAGGACCCGGCCGTCGTGTTCTACACCAGCGGCACCACCGGCACGCCCAAAGGCGCCGTGCTCAGCCACCTGAACCTGGTCATGAACGCGACCGTCAGCGCACTCGACGCGAACCACGCCCTCCCGGACGACATCGCGCTCGGCGCGCTTCCGCTGTTCCACGCGTTCGGCCAGACGGTGAGCATGAACTCGACCTGGCGGGTGGGCGCGACCCTGGTCCTGCTGCCGCGCTTCGACCCGGTAGCGGCGATCGCGCTGATGGTCGCCGAGGGCGTCAACACCTTCCACGGCGTGCCGACGATGTACATCTCACTGGTCGACGCCGCCCGCACCGCACCGGCGTTGCCCGAACTGCGCCTGTGTCTGTCCGGCGGGGCGTCGTTGCCCGTACCGGTGTTGGAACGGTTCCAGGCGGCGTTCGGCGCCATCGTGTACGAGGGGTACGGCCTGTCCGAGACGTCCCCGACCGCCTCCGTGAACCAGGAGGTCTTCGGCGCCAGGCCCGGCACCGTCGGACACCCGGTGTGGGGCGTCGACGTCGAGATCGCCCGGGCCGAGACCGAGGACGCGATCGAATTGCTGGCGCCGGGCGAGTCGGGCGAGATCGTCGTCCGGGGCCACAACGTCTTCACCGGCTATCTGAATCGCCCCGAGGCCACCGCCGAGGCCCTCGTGGACGGCTGGTTCCGCACCGGGGACGTGGGCATCAAGGATGCCGACGGGTACGTCACGATCCTCGACCGCAAGAAGGACATCGTCATCCGAGGCGGCTTCAACATCTACCCGCGCGAGATCGAGGAGGTGCTGCTGCGCCACCCGGCCATCTCCCAGGCAGCGGTGATCGGCCTGCCGGACCGGCTGCTCGGCGAGGAGATCTGCGCGGTGATCGTCCTCGCCCCGACCACCGACCCGCCCCCGACGGGGGCCGAACTCATCGCCTGGGCCCGAGATCGCATGGGCCGCCACAAATATCCGCGCCGCGTCGAGTTCGTCACCGAACTGCCTCTGGGCCCGAGCCACAAGGTGCTCAAACGCGAACTGCGAGCACGATTCGGCGGTTGAGGGGCGGGTGGGGAGCGAGCGTCGCGTCGTCGCGACGCTCGCTCCCGACCGATCCCGGTGGATCGATGCCGCGGGTCGGATTGCTCGGGTCGACGGCTCGGGTCGACGGCTCGGGTCGACGGCTCGGGTCGATGGCTAGGAGCCACGCGTCGAACCCACGCCACGGATCGCCGGTTACCGGGCGATCATGAACGCGTCCGGCCGCAACGCGCGTTCGACGATCCGCACGTCCCCCACCCAGGCATTGATGGTCTGGTCGAGCTTGCCGTCGTACGCGTAACCGCCAAGCATCCACGGCAGGTTGAGCGTGGTGAGGCCGATCGAGCGTGCCGTCGGGTTGCGCACCACCGGGCAACCGTCGACGTACATCGTGGTCTGCCGCGCGTCGTTCACCACGGCGACGTGCCACCACGTGTCCAGCGCCAACTCGTGGCCCCAGTTGGTCGCCGACCCGTCGCTGTTCAACGGGTAGACACACCACTGGAGTTCACGGCCACCGGACAGGCTCAGCGTGACCACCGGCTCCTGCGGATCGCCGTTGGGCTTGCGGGCCTCGCCGCTCATGCCCCAGCGGCTCAGCAGCGCCGACCAGGCGTCGCGGCCCCCGTCCCAGTCGGCGGGCAGCTTGAAGAACGCCTCGATCGTGTATCCGGAACGGAACGTCGCGGTGTTCAACGGGGCTCCGGCGGCGGTCTGGAGGTGGCCGCCCCGCAGCGGGGACTTGCCGCCGGCCAGCCGGATGCTGCCGTGCCCGGGCTGATTGGGGTGGTACTGGTGGGACCAACTGACGGCACCCGCCGCGGCTCCCGGCGCCGGCACCAGCGTCAGATCGTTGCCGCGCCCGGACAGGTCCGCGAAGCGCTGCGCACCGGGAATCGGCGCGCCGTCCTGGTGCGCGCCGTCGAAGCGCCAGTAGGCGACCGTGCCGGGCACCACCATGCGCTGCGCCGGGCGGGCCGGGCGCTGGGGTATCGGGGCGAACCGCGCGAAGCGCTTCTCGAAGTCGATCGGTACCGAGAAGTAGTCCTGCGGTCCGGTCAACTCCATCTCACGGCGTTCGAGTTCGTTGAGCCCGCGGTTGCTGCGGCCGAGGATCCACGGGGAGAGCGTCTCGACGTCGATCGTGTCGCGATCGAGGTCGAAGTGGTAGAGCCGGATCATCGCGGCGCCGCCGAAGTAGCGGTTCTGGTAGTTGGTGATGTGCAGGTGCACGTCACCTCCGGCGTCATTGCGCTGCGTGGTGCGACCGGCGGGCCAGTAGTGGCCGTTGAGCGTGAGGAAGATCTGATCGCTGCTCTTGATCAGGTCGTTCCACAACTGCCTTCCGTGCTCCGAGAATTCCGCCTCCTGGCCCGGCCGGTCGGCCGAGACCAGTTCGTGGGTGGTCAGGATCACCGGCGTGTGCGGGTGCTCGGCCATCACCTTCTTCGCCCACGCGATGCCGGCCGGCGAGGGCCGCCAGTCCAACGCGAGAACGAGCCATTCCCGGCCCGCCGCCTGGAACAGGTGGTAGGTGTTGTATCCGTCCGGGGTCGCCCCGCCGAAGGAGCGTTTGCCGCGGAAGCGCTGTGGGCCGAACGTGTCCAGGTACGGCGACCGGCCGCGCCGGTCGTCGGTGTTGGAGTCGATGTCGTGGTTGCCGGCCATCACGCTGTACGCGACGCCCTTGCGGTCCAACAACTCGAACGCCCGGCCGATCCCGTCGAACTCGGCCTTGCGGCCGTTCTGCGTGAGGTCGCCCAGGTGCGACATGAAGACGATGTTGTCGTCGCGGGCGTGCTCCAGGATGTACCGGAAGGACGCCTCGATCGGAGCGGTCGTGATGCTCGCCTCGTCGAACATGTACTGCGTGTCGGGCATCACCACCAGCGTGAACCGTCGACTGTCCCGATCCGGACGCCAGTCCGGCAGGTGCTGCGCGTCCACCGCCCCCGCGGCGGCGGCTTCGTCGTCGGCTGCCGCGGCGGCGGCCGGCGAGATGCCGACCGCACCCACCACGGCGGCGCCGGCGCCGGCCAGGGCCGCGGAGCGCAGGAACGCCCTCCGGGCGGGCCCGGACAAGGGTGTGACGGGCTGGGCGCAATCGTCGTCGTGCTGTTGGCACATGGTGGTTCTCCGGCGCTGTCGGTTGGGGGGCATGCGCACGGTATTGGGTGGAAAACCCATGTGGATCATCCGTATCGCCAACAACGGACGTCGACCGTGTGAATTCGCGCCGTGGTGGCAGGGGGCGCTGATCCGGCCGGTCATGGGGTGCTCTGTGCTGTGCTGTGCTGTTTCGGATGACGGCGGGGTTGGCGGGCGCGGCTGGGTGGCCGGGCGCTCGGAGGCTCGGCCAGTCGGGCACGCGCGCAGTCGAGCGCTCGGGCGCTCGGGCGGTCAGGCAGTCGAGCGGTCGGGCAGTCGGGCACTCGCGCAGTCGCGCGCTTGGGCGCTCGGGCGCTTGGGCACACGGCGGAAGGGACGGGAACGAGTACGGGCGTGGGTCCGAGTGCGGCGGGCGGCCGGCGACGGGCCGCGTGCGGGAGGCCGGCGTCCGGCGTCCGGGTGTGTGTACCCGGGTCGCGCGGATGTCCGGGGTCAGTGCGGGTGGCGGTCTTCGCGCGGAGGGGTGCGCAGGAAGGTCTGGACCACCTCGGTGAAGGCGTCCGGCTCGACGGCATGGATCAGGTGGCCGGCCGGGATGGTCACCACTCGGGCATCGGGAAGGCGACGGGACCACTCGGTGATGCGCTCGTACGGGATGTGACTGGTCGAACCGCCGGCCACGGCGAGGGTGGGGGCGGTGATCCGGCCCAGGCGGTCCCACCACTGCGGGTCGGGGCTGTCGATCTGCTTGCGGATGGCGACGACCATGTCCCAGTCGAAGCCGAGTTCGCCTTCGGGTCGGCTCGGCGGCACGGCCTCGCGCGGCAGCGGGACGGATACGTCTTCCAGGACCAACCGGCCCACCCGATCCGGATGTTCCTGCGCGATGAGATAGGCCACGATGCCGCCCATCGAGTGCCCGATCAGGTCCACCCGCTCCAGACCGAGCGCGTCCAGGAAGCCGACCAGGTCGTCCCGCATGAGTTCGAGCGAGTAGTCACCCGGCCAGTCGCTGCGCCCGTGCCCACGCAGGTCGACCGCGTACACCCGCCATTGTTCGGCCAGGGTCTCGGCTATCCGGGCCCAGTCCCGCGCATCCTCGCCGAGCGCGTGCAACAGCACCAGCGGTGGGGCCTGCGGCTCGCCCCACACGTCGTGCACCAGGCGAATCCCGCCCACCTCGACCACGCGCGACGCACCACCGGACTCACCACTCGACACACCACTCGATCGCCCCATATCGGGACCATATCGATGGCACGCACGTCGGCGAATCGAGTTCGCTCCGGGCCGAACCGGCGCGCCGACGCGCCTCCCGCGTGGTACCGCGCTCGCCCGGGGCGATCGGGCGGGGGCGTACCGCGCGGGAGGTCGGCCCGCTCCGCCGGGAGTGGGTCAGATCCAGCCGTCGAGCGACTTCAGGAACGCGTCGAAGTCGTCGCGGTGGATGCAGTGCGCGACGTCGTCCACCACACGCACCTCGAAGCCGTTCGCGCGCAGCTCCTCGTTGAGCTCGGGCGTCATGATGAAGCTGTTCGCCGCGGACTGGACCAGACTCGGCACCACCGGCGCGACGGGGACGTACTCCCCGTCGAAGCCGCCGAGTTCGGCCAGGAAGCTCAGGTCGAACTTGCGGAAGCCCTCGAGTTCGGCCCGCACGTCCGCCTCGGACCACCTCGGGTTCATCGCACGAATGCTCTCCGAGGAGGCGTTGGCCACCATCGCCCGCATCCCCTCGTAGGCCCCGGCGGGCACGGTGGCAAGCCGAAAGCCCGGGTCGGAGTACACGGCCTTCCCCGGCCGCAACCGCTCGACGGCCAACGACAGCGCGAGCGCGCCGAGCGAGTGTCCGATCGCCACATCGGCGCCCACGGGCAGGCTCTCGACGAGGTCGTCGGCCATCAACTCCGGCCTGTACTCGCCTCGCCCACTCAGCCCGTGCCCCCGCAGGTCGGGCGCGTACACCCGATACCCCCGCGCCACGAGCACATCCTCCAACGCGTGCCACGTCCCGTGATCCGACATCCCTCCGTGCACGAGCAGCGCAACCTTGTCCCCGTCCCCACGCTCATGAACATGCAACTTCACAACGACCCCTTCCCAGCCGACCCACCCGACCGAACCAACGCTGACACGATTCAGCAACTCATCGGGATGCTACTCCACCCCCACCCAAACAACCAGACACCCCAACCAGGCCGCCCCCAACCCAACAGCGGCGCGGCACGAGGTACCCCCGGGCACGGGCGGCAGCGAGCCCGACGGCGAAGAACCCGGAAGCCACGTCGGATGGCAGCTTGCGAGCCACCGGATGCCGGTCTCGGGGAGCCCGGCACGGGAGGGCCCGGTCGCCCTGCCCCAAGCAGGCCAGGCGGACCCGAACGGAGGCGCGAGCACAGGCGCCGACGCAGCGTGGAACGGGGAGGGCCACGCCCAGCCGGTCATGCGCGGGGCGGCTCAGGCGACCCGGTCGCCCAACAACCATCGGCAGCCGGGCGTCCGGGGTCGAAGGACTGGGACGGCACGAGGTGCGCCACGGCGCAAGGGGCAGCGGGCTCGACGGCGAAGTGGTCGTAAAAACGGAGTAGGGCGGCAGTGTGCGGTCAGGCGGCAGGCGCCGGCAACGGTGCCGGGAGGCAACGGTGCCGCTGGGTGAGACCGTGTGCACTGGGGGCGTCGGCGGCGTCGGGGGCGCCGCCGAGGCCGGAGTCGTGGACGCGGATCGTGCTTGCGGGTGGTCAGTCGGTCGGTGGGTCGATCCGGATTCGGTGGCTGTCGTTGTCGGAGAGGAACCCGGCCAGTTCCTGGCCCTGTTCGGTGATGGCCGTGCGGTCGGCTCGGGAGAAGGGGCGCAGTGGGGTGACCACCACGGTGCCCGTCTCCACGGTCCAGGTCGCGGCGACCCGACCGTCGACCAGGACGACGCGCGCACCGGCGACGGACAGGCCGCGGTGTTCGTAGTCGATGATCCGGGTGCGGTCGTGGTAGCCGAGGATCGCGTTGTCGAACGCCGGCAGGAACCGTACCGGGGCGGGCGTGTCGGGATCCGGACGCGGCGCGTCGGCAAGGTCCAACAGTTCCCGGCCCCGCTCGTCGCGGAAGCTCACCAGTTCCTCCCGGACCGCGGCGATCGCGGCCGGCAGCCCGGCGAGCCCGCACCAGGCGCGCAGGTCGGCCGAGGCGGCCGGCCCGAACGCGGCCAGATATCGCCGTACCAGCGCCCGCCCCACCGGATCGGACCCGTCCGGCGCCGGCGGATCCACCTCGCGTCCCAGCCACGTGGCGAGCGGAAGGTGGCGTACGCCCGCTCTGGTGCGCCACACTCCGCGCGGCGGCAGTTGCGCCATCGGGACCAGGGCGCTGATCACCATCTCCCCCAGCGCCCGCGGTTCCGTCTTCGGCCACGTCTCGGCGAGCGCCCGCGTGATCTCCGCCGTCGTGTGGGGTTCGCCGTCGGCCATCACCGCCCGGCCCGCCGCGGCGAGCGCGTCGAGGTCCACCCCGTCGAGATCGCGACGGTAGACGCCGAGGACCCGTTGGCGCAGCATGTCGTCGTGGCGCGCCCGCCAGGCCAGGACGTCCTCGGCGGTGACCAGATGGACGGTGCGGCGCATGAGACCGGTCCGTACCACGCGCCGTCCGGTCAGCAGACCCGAGAGCACCGCCGGATCGAACGCCCGCAGCCGCGACCAAAGCCCGACGAACGGCTCCTGCGGCTCCTGCGCCTGCAAACCGCACAGGTGCGCGACGGCGTCCAGGGTCGGTACGTCCGCGCGATCGAGCAACAACTGCCGGGCCAGCGTCGCGCGGTTGAGCGCCCGCGTGTCGAGAACGGTCATCGGCCGCACACCGCCGCGCACTCGTCGACGGCCCGCCGGCGCAGCGACACCGCGGCGATGCGCGGGGCAGAGCCCCGGGACGGGCCGCACGTCATCGTGCCCGGGCAGTGCGGACCGACCCGCGTTCGGGTCCGTCCCAGGGGCCGCATCCTCATGGTGGGTGTTCCTTTCGATGGCTTGTCGGTGCCGGTCATGGTTTCTTCGGTCCCGCACGAGGCTCCGGCGGTGGCGCTCGGCGGCTCCGTCGATCGCGGCGGTCGCACCCGTCGCGTTCGTCGTTCGTCGGTCTTCGTTCGTCGGTCTTCGTTCGTCGTTCTTGGTTCTGGTTCCGGTTCCGGTTCTTCAAGTGCCGTCCCGCCGCGCTGCCGCCTGGTCACAGGAGCGTCGCCCGGCAGCGTGACGGGAAGGGCGGACCGCGCGCGCCTCCCCATCACGCTCGCCGCTCTCACCCGCTTTACGGACTCGCCACGTCCAGCACCCAGACGACGCCGAAGCGATCCGTGAGCATCCCGTAGAGCGGAGCCCACTGCGCCGGCGCCAACGGCTGCACGATGCTCGCCCCGACGGAGAGCTTCTCCCAGTACGTCGTGATCTCCTTCGTGTCCTCGCCGCGCAGGGAGACGAAGAACGAGTTCACACCCCGATCCCACGGCATCCCCGCAGGCACGTCGTACGCCATCACGTGGAAGCCGTTGTCCGCGACCACCTGACCCCACATCACCTGCCCCGCCGCGACGGGATCCGACACGTTCCCGGCATCCCCGTACGCGACGACGGCGATGTCACCACCGAACACGGACCGGTAGAACTCGAGCGCCGCCCGAGCCTCGCCCCGGAAGTTCAGATGAGTGACCGACTTAACCGACATCCTGGCTCCTGACCTTCGATGATCGCCTTCTCCGGACACCATGCGGCGCCCGCCGTACCGAACCGCGGACCACAGGCCACACACCGCGGCCCGCGCACCGCAGAGCGCGCACCGCTCACCACGGACCGCGATCACGTCGACGGTGTCTGCCGGGAGCGGGTGCCCCGGCTGGTCCGTGCGTTCTCCCCGTCCGGCCCGAGATCACAGTCGCAGCAGAAGAGGTCAGGTCGTGGCCGCTTCTCCAGGCATCATGGAGCCATGCAGAAGACCTCGGCCCGATTGCTCTCGCTGCTCTCGCTTCTCCAGGCGCGCCGGGACTGGCCCGGGGCGCTGCTGGCCGAGCGCCTGGACATCAGCCCGCGCACCGTGCGCCGCGACGTCGACCGGCTGCGCGAACTCGGCTACCCCATCGTGGCCTTCAAGGGACCCGACGGCGGGTACCGGCTCGACGCCGGCACGGAACTGCCGCCGCTGTTGTTCGACGACGAGCAGGCCGTCGCCCTCGCCGTCGCCCTCCGGATCGCCACCACCACCGGTGCCGGTATCGAGGAGGCCGCCGCACGCGCGCTGACCACCGTCCGCCAGGTCATGCCGGCCCGTCTGCGCCGGCGCATCGACACCTTCGAGGTCACCGCCGTCGAGCGACCCACGGCCCGACCGAACCCACAGGTCGACAGCGGCGTGCTCATGACCCTCGGCGCCGCGGTCCACGCCCGCGAAGTGTTGCGCTTCGACTACGCCCGCACGTCCCCGCCGGAAGCCGGCGCAGGCGAGGACGAAGGCGAAGGCGAAGGCGAAGGCGGCCAAGGCAACGGCAACGGCAACGACGAACGCCGTGCGCTCCTCCTTCCGCGCCGGGTACAGCCCCACCACATCGTCACCTGGAGCGGCCGCTGGTACCTCGTCGCCTGGGACCTCGACCGCGAGGACTGGCGTACCTTCCGCGCCGACCGGATCACCCCGCGCACCCCCACCGGACCCCGCTTCACCCCGCGTGAACTGCCTGGCGGAGTCGACGTGTCCGCCTTCGTCGCCGGCAGGTTCCACGGCTCCGACAACTCGACCGACTGGCCCTGCCGCGGCGAGGTGATCCTCGACCTGCCCGCCGCCGACGTGTCCCGCTACAGCCGCGACGGGCTCGTCGAGGAACTCGGCCCGCACCGCTGCCGGTTGCTCCTCGGCTCGTGGTCGTGGCCCGGTCTGGCCGCCACCATCGGCGGCTTCGACGCCGACATCGAGGTCGTCGGCCCGGCCGAACTCAGGGACGCCTTCGCGCACTTGGCTCGCCGCTACGCCGAAGCCGCGACCAACACACCCACCACGCCGCACCCGACCCGAACCGGCGAGCGTCCCGACCCTGCGGGTTCGGAGGTCGGCCCGGGTTCGGAGGCCCCGGGTTCAGAGGCCGGCTCGGGCCAGGATGCGGGACATCGTCGCCTCGGGTAGTCGGGTGTACCGAACCACCGCCTCCGCAACCCTGGGGTCCGGGTCGCCCAGCAGCGCCAGAGCGCGTGATCGGCTCAGCCGGGCGTTGCCCGCCGCGCAGACGCGCACTCGGGACTCGGGATCGTGGCTCAGGCGTTCGACCAGGTCGGGCGAGCTCCGCCGGCTCAGCGCCGCGAGCGCGCGCAGGTGCGGGTCGCGGGAATCGGCGAACCGGCGCAGCGCCGCAGGCGGAAAGCGGGGATGGTCGATCGCCGGCCCGCCCGGCCCCCGGCGCAGCGGCGGTATCCGGCCTACCAGGGGTTGGGTCGGGGCGTCGGGGTGGTGCTCGGCCAGGATCCGGCGTACGCGGTGATCCGGGTCGGTCCCGAGCCGGGCCACGGCGTACGAGGGAAGCGCCGGGCTGCACGCGACGCTGCGGCGGAAGGCGGGATGCGGGCTATCCAGGTAGCGCAGAAGCAGGTCGACGTCGTCGAGGCGATCGACGAGCCAGTCCACCGTATCCACGGCGTCTGCCGGCCACGGGCGAATCGCCGCGCATTCCTCGGGCCCGACGTCCGGACGCATCGCCACGTGACTGCGGACCGTCGCCGAGACGTCCTCGGCAAGCAACACGCGCGTCGACGCAGGCAGGGTCGGATTGGCCGCGACCGCGGCGCGTACCCCCGGATCCGGGTGGCCCGCGAACTCGGCCGCCTCGGCCGCGTCCAGCGGCGCCACCAGCGCGAACCGCCGGGCCGACGACGGGTCGTCGAGCAGCGCGCGGCGCACCTCCGGGGTGGGCCGATGGCCCGGTACATACAGCGCGAGGTCGCGGCGCGTGGCCTCGTCCGCAGTGGCTTCGAGCATGGTCCGAGCGACTGCCGGGAGCGTACTCCAGCGCTGCAACAGGCCCAGTCGGACGAGCCGGTCGCGGTCCCGGGCCAGCAACTCGACCAGGTCGTCGGGGAGATGGGGGACGAGGGTGAGGACCCGGCGCACCTTCGGATCGAGGTCGATCGCCAGGCGAGCATAGACGGCATGCGGGAGTTCGGGAACGTCACCGAGTCCGCCGACTCCGCCGAGTCCTCCGAAGCGCGCCTCGACGCACGCGCTGCGGATTGCCGGATCCGGGTCGTTGTGCAGGGCGATCCGAATCTCCACGGCCCGGTCGGATCGATCGAGCAACCGCTCACGCACGGCCGAATCGGGATGGCCGAGCAACCGCCGTACCACTGCCTCGGGCAACCCGGCACGCCCACCGAGGGAAACGAGCGTGAGCACATCCTCACTCTGCGCCAACCGCTGTAACAAGGCGTCCGGGGTATGCGAATTGACGGCCAACACCGCGGCCAACCGAGCCCACCGCTCACGGGATCGCTCGACGAGGCTCCAACCGTCGACGCCGGAACCGCAGCTGTCGCAGTCGCCGCCACCACCACCGTCGGAGATCACCATGAACTCCCTTTATCCATAGGCCAGTTACCAAGGAAGTCCGGATGACGGCCGAGATACTGCGCAGCAGAGCCCGATGACCGGCACCTATGGCCGGCGGCACTCCACACTCGGCAAATGGGACTCGGCACTCGACACTCGGCGCATGGCGTCACTCTCCGCGATCGGCGGCAACACAACCCGCTATCGGCCACGCGACCCGCTCCCTCACCCCGTCGGGCATGGCTGCCGCGCGCTCACAAGCCGAGCGGTTGGTCGCCCCTCTCGCCCCTCGCCTCGGAGGCACCCGAAGCCTCCGCCGCCTCCACGGGCCCCGTCACATCCGGCGACGGGAGGCCTTCGAGACGGATCAGGTTGGCCAGAAGCCCCGGAAACCGTTGATCGAACTCGGGTTCACGAAGACGCAAGAGCATCCCGGTGCCGGTGTTGCGTTGCACGATCAGGCCCGCTTCGCGTAGCACCTTCCAGTGGTAGGAGCGGGTGGACTTGGTCCCGGGCACCGCGAACGCCGAACACGGCTGCTCACGGTTCGGGTCCGCGGCCAGCGCGACCACCACCGCACGCCGGTGGTCGTCGGACAGCGCGGCGAAGACCGCGCTCAACGGCACGTCGTCGAGCGACGGGTGGTGCATCTGGACGGGCATCCCGCATCCGCTCCTTGCTTCGACCCCACGGTTGCCGGCGCATGCCGTGGGTGTCTACGGTACCTGGGTACGAAGATTTTCGAACCACCTGATGCGGAGCCATGCCATGACAAGCACCCAACCCGCCCCGATCCGACCCACCGTCGCCGTACTGGGCACCGGCATCATCGGCGCCGCCATCGCCCGCAATCTATCCCGGGACGACTTCCCGGTGCGGGCGTGGAACCGTACGCCCGACAAGGCCGCGGCACTGGCCACCGACGGCGTGACGGCCACGGCGTCACCCGCCGAAGCGGTCACCGGCGCGGACATCGTGCTCACCGTGCTCAACGACGGCCCGCGTGTCCTGGACGCGATGCGCGCGGCGGCACCGGGTCTGCGCCCGGACACGGTGTGGGTGCAGATCAGCACGGTCGGCGTCGACGCGCTGGACGACCTGGTCATCTTTGCCCGCGAACACGAACTGACCCTCGTGGACGCCCCGGTCCAGGGCACCCGGGGACCCGCAGAGCAGGGGCAGTTGGTCGTCCTGGCGGCGGGCACGCCGGCGATTCGGGAAGCCGTACAGCCGCTGTTCGACACGATCGGTCGGCGCACCCTGTGGGTCGGCGAGGACGGTACCTCCGGCGCGGCCACCCGACTCAAGCTCGTCCTCAACACGTGGGTCCTGGCGCTGACCCACGGCGTCGGCGAGGCCCTGGCCCTGGCCAAGGGCTTGGACGTGGACCCGCAACTTTTCCTGGACGTCGTCGGCGGCAGCCCGATGGACAGCGGCTACCTCCAACTCAAGTCCGCCGCCATCCTCTCCGACGACTACACCCCCAGCTTCTCGGTGGACAACGCGGAGAAGGACGCACGCCTGGTCCTCCAGGCCGCCGAACACACGGGCATCCGCATGGACGTGGTCGCAGCCGGCGCGGCTCGCTTCCGCCGCGCTTCCGAACAGGGCCATGGCGACCAGGACATGGCAGCGGCCTACTTCGCCGCCTTCGACAAGTAACCCAACCGCGCGTCGCCCCGTATCCACATCCATAGCCACATCCATCCGACGGCGCCCCCGCCCGGGCCACGCTCGGCGCGGATCGCCCTCCCCGACACCAACCGCCTTTTCCCGTCGGACGGTTCCAATTCAAACGTGGTCACCACACCGCGCAGCCGAGCGCGGAGAGTGGGAGCGCTTCCCACCTCCTACCGATCGGCCCGCGGCATGCGGACGACTGCCGTACCGCGCTCCAGATCCACCGTCGTCCGGTTCGGTGGCGCCCCGTCCTCCTCGTCGTCCCGCAGCAGCAGCGCCGTCTGCCGCTCCTTGAGCTCGCTCTGCTTCCCCGGCGAGAAAGTGGCATGCAGTTGCTCGAAGCCGGTGGCCGAAACCTGCCCCCGACTCCCGCTGTTCCGCCACGGCAACAGCCCCGCCCGCCCGGCCCGAAGCATCATCTGATCGACGAACGCCACGACCGTCAGCAGAACGACCATGGTCGGCAGTGTCATGAAGACAACGGGTTCCATGTCCTCAGTATCAGCGCCGCCGCCCCGAACCTCACCCACCTCGCGCGGAACTTTCCGTCCTCGTCGAAACAGTGAGCACGAAGCGAACAGCCCCTCTTCGCAACGCCTTTTGCCTTCCACGCTCCCGGCTGGACGCCCCTCCCGCACCCCCCACAACCACGCCGGGGCGAACCGGGCGGGATGGGCCGGGTCGGGTCGGGGCGGGGTGGGGCGGGTCGGGTCGGGTCGGGGTGGGGCGGGGCAGGGCGGGCCCGGACCGAGATGTGGCGGGGCGAACCGGACGGGATGACCCGGGTCGGGGCAGGGTGAGCCCGGACCGAAGTGAGGCGGGGTGGGGCAGGGTGAGCCCGGACCGAAGTGAGGCGGGGCGAATCGGACGGGGCGGGGCAGGGCGGGGCGGGCCCGGGCCGAGATGTGGCGGGGCGAACCGGGCAGGGTGGGCCCGGGTCGGGGCCAGGCCGAGGACCAAGCCGGGGGCGGGCCATGGTCACGGCCGGGGCCGGGGGCTCACGCTGACCTCCGCACGCCCACGCGGACGACGATCACCGGCACGTATTCGCCGAGTTCACTTCGGCGTGGCCGGCGTGGCCGCGCCCGGACGTAGGCTCGACGCCATGGGTGGCTTCCTGGGATTCCTGACCGTCGCCGGTTGCCTCGGCACGATGCTGGCCTGCTGCGTGTGGCTGGCCTCGCACGTTCGACGCCGAGGACTCGCCGGCGCGGCCATCCGCGGGGCCATGGCGTCCTACGACGAGGCGCTGCACGGCACCGCGAACGACGCCCACCTCGAGATCCAAGTCCAAGCACAGCGCAAGGTCCCGATGCGCTCCCCCGACGACCCGTGGCATCCTCACCGAGCCGAACTCACCCGCCCGGAGCCGCCGCACCACCCTGCCCACACCCGACGGCCCCACCGCCCGCGCCTCCTTGCCCGCCTCGCTCGCCGCCACCCGCGCCGCTGACCGAGCCAGTTGGGCGACGCGCCCCGAGACCGGACCACCCATCCACCCAGGCCACGGCACGCTCGGGACCGCCCTCGTCAGCGAGCCCAAGGCATCAACCCAGAGCACCCGACCAAAACGAGAGCACCGCTCCGAGACGCAGGCACGAGACCGGACAAGAGCGGTGCTCCAACACGCGGCGCGCGTGGAAGCCACCTGACCGGACACAAGGGCGGTGGTCGGACCCGGGCACTGTGTGAACGCGCCTGTCGGTCACCAACGATGAGGTCCGCATCGCGCCGCCACCGGCCTTTCGTCCAGCCTGCCGGGGCCGGGCCGTGTCCTGCTAGTGGCCGATGTTGTCCAACTCGGTGAGGTCCTCGTCGGAGAGCGGGAGTTGCGCGCCGGCGACGTTCTCGCGCAAGTGCGCTGTCGACGAAGTGCCGGGGATGAGCAGGATGTTCGGCGACCGCCGCAGCAGCCAGGCCAGGGCGACCGACATCGGTGTCGCGTTCAGCCGGGTGGCCACGGCGGAAAGAGCCGTGGACTGCAGCGGGGTGAAGCCGCCGAGCGGGAAGAATGGCACGTAGGCGATGCCCTTGTCGGCGAGTTCGTCGATCAGCTCGTCGTCCTGACGGTAGGCGAGGTTGAACATGTTCTGTACGCACACGATCGGCGCGATCGCCTGCGCCTCGGCGACCTGTTCCGGTGTCGCGTTGCTCACTCCGAGGTGTCGGATCAGGCCCTGTTGCCGGAGTTCGACGAGGGTCTCGAAGGGCTCGGCGAGCGAGCCGGGACGAGGGCCCCGGGCGTCGCCGAGTCGGAGATTGACCACGTCCAGCGTATCGAGGCCCAGGTCCTCGAGGTTCTCGCGGACGGCGTGGCGCAGGTCTTTGGGCTGTCGGGCAGGGGGCCAGCCGCCGTGCTGATCGCGGACCGCGCCGACCTTGGTCACGATGTGCAGCGATTCGGGATAGGGATGCAGCGCTTCACGGATCAGCCGGTTGGTGACGCGTGGTCCGTATGCACCGGCGGTGTCAATGTGGCTGATCCCGAGGCCGGCGGCCTCGCGCAGGACGGCGATCGCACCGTCGCGGTCGGCGGGCGGGCCCATCACCCCGGGACCGACGAGCTGCATGGCGCCGTAGCCGAAGCGGGTGACGGTCAGGTCGCCCAGCGTCCAGGTACCGCCGGGCAGTGCGGCGGAGGGAGTGTTCACGGTTTCGCTCATGCCGTCGATGTTGGCTCGCGGTCGAGCGGTGCAGCCAATACTGATGCAGCGCCCTGTCATACCCGGTAGGTATCACCGAGCTAGGCTGCGCCCATGGACACCTTGGAGACCCGCGAGCTGAGGTATTTCATCGCCGTCGCCGAGGAACTGAACTTCGGCCGCGCCGCCGAGCGCCTGGGCATGGCCCAGCCACCGCTGTCCCGGGCGATCCAGCACCTCGAGCGGCGCCTCGGCGTCTCGCTGCTGAAACGCGACCGCCGCGGCGTCGCCCTGACCGTCGCCGGAGAGATGTTGCTGCACGAGGGCCGTGCAGCTCTCGACGCGACCATCGCCGCCGCTCGCCGCACCCGTCGCGCAGGTGGCGCCGATGGTCCGGGCGGCCCCCGCAATCGCGTGGTGCTGGCGGTGAAGGCCGGCGCGTCTCACGAACTGCTGCACAAGCTCCTCGACGCCTACGCGGCCGAGCCCGATGCCGCCGAGATCGAGGTGCTGCCGAGTGGCACCTGTGAGCAGGGCGAGATGTTGCGTGACGGCCGTGCCGATGTGGCGCTCATGCACGCGCCGTTCAACTCCCTCACCGGGTTCGACAGCGAGGAACTGATGACCGAGGGGCAGATCGCCATCCTGCCCGCCGGGCACCCCCTCGCCGCGCGCAAGACGCTGTCCCTGGCCGAAGTCGGCGACATCCCCGATCTTCCACTCGCGCGCTGGTCCCGCGACGGCACGTACCCACCCGGCCCGGGCCCCGAGATCCACGACCAGACGCAGCTCGCCCAGCTCATCGCCCTCGGACGCACCGTGGCGGTCTTCCCCGACTCCGCCCGCGCCTGGCTATGGGCCGAGCACACGGCCGTCCCCTTGGCCGACGCGTCCCCCGTCGTCACCCACATCGCGTGGCCCGCGCACAGCCGCTCCCTCGCCCTCGCCGGGCTGATCCGCACGGCCACACGGCTTTGACCCGCCCTCGCCTTCCGTCGCCCCGATACGCCGCCTGACGGCCGGCTCCCACACCCCACCGCCGCCGCCCACGGGCACGGGCACGGCCGCGACTCCGTGGACTGCCGACCTTCGCGCCGCGGCAGCGAGTGTGGCGGGCCGATCATCCCGCACTGGCTTGCCGCATCAACTCGTCGTCGTTGACGTCCCTGCACCGCTCCACAAGCAAGAGCATGCAATCGAAACGAGAGCACTGCTCCGCAACGCGAGCACCGGTTCAAAGCCGAATCACCGCGCTGCGACGCGAGCACCGATCGCGAGAGCACCGCTCCGCAACGCGCGCACCCAATCAAAGTGAGAGCACCGCTCCGCAACACGCGCACCCCACCAAAGCCAGAGCACCGCTCCGGGCCACGAGCACGCAACCAAATCCAGAGCACTGCTCCGCAACACGAGCACCCGACCAAATCCAGAGCACCGCTCTGCAACACGAGCACCCGACCGAGACGAGAGCCCCCGCCTGACGCGCGAGCACCCGCACCTCGGCCCCGCCCCCGCCCCCACCCGCGCTTCGCTCTCGCACCTCGCACTTCGCGCCCGGCGCACCCGCAACGCACCCGCACCCACGCCCGCTCGCGCACCGAAACGCGACCGCTCAACCAAGGCAAGAACCCCGAAAAGGTTGCCGGGTCCCTCCTTGCCGTCCGCCCAGCCTGCCTCAACACCCCAACGGACAGCCTAAGTTGTGGCTTGGAACTTAATCGCTCCCACGGCCCCACCCACCAGGGTTCGTGATCCGAAGCCACTCGACCTCACCCGAGCCGCTCGATGTTGATTTCTGAAGACACCACTCACGAACAACCGGTTTTTGGTTCGCTTACGTTTCCCAACCGTTACCGAAACCGGCATTTCTCAGGGGTTCCGGGGTCTGGCGAACACCCGGTGGGCCTATTACGTTGTCGCCCACAACATTTAGGCGACACCGCCTTCACGTGTTGCAGATACCCGCTGTCGCACCCCCCGCATCCACCTGCCACACAACGCACGTCGCGCCGCACCACGCACGCCGCACCACACACATCGCGCGCCGCACCACGCAGGTCGCACCGCCCGCAACACCCGGCCGAGCACCCCGCACCACCCAGCCACACAAACCGGCCGCACCACCCCGCCAGGCACCACCCCCAGGCACCACCACACCCGGCACCACCCCTCGACGACGCCTCCACGTCCCCCGCCGGCCCCACCGGCGCGTGCCCGAAGGGATCCACCATGCGCAAGAGGTTCCTCGTGTCCGTCTCCGCCTGTGCCGTGCTTGCCGCCGGCACCCTCTCCGCCTGCTCCGACGACTCCGGCACCGGCTCGTCCGGCGCGACCAACGGCGGTGGCAAGAAGGCGAAGATCGGCGTGATCCTGCCCGACAGCAAGACGTCGGGCCGCTGGGAGACCAACGACCGCAAGTACCTCACCGAAGCGTTCAAGGCCGCAGGCGTCGACTACGACATCCAGAACGCGCAGGGCGACAAGTCGCAGTTCCAGACCCTCGCCGACCAGATGATCACCAACGGCGCGACCGTGCTGATCATCGTCAACCTGGACAGCGGTACCGGAAAGGCCGTCCTGGACAAGGCCAAGTCGCAGGGCGTCGCCACGATCGACTACGACCGGCTGACCCTCGGCGGCAGCGCGCAGTACTACGTCAGCTTCGACAACGTGAAGGTCGGCACGCTGATGGGCCAGGGCATCGAGAAGTGCCTGTCCGCCGCCAACGCCCAGAAGCCCACCGTCGCGATGCTCAACGGCTCGGCCACCGACAACAACGCGACGCTGCTCAAGCAGGGCTACGACGCGGTGCTCAAGCCGAAGTTCGACTCCGGCGAGTACGTCAAGGGCCCGGACCAGGCCGTCCCGGACTGGAACAACACCGAGGGCGCCAACATGTTCGAGCAGATGCTCACCCAGTCGCCGAACATCTCCGGCGTGGTTGCAGCCAACGACGGCCTGGGCAACGCCGCGATCTCGATCCTCAAGAAGCAGAAACTCAACGGCAAGGTCCCGGTCACCGGGCAGGACGCGGAGACCACCGCGCTGCAGAACATCCTGGTCGGCGACCAGTGCATGACGGTGTACAAGGCGATCAAGAAGGAGGCCGACGCGGTCTCCGGACTGGCCGTCGCGTTGGCCAAGGGCCAGAAGCCGACCGTGCCCGCCACCGTGCGCGACCCCGAGGGCAAGCGCGACGTGCCGTCCGTACTGCTGGAGCCGGTGGCCATCTACAAGGAGAACGTCAAGGACGTGGTCGCCGACGGCTACGTCACCAAGGACACCCTGTGCACCGGAGCGTACGCCGCCAAGTGCACCGAGTTCGGCATCAACTAGCCACCCGGACCGCGTAGTCGAGCCGGAGCCGACACCCACGAGGGTCGGTTCCGGCCCGGCGCGTACCCTGCCGCCACCCCGACGCGAGGAGCCCGCATCGTGGCCCTGTCCCCCACCCCCGCCCCGCCGCCCGCGGCCGATCCCGTGCTCGAACTGCGCGGCATCAACAAGAGTTTCGGCGCCGTGCACGTGCTGCGCGACGTGGACCTGTCCGTGTACGAGGGCCAGGTGACCGCGCTCGTCGGCGACAACGGCGCGGGCAAGTCGACCCTGGTCAAGTGCATCGGCGGCATCCACACCGCCGACTCCGGCGAGTACTTCTTCGACGGCGCGCCGGTCACCGTGAACAGCCCCCGCGACGCCTCCGAGCTCGGCGTCGAGATCGTCTATCAGGACCTCGCCCTGTGCGACAACCTCGACATCGTGCAGAACATGTTCCTCGGTCGGGAACGCCGGCGTGGCTGGGTGCTGGACGAGGACAGCATGGAGCAGATCGCCGAGGAGACCCTGGCCGGCCTGTCCGTACGCACCGTCTCCTCGATCCGCCAGCGCGTCTCCAGCCTCTCCGGCGGCCAGCGCCAGACCGTGGCGATCGCCAAGGCGGTGTTGTGGAACAGCAAGGTGGTCGTCCTGGACGAACCCACCGCCGCGCTCGGCGTCTCGCAGACCGCGCAGGTGCTCGAACTGGTCCGTCGGCTGGCCGACAACGGCCTGGCCGTCGTGCTCATCTCGCACAACATGAACGACGTGTTCGCGGTCGCCGACCGGATCGCGGTGCTCTACCTGGGCCGTACCGCAGCCCAGGTGAGCACGAGTGAGATCACCCATTCCCAGATCGTCGAACTCATCACGTCGGGGCAGACCGAGGCACTCGGTCCCGGCGCGGGTCGAAACGGAGTGAACCGATGACGAGCAGCGTCCTGCCTCTCGCCGAGAAGAGCGAGTCCGATGCGCCCGCGTCGCCGGTGGTCACGCACATCAAGGACTACGTCGCCCGACTGCGCGGCGGCGACACCGGCGCGATGCCCGCCGTGCTCGGTCTGGTGGTGCTGTGCACGGTCTTCGCGATCATGCGCCCGAGGTTCCTGAGCGCGGGCAACTTCGCCAACCTGTTCACCCAGGGCGCCGCGGTCACCGTGATCGCGATGGGATTGATCTTCGTCCTGGTCCTGGGCGAGATCGACCTGTCCGCGGGCTTCGCCAGCGGGGTCTGTGCCGCGGTGCTCGCGGTGTTGCTGACCGAACACGGGTGGCCCTGGTACGCGGGCGTGCTCGCCGCCCTGGTCGTCGGCTCGGTGATCGGCCTGGTGCTCGGCGTACTGGTGGCCAAGGTCGGCATCCCCTCCTTCGTGGTCACCCTCGGCGCGTTCCTGGCCTTCCAGGGCGTGTCGCTGCTCCTGGTCAAGGGCGGCACCAACGTGCCGGTACGCGACTCGACCATCCTGGCCATCTCCAACCGCAACCTCGCGCCGATCGTGGGCTGGCTGCTGGCCGCCGCGACCGTGGGCGGGTACGCGGCGCTGCAACTGCGGCGCAATCGCAACCGGATGCGGCGGGGCCTGAGCGCCGAACCGATCGCGATCACCGGGATCCGGGTGGGCACGCTGGCCGTTCTGGTCGGCCTCGCGGTGTACGTGCTCAACCAGGAGCGCAGCCGCAATGTGGTGATCTCCTCGCTGCGCGGCGTGCCGATCGTGGTGCCCGTCCTGGTGGTGCTGTTGCTGGTGGGCACGTTCGTGCTGCGGCGCACGCCGTACGGGCTGAGCCTGTACGCGGTCGGCGGCAACCGCGAGGCGGCCCGCCGCGCGGGCATCAACGTGGACCGGGTGCGCATCTCGGCGTTCGTGATCTGTTCCACGATGGCCGCGATCGGCGGCATCGTCGCCGCGTCGCGGGCCAACTCGGTGGACTCCAACACCGGTGGCAGCAACGTGCTGTTGTACGCGGTGGGCGCCGCGGTGATCGGCGGCACCAGCCTGTTCGGCGGCAAGGGACGGGTGTTGGACGCGGTGCTCGGCGGGGCGGTGGTCGCGGTGATCGACAACGGCATGGGCCTCATGGGGTACAGCGCCGGCGTCAAGTACGTTGTGACCGGCGTCGTGCTGCTCCTCGCCGCCGGGGTCGACGCCCTGTCGCGGCGGCGGGCCGAAGCCGCCGGGCTGCGGTGACGCCGCCCTCCCCCTCGATCGACGCCACGGATGAGAAAGGCAGGGTCCGCAGCCCCATGCGCGCAGCGCCCACCCAGGAGGACATCCGCAGGCAGAACCTGGGGGCGCTGCTTCGCCACGTGCACGTGCTCGGCCCCACCTCACGGGCCCAGCTGACCGCGGGCATGGGGCTCAACCGCAGCACGATCGGCGCGTTGACCGCCGATCTGGCGGCGGCGGGCCTGATCGTCGAGGAGGCCCCGCGGGACACCTCGGGTGGCGGGCGGGGCCGGCCCTCGCTGGTGGTCCGGGCGCAGTCGCAGCGGGTGTACGTGTACGCGTTCACGATCGGTGTGGACCGAGTGGTCGCGGCCCGGGTCGGGCTCGGCGGGGTGATCCTGGATCGCCGCGAACTGCAACGTCCGGGCAGCGGGTTCTCGCCCAAGGAGGTGGCCGACGCGCTCGGCGGGTTCGTCGCGCAGATGCGGCTGACCACGCCGCGCGACGGGGTGTGCGTGGGCGGCGGCGTCGCGGTGTGCGCGATGGTGCGCGGCTCGGACGGCACCATCCCCGAGGGACCGACCCCGGATTGGCGCGACGAGCCGCTGGGCGAGCGGTTGTCGGCGGCGATCGGCACGGTGGTCATGGTCGGCAACGACGCCGATCTGGGGGTGCTCGCCGAGCACACCCGGGGTGCGGCGGTGGGCTGCGACGACGTGATCTACCTGCACGGCGACGTGTGCATAGGCGGCGGCATCCTGTCCGCGGGGCGGCCGGTGACCGGCGGGGACGGGTACGCGGGCGAGATCGGGCACATGGTGGTCAACCCGGACGGCCGGCCGTGTCGGTGCGGCTCGCGCGGGTGCTGGGAGACCGAGATCGGCGAGTTCGCGCTCACCCGCGGCACCGCCAAGCACGCGATCGGCGGGCTCGCCGACTCGGCGGCGCGCGGCGACCAGGACGCCGAGGAGGGTCTGCGCCGGGTCGGTGACTGGCTCGGCCTGGGTGTGGCCAACCTGGTCAACATCCTCAACCCGCAGATGGTGGTGTTCGGCGGGACGTTGCGCGAGGTGTACCTGGCCACCGCCGCACAGGTGCGCAGTCGGCTCAACCGGACCTCGCTGGCGGTCACCCGCGAGCACCTCAAACTGCGCACGGCGGCCTTGGGCGACGACGCCCCGCTGTACGGCGCGGCCGAGTTGGCCTTCGCCCGCCTGCTGGACAACCCGCTCGAGTCGGGATTGGCGCCGGCGGGCTGACGGCTGTCGGGACTCGACCCCGGCGAGTCCTGCGGCCCGGGTTCGTCGGCCCACGGGTGGTACGCCCCACGGACCGTCCGGCCACGATTCGTCCGCTCCTCGGTTCGGCCGGCCCACCGGTTCGGCCGGCCCACCGGACGCGCGGCCCGGTGCGCACCACGCGGCGCGCCAGGGGCGTGCGGCCTCGCGTTCGGGTGGACTCGGTCGCCCGACTCCGCCGGCCGGGTGAAGCATCGGGTCGCGCGGCGCGGCGGCCCCTGTTTCATGGTGCGCGTGTAGCCGCCGCGTTCGGACAATGCATCGCGCCCGAGCATCCTCGAACGCGGCGGTCGGTTCACCGGGTACGGCCGGTGAACCGACCTCCCGAAGCGGTTCTCCCCTGCGCATCGGATCTCACCGGCCGGGCGGGTGTGGTGGTCGCGGTGGCGTGGAGGGCCTGGGCGGGCAGGGTTCCCAGGCCCGGGCGAGGGCGGCGAGGGTCTCGGGTTTGGTGAGGTACACCTCGAAGAAGCCGCACCCCGTGCACACGTAGTGCGTCGCGCGGGTCTTGCGCCACGTGGCGAAACGGATCCACGCCAGGATGTCCACCGCGCCCTCGCGAAGGCCGCCCACGCGCCGGACGACGCTTGCCTGGCCGCATTTCGTGCATATGCCGGAACGCATGACCGGACGCTACATGTCGGAGCGGCTTGCGACTGTGGGTGTTTCCCTCGGGTCGAGTACTTGCACGCGTTCGCGGGCACGCGGGGAAGGCCGGCGGGCGGAGTGGATCCGAACGAGTCGCCATGTCGAAAGGAATCACCGTGTCGACGAGCACACTCCAGGGCAGGGTCGCCCTGGTGGCCGGGGCCACCCGAGGCGCCGGGCGCGGGATCGCGGTCGAACTCGGCGCTGCCGGCGCGACCGTGTACGTGACCGGGCGCAGCACCCGCGAGCGGCGCTCGGAGTACAACCGTCCGGAGACCATCGAGGACACCGCCGACCTGGTGACCGCGGCGGGCGGTCGCGGTGTCGCGGTGCCCACGGACCATCTGGATCCGGAGCGGGTACGGGCGCTGATCGCCCGGATCGAGGCCGAGCAGGGTCGGCTGGACGTGCTGGTCAACGACATCTGGGGTGGCGAGAAGCTGTTCGCGTGGGACACCCCGGTGTGGGAGCACGACCTGGACGACGGGCTGCGGCTGCTCCGGCTCGCGGTGGAGACGCACGTGATCACCAACCACTACGCACTGCCGCTGCTGTTGCGCCGGCCCGGCGGCCTGGTGGTGGAGATGACCGACGGCACCAACGAGTACAACCGGGACAACTATCGCGTGTCCTTGTTCTACGACCTGGCCAAGTCGTCCGTGTTGCGGATGGCCTTCGCGCTCGGCCACGAGCTGGGGTCGCGCGGGGCGACCGCCGTCGCGCTGACTCCCGGGTGGTTGCGGTCGGAGATGATGCTCGACAACTACGGGGTGACCGAGGCCAACTGGCGGGAGGGCACGAAGATCCAGCCGCACTTCGGCATCTCGGAATCCCCCGCCTACGTCGGCCGAGCCGTGGTGGCACTGGCCGGCGACCCCGAAGTGGCCCGCTGGAACGGGCAGTCCCTCTCCAGCGGGCAGCTCGCGGGCGTGTACGGCTTCACCGACCTGGACGGCAGCCGACCCGACGCGTGGCGCTACCTGGTCGAGGTCCAGGATCCGGGGCTGCCGGCCGACCAGACCGGCTATCGCTGAGCGGCGCCGGCGCCAACTCCCCGATCGGCCGGATCCGATCGGGAAGTTGGGATCTACTCGGGTCAACTCAGGTCAGCACCGCCTTGCCGCGGACTCGGCGGCCGAGCGGCAGCGCGGTGGCCTCGCCGACCCTGGTCCAGTCCGCCTGCCAGTCGACGGGCGCGTGCAACAGGCCGTCGGCGACCAGGTGGACCACGTACGCCGGATCCGCCGCCGAGTCGCCGCCGCGCTGGAAGCCGATGACCGAGGTCTGCGGGCCGATCGGGTCGTGGGAGGAGAAGTCCGCCCGCTCGCCGGACACGGCGCCGATGGCGATCACCCGCCCGCCGGGCGCGAGTCGACCCACCAGTGCGGTCGGCAGCGGGCCGCCCACGTGGTCCGGGACCACGTCCAGCGGGAGGGTACTCCCACGGTTGGGTTCGGCTTGCCACGAACGGCAACTCCTTTGACACCGACGGCATTCCGCCGCGCGGCCGCGCGTCTCGGCCGTCCCTCTCGGCGGCGCGTCCCGGCGGCGCGGCGGAACAGGACGGGGAGGGCCGGGCCGGCCGGCAATGATCAACCGTGTGGCGTAGCTGGGCACGGGTCGGATCGGGAAAGGGCTGAGCAGACCGATGACCGATGACCGGCCCGTGCCCTGCCCGACGACCGATGCCCGACAACCGATGCCCGACGACCGGCCCACCCCGGGTGATCCAGGACGGTGCCTTCCCGATGAGTGAGACCCCGGCATGAGCGAGGCCCCGGTGGTCGACACGGGCGACACGGGCGACACGGGCGGCGCGCGGCCGATGCGGTGGTTGATCCCGCTGTTGCCGGCCTTGCTGTACGTCGTGATCGTGGCCGTCGACTTCGGCACACCCGACGAGTTTCGTACCGACACGATGTTGTGTCTGGTGCCGATGACCGCGTCGAGCCTGAGTTCGGTGCGCGCGACGGTCGTCTACGCGGTGCTCGCGACGCTGACGTTCCTGGTGCTGGACCCGTGGTTGGCGCCGACCGGCTACGAACACGACTGGGCCGGGTTCGTGGTGGTCGTGCTGGGCGGCGCGATCGCGGTGGCGGCGGTGTTGTTGCGGACCCGCCTGCAGGAGCGGGTATCCCGGCTGGGCAATGTGGTCGAGCACGTCCAGCGTGCGCTGCTGCCGCCCGCACCGCCCGTGGTGGGCGGGATCCGGGTGGCGCGCAGCTACCTGGCGGCGGAACGGGACGCGGAGGTGGGCGGCGACGTGTACGACGTGGTGGCCACGCCGTACGGTACACGCGCGTTCATCGCCGACGTGCAGGGCAAGGGGCTGACCGCGGTCGGTGCGAGCGCGGCCCTGGTCGGCACGTTCAGCGAGGCGGCGTTCACGACGTCGGACCTGTGGCAGGTCGGGCGGCGGATGGGTGAGGGACTGGAACGGTTCGGCCGCAATCAGGTGCTGCTCGGCGAGCCGGACACGGACTGGTTCGCCACCGCGCTGATCGCCCAGTTCGGCCCGGACGGCCTGGTCGAGCTGGTCAACTACGGCCACGAGCCGCCCGCGCTGATCGGCCCGTCCGGTGTGCGCTGGCTCGATGTGGCGACCGAGCTGCCGCTCGGCCTGGCCGGCCTGATTCCCGGCGACGAGCGGGTGTCGGCCTACCGGTTCCGGATGACGCCGGACGAGTCGCTGCTGCTGTATACGGACGGCACCACCGAGGCCCGGGACGCCCAAGGCCGGTTCTTTCCGCTCCGCGAGTGGATCGCCGCGAACGCCGATCCGAACCTGCCCGCGAACGAACTGCTCACCCTGCTGCAGCGGGCGCTGCTGGCACACGTGGGCGAGCGGCTCACCGACGACGCGGCCCTGATGCTGCTCCGCCCGGAGGTACCGAAGGTGGTCGGCCGGTCCCGGTGACCGCCGTCCCGCTCGACGCCGCCCGAGCCGCGCCCGGGCCTGCGGCGCCGAGCGGGACGGGCGTGGCGGGCGGGCCGCCCGCCGAACCGGCCGCCGCGTGCCACCGCCGGCCCCTCCCGAGCGTCGTCGCAGGCCTCCGTGCGGTGCTGCGGGCGCTCTCCGCGCGGACACGACGGCCCTCCCCGCGCGCCCGCGACAGCCCCGCCCCCGTACCCGGGAACCTTTTCTCGCGGGTGCGTCGACCCCCTCGCGCGACTACGACAGGCCCTCCCGCGCGGGCGCGCCCGGGCACCCCGCCCCACGAGCCACCCGAACGAGTTCGCGTTGCGCTCTAGCCTTGATACCGACCGGTCGGTACCGTGACAGGCACAGCGTGATTCCCGCTCCTCCGCTTCCGATGCATGTGCATACCGACCGGTCGGCACCTCACGACCGGGCGTGCGGGTCGCATCTCGGGACGGCGGTGCGTGGCATTCGCCGGCCGACCTCGTGACCCGCGACGACCCGGAGGATCCCCCACCCATGACCGAGAACACTCCCTCGACCTCGACCGCGGACGCGACCGCACCACGCGTGGCCATCGTGACCGGCGCCGCCCGGGGCATCGGTGCCGCCACCGCGCGCCGGCTCGCCGCCGAGGGCATGGCCGTGGCCGTGCTCGATTTGGACGAGGCCGCCTGCGCGGACACCGTGGCCGCGATCGTCGCGGCCGGCGGCAACGCGCTCGCGGTCGGCGCGGACGTCACCGTGGGCGAGCAGGTCGACGCCGCGGTGGCGCGCGTGGCCGACGTGCTCGGCGCGCCGACCGTACTCGTCAACAACGCGGGTGTGATCCGCGACAACCTGCTGTTCAAGATGTCCGACGGCGACTGGGACACGGTCATCGACGTACACCTGCGCGGCGCGTTCCTGATGAGCCGCGCGGTCCAGGCACACATGACCTCGGCGGGTTACGGCCGGATCGTCAACCTCTCCAGTTCGTCCGCGCTGGGCAACCGGGGCCAGGCGAACTACTCGGCGGCCAAGGCCGGCCTCCAAGGCTTCACCAAGACGCTGGCGTTCGAACTGGGCAAGTTCGGCGTGACCGCGAACGCGGTGGCACCCGGCTTCATCGTCACCGACATGACCGCCGCGACCGCGGCCCGGGTCGGCATGGAGTTCGAGGCCTTCCAGCAGGCCGCGGCCGAGCAGATCCCGGTGCGCCGGGTCGGCCGGCCCGAGGACGTCGCGAACACCATCGCGTTCCTGGTGAGCGAGGGCGCGGGCTTCGTGTCCGGCCAGGTGATCTACGTGGCCGGCGGCCCGCTGTGCTGACCGCCGCCGAACTCGACAAGAGGGTGGGCGAGTTCATCGCCGCCCATCCGGACACCGACGACGCGCTCGGCTACCTGCGGGCCCGCTTCGACGCCGGACTGGCCTGGGTGCACTACCCGGCCGGCCTCGGCGGCCTGGACGCGCCGCGTGCGCTGCAACCGGCCGTGGACGCGCGATTCGCCGCCGCCGGCGCGCCGTCCAACGACCCGGGCCGGATCGGCATCGGGCTGGGAATGGCCGCGCCGACCGTGCTCGCGTACGGCACCGAGGCCCAATGCGCCCGCTGGCTGCGGCCGTTGTGGACCGGTGAGGAGGTGTGGTGCCAGTTGTTCAGCGAACCCGGGGCCGGTTCGGACCTGGCCGCGCTGGGCACCCGGGCGGTGCCCGACGGCGACGAGTGGGTGGTGAACGGCCAGAAGGTGTGGACGTCGATGGCCCACGAGGCGCGCTGGGCGATCCTGGTCACCCGCACCCACCCCGAACTGCCCAAGCACCGGGGTATGACCTACTTCGTCTGCGACATGACCGCGCCCGGCGTCGAGGTGCGTCCGCTGCGCCAGGCCACCGGCGAGGCCGAGTTCAACGAGGTCTTCCTCACCGGCGTGCGCATCCCCGACGCGCATCGCCTCGGCGATGTCGGCGACGGCTGGAGCGTGGCACGCACCACGCTGATGAACGAGCGGGTGGCCATCGGCGGCGGTGCCGCACCACGCGAGGGCGGCATGATCGGCATCGTCGCGGACACCTGGCGTACGCGTCCGGAACTGCGCACCGCCGGGTTGCACGACCGGCTGCTGCGGCTGTGGGTGGAAGCCGAGGCGGCCCGCCTGACCTCGGCCCGACTGCGCCTGCAACTGGCGGCCGGCGAACCCGGCCCCGAAGGCTCGGCGGCCAAACTCGCCTTCGCCCGACTCAACCAGGAAATCTCGGGTCTGGAAGTGGAGTTGCTGGCCGAAGAGGGGCTGCGGCACGACGAGTGGACCATGCGCCGACCGGCGTCGGTGGACTTCACCACCCGCTCGCCCGGCTACCGCTACCTGCGCGCCAAGGGCAACTCGATCGAGGGCGGCACCTCGGAGATCCTGCTCAACGTCGTCGCCGAGCGCGTGCTGGGCCTGCCGGCGGAGCCTCGGGTGGACAAGGACGTCGCGTGGAAGGACCTGCCCCGATGAGTGTCATCGAGCACCTCGTGCACACCGAGGACGAGAACCAACTGCGCTCCGGCATCCGCGACCTGCTCACCGAGCGGGTGACCTTGGCCGCGCTGCTCGCCCGGATCGAGACGGACGAGCCGTACGACCCGAAGTTGTGGCGTGTGCTCACCGAGCAGATCGGCGCGGCCGGACTGGCCGTCGCCGAGGAGCACGGCGGCAGCGGCGCCACCTGGCGGGAAACCGCCGTGGTGTTGGAGGAGTTGGGTCGCACGGTCGCGCCGACCCCGTTCCTGGGCAGCGCAGTGCTCGCGACGGCCGCGCTGCGCGCGGTGGACACGGTGGACGCCGGGCCGCTCCTCACCGACCTGGCCGGCGGCCGGCGCAGCGCGACCCTGGCGGTCTCCTTCGCCACGGCACCCGGTGCCCGATTCCCCGACGGGGTGCGGGCCGACGGCGACTCCCTGACCGGTACCGCGACCTCGGTCGTCGACGCCGGCACCGCCGATGTCCTCGTCGTCGCGGTCGGGAGCGCGGAGGGGCCCGCGCTGTACGCGGTCGACACCGATCAGGTCGGCGTGGACCGCCGCCCGGTCGTCTCGCTCGACCTGACCCGGCCGCTGACCGACGTCGTGTTCACCGGCGCGACCGGCGTACCGCTGGCGCGCGGCGAGCGGGCCGAGGCGGCGGTGGCCACCGCGATCGGCACCGGCGCGGCCCTGTTGGCGTCCGAGCAGCTCGGCATCGCCGAGTTCTGCCTGGAGAGCACTGTCGCCTACCTCAAGACCCGCAACCAGTTCGGCCGCCCGGTCGGCTCGTTCCAGGGGCCCAAGCACCGCCTGGCCGCGCTGTGGGTGTCGATCACCCAGGCCCGCGCGGTGGCCCGGTATGCCGCGGCGTGCGTGGCCGCCGACGACCCGGACACCCCCGTCGCGGTGGCCGTCGCGCAGGCGCACTGCTCGGAGATCGCCGTCCGCGCCGCCGAGGAATGCGTACAGCTGCACGGCGGCATCGGCTTCACCTGGGAACACCACCCGCACCTGTACCTCAAGCGCGCCAAGGCCGACGCGCTCGCGTTCGGCACCCCCGACCGGCACCGCGCGACCCTGGCGCACCTGGTCGACCTGCCCGCCTGACCCGGCTCGGCGGCGGCGACCCGCCCGGATCCCGCCGCCACCACGAAGGAGCATCATGCGCGTCTTCGAGAACGTCACCGAGGTGTTCGCGGCCAAGGGCGAACCACTCGGCACCAGCGACTGGCTGACCATCGATCAGGATCGCATCGACACGTTCGCCGAGGCCACCGGCGACCACCAATGGATCCACGTGGACGTCGAGCGGGCCAAGGAGGGCCCGTTCGGCGGCACCATCGCGCACGGCTACCTGACGTTGTCGCTGATCCCGACCCTGGCCGCCGGCCTGTTCACCGTGCGGGGTGTGCGGATGGGCGTCAACTACGGCTCGGACAAGGTGCGTTTCCCGGCCCCGGTTCCGGCCGGCGCCCGGGTGCGCGACCACGCCGTGCTGATCGATGCGGTCGAGACCGCGCAGGGCGTGCGGCTGACGGTGCGGCACACCGTCGAGATCGAGGGCGTCGCCAAGCCCGCGTGCGTCGCGGACACGCTGTCCCTGGTCGTCCCGTAGTGCCGATGCCGATGTCGGGCGCCTTTCGCCCGCATCGGCACCGCGCCGCGGCAGCGGGACCCGCAACGTCCCGCGGACCCGTCCCCGGCCGGGCGTTCCCCGACGTCCGGCCACCCCCGGCACCTCGATCAGTAAAGGATCACGCGTGAGTTTCAACCTCGCCGTCATGCTCCGCGAGTCCCGCCTCGCGACTCCGGACACGGCGTGTCTGATCCACCAGGGCACCCCGATCACCTACCGCGAACTCGACGACCTCAGCAGCCGGTTCGCCCGCGGCCTGCGTGCGAAGGGACTCGGCCGGGGCGACGTGTTGGCGATATCCCTGCCCAACGTCCCCGAGTTCGTGGTGGCCTACTTCGGCGCGCTCAAGGCCGGCGTCACGCTGATGCCGCTGAACCCGTTGCTGAAGGCGACCGAGATCGCCTACCACCTCACCGACTCCGGTGCCCGCACCCTGATCGCCTTCGACGTGTTCGCCGCCGAGGCGCTGGGCGCGGCCGCCGCCGTACCGGGCACCGCTGTGTACACCGTCAACCTGGTCGAGGGCACCGCGGTGCCGCAGGACACCCTCGCGTTCGCCCTGCTGCTGCCCGACGGGCCGCCGGACCGGGCCGAGTCGCTCCACGGCGACATCGAGCCGACGTCGAGCGACGACACGGCCGTGCTGCTGTACACCAGCGGCACCACCGGGCGGCCCAAGGGCGCCGAGCTGAGCCATTTCCAGCTCTACCAGAACTGCACCGTCTCGGGTGACCTGTTCGGCCTGTTCCCCGGTGACGTCTCGATCGGCGCGTTGCCGCTGTTCCACGTATACGGCCTGTCCGGCGTGCTGAATGTGTGCGTGCGCTACGGCGGGACGCTGTCGCTGGTACTGCGCTTCGAGGCGCAGAGTGTGCTCGACCAGATGGCCCGGGACGGGGTGAGCGTGATCGTGGGCGTGCCCACGATGTACGTCGCGTTGCTGGCCGCGGATCGCACCGGGCTCGACCTGTCCCGGCTGCGGGTGGGCAGTTCGGGTGGGGCGTCGATGCCCGGCGAGGTGATCCGCGAGTTCGAGGAGGCGTTCGGCGTCGTCATCCTGGAGGGCTATGGGCTTTCCGAGAGCGCGAGCACCGCGACCTTCAACCGCGCCGACGACCGTCGGGTGTTGTCCGTGGGCAAGCCGATCTGGGGTGTCGAACTGCGCGTGGCCGACCCGGACGACCTGCCGCTGCCGCCCGGCGCCGAGCACGTGGGCGAGATCCTGCTGCGCGGGCACAACATCATCACCCGCTACCGCAACGACCCGGAGGCCACCGCCGAGGCCTTCCGCAACGGCTGGTTCCACACCGGCGATCTCGGCTACCTCGACAAGGACGGCTTCCTGTTCGTCGTGGACCGCAAGAAGGACCTGGTGATCCGGGGCGGTTACAACGTCTATCCGCGTGAGGTGGAGGAAGTCCTGTACACCCACCCGGCGATCGCCGAGGCGGCCGTGGTCGGCAGGCCGGACGAGCGACTCGGCGAGGAGGTGGTCGCGGTCGTGGCGCTACGCCCGGGCGAGGCGGCCGACCCGGACGAGATCGTCGCGTTCTGCAAGGAGCGCATGGCCGCGTACAAGTATCCGCGGGTGGTGCGGATCCTCGACGAACTGCCCAAGGGCCCCTCCGGCAAGATCATGAAGAAGGAGTTGCGTTCCATATGACCACGCTCGCCGGCGGGCCGCTGCCCGCCGACCTGGTCAACCGGCAGATCCGGTTGGCCGCACGCCCGTTCGGGCTGCCCAAGGCCACCGACTGGGACCTGGTCGGCGAACCGGTGACGGAGCCTGCCGACGGCCGGCTGCTGGTGGAGATCTCGCACATCTCGCTCGACCCGGCGATGCGCGGCTGGATGAACGACGTGCGTTCCTACATCCCGCCGGTGGGCATCGGCGAGGTGATGCGGGCCGGCGCGGTCGGCCGCGTCATCGCCTCGCGTCACCCGGACTTCGCGGTCGGGCAGCACGTGTACGGCCAGTTCGGCGTGCAGGAGTACGCGGACTCGGACGGGCGCGGCGTTCGCCGGGTGGATCCGGCGGCGGCGCCGCTGTCGACCTATCTGGGCGCGCTCGGGATCACCGGACTGACCGCGTACTTCGGCTTGTTCGACATCGGTGACCCGCAACCGGGCCAGACCGTGCTGGTGTCCGGCGCGGCGGGCGCGGTGGGCAGTGTGGTCGGCCAACTCGCTCGGCTCAAGGGCTGCCGGACCGTGGGCATCGCGGGAGGCGCGGACAAGTGCCGCCTGCTGGTGGAGGAGTTCGGCTACGACGCTGCCGTCGACTACAAGAGCGAGGACGTCAAGGCCGCACTGCGCAAGCACTGCCCGGATGGTGTCGACGTGTACTTCGACAACGTCGGCGGCGAGATCCTGGATGCCGCGCTGACCCGGTTGGCGCGCGGCGCGCGGGTGGTGATCTGCGGCGCGATCTCGCAGTACAACAACACCGAGCAGGGTCCCGGCCCGTCGAACTACCTTTCGCTACTGGTGAATCGGGCCTCGATGACCGGCATGGTGGTGTTCGACTACGCGGACCGCTACGCCGAGGCGACGGCCGAATTGGCCGGGTGGCTCGCGGACGGGCGGTTGCGCTCGCGCGAGGACGTGGTCGAGGGCGACGTGACGGCGTTTCCGCAGACGTTGTTGCGACTGTTCTCCGGCGCGAACACGGGCAAGTTGGTGCTGCGGATCCGGTGAACGGGACCCGGTGATCACCGATCCTGGCGAGCACCGATCCTGGCGAGCACCGGGTCCCGTCGATCTTCCGCTCGGCCGACGCCCTGGAAGATGCCCGCGCCTTCGCGGAAAAGCGCGCCCCGGTGTGGCGCGGCGCATAGCCGGCCGACCGCGCGGCACCCGGCCCCAGGCGCGAGGGGCCGGGTGCCGCGGCGTCCGGCAGGGCATGTCCGGGCATCCGACGTCCGGGAGCCGGGGCGTCCACGTGCCACGCCGTGCGCTCAGCGGGTGAGTGAGGCGAGCAGCGCAAGCACCTTGGGCCGGCCCTCGGCCCATGCGGCGGCGTCGGCGGCCCGGGTGCCGCCGAGCTCCAGCTCGGTTCCGTCTTGCCCGGATATCCGGTCGGTCGCGAGGGTGATCTCCGCGCTCGTGACGCCGGTTCCGCACCAGACGCGGTTCGGCGTACGGGAGACGAGCGCACGTCCGGACGCAACGGCCGTGAGGGTGACCACGTAGCCGCGCGCGGACGTGCCGGCCGGAACGAAGGACGCTTCGGCGGCACCGCCGAGCGGATTCATCGACCGGAACAGGCCCATACCGTCCGGATTCCGGTACGTGCCACCCGGCTTCGGGTTCGCCGTGTCCAGGTCGACCACACCTTGCGGGTCTGCCAGGAAGGTGGCCCGCGCGCGCCACTGCCTGCCCAGGGCATCCACCACCCGCGCGCCGACGGTGACTTGCTCACCGGGTGTCAGTCCGCCGATGCGAATGTGCACCGCCTGATCCACTTGGGCCACCGGCGCGTCCACCTCGATCACCGCCGGGCTGCCCCGCTCCGGCGTGCACCCGGCCACCCCGCTTCCGAGCACCGCGAGCATCGTGAGCCCGCACAGCCCCGCCCACAGCCGATTCCGCACGCCTCGCCTCCGTCCGACACCGAGCCCGGCCGACCTCCGGTGCGCGAACACCCACCCACCGCCCCACCGAAGCCGGTACGACACCGCACGGTGGGTTCGCCTCCGGGCGCCCGGCTTCTCCATATTCCGGAAGAAACCACACCCGTTGGCTGCCTGCTTCCGGCCGGTCGGGTCGACCGGGTCAGCCGGATCCGGCGGCGTGGGTGATCGGGTTGTCGAGGATGGCGTGGATGGTCGTGGTGGCCGCCCCCAGGAGGGGCGCTCGGCGGGCCAGCGCGGACGCGGTGAGGGCTTCGGGAGCCCAGGGGCGGATCGTCACGCGGGCGGCGAGTTCACGGCGCATCGCCGGCAGCAGCCACGTCCCCAGTTCGGCGGCGGCGCCGCCGAGCACGACCCCGGCCGGGTCGAGCAGGTTGATCGCACCGGCGAGGGCCGTGCCGAGGGCGCTGCCGGCCCGATCCAGCGCGGCGACCACCGGCGCGTGACCGTCCCTCGCGTACCGGGCCAGGGTCGCGATCGGGTCGTCGGTCGTGGGTGTGAGACCGGCCGCCGCGAACACGGCTGCCTCGCCCGCGTATTGCTCCAGGCAGCCGCGCGCGCCACACGCGCAGGCGGGGCCGTCCGGGTGCACCGGGACGTGGCCCAACTCGCCCGCGAAGCCGCGCGCGCCCCGGAACAGCCGTCCGTCGGCGACCACGGCCGCACCGATCCCGGCCTGGGCCGACACGTACACGAAGTCGGTCGTGGCCGGGTCGTGCCACAACTCGGCCAGCGCGCCCAGGTTGGCCTCGTTCTCCACGGTCAGCGGCAGCGCGCGCAGGCCCGCCGGGAGCAGCGCGCGCAGCGGTTCGACCACCGGTTCCGCGCGCCAACCCAGGTTGGGCGCGTGCTGCACCCGCCCCGGGGCCGCGCCGACCAGACCGGGCACGCTCAACACGAGTGCGGCCGGCCGCAGTTCGAGTGCGGCGGCGGTGCGGGCGGCCCGCGCGGCGACCCGGGCCAGCGCGGGCAGCGTCTCGGCGGCGGGGCGATCGCGGTTCGGCGCGGCGGCGTGCTCCCACGCGCGCACCTCGCCGCGCAGGTCGACCACGCACGCGCCGACATGGTCGACGCCGATCTCCAGGCCCAGTCCGGCCGGCCCCCGATCCCCCACCATCAGTGCCCGGCCGGGCCGTCCGGGACGCCCGTTCGGCGCACTGCCCAACTCGGTGACCAGGCCCGCGGCATGCAGTTCCTCGACCAGGCTGGACACCGCGGCGCGGGTCAGTCCGGTGCCGGCCGCGACGTCGGCGCGCGAGAGCGGACCCCGGGCGGCGACGTCGCGCAGCACCAGGGCGAGGTTCTGTCGCCGCATGCCCTGCTGCGACGCGGGCAGCGACTCGGGGCGGTCGGTGGATCGGTGGGCGCGGGGCACTGGACTCTTCCCGATCAGGGCCGGCCGGGTGCGGCGTCGAACAGGGGCCCGGCGTTGCGCAGCGTATCCGCGATCCGCTCCATCGCCGCGTCGTCCCTGGGCAGCGGCTCCAGCAGCGGCCCGTCGGCGGTGCGCCACCGACGCGCGACGGCGTCGGCGGGTTCGCCGGTGAGCAGTCCGGCAGCCTGCGCGGCGGCGCCCAGCGCGACCGCTTCCTCGGCGACCGGTATCCGCACCGGGCGACCGGAGAGTCGGCGTACGGTGTCCCGCCAGGCACTGCCCCGAGCCCCGCCGCCGATCAGCAGCAACGGCACGTCGGAATCGTCGGATTCGCCGCCCGCGCGCAGCACCTCGTCCAGCGCGGTGAGCAGTGGGTAAACCGCGCCGTCGTAGGCGGCCTGGAGGAGTTGCCCGCCGGTGGTCTCGTGGCGCAGGCCGTGCATCAGGCCGGCGGCGTACGGCAGGTCGGGGGTGCGCTCGCCGTCGAGGAAGGGCAGGACCACGGTGTCGCCGCCGGGTTCGACCGCGTCGCGCTCGCGGCCGAGCAGCGCGGCGATCCGGTCGACGGCCACCGTGCAGTTGAGCGTGCAGGCCAGGGGCAGCCAGCCGCTCAGCGCGTCGGCGAAGCCGGCCACCGTGCCGGTGGGGTCGGCGGGCCGGCCGCGGGTGACCGCGTACACGGTGCCCGAGGTGCCCAGGCTGAGCACGGGCAGGCCTGCGGTGAGGCCCAGGCCGAGCGCGGCGGCCATGTTGTCGCCGGTACCGGCGGCCACGAGGGTGCCCGGTCGCAGCGGGGTTCCGGGCCGCGCGCTGCCGACCGGCACGCCCGGGTCGGCGACGGCGGGCAGGAACTCGACGGGCAGGCCGATACGTTCGAGCAGTTCGGTGTCGTATCCGGTCGGGGTCCACCACCCCGTGCCGGACGCGTCGCCGCGGTCGGTGACGGCCGCGCCGGTGAGCCGCTCGGTGAGGAAGTCGTGCGGGAGCCGGACGGCGGCGACGCGCACGGCGGCTGCGGGTTCGTGTTCGGTGAGCCAGCGCCACTTGGCGGCGGTGAACGCGGCGGTGGGTACGCTGCCGGCGCGCGCGGCCCAGTCGGCCGCGCCGGATTCGGCCACCAGTGCGGCGGCCTGGGGCGCGGCGCGTACGTCGTTCCACAACATGGCGGGCCGGACCGGATCACCGGCGGCGTCGAGGGTGACCAGACCGTGCTGTTGGCCGGCGATCGACACGGCTCGCGCGTGTTCGGCCCAACCGGTAGCGGCGAGGGCGGCGGACAGCGCGTGCCACCACCGGAGGGGATCGCTCTCCCGGGCGTCGCCGGTGCTCACCCGGTGCGGGGCTCGGCCGCCGGCCAGGACCTCACCGGTGTCGACGTCCACGGCGAGGGCCTTGGTGGCCTGGGTGGAACTGTCCACGCCGATGACCACACGCTGTGCGCGCATGCCGCCTCCTGGTGTCGTGTCCGAGGCCGGGTCGACCCGGGCGGCGCGGGCGCGGGTCGACGGGCGAGGGTTCCCTTCCGTACCGCGCCGATACTAGTTTGTTTTTCGCGTTTACTAATAGGGCTCGGCCACCATCCGCCACGATCCGGGAGCGGCACCCATGACGGACCCCTTCACCCCCGAAGATCCCTTCACCCCCGAGGATCCCTTCATCCCCACCCCCGACGACCGCTTCACCTTCGGCCTGTGGACCGTCGGCTGGCCCGGCCTCGACCCGTTCGGCGAGCCGACCCGACCCGCGCTCGACCCGGTCGAGACGGTCTCCCGGCTGGCCGAACTCGGCGCGTACGGCGTGACCTTCCACGACGACGACCTGATCCCGTTCGGCAGCTCCGACACCGCGCGCGAGATGCATCTCAAGCGCTTCCGGCAGGCCTTGGACGCGACCGGGATGAAGGTCCCGATGGCCACCACCAACCTGTTCACCCACCCGGTGTTCAAGGACGGGGCGTTCACCGCCAACGATCGCGACGTGCGGCGGTACGCGTTGCGCAAGACCCTGCGCAACATCGATCTCGCGGTCGAACTGGGTGCCGAGACGTATGTCGCGTGGGGCGGTCGGGAGGGCGCGGAGTCGGGTGCCGCGAAGGACGTGCGGACCGCGCTGGACCGGTTGAAGGAGGCGTTCGACCTGCTCGCGCGGTACGTGCTCGACCAGGGTTACCCGCTGCGCTTCGCGATCGAGCCCAAGCCGAACGAGCCGCGCGGCGACCTGCTGCTGCCCACCATCGGCCACGCCCTCGCGTTCATCGAACGGCTCGAACACCCCGACCTGTTCGGGGTGAATCCGGAAGTGGGCCACGAACAGATGGCCGGCCTGAACGTCGCGCACGGCGTCGCGCAGGCGCTGTGGGCGGGCAAGCTGTTCCACATCGATCTGAACGGACAGACCGGTATCAAGTACGACCAGGACCTGCGGTTCGGGGCGGGCGACGTGCGCGCCGCGTTCTGGCTGGTCGACCTGCTCGAATCGGCGGGCTACCGGGGGCCGCGCCACTTCGACTTCAAGCCGCCGCGCACCGAGGACGTCGACGGGGTGTGGGTGTCGGCCGCCGCCTGCATGCGCAACTACCTGGTGCTCAAGGCGAAGGCGGCGGCGTTCCGGGCGGATCCGGCGGTCCGCGACGCGCTCGCGGCGGCCCGGTCGGACCGGCTCGCGCAGCCGACGCTGGGCGCCGGCGAGTCCGCGGCCGATCTGCTCGCGGACCGCACGGCCTACGAGGACTTCGACGTCGAGGCGGCGGCCCGACGCGGCATGGCGTTCGAGCGACTGGACCAGTTGGCGATGGATCACCTGCTCGGGACCCGCTGAGCGAGCGCCCGACGCGCTGCCGGTGTCGACGCCTGGCCGACGCCGGTGCCGGGTGTCGGCCGGCCGGGTCGTCGGTGGCGTGGAACCGTGGCGCCGTGAGGTCCGCCGCTCAGTCGCACCGCAGCGCGGCGAGTTCGCGGCCGAAGCCGACCACCAGCCGGCCGCCCGGGGCCACCGCGAGGGCGTCCACCGACAACGGGAAGACCAGGCAGGGGCCGATCGGGCTGCGGGTGCTCAGGTCCCACACCCGTACCGTCCCGCGCTCCTCGGTCGCACCGCTCGCGCCGCCGACCACCGCGATCGGGCGGCCGTCGAGCAGCCCGGTCGCCACGGCCGACACGTACTCGGCCAGGGGTTCGCCGATCGGCTCGCGGGTGGTCAGGTCCCACAGCCGCGCCGCGTCCCAACCGCCGGTGACGGCGACCGGGCGGCCTCGGACCACGGCCGTGGCCACGCCCGTGACCACGCAGGTGTGTCCGACCAGGGGCGCGCCGAACGCGGCGCCGGTGGCCAGGTCGAAGATCCGCACCGGGTGCTCGTGGCCGGCGTCCCGACCGGACTCCACCCCGGCGACGACGACGGCGCGGCCGTCCAGCACGGCCGTGGCCACCGCCCACACCGAGTCGGACAGCGGTTCACCGACCGGCAGCCCGGTGGCCGGATCCCATACCCGTACACCGGCCGCGTCGCCGGTCACCGCGACCGGCCGGCCGGCCACGACGGCCCGCGCCGCACCCACCCACGCGGTCCGGCCGGTCAGCGGCCGGCACAACTGGTGTCCGCGTTCGAGGTCGAACACACGCACCGTCGCACCCCACCCGGCGGTGCCCGCGACCACGACCGGACGACCACCGACCAGCGCGGTGGCCACCGCGTCCACGCGCCCGTCGTGACCGGTCAGCGGCTCACCGATCGGCTGCTCGGGGACCACCGCGCGCACCGACGGCGGGCGGCGGTCGTCCTCCGCGGCCTGCTCTGCCGGGAGTTCGGCCGATGGGCCCGACCCGCCCGGCTGTCCTACCCGAACCGGCGGCGCGGCCCGGTGTTCGGCCGCCGCCCACGGCCCGGTCACCCAGTCCAACCGCCATCGCGAAGGGAGTTCGCGCCCCGTGGGGGCCGCGGGCGTGCGCACCGCCGACCCGCCACCGGCGGCGGCGCCGAGGTCGTCGACCGTCGCGAGCCAAGAAATATCGTCCTGCGCAACGTGGGACATATCACCATTGTGCCCGTCATAGCCCCTCGGGTGCACGATCGCCGAGCCGATCCGCGTGACCGTGGCGGTCACGATCACGGTCGCCCTCGACCTCGCGATCACCCTCGCCGTCACGGCCGCCTCCGGCGTCGCGAACCCGACCCGCCGACGCGGTTGTGCCCGCCCGGCGCGTCGACGGCGGTGGGGCTACACCGTCAACACCACCTTCCCCTCGGCCGCCCGACCCTCCAGCGCGGCGTGCGCGTCGGCGGCCCGGTCGAGCGGGAAGCGGGTGATGGTCGGGACCAGCCGGCCCCGGGCCGCCTCGCGCAACGCCCGGGTGGTCAACTCGCGCCATCCGCCGGGCGGCACCATGTTCGGGCCGATCGCCCAGGTCGCGGTCAATTGGCGCTCGACCAGGTCGCGCGTGGTGATCTCGGTCGGCTCGCCGGCCGCCCAGCCGTACATCAGGAAGCGCCCACCGGGCCCGAGCAGTTCCAGCGCCTGTCGGCCCGAAGCGCCGCCGACGCCGTCGAGCACGATGCCGACCTCGCGGCCCGCCAAAGCCGTCCGTACCCGCTCGGGCCAGTCCGCGGCGGAGTAGTCCACCGCCACGTCGGCGCCGAGCGCACGCACCCGGGCCACCTTCGCGGCGCCGCCCGCGACCCCGACCACCAGCGCGCCCGCGGCCTTCGCCGCCTGGACGAACAGGCTGCCCAGACCACCGGCGGCCGACATCACCAGCACCGCGTCCCGCTCGGTCAACCGGGCCACACCCAGCACCCCCTGCGCCGTGGTGCCGGTGGTGATCGCCGCGACCGCGACGTCGTCGGCCAATTCGTCGGGGATCGGGTACAGCGCGGACTCGTCGGCGAGCGCCTGCTCGGCGTACCCGCCCGCGTCGCCCAGCTGCACGACGACCCGGCGGCCCAGCCAGTCGGCCGACACGCCGGGGCCGACCGCCCCCACCACACCCGCCACCTCGCTGCCGGGGGTGATCGGCAGCTCGGGCGGGCGGTGCGGGCCGACCGCGATGCCCCGCCGGAGCCTGGTCTCGATCAGGTGCACGCCGCTCACTCGGACATCCACGCGCACCTGCCCCTCGGCGGGCACCGGCTCGGGCAGCTCTTCGAGGCGCAGGTTCTCGGCGGGACCGAAGGAGTGCAGTCGGATCGCGCGCATGTGGTGGCTCCCGGGTTCGATGGTGGACGTTCGCGGGCCCGATGGCCCGCGTTCGCCGGTTCCGAGATCACTATCGAACTTCAAGTCGAGTTGAGGTCAAGCGACCCTTGGTCGCCCCGCCGACCCCTGTCCCGGTCCGCACATCGAGTGCCGGTTCCCGGCCCGGGGAGCGCGGGTGTGCGAGGGTGTCGGAATGTCGTCGACCGAGTCGCAGGGGCCGGGCCCGGGGCCCGCCGGATGGGATCCGCACGCGCCCGGGAGCGAGCTGTTCGTGGCCATCGAGCGGGGTGATCCCGAGGCCGTGCGCGAACTCCTGGCCGCCGGCGCGGAGATCGAGGGGCGGGATCCGAGATCGAGCCTCCTCGACGGCACGACTCCGCTGATCGCCGCGGCCTCGATGGCACACCCGGACCTGGTGCGGCTGCTGCTCGACCACGGCGCGGCGGTGAACGCCCGGTCGGCGTCGGGATGGACGGCGCTGATGCGTACGTGCAACGCCGGGAACCTGGAGTGCGCGCGACTGCTGCTCGACGCGGGAGCGGACGCCGGAGTCCGCAACGACGAGGGGTACACCGCGCTGGGACGGGTGCCGGGCAACCGGACGGAACTGGTGCGGTTGTTGCGCGAGCATGGCGCTCCCGTGGTCTGACCGGGGCACACCCCGGCACGCCGCACGCGACCCGGGACGCCACGACCGGACCACGCGCAAGTGCTCCGGGTGCGGCACGAGATGATCACCGCATGCAACAGATCATCTTGATGTCCGATCCTCGCGTGGCCGCCGTCCCCGTACACGAGTGCGACGAACCGCTCGTCGATGTCCGCCTGGACGGCTCACTGCCGGTGGACCTGCGCCAGGCGGATCGAGCCGAGACGTTCTCGTTCCTGCGGGTGGGCGTGCTCGACCGGTTGATCAAGGCCCAGGCGGCGCTGCCGGACGGGCTGCGGTTGTTGTTCGTCGAGGGGTACCGGCCGCCGGCACTGCAACGGCACTACTTCGAGGAGTACTCGGACGAGTTGCGGGCCGCGCATCCCGATTGGTCCGCCGACCGGATCCACGTCGCGGCCAGCCGGTACGTCTCACCACCCGACATCGCTCCGCACAGCGCCGGCGCGGCGGTCGACCTGACGCTGGTCGACCCGGACGGCCGCGAACTCGACCTCGGCACCCCGATGAACGCCAGTCCGGAGGACAGCGCCGAAGCCTGCTACACCGCCGCCGAGAACATCGACGCGACCGCCCGCACCAACCGCGACGTGCTGAGCGCCGCACTGACCGCGGCCGGACTGGTCAACTACCCCACGGAGTGGTGGCACTGGTCCTACGGCGACCGCTACTGGGCGCTGGCCACGAACGCAAAGGCCGCCCGCTACGGCCCGTGCGAACTCGACTGACGATGCCGGCGGGTGGCACTGCGATGACGGACAGTGCCACACCGCTCGGCATTTCGGCGGATCCCCTCGGCTTGTGGGGGGCGGGCAACGGCCACGCGGCCGTACTCGACACGTCATCTGTTCTTCGCCCCTCGACCCGGTCGGGCGTTCGGCCTTGCCCGGCACCGCTGCCCGCGGGCACCCGCCTGCGGGCAGCGGCATGTTCGGGCACCGGCCGTGCCGGCGGACGCTCGGGCCGAACACGTGGATAGGGTTTGCCCTTTCGCACCATCCCCTGGAACGCACCATCCTTGGAGGCGGCTCGTGGTCGACATCGGCAGGCTCACGCCGGCGGACCGGGCGGACTGGCAGGTCCTGTTCGAGGGCTACAACACCTTCTACGAGCGCACGCTCGCCCCCGAGTTGTTCGACCGGGCGTGGACCGCGTTCCAGGAGGACACCCGAATTCACAACAACGCTCCTGCGGGCAAAGAGAGTTGAGGCCGTGTTGCATGCCGGCCCTCGTCCTCGTCACCACCACGACGAGAAGGAAGGACTCCGCCTAGCTTCCTACCGCGAGAGCTCCGGGAGGTCACCAACAGCATCTGGGACGTGCCGGTCACGCGACCAGAACGCTCACGCCCAGCGTCGTTCATCCGAGGGAGTTGGGCCCGACAAGCGCCACCACGTCCCGGCACAGCTCGCAGCGTCGTACGCAGATCCCCGCGCAAGTGGGCTCGATCGTGAGGACGGACGCGGCATCAGCGGGGCGGCAGGGTCCATTCGATGGCGTTGAGGCGTTCGAGCGCGCGGTGGAGTTCCGCGGCCTCGGCCTTGTAGGTCGCGAGGGCCTGCGGGATGACGTGTACGGGCACCTGGTCTCGCAGGTCGCGGCGCAGGTCGGAGTAGCCCTGGCGGAGCTCAGCGAGGTCGGCCAGGAGGTGATGCCGCGCGAGGCGGGGCAGCAGGCGCGGGTGGCGGCGCAGGACCTCGTGGTCGCGGTACCCGGGCGGGCAGAGTTCGTACAGCGCCTCGGCCGTGCGCGGATCCAGGGCGGCCGGGACGGGCAGAGTCGCCGGGCCGGCGTGGTAGCGGCCCGTTGGCTCGCGACGTCGAACCGGCTGGGCTGCTCCCAGGGTGCGACGTCGTCGTGCTCGTTCATCAGTTCGAATCATCGCATGCCGGGCTCTCTCGGCAACCTGGACCTACTTTGGAAATCGGGCGGCAGGATCGGAGCTGATCGTGTCGAGCAATGAAGAACCCGAGTGGCCCCTCTCATGTACGAACTGCAGCACGGGGCTCGGCGGCGTTTCTACGGAGATCCGGTGACGTCATCAACACCTACAAGCACCACACGCGACGCCATGGGCAGACGACGGCTGTGGTGTCGGAAGCCTGGATTGATGACCGAAATGCGGCACGCTTCACGATCAAGTGGACCGCTCCAGACGGCACGACCGGCACCCGAGACGCGCTCGACCTCGCTCAGGCGGCAGTGAGCGAGTGGCTCCAGTTCTTTTCGATTCATGGGTTGGACGTGAATGCGGCCTGACGTGCTCCGTGTTGGCCGGCGTCAGGCTCGGGCGGGCCGGTCGGCGAGTTCGAGAACCATGGCGTTGTAGAACGGCGCGCCGTCCCACGGGCGGGACACGCCGACGGGGCGGTAACCCCACGACGCGTACGCGGACTGCGCCGGGACCGCCTCCGGTTCCGGGCGGACGGTGAGTGTCACCCGTTCGACGTGCAGGCCCTCGAGTAGCGCGGCGTGGAGAGCAGCGGCGATAGCGCGGCGGCGCCACTTTTCACGGACCGCGAGTTCGAGGATCACCCACGTGCGGGTGCCGTCCTCGCGCTTGAAGTCGTCCGCGAGGACCTGGTCCACGTTGTTCCACCACCCGGTGTCGCGGGGGAGAAGGTATCCGTACGTGAACCCGATGACGTCTTCGCCGTCGCGGGCGATGATCAGACGCATGCCCGGCCGCTGCGTGTGGAAAAGGTAGTGGTCGATGAACTGGGCTACGTCCGAGGGGCCTTCGCTGTACGGCGGTTCGGCGTAGACCTCCTCGTAGGCCGGCAGGAAGGCGTCGAGCTGTCCTGCGGCCTCCTGGCCCTCGTATCGCTCGTACGTCACCTCGGTCATCACGCTGCCCCCTTCGTTTTCACGTATTCGGCCAATTCGTCGGTGGCCTCCCGGGCGGAGACGGCGTCGACGGCGCGCAGCGCGCCGACCACCTCGGTGAGACGTCGCATGACGCGTCCCGATTCCACCTCTTCCAGGTCGGTCAAGCTTGCTACGGCTTGGGCGGCGCCTTCGTCGACTTCCCCGGCGCCGATCAGGCCCCGGGCCAGAGTGAGGCGGTACAGGGCCCGGTTGCGTCCGTAGTTGGCCTCCTGATGGGCGAGCGCAGCTCGCAAGAACGCGGTTGCCGCTTGGTGGTGGCCAAGTTCGGTGTAGAGGAGTCCCTGCGCGTAGTCCAGCTCGGCATGCCCGTGGAACGCGGCCCACTCGGGCGAGGGGCGCCCGCGCCCGTCGCGGTCGACGAGCCGCAGGGCGTCGCTCATGCGACGTCGAGCGGATGTGTCGTCGGCTAGCAGCGACAAGGCGCGTGCTTCCCGGGCGGCGATAAGGGATTGGAGGATCGGCGACCCCAGGCGGGTCGCACGGTCCTGAGCGGCCCGGGCCAAGTCGAGGCCGTCGCGAGGTCGTCCCTCGTGGCACGCCTGGAGGCTCATGGAGGAGAAGACCAGGATTTCGAGGTTGGTGTCGCGGAGCATCGTGGCCGTCGTCAGGGCCTCGCCCCAATAGCGTCGCGCATCGTCCTGCTTGTCGGCGTCGTAGTACAGCCAGCCGCAGTGTTCGGCGACTTCCCCCGAGAGGAGGCGGAGTTGACGGCCGATCGTGTCCGGATACTTGCTGGTGTTGATGATGCGGCGGACGCGGCTCAGGTGGCGGACGGCCAGGGATCGGACGTCGCTGCCGCCGTACGTCGCGTCGAGCTGGAAGAGGACGTGAAGGCCGTCCCGGAGTTCGAGCAGATGTGTGGTGCCGATGGCGCCGGTGCCTCCGGCCGGGCTCAGGGGGACCACGTGGGCGGGCAAGCTCAAAGCGGAGGCTGCGCCGATGGAGTCGGCCAGGAAAGCCCGTCGGTCCACGCCGGTGCCCTTCTGCGCGAGGAGTGGTGCACTCCCCACGGTGACACCTGGCGGTGGTCCAGGAAACCCGATCTCGCTTGGGCAGACGGCGAACATGGCGTGGAGGGTCCGCCAGGCGCGTGCCCGGGGTGCAGGTGGGTCGGGTTGACGCCACCGGCGGTACTGGCGGTCCGTCAGGGTGACCGCTTCGCCGAGCAGGTGTGCCGCGGTGTGGAAGGCCCGCAGAAAGTCCGCCGGCTTGTCCCAGCCGCGCGCGCTACAGGCGTGTTCGAAGGGCGTCTGCTCCGGCACCACGTCACCTCCGTGATCTGAATCACTACGAACGGTAGCGACTCTCCGGGCGCCGCAAGGTCCGATGTCCGCGAAGAGTCCGGCCGAAAGTCCGCCGGAATGTCCGGTTGCGCCGGTTCTAGGGGCGTTGGCTGGTTTGAGAGCTCGACAAGCACGTACTGGCCATCGACCCGCTCGGAAGTTGCAGAGCAATGCCGAGCACACACGCGGAGGATGCACCCTCGTGAGTGATCGACTCACCGCGGTTCGTGTCGTGGAGACCAACGACCCGGAACAGCCCGTACAGCTCCAGCTCCAGGTGAATTGGGATGAGCCCGACGGCCGAGACTTCGACGTCACCCTGACCCAGCTTTGGGAGTTGCACGCGCACATCGGCACCCGGCTCGCCCGGTACCCCGCGCCCTCGCTGACGACTGGTGATGCGCGATGACGAGTCGTTCGCCGGGTGTTCGCCTTCCCAACGCCGGACGTCCCGCACGTCTGGTGGCGTTCGGGACATGGCTGCCGTCGGCGGCGCCGTCGAAGGCGCAGGCACATGTGCAGTGGTACGAGTCGGGCGCGGCGTGGCTGCGCCCGGGGATGGTGTTCTCGGCCGTCGTCGTCCCGGCCCGGCTGGTTCACGTCGCGCTCCGAGTGCGGAAACCGGAAGAGTGCGTCAAGCCGTTGGCGCGGCTCCTGGCCGGTCCGGTGTTCTACAGCCCCCCGGGGGCCGAGCACGAGTCGTCGTACACGGCGCTGCTGCCTGTGGCGGAGGGACGGACGTGGCGCGAGCCGCAGACGCGGCTGTGCTCGGGTCAGGGGCTGCTGTGGGTGCCGGCGCCCGGCCGGTACCTGCCGGCGACCGATGGGTGTCCGTGGTGGGTTGTCGCCGGTCACGGCGACTCGTTGTGCGCGGCGGTCGACTTGGCCGCGCTCGTTCTGCGCTCTCGCACGGAACCGTTGCGGTGGTCGGGGTGATGAGGCGCCGGTGGTTGCTGTCGAGGCGGGCCACGGTCCGCCGAATCGGGGGACCTGCTCGGGAGAGCGCTGCGGTGAGGAGTACCGCCCCGATGACCAGCCGCCCGAGCGCCGGCAGCCAGGTCTACACGACGTGCCTGCCGTCCCGGCGGGAAACCGCCTGGGAAGCCCGCCGGTTTGTGACCTCGGCGCTGGCCGCGTGGGGGCTCGCCGACGACGACGGCCAGGCGCTCGTCGTCATCAGCGAGTTGGTGTCGAATGCCCACCTCCACACCGCTACCCCGACGATCCGCGTCGGCGTACGGCGGATGGGGCCGCGACTGGTGCGGGTCTTCGTGGTGGACCGGTCGGACGTCATGCCGCTGGTCCGGCCCCCGGATGCCGGTTCCGTCGGCGGACGGGGGCTGACGCTGGTGGACGCGCTGTCCCAGGGTCGGTGGGGGGTGGAGCCGTTGCCTGTCGGCAAGCGGGTGTGGGCGCAGGTGACGGTGACCGCAGCGGACGGTCCCACGTGAGGGGCGAGCCGTGGATCGCCGATGGGTGGTCGGCCTGTGTTGGCGGTGCGAGCAGGTCGACGTTCCGGTGTTGTGGCTCGGCCCCGTGCACACCGACTTCGAGGGCGCCGGACCTTTCTACGTCTGCGAGCCGTGTATTCGCCGCCTGGAAGCCCTCGTCCGTGCCTACCAGGACCAGCGGGCCGGTGAATGACGAAGCGATCCGCCATCCCTCTCGTCGTGAAGGGAACCACGATGTCCATTGATCCTCCTGTTCCTTCGGACGCATCGCCGGAGGGGGGTGAGCCGTGGGAATGGCTGCTGAAAGCAGCCCCGTTGGCGCCGCAGGCGCGCGCCGAGTGGGCGCACGCTCGGGCCGGTTGGTTCACGCCGGGAACGGTGTTCTCCGCCGTGTCGCTCCCGGCCGGGGCGGTTCACGCCGCGATCGGCAACTGGCGGACGTGGAACCAGTTCGCCGAACACCTCACGTCGGTGATCGACGGGCCGATGTTCTACCGGCCGAGGACGCGCGGCAGCGACGACGACACGTACACGGGTCTCGTGCCCTACTCCGTGGGTCGCCGCTGGGTCGTGCCGTTGACGACCCTGGAGCCTGCTCACCGGCCCCTGCTGATTCCCGCGCCCGATCGGTACACGCCGGAGCGCACCGGCCCGTGGTGGGTGGTCTCGGTAGAGGAGTCGAAACGCTTCTGTTCGACACGGGCATTGACCCGGCTCGTCAACGCCGGTCGCGGAAGGTGGCTGGACGAGTGATCCGGGAGCAGACCTACCGGCGCCTGGGAGACGCGATCAGGGACGCGTCCGCCGGGCGGTTCGATGGCCGTCCACCCACTGCGGTGTACGGCTGACCCAGACCTGTCCCCTGCCGCCGCCCGCTCCCGGTCCCACGAGACGGGCGGCACCCGGTCCTGCGGGCAAACTCGCGCGGCTGCGGGACCGGTCCCCCATTGCCCCACGCCCGGCCGGAGAAGCCGCGCCCACCGCGAGGCCGGGCGTGGGGCACCGACGACAGAACGTGCAGGAGGTTGGTTCGAGTGCACCACAGGAACAAAGTCAATCCCGAGAGACTGCGCCGTCTGGACGAGGCAATCGCGGAGGCGGGCGCCGGGTGGTGCCTGCCGCGCGAGCCCCACGACTCATATCTGACCGAGGTGTTCGAGCACCCCGACCGGGGCGGGGCGTACGACGCCTTGGACTGCCCGACTGGATCGCACGTCACCCTGCTCCGCGAGTTCCCGATCGACGGCACCGGGCCGGTCTGGTTCAAGGTGCTGCCGGCGGGGGCTCGCGTGGACGACATCGGGGCGCGCTGGTTGGTCGGTACCGCGGCTCAGGTTCACGACTGGTACACGGAGTACCGGCGCTCCTGATCGACACCGGTTGGCGAATCGCCGAGTCGACGAGCATCAACGTCGAAGTGATCGAGCCGGCTCGGCTCGTCTCCTGACCGGCCCATCGAACTCCCGCCCCCGGCCGTGCTGTTGTGCGCCCGGCCGGGGAGCGGGCCCATTCCATCTCATCGTGGAGGTCCGCGTGACCGCACGTCCGATCAGCACCGGAGATCAAGCCGCGTCCTGCTACTTCCGAACGACGGTCGATCACCCCTACCGCAAGGCGCTCGTTCAGATCTGCGAGCCGTGCAACATGCTGTGCCGTCACTGCTTCGTCAACGCCGCGAAGCGCGGCACGTTCATGTCCGTCGTCCAGATCCGGGAGCGGCTGATCCCGGCCCTCCTGGCCGCCCGGGTCACGCGCGTCACGGTGACCGGCGGGGAGCCGTTCGTCCACGAGGACCTGATCGAGATCGTCGCGGAGTTCCGCGCGGCCGGGCTCTCCGTCGGCGTCTGCACCAACGGCACGGGCGTGAGCGACGCGGACGTGACCGCGCTGGCCGCGCTGGACGCCCACATGAATGTGAGCCTGGACGGGTTCGCGGAGGAGTCGCACTCCGTGTTCCGCGGCCTCCCTGGGTGCTTTGAGGAAACGGTCCGAACGATCCGGCGGTTCGCTGCGGCCGGCATCCTCCAGGGTTTGCTTTGCACGCCGAACAACCTCGCGGAGGACGAGGAGTATCGGAAGCTGGTCGAGTTCGCCCGGGACCAGGGCGCGAAGTACGTGCTGATGAACCCGCTGGGGTCGATGGGGCGGGGCGCGTCCAAGTCGGCGCAGGAGAAGCTGCGCACGCCCGACGAGCAGATGCGGGAGATCCGGCGGATGACCGCGCCGTTCGAGGCCGACGGCCTGGAGATGGTGAACATCCGGTTCCCCAATGCGGACAAGCCGTTGGCGCCGTGCGAGGCCGGGAACATCATCTACGTCTTCACCGATGGTGGTGTGGCGATCTGCCCGTACCTGGTGTTCGCCGCCCGGACGAAGGTTTCCCGGCACCCGGACACCGACTTCCTTGCCGGGAACGTGTGGGAGCACGACGATGTCGCGGCGCGGCTGGACGCGTACGGCAAGTTCAGTGATCGGTGGGATTTGGGCGGCAACTCGACGTGCGGGGCCTGCTCGATGTCGGCCTCGTGCGGGAAGGGATGCCCTGCGGCTGTCGTGGCCGCCGGGGAACGGATCGGCGCGCTCGACACCGACCAGTGCCCAGTCGTCCCGAGGCAGGCACGGATGTTGCCCGTGGTCGGTGCGTGATGGCCGGGGAGTTCTTCACGATCGACGGGCCGGGCGGCGTGGGGAAGTCGACGGTGACGGCCGCCGTGGCGTTGGAGCTGCGGACGATCGGTGTCGCGGTGTGCCAGACCCGGGAGCCGAGCGACACTCCGTTGGGGCTGCTCGCCCGGAATGGCACCGACACGTACCGGGGTATGGCGATGTCCTGCCCGATCGCGGCGGACCGGTACGCGCACCTGGACGAGGAGATTCGGCCGGCGCTCGCGCGCGGCGAGACGGTCGTGTGTGACCGGTACATCGCCTCGTCGCTGGTGCTCCAAGTCCTGGACGGCGTGAACGTCGATGTGGTGTGGGAACTGAACCGGCACGCCGACATGCCCGACGTCGCCGTGATCCTCAACGCCCGCACCGACGTGATCGAGACGCGGCTGACCAGCCGTGGCGCGCACAGCCGGTACGAGCGCGACCCTGGCAGCACCGCGCGGGAATGCGCTGCGTTCCGCAAGGCCGCTACGTTCCTCATGGCCGCCGGCGTCCGCGTCCTCCAACTCGACGCGAGCGACGAAGGCCCGGCCGCCGTCGCCAGTGCCGTGGTCGCGGCCGTCAGGGGCCCGTGGATGAAAGGCAATTCATGACCAGCCCGAGCACGCTCGACGTGCTGACGTTCAACCTGAACAACCCGAGCCGGCAACGGGCCGAGCGCCAGCTCGCCTACCTCGCGGCGCGGCCCGAGCAGGTGCACGTGCTCACCGAGACGGCCGACAGCGCCGGGTGCGCGTTCCTGGAGGAGCGCTTCACCGCGGCCGGGTACTCGGTGACGTTCCCCCGCCCCGAGCAGCGGGGCGAACGCGGCGTGATGGTCGTCAGCCGTCTCGCCACCCGTCCGGCGCCGTTCGCCGTCGGGTACCTGCCGCACCGCTCGGTCGCGGTCACGGTCGACACCGACCGGGGGCCGCTCGACGTGATCGGTCTGTACGTGCCGTCGCGGGACGCGTCACCGGAGAAGCGGGAACGCAAAGAGCGATGGCTGAGGGAGTGCGCGGCGGTGCTTCCCGATGGCCGGACCGGCGCCCGGGTCGTGCTTGGTGACCTCAACGTCCTGGAGCCTGATCACTCCCCGCGCTACCGGTTCTTCGCCCCGTTCGAGTACGACTTCTACGGGGCGTTCGGCCGGGCCGGGTACGCGGACGCGTTCCGGACGCTGTACGCGGACGCACTCGAGTATTCGTGGGTCGGGAAGACCGGTGACGGATACCGCTACGACCACGCGCACGTCTCGGCCGGCCTGGGCGGCGCGCTGCTCGACTGCTCGTACGTCCACGAGCCCCGCACCGGACCGAATCGGCTGACCGACCACTCGGCGCTGACCGTGCGGCTCGCCGTCACCGCTTCGGTGCCGCTGCCGGTGACTGACCCCACGCGGGCCGAAGAACCCGTGCCCGCCCTGTTCTGACACCCGTACGACCGTGGGAGATGTGGATGGACGAGAACACCTGGGAACAGATCAACCGGCTCCGCCGCTGGTTGGACGAGAACGCCGGCGAGCAGACCGAGCGGGAACGCACGCTGCTGCGCGTGCTCAAGGTCGGCGAGGAGTACGGCGAGGTCGCGGAGGCCCTGCACGGGGCTCTCGCCGCGAACCCGAGGAAGGGCGCGTCGCACTCGTGGGATGACGTGCGGAAGGAGTTGGTGGACGTCGCGGTGACGACGTTGGTAGCACTCGCGACACTCACCCCCGACGCGCGGAACGTCTTCGACGAGCGGCTCAACGGTCTCGTGGATCGCGTCCTGTCGCCGTCCGCCGGGTCCTCGTAGAGCCGGGCGCGAGAGGGAACGGGTGGCCCGGGGGATGGGGCAGCATCGGCTCTGCTGGGTCTTGCTCAAATGAGCGTGACGAACGCTCGAGCTCCCCCGTTAACCGTGGACAGACGCGTTTCGGCCATCGCCGAGGCGTGTCGGGCCCCACCCGCCCTTCGGGGCTGCGGTGGCCGGCGGGTGGCCGTGCTCCGCAAAGCTGGTGGGCCCGCTGAGCAGGGGCTCGGCGCCGATTCGGCGCCGGGCCCCTTTGCTTGTTCGAAGGTTCGCCCGCCCGTGCACCCATGGGCGCACGGGCCTGTGCCGATCCGGGTAGTGTCGGGCTGGAACGGGCCGAGACGTGCCGGGACGGGTTCGCGTTAGTCGAGGTCGCGGCATTTGCGCAGGTCAGGCGGGGTTCCGCGCGAGGGGAGGACACCCGGATGCACGCGCTGGGCGCGAAGGTGGACGGCGAGCTGGTGGGCATCACCCACTTCCTCGTGCACGCCAGCACGACGGCGCCCGACGTGTGCTATCTCCAGGACCTGTTCACCGCACCGAAGGCCCGGGGCAAGGGGGTTGCGGGCGCGTTGATCGCCGCGGTGGCCGATTGGGCCCGCGAACGCGAGTGCTCGCGGGTGTACTGGTCGACCCACCAGGACAACGCCACGGCCCGCCGGCTCTACGACCGGGTGGGGCTGAACCGGGGCTTCGTGCTGTACCAGATCACCCTCTGAGGGCACCGGGCACCGGGCACCGGGCCCGGGGCCCAGGGCACCGGCGACGCCGGGACGCCGGGCGCGGCGTGTGCGGCTACGGCGCGAGTCGGGCGGCGAGCAGCGCGGGGGCCTCGGCCAGGGACGGGCCGTACCAGGTGAGGTGGCGGCCGCTGACGAGTGCGGCCGGGACGCCGGGGAACGCCTCGGGGCCGTCGTCCGCGCTGAACGCGTAGGGTTCGTCCGGCAGGACCACCAGATCCGGTGCGGCGGCCCGCAGTTCCTCCAACGGGATCCCGGGCCAGCGCTCGGGGTGGGACGCGAAGACGTTCACGACGCCGAAGCGGGCGAGGACGTCGCCGGCGAAGGTGTCCCGGCCGGCCACCATCCAGGGACGGCGCCACACCGGGATGATCGCCCGTCGCGGCGGCGGAGCCGGCGGCAGCGCGGCCCACGCGGCGCGGCAGCGGTCGAGCCAGGGCGGGACGGGCAGCCGGCACCCGATCGCGAGCATGCGTTCGAGCGCGGTGAACGCCTCGTCCAGGCCGCGAACCCGGGTAACCCACACGGCGATTCCGGCGGCTCGCAGCGCGGCCAGATCCACCGCGCGGTTCTCCTCCTCGTTGGCCAGGACCAGGTCCGGGGCGAGCGCGCGAATCGTGTCCAGGTCGGGGTTCTTGGTACCGCGCACCCGGACCACGTCCAGCTCGGCGGGATGCGTGCACCAGTCGGTGGCGCCGACCAACAATCCGGGCGCGCTCGCCGCGACCGCCTCGGTGAGCGAGGGCACCAGCGAGACCACCCGACGGACGTCGTCCGGTACGGGCACGCTCAGGTCGAGGTCGTCACGCATACGCCGACCCTACGACCGCGCGGGCGCGGGACGCCCGGGCACCGGGGCGGTCGTCGCGCCGCGGGCTCGCGTCACGGGCGCGCCCGGTAGCTGCGCAGCCACATCCGCACGCCGTCGTCGACGATCCGCCCGATCTCGGCGGAGGTGACCTCGTGCAGGCCGTCCCGGGAGCGATGGATCGCCTCGTGCGCGGTGAGCAGGACCAACTGGTGTGTCGCCAGGGGCACATCGGGAATGTCCAGGACGCCCGCCTCGACGTACTTGCCGATCTCGCGGGCCACCGCCTCGTCGAAGGCCGGGCGGGGCCGGGCCCATTCCTCGGCCAGTTCGGGATGACGCCACTGCTCGGCCACTATCACCCGCCGCAGGGCCACCATCTCCCGATCCAGCACGAGTTCGGTCCAGATCCGGGCCGCCGCGCGCAGGTCGTGCTCCAGGTCGCCCGACTCGTGGAAGAGCGCGGCGAAGCGGGCGACGGAACGATTCGCCGCGTCCCGCTGGGCCGTCTCGACAACCGCGACGAACAGCGTCTTCTTGTCGCCGAAGTGGTTGTACACGGTCTGCTTGGAGGCGCCCGCCTCGGCGGCGATCACATCGACGCTCGTATCGGTGAAGCCGTACCGCAGAAACACCCGCTTGGCCGCCTCGACGATGGCTTGGCGCTTGTCGGGTCGCCCCGGCCGCGCGGCGGGACGCGGCGACTGCCCGGCCGATCCGGTATCCCGTCGGCCTTGACCACTTGGACTCATGCGTCCAATACTAGCGGAGCAGTATTTTTACTGGACGGTCCAGTCAACAAATTCGGTCGACACCCGGGAGCAGCCGTGTCGTCACCCTCCTTGCCTGGAGGCGCGCAGCGTGATGGCCCTGTTCTCGATCCTGCTCACCACGCTGCTCTATCTCGGCTGCACGCTGTACCCGTGGAGCACACTGGGCACGATCCGCTGGGTCCAGACCGTATCCCTGCTCAATCCGCTGACCTACGTGAGCGAGGGCTTCCGCGCCGCGGTCACGCCGGCCGATCACCTCGGGCGGTATGTCGTGTATCCGGTGCTGCTCGGCCGCACCGCACCGCTGCTCGGGCGGGAAGTCCACCATTTCCGGCGCCGGGTGGTGGGCCGAGTCGGGTGGGTGCGGACCGCCGGCCCGTGGACCACGGGGAACCCGGGCCCGGTCGGCGGTCGGGGCCTCTCCTAGGGTGGGTTCCATGAGCACACGCACGGAAAGCAGCACCTCGGACGACGCGGCCGGCGCCGAGGGACGCTTCGACACCGGGCTGTTCGACGCACTGCGCGCGGACGCGATAGCCGACGTCACGAGTCTGCGCGAGTTGTACGAACAACCCGGCGCGGCCGCGGCCGCCAAGGAGATGGACCGGCTCACCGAGAAGACCCGCGCGCTGGTCGGCTGCGCGTCGCTGGTCTTCGTCGCCAGCACGGACGCGCAGGGCCGCTGCGACGTGACCCCGCGCGGCGGCCCGGCCGGCTTCGTCACCGTGCTGGACGACCGCACCCTGGTGATCCCCGACGCCACCGGCAACAAGCGCCTGGACACGCTGCACAACGTGCTGGAGACCGGCCGGGTCGGGCTGCTGTTCGTGATTCCCGGGCGCACCACCACACTGCGCGCCAACGGCCGCGCGTGCGTGTCGGCGCGGCCGGAGTTGCTGGAGCAGTTGACCCCCGTGGGCAAGCCGCCGGTGAGCGCCCTCGTGGTCGAGGTGGACGAGGTCTACCCGCACTGCCCCAAGGCACTGCTGCGCAGTTCGGCCTGGAAGCCGGAGGGCTGGCTGCCCGCCGACGCGCAGCCGAGTTCCGCCGAGGTGACGCTGGCCCAACTGCGGATGCCCGGGTTGACCATCGAGGACATCCGGCAGGCGGAGGCGGACTCGCTCAAGTACCGCTACGAATAGCCGAAGGGGTCGGCGGGTGGGGGCCGGCCGCTGCGGGGTTGGCACCGGACCGGACCGGGAATCCGCCTCCCGTTTTCGAGTGACGGACCCGCGGAGGACTTCGAGACCTTGGAGTACATCACGTGAACGCGCTGCCACCCGCCGATCCCACCGTGCTGCACCCGATGCCGGGGCAGCGGCGCGTGGTGCTGCTCAAGCCGTTGGTGACGTCGCCATTGATCGAGGTCGGGGAATTCTCGTACTACGACGACCCGGACGATCCCACCGCGTTCGAGACCCGCAACGTGCTCTACCACTACGGCCCGGATCGACTGGTGATCGGCCGGTTCTGCGCGCTGGGCGAGGGCGTACGGTTCATCATGAACGGCGCCAACCACCGGATGGACGGCCCCTCGACGTTTCCCTTTCCGATCATGGGTGGGTCCTGGGCCGAGCACTTCGACCTGATCACCGGCCTCCCGGGTCGCGGTGACACGGTGGTCGGCAACGACGTGTGGTTCGGCTACCGGTCCACCGTGATGCCGGGCGTACGCATCGGCCACGGCGCGATCGTCGCCTCGGGCGCGGTGGTGGTCGACGACGTCCCCGACTACACGATCGTCGGCGGCAATCCGGCCCGCCCGATCCGCACCCGACACAGTCCCGAAGACATCACCCGTCTGCTCGAACTGGCCTGGTGGGACTGGCCGATCGAGCACATCACCCGGCACCTGCGCACCGTCATGTCCGGCACGGTCGCCGAACTGGCGGCGGTCGCCCCCACCCCGACCGACTGATCGGCCGCCGCGCCCCGGAAACCTTCGCCGGGTCGCGGCGTGTCGCGCCTGTTTTGCGCCGCACCCACGGCGCGCCCCGCACCGCCCGTACCGCGCCGCCCCTGCACCGGGGCGCGGCGCGGGCTCATGTCGCGGGCGGGACGGCCGCGAGCAGGGCGTGGGCCAGGTGGCGGGCCCGAGTGGCCGGGGCCGGGGTGCGCTCGCGGAGCGCGGTGACGATGGCGCCGTCCATCAGGAGGGCGAATCGGCTTGCCTGGACGGCCGGTTCGGCGATTTCGGCGGCGGTCAGGAGTTGTTCCAGGTAGTCGACCACGTGTTCCTTGTGGGCCGCCGCGACCCGATGTGCCGGGCTGTCCGGGTCGGCCGACTCGATCATCGTGTTGATGAACGCGCAGCCCCGGAAGTCCTCCCGCTCGAAGCGCTCGGCGAGCGCGTCGAAGACGGTGAGCGGATGCCCGCCCAGGGCCTCGACCCGTTCGGCGAGCCAGCTTCGCCACCGCCGGTCACGGGCCTCCAGGACGGCGACCACGAGGTCGTCCTTGCTCGGGAAGTGCCGATACATCGAGGCCCGGCCCACGCCGGACTCGGCCAGGATGCGCTCGACGCCGACGGCACGGATGCCCTCGGCATAGAAGAGTTCCTCGGCGGTGGCGAGCAGGCGGTCGCGGGCGTTGACGGGCACGTTCGGATCCTAACTCCTCTTGACCGAAAACGGTACCGATCAGTACCGTCTGCGAAACGGCACCGATCGGTACCGTTTGGGTTTCGAGGCTCTCGGGAGTCCGCATGTCGTCCACACCCACCACGACCACACCCCCGGCGGTCGCCGCCGAGGAGACCGACGGCGGGGAACTCCTCGCCCGGGTCGCCCGCCAACTCGGCCGGGTACCGAACCTGTACGCCGCGCTCGCGAGCGGCCCGGCCGCGCTGGAGGGCTACCTCGCGATGCGCGACCACCTCACCCGAGGCGTGCTGCCACCGCGCCTGCGGGAGCAGCTCGCGCTGCTGATCGCCCAGGAGAACGAGTGCACCTACTGCGTCAGCGCGCACTCCTTCCGCGGCGGCCTGATCGGGCTGACCGAGCAGGAGCTGCGGGCCACCCGCGACGGGCACGACGCGGATCCGCACACCGACGCCGTCCTGGGCCTGGCCCGGGCGATCCTGCGCACCCGGGGCCGGGTCGCCGAGCCGGACCGCGCGGCGGCCCGCGCGGCCGGGGTCACCGAGGCCGAACAGGCCGAGATCGTCGCGCACATCGCGCTGAACACGCTGTCCAACTACTACAACCACCTGGCCCGGCCGGAGCTGGACTTCCCGGAGGTGCAGGCATGACCTCGCACCGCACCTGGCTGGACGCGTCCGTCGAGCTCGTCGACGGCTACCCGGTGATCGGCGCCGACGGCGAGTCCACTGTCTTCGTGCCGAACGCCCGGGTCGCCTTCGAGGGCGGGTTCGCACACCTGGACATCCCCGGCACCGGCGTCGTCCAGATCGTCTCGGCGCCTGCCGTACGCCGGATCACCCACCGGATCGAGCCGACGGCGAGCTGACCCCGCGGTGGCGCGCCGGCCGGTACGGGAGTCCGGCCGGCGCGCCCGTCCCGGGCAACAGCGGCATGCGCGTCGTCGCGGTCGGGTAATCGCGATGAGTTTTCCCGACCGATCGCGATGAGTTCTTCCGACCATTCGAGTCCACCCCTCGAGGACCCGCTGGACTCGTAGTGGACCCGCGGTGGATTTCGGACCGGAATCGAACGACGACGCGCGGCACCGCCGCAGAGGAGTCACCCCATGACACTGGACCTGCAATCGCCGGCCGCGACCATCGCCCGGCTCGCGGACGGGATCGAGGACGAACGACTCGACGATCCGACGCCGTGTACGCAATACAGGATCCGGGATCTGCTTTCCCACCTGGTCGGGCTGACCGCCGCGTTCCGCGACGCGGCGCGCAAGGAGTTCGGCCCGTCGACGCAGACCGCACCCGGTGGCACGATGCCCGCCCTGGATCCGCGGTGGCGCGATCTGCTGTCTCGGCAGTTGCCCGAGATGGTGGACGCCTGGCGCAAGCCGGACGCGTGGGAGGGCGAGACCCAGGCCGGTGGCGTGACGTTGCCCGCCGAGATCATGGGCCTGGTCGCACACAACGAACTCGTCCTGCACGGCTGGGACCTGGCCCGCGCGCTGGGCCGGGACTACACGGTGGACACCGCGAACCTGGAGGCGTCCCTGGCCTTCCTCACCCCGCCGCCGGACGCCGACCACTCCGTCGACGCCCCCGTGGACGCCCAGGGCCTGTTCGCCCGCGCGGTGCCGCTGCCTGCCGACGCTCCGCTGCTCGACCGCGTGGTGGCCATGGCCGGACGAGCCCCGAACTGGCCTGCGGCGGAGTAGGCGCGGGCCGCGACGGGCGGGCGGATCGTACCGGCCGGATCGCTGCGGAGTCGCCCGCCCGCGCCGCGTCCGCCGAACGCTCGTGCGCCTCGGCCAGGTCCTCCTCCGTCGGCGCGTCGTCCTGGGTCAGCCGCGGTCGCCAGTAGCCCGCGAACTCGATCCGCCCCTTGGCCAGGCCGCGTTCGTCCACCAGGTGTCGGCGCGGCGCCCGCACCACACCGGCCTCGCCCGCGATCCAGGCCCGCACCGAGCCGCCGGGCAGCTCCGCACCGCGCACCACGCCCAACAGCACGTCGCGGTCCCCGGGCGGGACTTCGCCGCGATGCAGCCAGTGCACGGTGAGTTCGGCTCGGCTCGCGAAGTGTTGATCCTCGGCCGCGTCGGCCACCTCGGCGTACACGATCGCGCGAGCGCCCGCCGGCAGCGATGCCAGGATCGAGCCGATCGCGGGCAGCGCGGTCTCGTCGCCGACGAGGAGGTACGTATCGGCGGCGCCGAGCGGGCGGGCGTAGCTCGCCGACGGGCCGCAGCGGCCCAGCATGTCGCCGGGCCGGGCCGTCCGGGCCCGAGAATCCAAGGGTTCGAGAGAGACCGAGAGCCCGCTACGAACCGCCGGGGCGGCGGCCGGGTAGCGTGCGAGGCGTACCGGATCTTCCGGGAGCACGGACCGCGAAGGGAACGAGCCGCACGATGACGCCGCAAGCGCAGAGCCCGCACGAGGACACGGTGCTGGTCGATCGGGTCGGCCCGGCGGGTCGACTCGGACGGATCACGCTGAACCGCCCGCGCGCGATCAACGCGCTCGACCACCCGATGGTGCGCCGGATGCACGCCGCGCTCGCGGAATGGGCGGGCGACGACGAGGTCGCCGCGGTGTTGGTGACCGGAGCCGGCGAGCGCGGGCTCTGCGCGGGTGGCGACATCCGGGCGATCCGTGCCGACGCACTCGTGGGCGGGCACGCGGCGCGCGAGTTCTGGCGGGACGAATACCTGCTCAACGCGCGGATCGCGGCCTACCCGAAGCCCTACGTGGCGATCATGGACGGCGTGGTGATGGGCGGCGGCGTCGGCGTCTCCGCACACGGCGACGTCCGGATCGTCACCGAACGCTCGACGGTTGCCATGCCGGAGACCGGGATCGGCTTCGTGCCCGACGTCGGCGGCACCTACCTGCTCTCCCGCGCGCCCGGCGAACTGGGCACGCATCTGGCGCTGACCGCCGGGCCGATCGGCGCCGCCGACGCGATCCTGTGCGGGCTCGCCGACCACTTCGTACCGGTCGACCGGTTGCCGGCGCTGCTCGACGCGCTCGCCGCCGAGGACCCGGCCGATGCCGCCGCACGCCACGCCGAGATCGCGCCGGCGGGCGAACTGGCCGAGCGGCGCGAGTGGATCGACGCGTGCTACGCGGCGGACAGCGTCGAGGAGATCATGGACCGGCTGCTCGGCAGCGGCGAGCCGGCCGCGAAGGAGGCCGCCGAATCGATCGCCGGGAAGTCGCCGACGTCGCTCAAGGTCACCCTGGCCGCGCTGCGCCGGGCCCGGGAGTTGGATTCGCTGGCTCTCGTGTTGGACCAGGAGTATCGGGTCTCGTGCGCGTCGCTGGCCACGGCGGACCTGGTCGAGGGCATCCGCGCGCAGGTGGTGGACAAGGACCGTGATCCGCGCTGGTCGCCCGCGACGTTGGCGCAGGTCGGTCCGGCCGAGGTCGCGGCGTTCTTCGCGCCGCTGGGTGAACGGGAGTTGGGGTTGGCGGCGACGACCCGCTGAGCGCTGCGTCGCCGGTCGGTTCGTCCGTCGCCGACTCGACGGGCCCATCCGGCCGCGGGCCGCGGTGCAACGTGGCCCCGGCGAGCGACACCTGTCCCAGGGATGCCTGAGCCACCTTAGGCACCCGCCGGGCGGGAGTGGCCCGGCGGATGCGGCATCCGCCCGATGTCGGCGACCCGACTGGCCCGCGAGGCTGTGACCACGAGCCGGACGCACCGGGTCGGAGGAACGGGAGCGGGTCATGGTCGAGTACGACATGTTCAAGGCACGTGAGCGCGAGATCCTCGCCGGCGCGGAGCAGGCACGAGTGCGGCAGGCGGGGTGGCGGGCGCGCCGGGCCGAGGCGAAGGCGCGCCGGGCCGAGCGTGTGGGGGCGGCGGCGCTGGCCACCCTCGCGGTGACGAGGTAGGCGACGTGCACCGGCAGTTGCACCTCTTGGCTCGGTGAGCACCGGGAGCACCGGGAGCACCGGGAGCACCGGGAGCACCGGGAGCACCGGGAGCACCGGGAGCACCGGGAGCACCGGGAGCACCGGGAGCACGCCCAACGGCGCTTCGTGGCAGGTCTGTTCCCGTCGCGCGGCGGGTGTCCTCGGGCGCCGCCGAGCATGGCCCGTGGTCGGCTCTTCCCGCGCGACGACTCCCGTGGGAGAGTGATCGCCGCACGCGCCGAACCCCGGATGGGCACGATAGAGGTGTGGAACTGTGTCGGTCCTCGATCTCACTCCAGAGCGCATCGCCGAGGATACGCGGTACCTGCTTCGTGACATCCCGCCCGACCGCACGATTTTGCTGCATTCATCGCTCAGAGCCTTTCTGGAGCCCCTGTCCGCCCGGGAAGCGACCCGCGGTCGTGACGGTGCGGGTCCCGGTGTCGTACGGTCGGGCCCCGAGGCCGATATGGCGAAGGTCGTCGTGGACGGGGTCGTCGACGGCCTGGGACGCGACGCCACCCTTGCCGTACCGACCTTCACCTCCTGGAACTCGCTGACCTCGCACGCCTATCGGGCCGCGGTCGAGGGGAAGACCCCCGAGGAGCGCGCCCGCATCGAAGCCGCCCTGCCCGCTTTCGATCCCGCAACCACCCCGTCGGAGGAGGTCGGCTTCCTGACCGAGGTGATCCGGCGGCGCGGATTTCGCAGCAGACATCCACAGACGTCGTTTGCCGCCATCGGGAAACGTGGTCGCGAAATTGTCGACGGTCACGACCCGCGCAGTCACTTGGGCGAGGCTTCCCCGCTCGGCGCCCTGTACCGAACGCCGAACACCCACATTCTCATGGCGGGCACCGACTGGGACACGTGCACGGCCTTCCACCTGGCGGAGTACAAGCGGGAGAATCCACAGGAGCGGCACTACCAGACTCGGGTGTACAGCCCGCTCAACGGTCGCGGTGAATTCACCCAGTACCGCGACGTGGTCCTTGACGACAGTGACTTCATGGGCATCGGCAAAGCCTTCATGGAACACGGTGCCGGCCTCACGAAGGGTGGCTTCATCGGAGGCGCGAAATGCCTTTTGGTGCCCTTCAAACCGGCCGTCGACTTTGCGGTTCGGTACATGGAAGAGAATCGTGTACCGCTCGCGCCGGAGGACCTGAGGAAATTCACGATGCAGCGGGACCTGGTCGACGGGTATACCCAGACCAAAGAGTTCTCGCAGGAGCGGCAGAGCTTTCTGCTCCGCCCGGTGGGGGCGCGTATTTCGTCGAAGCAGCTCGGGTTGACCATGACGCCCGCGTCCGAGGCGCTGCGAACGCCCCGGAAGGACCTCAGTCACCGCGATCGGGTGACCGACCAGAGCCCGGCCTACCGAGCCGCGGTGTCGCGCCCCCGGGAAATCTCCTCGGAGTGAGTCCGGCCGCCCGGGTCCGCCGTGGGCTTCGCTTTCACGGCGTCGGTTCGGGTGTGCGCGGGCCCCGCCGGGTGATCACGCGGGTGGTTGTGGTGGTGGGCAGAATCGGGGGTGGTTCGGTGGGCTCCGGCACCGGCCCCGGCAGCGGGCGAGGGGTCCGCCCCGGGCCGAACTCGAGCGCGATCACGTGTTCGCGCAGGGTGCGGTCGAGCAGGACGACGGAGGCCGCCTCGGGTACGACCGCGCCGCCCTGTACGGACAGCGCCAGCAACAACTGCGCCAGACCGCGCCGGTGTTTGTCGAAGACCCGCCCGGGGACCCAGCGCCCGCGCCGCTCCTGGCCGGCCAGCGCGTCGGCCGCGTCCACCGCGAGCAGTACCAGGTGAAGTTCGCGCCGCTGTCGGCCGGCGGATCGGGCCAGCCAGCGGCGCATCCAGGGTCTGCTGCCGCAGTCGTGCACCAGCACCGGTCCGCCGCCGCGCACCTGCGTGCGCAGCCGCCGCACGTGTTGCAGTCGCACCCACGGCCGATAGACCGCGTACGGCAGCCAGCCGGGCATCCGGGTCTGATATTCGACGTGCACCGTGCGCGGGTCGATCACCGTCGCCGATCGGGACCAGCGGTGCAGCAACGTGCTCTTGCCACTGCCGGGCAGCCCGGAGACCACCACCACCGAGTCGCTCGGGTAGCCCAATACGGCGGGCCCGCGCTCGCGTCCGCGCAGGTCCACCATCCCGCGCGGGCGCAGCGGCAGGCCGGGATCGGCCGGCGGTTTTTCCCGCGCGTCCGTCCGGTCCGGCCTGTGCGGCTCGCCCACTGTCGCCTCCCCCACAAGCGGACATCCTCACAGGTCGCGCCGCCTGCGGGGCAGCCGGGGCCGCCAACGATAATCATCGTCGACGGCCGCCGCCGCGTGGGAGTGGACGCGCCCGGCCACCGCCCGGTCACCCGGTCGGTGGCCGGCCCGGACTTCCGCACGTGCCCGCCGACCGGACCGGCGAGCGGGGCCCCAGGATGTTCAGCCCGTCTTCGCCTCCCGCGGCTCGTGCCGGTCCCCGTCCCGGATCAGCCACGTGCACAACACCGCCGCCGCGAACGCCAGGACGGACATCAGCAGGCACATCTGTGCCAGGCCCGCCGTGAACGCCTCGCGGGCGCTGTCCAGCGCGGCCGGATGCTCGGACAGCGGCTCGAACCGGCCGGAGACCACGCCGTCCCGAGCCTGGTCGACGGCGCCCTCGGGCACCCCGCCGCGCGCCGGCACGTCGCCGCCCAGTTCGTCCCCCACCCGTGCGGTCAGCAGCGCGCCGGCGGCGGCGACGCCGATCGAAGTGCCCAGCGGGAAGAACATGTCGGTCGCACCGGAGGCCCGGGCGGCCGCGGCCGGGGACGCGGCCTGAACGTGGCTGCGGGGCGGAGTCGGGCGCGACGCGGAGCGGAAAGCGGGGCCGGGCGCGGAACCGGGTGGGCCGCCTCCGACGGATGGCGAGGCGGTGGCGCTGAGGGCGCGGTGCGCTTATGGCCGAGTCGGAGTGCGTGGCCGGGCCGTTCGTGGGCGCGGCTCATGCGGCGAAGCAGCACGGTCCACACGACGGCGGGCCGGTGCGCGGCGGCGTCGGGCATCGGCGCGGACCGGACCCGGTCTCAAGCGCAGTGCGGTGCGTGAGGGCGGGCGACTGCGGCGGTGGTGCCGGGGGCGGCGTGGTGGGTGGGAGTGGGGCCGTCAGTGGTCCTTGACGGTCAGGCCCAGGAGATGCGCGAAGGCGGGCGCCAGGGTGAGGAGTTGGGCGGTGTTGATGGTGGCGCCGCGTAGCGCTTCGAGGCCGGACGCGATGTCGAGGGCGCCGGCCTCGCGCAGGTCGACCCGGGTCATTCGGGCGCCGTCCAGGCGGGCCCGCTCCAGGGTCGAGCCGGGGAAGCCCACGTCGGTCAGGGTCGCGCCGGCGAAGTCGACGTCGCGGAGCAGGCAGTCCACGAAGGTGACCTCGCGCAGCTTGGTCTGCCGCAGGTTGACCGAGTCGAACTTGCACTGATGAAAGACCACCCGCCGCATCGTGGCACCGAAGACCTCGGTCCCGGCCAGTACGCACGCGGTGAACTCGGCGTCCATCCACGCGGTCTCCGCGAAGTCGACCCCCACGACGCGCGCGCCGTGCAGCCACACGTCGTCGAACCGGGCCCGCCGGTACCGGCCGCCGGTGAACGTGACCGCCGAGAACGCCGACGACGTGAACGCGGAGCCGCCGCCCTCCACCTCCACGAAGGCATCGCCGTCGAAGTGCGCGAGTTCGTGGTCGCCGTCCCGGTCGAGTTCGCCCTCGAACGCCACGAGGCGGTGTGCGTAGGGCAGTTGCGCGAGTTCACGCGGGGTGCGGGCACGCATCGGAATCCTCCATGGACGCATCGTCGGGACCGGGTCCCACTGGCGACTCCCACCCGCGACAGTGCATCGTTCGGCCGGGGCGGGAGTGCCCCATGCCTATCGTGCGACGCGCCGTTTCACCGAATCGTCGAGGCGCGTACGAGGGTCGATCGGATAGCGCCGTACCGATGCGAAGGCAGTCGTAAATCACCCCATTTCAGCGCCGAAGGACACCTGTAATTCTTGTCACTCCCCGCCATCGGCTGCCCGGCCGGCCGCCTTCCGAGCCCTCGCCACAACCCGACCGAGCGTCCCACCAGGGCTGTTGCCGCACTGTCGAGCGCACGGCGGCCGCGAACGTGCCCTCCGCGCCGAGTTCGCTGAAAACGATTCTGCGGCCGAGGTGCCGTTGCCGGTCCGGCTCGCTTCACGGTCATCCGTGTGTCAGGAGGGGAACGGGGCCAGTGGTGGTTCTGCGCTGGCGGCCAGGGCCTCGATGCGCGCGGCGATGCCGTCCAGGGATCGATCGGGGGTCTGGGTGTAGATGTGCAGGGCGTACGCCTCGCGTTCGTCGGGGCCCTGGCGCAGGTGGGCCGGCGTCGCGGCGAAGGCCCGCAGACCCTGGCCGCCGGCGGCCGGTTGCTCGCAGAGTTCGCTCATGTCCAATGCGGACACACCCCCGCCGCGGAACGGTCGTCCTCGATCGCGATCGGCGACATCGCCCCAGCGAACAGCACGTGGTAAGCCGCCATCGCCTCGACGCCCAGGCCGCTGCGGGCCGGCAGCGCGACACCGTGGTCGATGATCGGCAGCGCGGCCGGCACGTTCGGCCCACGCAGCGCGAGCCGCCGCGCGACCCCGGGATAGGCGCGCAGGATCGGCCGGGCGGCCAACAACAACTCGCGGAACCATTCCCGCCACGGCAGATCGGGATCGAGCACCGGGAAGCGGGCCACGACCTCCTCGCCCACCGCGTGTGCCACCGCGTCCCGATCACCCACGTGGTGCTGGAGCACCTGCGGCCACGAGTCGAGCGCGGTGGCCCGACTCCGGATCGTCCAGCCCTCCACCCCACCTCGGCGGTCAACGCGGTGGCCACACGCACGACCCGATCCCGCGTCACCGGCTGGTTCGAGCGCACCGGCGTAAGCCTGGCCTTGGGCACGACAACCACACCCTGACCACTCGGATCGACACCCACGACCCACCCAAACCACGGGACGCCCACACCCACCCCGGGCGGCCGGGCCGACACCCACGATGGAGCGTCACGGATCCCGCGCCGCCCCCACCGGCCACTTCCCGCTCGCGCCCACGCGAACCGGACCCACGCCGACCCACGACCCACACGTCTCCGAACCACGCCGACGCGGCCACGCCCACCGACACCCGACGGCCCGCACCCTACGCACCGACGTACCGCCCCGACGCCCTCTCGTGTCCCGTGGGCGCCCGGGCCCTAGGGTCGTGGGTATCGAATCGAGACTCGGGAGAGTGGGTGTGGGCGTGGGCGCGCGTGTGGTGGCGGTGAGCCGGGAAGCGGAGCATCGGTTCACGAAGGCGAATGTGGAGAGCATTCGGCTGTTGGCCGGACTCGGAGTCGAGGGCGATGCCCATCTCGGGGTCACCGTGCAACATCGTTCCCGGGTCGCGGCCGACCCCACGCAGCCCAATCTGCGTCAGGTCCACCTGATCCACGCCGAGTTGTTCGAGGAACTGGCCGAGGCCGGCTTCACCGTCGCGGCGGGCGAGTTGGGCGAGAACGTCACCACCCGCGGGGTCGACCTGCTCGGTCTGCCCACCGGGACGCTGCTGCGCCTGGGCGCCGAAGCCGTGGTCGAGGTGACCGGGCTGCGCAACCCGTGTCCGCAGATCAACGCCTTCCAGGACGGCCTGCTCAACGCCGTCGTCGGCCGCGACGAGGCGGGCGGCATCGTCCGCAAGGCGGGCATCATGGCCATCGTGCGCACCGGTGGCGACATCCGGCCCGGCGACGCGATCGCCGTCGAGTTGCCCGCGCCACCCCACCGCGCACTCGAACGCGTCTGAGCGACCCACTCGCCCGGCACCGAGTTCCGGAACGCCGCCAGGGCGATCAAGGTCGCGGCCATCCACCCCACGGCCCACCCCACCGGCCCGCGCCGGTGGTGGTGTTCTCCACGCTGCTCGGCGCCGCCGTCGGTGTCGCCGCCGGATGGCGCGGCGGCCTGCTCGACTCGCTGCTCTCGCGCGGGTCGGAACTCACCCTCGCCTTTCCCGGGTTGCTCCTGGCGATCCTGATCGTGTCGGTGAACGGCGAGGGATTGATGGCACCGGTCGTCGCGCTGGCGATCGCGTACTTCCCGTAACGTGAGTCGGCTGACCCGCTCGCTCGTGCTCGCCGAACGCGAACGCCCCTACATCGCCGCGTACAAGGTGCAGGGCCACTCCGGGGCGCAGATCTGCCTGCGGCACGTGATCCCCAACATCGCGCCGGTGGTGCCGGCGCAGTCCACCGTCAACTTCGGGTACGCCTTGATCGACCTGGCCGGCCTGTCCTTCCTCGGCCTCGGCGTGCCCGCCCTCACCCCCGACTGGGGACGCATGGTCTTCGACGGCAAATCCGCCATCCAGAGCGGTTGTCCGCTCTCGGCAATCGTCCCGTGTGTGGTGATCGTCCTGACCGTTGTCGCCTTCAACGTCGTCGGCGAGCGCTGGGCCGACCGAGTAGCCGGGAGGCGGCGGTGAGCACACTCGACATCCGCGGGCTGCGGCTGCGGCTCCCGCACACCGCCCGCCCGGTCCTGGACGGCGTCGACCTGAGCGTCGGGGCGTCCGACACGGTCGCGCTGGTTCGGTGCCGCGCCCCGGCTGGGATCCTCGGGCGATCGGCGTGGCCCGGCGCGCACTGGCGGCGCAGGACGCCCGACCCGACGAGGCCGCCTGACCGCGGCAGGTGGAGGTCGCCTCAGTACACGTCTCGGACGTACCTTCGTTCGCCCGCGAGTTGCCGCACGTACGCCTCGGCGTCGTCCTCGGACAGGCCACCGTGCGCCGTGGCGATCTCGCGCAGCGCGCGGTCGACGTCCTTGGCCATCCGGCCCGCGTCGCCGCAGACGTAGAAGTGCGCTCCGCGTTGGAGCCAGTCCCACAGTCTGGGTCCGTGCTCACGCATCCGGTCCTGGACGTAGATCTTGGCCCGTTGGTCGCGGGAGAATGCCAGGTCGAGGCGTTCCAGTCGGCCGGTGCGCCGGAATTCGGCGAGCTCGTCGCGGTAGTAGAAGTCGGTCGCCCGGCGCTGCTCGCCGAAGAACAGCCAGTTCGGGCCCGGGTGGCCGCGTGCCTCGCGGTCGGCCAGGAAGCCGAGGAATGGCGCCACCCCGGTGCCCGGGCCGACCATGATGGCCGGTGCCAGCGGGTCGACCGGCGGCCGGAAGTGCGGCGCGCGCCGGACGAAGATCGACACCGGACCGCCGGCCGCGGCGGCCTCGGCCAGATAGGTCGAGCACACCCCCTTGCGCACGGCGCCGGCCTCGTTGCGGTAGCGCACCACCGACACCGTGATCCGAATCTCGTGGGGGTGGGCCAGTGGGCTGGACGAGATCGAGTACATCCGCGGCTCCAACCGGCGAAGCACACCGGCCCATTCGTCCGCCGCGGCACGGATCGGGAAGGCTTCCAGGACATCGACCGCCTGTCGACCCCAGCTCCACTTGGCCAGTTCGCCCCGGTTGTCCGCGCGGAGCAACCGCGCCAGGTCCCGGTCGCGGGTGCGATCGGCGACGAACCGCAACAGTTCCGGGGTGATCCGGGTGATCTCCAACCGCGTCCGCAACGCCTCGCCGAGCGGTAGTTCGCCCAGGTCGGGCAGGGTGATCGGCGCCGTCGGGTCCAGACCGGTCGCGGCCAGCCACTCGGCCACGGTCTCGGGGTGGTTGACCGGCCATATCCCGAGCGCGTCCCCCGGCGCGTATTCCAGGGCGGCCTGCTCGCCGCCTCCGCGCGCGTCGAAGACGAACTCCCGCACCTCCTTGGCGGATCCGGGCAGCCCGAGCAGCCGATCGCCGATCAGTGGAGCGGGAAAGGGCGTCGCCTTCGAGTAGCCGAGGCCGGCGGGCGGCGCGGTGGGAGGTGCACTCGCGGGCGCGGGCGGCACGGCGGTGGTCGAGAGTGGGCCGGCCGCGTCCGCGGCCGGCGAGCCCGGTGCGCCATCGCCGGTCAGGGCCGCGACCACTCGCTCCAGCCACTGCGCGGCGGTCCGCTCGTAGTCGGGTTCGCAATCGGCGCGCGGGGTGATCCGGGTGCCGCCGAGTTCGGCGAACCGCTCGTCGAGCCGCCGCCCGTGCGCACAGAAGTCGCTGTAGCCGGAGTCGCCGAGGGCGAGCACGCCGTAGCGCAACCCGTCCAGCCGGGGCCGCCCGTCCACGGCGAGCGCGGCCCAGAACCCGGCCCCGCCGTCCGGTGCCTCACCGTCGCCGAAGGTGCTGGTGATCATCAGTACGGGCACGCCGATCGGCAGCGAATCGGGGGTGCGGTCGGCCATCTCCACCACGCTCGGCCGCAGGCCCGCCTCGGTCAGCCGGCGCGCGGTCGCGCCGGCGACGTCCTCGGCGTTGCCGGTCTGCGAGGCCCACAACACCAGCACGTCGTGGTCGTCATCCGCCGCCGCCGGTGCCGCCGGCCCGGGTTCGGTCGCCGGCTCCGGTCGGTGGGCGGGCTCGGGTCGGAGCGCCGGCTCGGCGTCCGCGCCGGAGAACATCCCGGCCAGATACCCGTTGACCCAGGTCACCCGCTCCGGCGCGATCGGGGAGCGCGCCGGCAGCACCGGGACGCGGGCGGCTCCGACCGTCGCCAGGGAGCGCGTCGCGCCGGCCATGAACCCGGCCAGGTAACGTCGTTCCTCGTCGGTGAACACGGGCGGCGCGAGGTCCACGAAATCGCCGAACCCGGCCGGTTCGCCGCCGCCCGGCGACGCCGCGGGCTGTTGCTCCGGTACCGGGTGCGCCTTTCCGGACTCGGTTCGGGACGGCCCGGCCACCTTGGTCAACGCCACCGCGCAGGCCTTGAATTCGGGCTGGAAGGAGATCGGGTCGACCGCGTCGTTGGTGACCGCGTTGATGCCGAGGTACTCGCCGAACCGGTCGTTCCAGTGGAACGGCGCGAAACAATCGCCGGGCCGGACGCGGTCGCTCACCTGAGCGGGCAGTACCGCGCGCCCGCGCCGGGAGGCCACCTCGACCCGATCGCCCGCCGCGACGCCCAGCGCGCGTGCGTCCTCCGGGTGGATCTCGACGAACGGACCGGGGTTGAGCCGATTGAGGGTGGCGATCGTGCCGGTCTTGGTCATGGTGTGCCACTGGTGCGGTAGTCGTCCGGTATTGAGCACCATCGGGTAGTCGTCGTCCGGCAGTTCGGCCGGCGGCAGGTGCGGCCGGGCGAAGAACGCCGCCCGACCGCCGGGCCTCGGAAAGCGCAACCGCGGCCGGCCGACCGCCGTCGGTGTGTCGTCTTGGACCAGGTAGCGGATCGGGTTCCGGTCCGGGCCGTCGGGAGCCGAACTCGGCCACTGCACGGGCGTATCGCGCAGTCGCCGGTAACCGACCCCGCGCAGGTCGTAGCCGGTGGTCGGGTTCCACGCCCGCTTCAGCTCCTCGAACACCTCCTCGGCGCTGTCGTAGTCGAAGGCGTCGGCGAACCCCATCTCGCTCGCCACCCGGGCGATGATCCGCCAGTCCGGCAGCGCCTCGCCGACCGGATCGGCGGCCTGCCGGGAAAGGGTGAGGTTGCGCTCGGAGTTGACCATGACACCCTCGGTCTCCGCCCACATCGCGGCCGGCAACACCACGTCGGCGTAGGCGTTGGTCTCGGTGTCCGCGAACACGTCCTGGACGACCACGAATTCGGCCGCCTCCAGACCCGCGATCACGGTCGCGCGGTTCGCCACCGAGGCGACCGGGTTGGTGCAGATGATCCAGCACGCCTTGATCTCGCCGGCGGCCATCCGGGTGAACATGTCCACCGTGCCCAGACCCGGTTCCGGCCGCAGCGTGCCCGGCGGCACACCCCACAGGTCCTCGACGAACTCCCGCTCCTCGGCCACCATGACCGAGCGCTGGCCGGGCAGTCCCGGCCCCATGTAGCCCATCTCCCGCCCGCCCATCGCGTTCGGCTGACCGGTCAGCGAGAGCGGGCCGCTGCCCGGTCGGCAGATCGCGCCGGTGGCGAGGTGCAGGTTGCACAGCGCGTTGGTGTTCCAGGTGCCGTGCGTGCTCTGGTTGAGCCCCATCGTCCAACAGCTCGTCCACTCCCCCGCCGCGCCGATCCAGCGCGCGGCCTGCCGGATGTCCGCCTCCGGGATGCCGGTGATCTCGGCGACCCGGGCGGGCGGATAGTCCCGCAGGAAGTCGGGCATCACCTCCCAGCCCTCGGTGAACTCGGCGATGAACGCGGGATCGGTGTCGCCGTTTTCCACCAGCAGGTGCAACAGACCGTTCAACAGCGCGAGGTCGGTGCCGGGCTTGATCCGCAGGAACAGATCGGCCTTGTCGGCGGTGGCGGTGCGGCGCGGGTCCACCACGATCAGCTTGGCGCCGGCCCGGACCCGATCCATCATCCGCAGGAACAGGATCGGGTGGCAGTCGGCCATGTTCGCGCCGATCACGAAGAACACGTCGGCGTGCTCGAAGTCCTGGTACGAGCCGGGCGGTCCGTCGGCGCCGAGGGAGAGCTTGTAGCCGCTGCCCGCGCTGGCCATGCACAGCCGGGAGTTCGACTCGATCAGGTTGGTCCCGACGAAGCCCTTGGCCAGCTTGTTGGCCAAGTATTGGGCCTCCAGGGTGAGTTGGCCGGAGACGTAGAAGGACAGCGCGTCCGGCCCGTGTGCGTCCAGGATCTCCCGCAGTCGCCGTGCGGTCGCGCCGATCGCGGCGTCCACGCCGGTCGGCACGGGCGGCGCGCCGCGGTCGTCCCGGACCAGGGCAGTGCCCAGTCGGCCCGGCGCGGCGAGCAGATCGGCGCTGGTGGCACCCTTCGTACACAACCGACCGCGGTTGGTCGGATGCTTGCTGTCACCACGGGCCTTGACCACGGTGCGGCGTCCGGTCGCGGTGTCGATGGTGACGTCGAGCAGCATGCCGCAGCCCACGCCGCAGTAGGAGCAGACGGTCCGCACGGTGGTGTCGGCTGCCTGGGGAACCGTTGCCGACACGGGCGTTCCTCCTCGTCGTTCGGGTTGTTCGGGTTGTTCGGGCCGTTCGGGCCGTTCGGGTTGTTCGGGTCGTTCGGGCCGTTCGGGCCGTTCGGGCCGTTCGGGCCGTTCGGGCCGTTCGGGCCTCAGAGGCTCGATATGCCGTTACGCGGAGCGCGCACGTGGTCTCGGCCCATGGCGGGGTGAAGCCCACGTTCCGGACGCTAGAGAGCGGTGGTTTCGGCGGCGTGACACACCTCGGCGTCGGGGGTTACGTCGATCGCACGGGCGCGATGGCCGGACGGTGAGGCGCGCCACGTACCCGGTGTGGCGATCCGCCGCGCGGGGGCGCTCCGTAACGCGTCGAGGACTCTCGGTCGATTCACGAGTTGTCGTGACGATACGGCGCATCGCCCGCGCCGGGAGCATGGCGCCGCAAACGCCGGCCCGGTTCGGTCGGCGGTGGGGACGGTGGGATGGGCTCGAAGGACGGGGCGCGGGATCCGGATCCGTCCGCGGCGGGCGCCGTACGGATCGGCCGCGGACGATACCGCTTCCCGTCCTCCGCCGCGATTGCCCGCGCGAGACGCCGGCGGATCGGACGAGGAATCGGCCCACGAGGACCCGCCGGACGGCGAGTACGCCGGCGCGCCGCGCCCTCCTCGCCGGCGGGTCGGCACGGTGTCCTCGACGCGGCGCCGGCGTTCGTCGACGGGTGCGACCGCGAGCGCGCCGGCCCGGCAGCCCCGCCACGTCCGGGCGCACGAGCACCTTCGCGAACCGCGATTCGTGGGTGATCGGCCACGGCGCCGGCCATTGCCGATCCGTCTCGGCCGCGTACGCACCGGCGAACTCGGCCCTTGTTCGCGCGTGTTCGATCCGGATGGACGCCCCGCTCCCCGGGCCGCGCCGGGGAGTTGGGGGCGATGCCTCGGCGGATCAACTCCGCGCGGGTCGAGACGCCGAGCTTGCGGCGAGCGTCAGGACTCCTGCCCCTGCTGCCCGGCGAGCAGCGCGGCGAGCGCCGCGACGATGTGCGCGTCGGTGGTGGCCTTGTCCACGCCCAGGCCGGCGAGCACGCCCGTGCCGTCCTCGAACTCCAGCAGGGCGAGCAGGAGGTGCTCGGTGCCGACGTAGTTGTGCCCGAGCCGCAGCGCCTCGCGGAAGGTCAACTCCAGTACCTTGCGCGCCGACGCGTCGTACGGAATCAGGTCCGGTACCCGCTCGGCGGTCGGCGGCAGCACGGCGACGACCGCCTCCCGAAGGGCCTCCGGGGTCACGCCCTGGGCGACCAGGGCCCGCCCGGCCAGGCCCGCCGGCTCGGCGAGCAGTCCCAGCACCAGGTGTGCCGGACCGATCTCGGAGTTGCCCGCCGCCCGGGCCTCGTTCTGCGCCGCCACCACCACGTTGCGGGCCCGGTCGGTGAACCGGCCGAAGCCCTGGCTCGGATCGAGGTCGGCCTCGCCGGACGCCTTCGCGACGAAGCGCTTCTGTGCCGCCTGCTTGGTGACGCCCATGCTCGTACCGATGTCCTTCCAGGACGCGCCCGATCGACGCGCCTGGTCCACGAAGTGCCCGATCAGATGGTCGGCCAACTCCCCGAGGTGGTCCGAGACGAGTACCGCGTCGGACAACTGCCGGAGGGCGTCGGGATGGGTCTGCTTGATGCTCTCGATGAGGTCGTCGAGCCGCACCGGATTCGTCATGCGCACAGGATTCTCCATGCGTCAACCATAGGTTGACGATCATGGTTCGTCAACCAACAGTTGACGCCTGATCCCATCCGCTCTCCTACCCGCTCTCCTCCCCCGATTCCGCCGCGCCCTTCCGCTCGCCCGCGCCCGTCCCGCCTCCCGCGTCCTTCCCGTCCCCCGCGCCTGCCGGCCCGTCCAGCATCGAGCGTGCCGAGCGGACCTCCCGGCGCACGTCGGTGAGCGCGTCGCGCGGGTCCTCGGCGGCGGCCGGCCGCGCCGCCCGATCGGGCGCGTCACCGCTGCGCATCGAGGCGGCCAGCGCGCGCAGTTCGGCGGCCATGTGCGCGGCCGCCTCGGGCGAGGGCGGCGGCGCGCCGTGCGCGGTGTGTACCGCCGCCGCCGTGCCGGTGTCGATCACCCGCTCGACCGCGACGATCAGCGGCCACCACGCCGCGGCCCGCGCGCCGGCCGGCGGCGGCTCGCCCAGCGCACGCTGGAACTCGGTACGCACGTCGGACAGATCGCGGTAGATCCGCCGCCGGGTCCGCGCCCGCGCGGCCTGATCGGTCTTCTCGTCGAACGCGCACTCGATGTACTGCGCGGTATCCTCGACCGCCGTGGCCAGTCGGGCGCCGACCCGGGTGTGCCAGCTCTCCGGCCACAACGCGTAGCCCGCCACCAACACGATCGCGCAGCCGATCAGACTGTCCACCAGGCGCGGCGCGAGCAGCCCGACGCCCTGATGCCCGAGCAGGTCGGACAGGATCAGGATCAGCGGGGTGATCACCGCGGTCTGATAGCCGTAGCCGCGTCGGGAGAGGATCGGCAACGCCGCCGCGAGCACGACCACGACCGGCACCTCCCACCAGCCACGCGGCACGAACTCCAGGATCACGCCCGCCACCACCAGCCCCGCCGCCGTGCCCAGCGCGCGCAGCAGGGCGCGGGAGAAGACCGAACCGAAATCCGGCTTGAGCACGAAGGTGACGGTCAGCGGCACCCAGTACGAGCGCGGTACGTCCACCACGGACACCAGCACCTGGGCCACCCCGATGCACAGGGTCAGCCGCAGGCCGTAGCGCCAGGACTCCGCCGACACCAGCAGGTTCCGCGCGCCGGCGGCCACCCGTTCGGGCAGCGTTCCGGGCCGGCCGACCCGGTCGGGGGTGCGGTACGCGCCGGACAACGTCTCGTGCGCGTGCTCGATGGCGGCGGCGACCGCACGGTCCGCGGGGTCGGTCGCGGCGCTGCGCGGAGCCGCGCCGGTGGGCACCGTGCCGCCGCAGACCGCCGCCGCGATCTCCCGTACCGTGTCCACGTCCGCCTCGCCCACCCGCCGGTCGTCGGCGTGTACCGCAGTGGCCGCCTCGACCAGCAGGCCGACCGAGTTCAGCAGCGCGACCAGGCGCGACATGCCGCGGCTGCGGCCGGGCGCCACCGCGCGGCGGCCGAGCAGCAGGTCGTACGCGTGGTTGAGGGTCGCCGTCACCTCGGCCCGGGCCGTCTCCCACTCGGCGGTACCCGCCGCGGCGAGCAGATTCGCGGTCGCGTCGTACGCGTCGGCGACGGCGGCCCGTTCGGGAACGCGCGAGCGCGCGGGCCAGGCGAGCAGCGCCATCACCAGGACCAGCCCGGCCCCGACCAGCGTCAACATCGGCGCCCGCCACCACGGCGAGGGCATCGGCAGGCCCGCCCCGATCACCGCCATCAACAGCAGGTTCAGCCCGGACGCGGAGGCCACCGCGCCGATCGTGCTGATCATCCCGGCGACCAGGGCGAGCACGGTCAGCATCGCGACGGCCGACCAGCCGTGGCCGAACTGCGCGCTGCCGAGCGCGAGTCCGATCGCGCCCACGATCTGCGGCACCGCGATGTTGAGGACGCGCAGCCGGTAGGCGTCCGCGGTGTCCCCGAACACCGCGCCGAGCGCGCCGATGGACACCAACGCGCCGGACGCGCTGTCGCCGACGGCCACCCCGACCGCGAGCGGCGCCGCGATGCCGATCGCGGCCCGTACCGCGGCGGCCTTGGGCATCGGACCGGGGGTGGCGCGCAGTGTCAGGGTGAGCCACTCGGGCGGCGCGAGCCGACCCGGGCGGGCCGCGCCGTCGGCGCTCTCCGTACCCTCGGCGCGCCGGTCACCGCTCGGATCCTCACGTTCGGTCATGGTCATCACAGGATCCCGAACGAGACGAGGCAAACGGACAAGGCGCGCGGCGCCGGACGAGTGCGGCATTCCGCTACGCGGACCACGGTACCGATCGCCTGCCGCGCGCCGACGACCGCCCCGCCCCGCCCGCGCGTCGCCCGGCCAAGCGCTCAGCCCGACGCGGACTTGCGCGCGTGAACGAAGAGTTGTTCCTCGGGCCCGGCCTCGGGGTGGTTCGGCCGGAAGACGGTGACCGCGTGGTGGACGATCTCCAGGCCGGTCGCGCGCAGCCGTACGAGCAGTTCGTCGGTGCCGTGGCTGGTCACCCGCGCCCGGTGACCCAGCCACAGGATCTCCACGCCGTCCGCCTCGGCCGGTACCGTCGCGAACGCGAGCAGCCCGCCGGGGGCCAGCCGCGCGCCGAGGCGGTCCAGTTGGGCGTCCAGATCGGCCCTGGGGAGTTGAAGGAACGGGAAGAACGCGCACACCGCGTCCCACGCGCCGTCGTCGTCGACCAGATCGCGCGCGTCCAGTTGCTCGAACGTCGCGCTCTCGACCTGGGTCCGGGCCAGGTCGACCATCGTCGCCGAGACATCGATCCCGGTCACCCGATGACCGGCCGCGGCCAGCCGTTCGGCGGTCGGCCGCCCGGTTCCGGAACCGATGTCGAGCACCTTCGAGCCGGGCGGGAGTTCGGCGATCAGCCAGTCCAGCGCGGCCAGTTGCTCGGGCAACCCGGCGAAGGCGGTCTCGTACGCGGCCCCGACGGCGTCGAACAGGGCGGCGGCCGGGGACTCGGCGCCGTGGGCCAGCGGCGAGTGCGAAGCAGGTTCGGGGCTCATGGGAGAGGGCGTCCTAATCCTTGAGTAAGTGGTCCCGATCTTCTCGCGCGAAACACGAGTCGATGATGCGGATACCGGGTCGGCGAGCGTCCGACCGCGCCGGCGCGGCTCCCGGGTCCGGCCGCGGGAGCACGGGCTATCGGCGCAGCAGGATGCCCCGGATGAACGCCGCCTGCCCCGCGTGCTGAAGGTCGTCGGCGATCACGCTGACCAGCCGCACGCCCAGGGTGACCGCCGGGGTCCACGCCTCGTCGACCACACGATCCAGGTCCGCGGCCGACAGACCGCGCACGAACCCGATGGTCTGCTCGTGCACCGCGTCGTAGTAGCCGGTGAGCAGTTCCGCCGAGTCGACCCGGACCGCGGCCACCGCCTCGGTGTCGTGGCCGTAGCCGATCGCCCGGACCGGGAAGGGCAGTTCGAATCGACCGTGCCAGTCCTTCGCCGTCCACACCTGTTCCAGGCCCGCGACGTCCGAGACGTGGTCGTCCTGGACCCGGGCCAGATGCCAGATCAGCCACGCGATCGAGTTGGCGTCGGCGTCCAGCCGCTCGGTCAACTGCTTCGCGGTCAGCCCGTCGACCGCCTCGTGCACCACCTCGCGCACCCGACCGAACCCGTCGACCAGTAGCTCCGCGCTGTTCATCGAACTCCTCGCTCCGTCCGTCCCACCCGATCCACCCGACCCGATCGATCCGATCCGACCCGATCGGCCCATCGAGCCCCGCCGCCGCGCTCCGGCGCGGTGCTCGACCCCGTCGACCCTGCTACTCCTGCCCAGCCTGCTCCCGGTCGTACACCTGCCGGGCCGCCTCGATGCTCGGCCCGTGCCGATCGGCCCAACGCACCAGGCCGCTGAGCGACACGGTCAGCTCGCGCGCCACGTCGGTGAGCGTGTACTCGACCCTCGGCGGCACGGTCGGATACACGGTGCGGATCAGCAGTCCGTCGCGCTCCAGCCGGCGCAGATTCAAGGTGAGGACCCGTCTGCTGATGCCCTCCAGCATGCGCTCGAGCTCGGTGAAGCGGATCGGGCCCTCGGCGACGGACACGAGAATGCCGATACTCCACTTGCCCGCGACGTGGTCGAGCGTGCCCACCACCCGACACGCGTTCGCCCAGGTGACCCGATCCGGGTCGGTGTCCGGGAGATCCCGGTCCTCCCGCCCCGGGCTTCGGGCCGCGGGACACTCGGTGACCTGGACGGGTTCGTCGATGTTGCTCCGGGACGTCAAAGTACCTCCTCGCACGAACCGCCATGGTCACACTCGCGGTGGGCCCGGCGGTAATCGCGGGGGGCGGTGCCGGTGAGGGCGCGGAAGTGTCGACGCAGGGCGGCGGGCGAGCCGAATCCGGTTCGGGCCGCGATGCGCTCGACGGGGACGTCCGTTTCGGTCAGCAGTCGCCGAGCCTCGTTCAGGCGGGCGCGGAGCAGGTATCGGAGCGGACTGAGACCGGTGTGGGCGTGAAAGCGGCGGGTGAGGCTGCTGACGCTGGTGCGCGCGTGGGCGGCGAGGTCGGGGACGGTCAGCGGGCGGTGCAGGTTGGCTTCCATCCAGCGCAGGGTGGGTTCCAGACCGACGCTTTCGGTGACCTCGCGGTCGATGGTGTCCCGGACGTCGTCGGCGTAGGTGTGCAGCGGTGTGATGAGTTCGCGGCTCGTCTCGACCGCCACCCGCCGGCCGTGGTCCCGGCGCAGTACGGACAGGCAGACGTCCAGGCCCCCGAAGATGCCCGCCGTCGTCAGGAACGGCCCGTCCTCGACCACGGTGCCCAGTGGGTCGACCTCGATCCGCGGATGCAGATCCGCCAGTTCCTCGGTGTGTCGCCACGCGGTCGTGGCGCGGCGGCCGTCGAGGAGTCCGGTCGCGGCGAGGGTGAACGTGCCGGTGCCGACGGCGGCGATCCGGCTGCCGCGCGCCGCCGCCGCGCGGAGCGCGGCCGTGACGCGGGCGGGTGGCTCGTCGCGATGGCCGTCGTGTCCGAGGACCAGTACGACGTCCGCGTCGGCGAGGCCGTCGAGGCCGAACGGCGTGTCGATCCGGAGCGAGCCCGGGGCGCCGGTGGTGCGCAGTCCGGGGGCCGCACAGAGCCGGACCTCGTACGCCACACCGGGATGTTCACGGCAGGCGGTCCCGAACACCAGTCCGGGAGTGGTGAGTTGAGACCCCGGAACCCCCTCCGAGGCCAGGACGGCGATCACTGACATACCTGGAATCTAGTCCGCGACCGGACGATTTCTCCTGTTCTCGGCCTCGACATCGGTCCCATCCGCATCCGCGCCGTTCGCGGGGACGGCGCGGATGCGGACGGGACCGGGTCGGCCCGCGCCGATGGCCCGGAACGGGGGCCACCGGCGCGGGCCGGGTCACGTCTTCGGGATCAGTGGTTGTGCCGGATCGTCTTGTTGATCCAGTCCTTGTAGACGGTCACGTTGGTGTACAGACCCGGGCCGGTCGCGCAGCCCTCCTTGCCGTCACCGTCGCCCGATGTGGTCCCGATCAGCTCCCAGCGGCCACCCTTGCCGCGCTGGATCTGCGGGCCGCCGGAGTCCCCGAAGCACGCCATGGCCCCGGGCTTTTGGCTGACCGTGCACAACCGGGTCGCATCGGCGCGGCCGAAGCACTCCGCCTCGGAGCCGCGGCGGGTGTCCAACTGCTGGAGCCGGTCGGGGAACACCGCGTGCTCGATGTCCTTGTCGACGGTGGTGCCGAAGCCGAGGATCCGGGTGGGCGTACCGACCGGTCCCGCCTTCTTGGCGATCTTGATCGGCTGCTGGGAGACCGGGCGGTCCAGCCGGATCAGCGCGAGGTCGTCCTTGTTGGGGTCGTCCAGTTTGTAGCCCGGGTGGGTCACGATCTTGTCGATGTTGCGGACCGTGCCTCCGGTGGCGCGGTCCGGGCTGCCGATTCGCACCTTCCCCTCCAGCACGATCGGCAGTTCGGGATCGACACAGTGCGCCGCGGTGAGGACCCACTGCCGGTCGATCAACGTCGCCCCGCACTGGGCGTCGATGCCTGCCGCGACCTCCGGGACCATCGCCATGAACGGGTAGCGCTGCGTCGAGTCCTGCCCGTTGACGATGGCGCCCGCGCTGCCGGCCATCGCCGTCGCGCCGAGCACGACCGCGGCGCCGACCGCCGCCATCGATTTCGCGAACAGGCCGCGCCGCCGGCGCTCGGGGCGGGCGTCGAGCGTGGGCCGAGAGTTCGAAGAGGGCATGTGGTGACCTTTCGAGAGGATGGTGGTGCTGCCGTACACGAGTCGGACGTCCCCCGCGTCCGTCCTCGTCCCACTCATCCTCCGTGGCGCGTCCCCGACGCAAACAGCCGTCTCGATGTCATCCTCGGCTAGATTCCGGACATGCCAGTGATCGCCGTCCTCGCTCTCGACGGGGTCCCCGGGCACCAGCTCACCGCGCCCGGACTCGCGTTCGGCACCGCCGCCCGGCATCACCCTCGGATCGGCTACGACCTGCGGATCTGCACCGCTCCGGGCTTCACGGCGACGGGCGGCCCCGCATCCTTCCACATCGAGACCCCCTGGGGTCTGGACACGTTGGCCGGGCTCGACGACGGCGACACCGTGCTGCTGCCGGGCCACGCGGGCTTTCGTGACGCGCCCCCGGACGACGTCGTCGACGCCCTTCGTGCCGTCGCCGCGCGCGGCTGCCGCATCGGCGCGGTCGGCACCGGTACGTTCACGCTCGCGGCGACCGGTCTGCTCGACGGCCGGCGCGCCGCGACCAGCCGCCGTGACACCGCTGAACTCGCCCGCCGGTACCCGCTGGTCGAGGTCGACCCGGAGGGCTCGGTGGTCGCGGACGGCCCCTTCCACAGTGCCGCCGGGGTGCTGGGAGGCATCGACCTGTGCCTGGATCTGATCACCCTGGACCACGGTGTGCCGGTGGCCATCGAGACGGAGCGGCAGGTCTTCCTGCACCTCCACGACCCGGCCGACGACCTCGCCCGCGGCGCCGCCGACGCGGGGTACAGCGCCTACACACCACCCGGCAGCACCGTCGCGGCGACCACCCGCTGGATGGAGGCCAACCTCCGGCTCCCGCTCACCCTCGACGACATCGCCGCGCACGCGGGGCTGGGCGTGCGCAACCTGACCCGTCGTTTCCGCGCCGAGACCGGGCTCACCCCGCTCCAGTACCTGCTGCGCACCCGGATCCAGCGGGCCCAATGGTTGCTCGAACGCACCGAGGACCCGGTGGAGCGGATCGCGACGCAGACCGGCCTGGGTACCCCGGCCAATCTGCGCCGCCACTTCCAACGTCTGACGGGCACCACCCCGAGCACCTACCGCACGGTCTTTCGCACCTTCGTCGCCGACCTCACCGGGTCGGGTGGGTGATCAGAGCTCGCGCAGCGCCGGGGCCAGCCGGGCCCACTCCGCGCGCGGCAGACCGGTGTGGCCGGGCTCGGTGGTGAGCACCTGGATGCCCACGTGGTCCGCGCCCGCGGCGAGGTGCTCGCCGACCCGGGCGGCGATGGTCTCCTCGTCGCCCCACACCACCAGGGTGTCGATCAGCCGGTCGCTGCCACCGTCGGCCAGGTCGGCTTCGGTGAAGCCGAGCCGGAGGAAGCTGCGCCGGTAGTTGTCCAGGCCGAGGTACAGCGCCGAGGCATCCCGGATCACCGCCCGCGCGACCGTCGGGTCGGTGCTCAGCACCACCTTCTGCTCCGGCGCCAGGAACACCCCCTCGCCCAACGTCTCGCGCGCCTCGCGGGTGTGCGCGGGCGTGGTGAAGTACGGGTGCGCGCCCTGCGCACGATCGCGGGACAGACGCAACATGCGCGGGCCGAGCGCGGCCAGCACGCGCGGGACCTCCGGGCCGTCGGCGTCCAGGGCGTCCAGGTACGCGTTCATCGCGGCCAGCGGCGGGGTGTACTCGATGCCGAGATGGTCGGTCAACTCGACGTGACTCACCCCCAGTCCGAGCAGGAACCGGCCGGGATGGGCCTTCTCGACCGCGGACACCTCGGCGATCGTGTCCGGGTGGGGGAAGGTTCGGATGTTGAGGATCCCGGACGCGACGCCGAGCCGGCGGGAGCCGCCGAGTAGTCGGTTCGTCACCGCGAACAGCCCGTCCACCGGCGCGCCGCCGATCCAGGCACCGGTGAAGCCGAGTTCCTCCAACTCGGCCGCGGCGCCCGCCGCGTCCGCGTCGGCGGCGTACCGGTCGTGGTGTTGCCAGACGCCGATCCGGCCGACTCGCTCGATTGCCCGTTGCGCGTCCATGAGTTCGGTCCTTCCGTCGGTCTTGCGTCGGTCCTCGGTCGGTTTCCGGGGACGGTGGTCGGGACCGCGGCCGCTCCACCGCCGGCGGTCCGGGGCCGGCCCTCCATCCGAAGTCCTCGGCGCGGCATTCTCTTCCCGATCCCGCAGGTCGAGCCGAATCACCACCCGACGGCCTCCGCGTATCGGGGCAAAACGGCCCGTTCGCACCCTATGCCGGTCGACCACGCGCATCGGGGAATGCCTGCAGCGTGGCGCATGCCTTCGGCGACATCTCGGCGTACTCGGCGACCGGTTCGGAGTCCGGCACGATCGCCCCGCCCGCGCCACGGTGACCGTTCCGTCCCGGATCACGGCGGTGCGGATCACCACGCTCAGGTCGGCCGCGCCGGACGCGGAGAAGCAGCCGAGCGCGCCCGAGTACACGCCACGCGGTCCGGATGCGAGCGCGTCGATGCCGTGCCCATCCGGCCGCCCGGCACGAGCGACACCGCGGCCCGGGCCGGGCCCACCTGCGGTTACGGGCCCGGCGCCGGTCCGACGAATCCCGGACGCTCGCAGGCGCGGTCACGCTCCTACTCGCTCCTACTTGGCCTCCGCGTACGTCCCCACCACCGCCGGCATCAGCGGCAACAACACCGGCGTGTCCCCGAACACCAGTGCCCGTGCCTCGGCGGCGGCCTCGGTGATCGCCGCGGCCACCGCCTCGGTGAGTTCGGCGGGGCTGTGCACGATGATCTCGTCGTGTTGGAAGAAGACCAGGTGCGGCCGCCCGGCCGGGGCCGAGTCGTAGCGGGCGAGTCGGCGGCGCAGCGCGGCAAGCAGGGACAGGGCCCAGTCGGCGGCGCTGGCCTGGATGACGAAGTTGCGGGTGAAGCGGCCACGGGCGCGGGCCGAGCGGGCGCCGGCGTCGTCGGTGCGGTCGGCGGCGGGCTCGCTCGTACCGCCCTCGGCGAGATCCAGCCATTCCGACGACGGCGGCGGGCAGGTCCGGCCCAGCCGAGAGCGCACGATGCCGCCCTCCTCGCCGGTGCGCGCGGCGGCCTCCACGTAGCCCATCGCGTCCGGGTACTGCCGGCGCAACGTGGCCAGGAGCGGCCCGATGTCGCCGCTGGTCTGGCCGTACATCGCGCCCAGCAGGCCGAGCTTGGCCTTGGCCCGGTCGCCCTGGAACGCGGCCTTGGCCAGCGCCTCGTACAGGTCGCCGGCGGCGGCGGACCGGGCCAGGCCCGCGTCCCGGGACATCGCGGCCAGGATGCGCGGTTCGAGCTGGGCCGCGTCGGCGACCACCAGCCGCCATCCCGGGTCGGCCACGACCGCGCCGCGCAGCACCCGCGGGATCTGCAGCGCGCCACCGCCGCGCCCGGCCCAGCGGCCGGTGACGACGCCGCCGACCACGTATTCGGGGCGGAACCGGCCGCCCCGGACCCAGGTGTCCTGCCAGGCCCATCCGTGCGCGGCGTGCAGGCGGGCGAGTTCCTTGTACTTGATCAGCAGGTCGGCTGCGGGGTGGCCGATGTCGCGTAGGTACCACGTGCGGGTCGAGGTGAGCCGGATGCCCTGCTCGGCGAAGGCCTTGATCACCTGGGTGTGCGAGTCGGGGTTGAACACCCGCCCGCCGAGCGCCTCGCGCAACCGCTCGGCCAGGTCGGCCAGTCGTTGTGGCGGTGCGCCGGACACGCGCGGGCGCGGGCCGAGCAGTTCGGTGAGCAGCGCGTCGTGCACCTCGACCCGCCAGGGCAGACCGTCGGCGGCCATCTCGGCCGCGACCAGTCCGCCCGCCGACTCGGCGGCGGCCAGCAGCCGGAATCGCGAGCGGCGGGCGGCGTCCTCGATCGCGTCGATCCGGCGCACCTGGTCGGCGTGTACCGCGACCACCGCTTCCAGCGCGTCGGCGCCGGCGGGCAACCGCTGCCGGTCGGGGACGAACAGGCTGTCCTGCGCGTCGGCGGCGCCGATCGGCAGGTCGTCCGGTACGGGCAGGCCCTTCAGGCGGGCCCAGGCCGCGCCCAGCGATCGCGGCTCGCCGAACCGGCCCTCGTGCGCGAGCAGCAACGACTCGACCAGCGCGAGGTCGTGGCAGCGCGCGACCCGGGTGGGCAGCAGCGGTGCGTACGCGCTCTCCGCCGACGCCCACACCCACCTGGGCGGCACCGGAGCGGCCTCGAGGTCGGTGATCGCCGCGACCAGGTCGCGGACCTGCTCGGCGGGCCCGATCGGCACACCGTCCTCGCGCAACGGCCGGAGCCGACCGCCGTGGCCGTACGCGTCGGGTGCCATCGCGACCCGAGGCGCGGCCGGCCTCACCACGCGCCCGGTCGCGGGCAGCCGACCGGCACGTCGCGCGTGCCGCATCCGACTCGCCGAAACCGTTCCAAGGCCGACCTCCTCCCGACGCATCCGATGCGGACGAATCACCCACAAGCGACAGACCCGCCGACCGCCGCACCCTACCCGCCCGCACCGACACCGATCTGCCCACCGGGCCCACGAAGGCGCGCATGGGGTGGGCGCGGGGTGGGCGCGGGGTCGCGGCAGCGCGCGGATTCGGGGGCGTTAGGTTCGTGAGGGCGCCGGTCGAGGCGCCCGGCGAGTGGCGTGTCGTACCGGAACCGATCGGGCGAGATCCTGTCGTCTCCGGTCGTCGCCCGTCGTCTCTCGTCGTCTCTCGTCGTCTCCCTTCGTCCATCCGAGGAGTGTGTTTCCCATGGCTCGTATCCCCACGGCCGCGGTCGCCGCCGGCGGGCTGGTCGGCGGCTATGCCGTCGCCCGCTATACGAAGAAGCGCCCGTTGGGTGGCGCGGTGCTCGCGGCGGCCGGGGCGTTCGCCGCCAAGGGGTGGCGGGAGCGGGCCGGGACGCCCACGGCCGCCGCGTTGACCGGGCTGTACACGGTCGGGTTCGGCGCCTCGCATCCCCTCGCGAAGAAGATCGGCGCGTGGCCCTCGGTGTTCGCGGTGGCCGGCACCGTCGCCGTCGCGTCGTACGCGCTCGCCGACCGCAAGGCGTAGGCCGACGGCGCAACCCACCCGACACCACCGAACCGCCCGCAGGGCCGGGTGGGATCGCGCGGGCGAGGGCACACCGGTCCCGCCGGCGGACCCTCGCCCCGAACAGCCGCGTCAGCAGGCTCGCCGATGGCTCACGGCATGCTCCTCCCCGGTCTCGAAGGCGACGCTCTCGGCCTCGCGCAGCAACGTGATCAGGTCGCTCCGCGCTCTGGCCACCCGGGATCGGACCGTGCCGATCGGGCAGCCCGCGATGGTCGCGGCCTCCGCGTAGCCGAAGTCCAGCACCTGGGTCAGCACGAACGCCTCCCGGCGGGCCGGGTGCAGCGCCCCGAACAGGTCGTCGAGGGCGAGGCCCTCCTCGAAGCCGGGCCGGGAGGTGTCCTGGCGGCGCTCGGCGACTTCGACCCAGTCCTCGACCGCGGCGGTCCTCGGCCGGGCGGCCGCCGCGCGGTAGCGGTCGACGACCGTGCGCCGGGCGATGGACAGCAGCCAGGTGCGCACCGAGGACGCCCCGGTGAAACGGGGAAGTGCCGTCCAGGCGCGCAGGTAGGTCTCCTGGGTGAGGTCGTCCGCGCTCTGTACGTCGGTCAGGTACGCGACGAAGCGCCATACGTCGCGATGCGTGCCCCGGACGAAGTCGTCCACGGCGTCCGGGTCTCCGGCGGCGCCCGCCAGGGCCCGCTCGGTCAGGTCGAGGTCATGCATCGCACACCCCGCCGACGCACGCGCGATGGCCGCGACGTCGATCGAGGGTCGGAGGTCGGCCGGCTCCGGGTCCGGGACGGCCGGGAGGGTGCAGGGAAGTCACGTTCCACGTCCTCGTCATGCGGGCGGCGATCGATCGGCCGGAAGCGGATCGACGCCGAGTTGGTGGGAGGCACGCCCGCCGGAGCCGAGTGCGGCGCGGGAGCCACGGGCCCGGTCTCGACGGCGGTGCGCGAAGCACCCGATGGCGCCCGGGCACACGGCCGGCCCGCTCGGCGCGCGGTGTCGGGTTCGGACACGGCGACCGGCGAGTCGGCGCGGCGGGCGCTACTCGGGTGGCGGGTACGCCCGGGTCCACCGACGGCGACGCAAACGCGTTCTCGGTCGGCGTCGCGGCCCGCGGTGTGGGTGGGTGCGTGCGATCACCGCGAACGTGCGCCGGTGCATGGGCAGCACGATCGCGGGCGCGTACTCGCCCTCACGGACGCCACGCGCCGACGCGGGCGCGGCGCCCCGTCGGGGCGCGGCCCCGCGACACGCGGCGACCACGGACGAATACGCGCGAACAGGCACTCACGAACACGCACTCGCCGAACGGCGTCGGAGGTGGTCGCCGCGCCGAAGCGGGGCGACCACGGCCGGGTCGTACGGACACACGCGGGTCGGGTGGACGGCTCAGGCGAAGAGCGCTGCGGGCGGCCCTCGGCCCGGCAGCGGGCGGCAGACCCACTTCGGTACGGCGCGTTCGCGACGGTGACCCGCGCGCGGCATGCCCGGCAGGCGGGTGGTGACCGGCGACGTCCAGGCGCCCACCAGTGCGAGAACCACGGTGCCCGCCATCGTCGCGAGCACGCGCAGCAGCCGGAAGACGGCCTTCTCACCGTGGCGCAGCCACACACCACAGCCGAGCGCGGCCAGCACGTGCGCGGCGACCATGCCGGTCCCGCCGTGGCCCAGGACGGCGCTCAACGCGCCGTCGTGGTTCATCCCGCCGCCCCCGGCGCCTGCCATGTGGTGTCCGCCGGAGGGCGGGCGGCCGAAACCGGCAGCCTCCGGGGACTGCCCGGCCAGGTTGGGGTCCAGCCGCATCCGGACCAGGAGTTCGGTGACCGACCGGGTCGGCGCGTCGCCGGGTCGGTCGTCGTTGCACAGCAGCACCTGGAGCCACTGGTCGCGGAAGCGGGCCGCGCCGGTCGGTTCGGGGGCCGGTTGGCGGGCCAGCGTGAACAACGTGTGCAGGCCGGCCTGGGCGGCCAGTACCGCGCCCGTGATCGCCCCGAGGCCGCGCTCGCGATCGGCCACGGCCCACGCCAGTACGGCGATCCCGACGCCGGCGCCGACCGGCGCGGCCCAGTGGACCGGCGCGTCGGACATCAACGTGTGCCCGAACAACGCGAGCAGCACGCAAATCACCGCGAACATCGCGGCGCGAACGGCTCGAAGCACTGACCGGGCAGGCATGGTGACGCTCATGCTCCCACCTGCCGGGTACGCGGGAGCCCTCGGGTGCCCGGCCGATTCCCGAACTTCTCCCGAACCCTGCTCGAACCGGACTCGAACGCTCTCGTACAGTGATCTCCCAAACCATGCCCAACCGCCTCGAACTCGACCTCGCGCGCGGTCGCACCTCTCACTCAGGAATCCGCACCTTCGGGGAACCACCGATCACCGCCGGCCGACTACCCGGATGCCCGTCCCCGGTGCCCGTGTCCGATGCCCCTCCTCGAAGGTTGTCCTCGATGTCCGTCCCCGGTGCCGCCGTTGTCGACCGCGGCGCCGCCCGCGCGCCGGAGCCGACCTCCCGCCGTTCGATCCCTGGAGCCCGATTCATGCCCGTGTTCGCCGGCGGACCCGACTCTCCTCGCCGCCGCCTCCGGCGCCTGCCCTTCCTCGCGAGGGCCGCGCATCCCGCCGCGGGTTGGTCCCCGGGGGCGACCCGGTCGACCTCGGCCGCCCGTACGGTGCTCGGCTTCGTCGGCCTCCTGTTGATCCTGTTCGTCGCCGCCTTCGCGGTCGGGCGCCAGGCCGGCCCGGTGGCCCCCGACCTGCACAAGCCCGGTCCGCCCGGTGCCCCGGTGCCGATGGGTGACGAGGGCGGCGGGCACGGCCGGATGGGACTGGGCGAACCGGCCGGTGCGGTGCCCGCCTTCCGGGCCGTCGGCGGTGCGCTGTGACCACCTCGCCCGAACTGGTCACCACCGACGTCACCGTGTCCGGGATGACCTGCGGGGCGTGCGTACATCGCGTCGAACGGCGGCTGGCCCGGTTGGACGGGGTCAGCGCGACGGTCAACCTGGCCACGGGGCGGGCGCGGGTGGTACACCCCGCGTCGGTGCCCGTGGTGAGCCTGCTGGCGGCGGTCACCGAAGCGGGCTACTCGGCGACCCTGACCGCCCCGACGCCCGACCCGACCCGGGCCCGACCGGCCGGCGCCGAGGAGCACGATCGCGGTCGGCGGGATCTGCTGCTGACCGCCGCGCTCGCACTTCCGGTCCTGGTCCTGTCGATGGTGCCCGCGTGGCAGTTCACCAACTGGCAGTGGTTGTGCCTGATGCTGGCCGCGCCGGTGGCGACCTGGGGCGCATGGCCCTTCCATCGACGGGCCCTGCACGGGCTGCGCTACGCGGGCGCGACCATGGACACCCTGGTCAGTCTGGGAGTGCTCGCCGCGTTCGGGTGGTCCCTGTGGGCGCTGTTCGTGGGCGACGCGGGTGAACCCGGGATGCGGATGACGGTCGACCTGCTCCCGTCCGCGGCCGGCGCCGAGGCCCACACCTACCTCGAAGTCGCGGTGGCCGTACCCCTGTTCGTCCTGTTCGGCCGCCGACTGGAGGAGCGGGCCCGGGTCCGCACCGGGTCGGCCGTACGGGAGTTGGCGGCGCTGGTCCCGGACGAGGCCGCCGTACTGCACCCGGGCCGGGGCGGCCGGGAGGTCGAGGTCACCGTGCCCACCGCGTCCTTGACGGTCGGTCAGGTGTTCGTGGTACGCCCGGGCGACCGGGTCCCGGCCGACGGGGTCGTGGTCGAGGGTCGATCCGCGCTCGACGTGTCCCACCTGACCGGGGAGAGCCGGCCGATGGAGGTCGGGCCGGACGACCCGGTGCCCGGCGGAAGTGTCAACGAGGGCGGCCGGTTCACCGCGCGTGCCACGGCGGTGGGCGCGGACACCCGGCTCGCCCGGATCGCCGCGTCGGTGGAGGAGGCCCAGGCCGGCAAGACCGACGCGCAACGCCTGGCCGACCGGATCGCGGGCGTGTTCGTGCCGTCCGTGCTCGCGACGGCGGTGACCGTGTTGGGCTTCTGGCTCGGCGCGGGCGGTGACCCGCAGGCCGCGGCCGGCGCGACGATGGCGGTCCTGGTGGTCGCCTGCCCGTGCGCGCTGGGCCTGGCCACCCCCACCGCGATCCTGGCCGCGACCGGGCGCGGCGCCCGGATGGGTGTATTGATCCGCGAACCTGCCGGGCTGGAACGGCTGCGCCGGGTCGGTGCCGTCGTGGTGGACAAGACCGGCACGCTGACCACGGGCGGCATGAGCCTGCTGCGGTACGAGCCCGCCCCGGGGGTCGATCCGGGCGAACTGCTGTCCCTGGTCGGCGCGGTCGAGGCCGCGTCCGGGCATCCGATCGGTCGGGCCGTGGCCCGGGCCGCGACCGAGCGGGTCGGACCGCTGCCGGCCGTCGCCGACTTCGCGGCCGAACCCGGCACGGGCGTCCGCGGGTTGGTCCAAGGGGCGCGGGTGGCGGTGCTGCGGCCGGGAGCCGAAGACGTGACGTCGTTGCCGGCGAACCTGCGCGCGGCGTTGTCCGCGGCGGACGCGGCCGGGGACACCGCCGTGCTCGCGACGGTGAACGGCGTGCCGTCCGGGGTGCTGGTGCTGGGCGACTCGGTACGCCCCGAGGCGGCCGGCGCGATCCGGGCGCTCGACCGGCTCGGCGTCACGGTGATCCTGGCCACCGGGGACCGTCCCGGGCCGGCGCGTGCGGTCGCCGACGCGGTGGGGATCGACGAGGTGCTGAGCGAGTTGGACCCGCACGACAAGGCCGAACTGGTCCGGGGCCTGCGGCAGGACCAGCCCGGACGGGCGATCGCGGTGGTCGGCGACGGCATCAACGACACCATCGCGCTGGGCGAGGCGGACCTGGGCATCGGCATGGGCGGTGGTACGGCCGCCGCGATCGGCGCCGCCGACGTCACGCTGGTCGGCGACGACCTGGCCGCGGTCGCCGACGCGATCCGGCTCTCCCGGCGGACGACCGGCACCATCCGGGCCAACCTCGGTTGGGCCTTCGGCTACAACGTGGTGCTGATCCCGGTCGCGGCGACCGGGCTGCTCAATCCGATGTTGGCCGCCGCGGCGATGTCGGTCAGTTCCCTGGCGGTGGTGAGCAACAGCCTGCGGCTGACCCGATTCCGCGCCGACCGCCGCCTCGACGACCCGAAACGGGATCCGAAGTGAAGCCTCTCGCCCTGCTCAAGACGGTCGCGGGCCCGCTCGTGGCGGCGGCCCTCGCACTGACCCTGCTCACCGCCTGGACGGCCGCGGGACAGGCGGGCACCGCACCGAGGTTGTCGATCAGCGACGGCCGCGTGCATCTGGCCACCAACGCCGACGCCACCTCCGCGTACTTCACCATCCGCAACTCCGGCGCCGCCAACGACGAACTCGTCGGCGTGAGCACACCGATCACCACCGACGTGGGCTTCAGCTTCCACACCTACACCGGCTACGCGGGCCGGATGTGGATGACCAAGTCCCTCCCGATCCCGGCCAAGGGCCTCCTCGGCATGACCGCGAGCGGCGCCAACATCATGCTCGGCACACCCCCCGAGCTGACCCCCGGCCAAACCATCCCCTTCACCCTCCACTTCCGCCACAGCCCGCCCATCCACACCACAGCCACGGTAATCCGCCCCGGCACCTGGACACCGGCAAAAACCACCTGACCAACACGGAACCCCGCGATCCGCAGAGACCTGAGGCGGGGCCGCAGCCAACCGGCGGAGGGGACGGCGGGGGCGTGGCGCGAAGCCGGCAACAGGCAGCGCCGAGCCTGTGGCAACATCGCCTGGCGCACGGCGAGTACGGCCGACGGCGGGCTGTGCGTTGGCGGCGGGGCGGGTGCGTGACGTGGGGCGTGGCGGGGTTGGATTCGCGGTGGGTGGCGAGGCCGGGCGTCTGCTCACCGAGTACGCGACGCTGATCGGCGCCCACGCCGCCGCCGCCGAGACCGCCCTGGCCGACCTTCGCGCCGGGCGCACCGGTCGGATCACCATCCACTACTTCGCCACCGTCGGAGCCGTGCTGGTGGCTCCCGCGCCGGCCGCGCTGCGCCGCGAACACCCCGGCGTGCAGGTCCGGTTGAAGCTGTCCGATCCGAGGCGTCCGCTGTCCGAGGTCCGGGACGGCCAGGCCGACATCGCGCTCGTGGTCCGCCCGGACGACCGCCCGTCCGTCGACGGGCTGCGCTTGGTACACCTGCTCGACGTCCGCTATCGCGCGGTGCTCCCGAAGGGTCACCGGCTGGCCGCGAAGCCCGTGCTGGAACTGTCCGACCTGGCCGAGGAACAGTGGGTCGCGAGCGAGTCGCCGGGCCCGTGCCTGGACGTCCTGCTCGACGCGTGCGGCGCGGCCGGCTTCAGCCCCGAGTTCGTGGTGGAGAGTCAGGACTACGCCACCGCCCAGGGCTTCGCCGCCGCCGGCCCGGGTATCGCGCTGGTCCCCGAATCAGCTCTGGAAACCCGTCGATCCGCGACCGTCGTCCGCCGGATCCGCAACCCCGAACCGATCCGCAGGATCTACGCGGCGGTCCGCGAGTCCGCGCCTCCGCAGCCCGCCCTGCGCGCCTTCCTCGCCGCATTGCACGACGCCGCGTCCCGCTGAGCCGACACCACGCCCGTCGACCAGACACCACGTCCACGGATCGACGCGCCGCCCCACCCCACGCGCACGCGGGACAGCCCCGCGTGATGCCCACAAATCCATGGGAATTCACCGCCGGAGCCGCCTATGACCACACGTCCCGATGGGGATGCTCATGGGTGGGCGCGACGGTGGGGGCGCGATGCAATCTGCAAACGTGGGCACGAACAGCAAGACGGGCACCGGCGCGGACACCGCCGCCCGCACCGCCCCCGGCGGGTCCCTCGCCCGGCTGGCGCGCGACGCGCGGGCGCGAGAACGGGAGTTGCGTCGCGAATGGGACCAGGCCCGCCGCGTGGCGATGCGATACGAGGCCGCGTCGCAGGCGGAACAGCGAGTCGTGGCACACCTGTTGATGCTGACCGGCTACGGCTGGCGGCCCGCCGTCGACCGCCGATGGCCGGGAACCCGCACGGCCAACGTGGACCTGCTGCTGGTCGGGCCCGCCGGGGTGTACGTCGTCGACGTCAAGAACTGGCGCGCCGCGCCGAACATCCGAAACGGCACCCTGTACGCGGGAGATCGGCCGCGGGCCGGCGAGACCGCGAAGCTGCTCGCGATCACCGCGATCGCCGAGGAGGCGATCGCCACGCTCGGCGTCTCGCCGGTGGCCGTCGTGCCGATGATGGTGTTCGCCGGCCATCGCGTCGACGCCGGCCTGGGCCGGATCCGACTGCTCGGCGAGACGCAGGCCGCGCCCGATCTGTTGGGGCGACCGGCCCGCCTGGACCCGGAATCGGTGACGGCGATCGCGCGGCACCTGGAGCGGGTGTTCCCGGCCTACGAGGACCCCACCGAACCCTCGACCACACCCGTGACCACGACCCCGCCCCCGTCGACGACGGCGGTCGCGCGTACGTCCCCACCCGGACCACTCGACGCGTCCTTCGATCCGAGGGAGTTCGCCGCCGCCACGCTGCGGGCCGCACGGCTCGGGCCGATCGAACGCTGGATGACCTACCTCGATCCCGGCCAGTGCGCGCTGGTTCGGGCCGACTGGCCCGGACCGGCCCGGATCACCGGCCCCGCGGGCACCGGGAAGACCGTGGTCGGCCTGCATCGCGCCGCCTACCTGGCCCAACACGGCACCGGCCGGGTGCTGTACGCGACCTTCACCGCCAACCTGCCCCGCGTACAACGCACGTTCCTGGCCACGATGGCGCCGGTCGCGGTGGACCGGGTGGACTTCAGCGGCATCCACGCCTGGGCGCTCGCGTTCCTGAACGGACGTGGCGGCCCGCCGCGTGAACTCGACCCGACCCGGGCCGCCGCCGCCTTCGACCGGGCCTGGGCGGAGGTCGGTCGGGGTGGACGCCTGTCCACGCTCGCGGCCTCGGCGGGCTACTGGCGCGACGAGATCGATCACGTGATCAAGGGCCGTGGGATCACCACGTTCGACCGGTACCGGCGGCTGCCCCGACCCGGGCGGCGGACCCGGTTGACCCGCGCGGGCGACCGCGAGGCGGTATGGCGGTTGTACGAGCGCTACGAACGGCTGCTGCGCACGGAGCAGGTGTGCGACTTCAACGACGTACTCGCCGCCGCGCTCCGCGAGGTGCTGCGGCGCGGGCGGCAGCCTGCCTACGCCTCGGTCATCGTGGACGAGGTGCAGGACCTCTCGCTGGTGGGCGTACGCCTGCTGCACGCGCTCGTCGGCGACGCCGCCAACGGCCTGTTGCTCATCGGGGACGGCCAACAGGCCGTGTATCCGGGCGGTTTCCGGCTCGCCGAGGCCGGTGTCACGATCCCCGAGGAGCGCACCCACGTCCTACGCCGCAACTATCGCAACGCGCCCGGCATCGTCCGCGCCGCACTCGCGGTGGTCGGCGCGGATGGCTTCGAGGACCTCGAACACGGCCGCGTCACCGGCCCCCGTCCCCTGGAACTCGACGGCGGCGCGGGCAACGCAGACGGGCCGGGCGAACCGGCGCGCGAGGTGGTCCGGGTGCATCGCGCGACGGTGGCCGCGCACGACGCGGCTCTTCTCGCCGCGTTACGGGCCGACCCCCGCGCGTGGCCGGACACCGCGGTGCTGTGCCGCTCCCGCGCCGAGGTCGGCCACTACACGGACCTGATCGAGCGGGCCGGGATCCCGGTATGTCTTCTGGCGCAGTACGAGGGTCGGCCGACGGCGGGAGTCAAGATCGGCGGCTACGTCCGCGCCAAGGGGTTGGACTTCAAGCACGTACTGCTGCCGAGGTACGACCCGGCGCGGCCCGGCGGCGCCCGGGGCGGCACCCGCGGCGGCGGCGACGCGGCCCGCGAGCGGGCGGAACTGGCCCGGCGCAGGGTGTTCGTCGCGATGGTCCGGGCCCGGGACACGCTGTGGCTCGGCCAGGTCGGCACACCCGCGCCGCGGACCCGCACGGCGACGCCCGGCCGCTGAGGTCCGACGCACCGAACGGCGGGACGTGCCGAAGCGGGCCACCCCCGCATCCCGCGCCACCCGGACCCGCCCTGCGATGAACTCCCACCCGATCGGGGACAATGAACGGATCATCCCGAGCGCGCGACGGAGCGGCGGCTCGCGGCAGCCCGATCCGGCAGGAGTCCCCACACCGTGTCCGACCAGCGCGAACCCGCCGTACCCGGCCGAGACCCGGGCCTCGTCGAGGAACGGGCCGACAGCCTCCGCGCGGACTGCGCGAACTGCTTCGCGCTGTGCTGCGTCGCGCCCGCCTTCGCCGCCTCCGCGGACTTCGCCATCGACAAGCCCGCCGGTCGGGCCTGCCCCAATCTCCGGGCGGGCGACTTCGGCTGCGGCGTGCACACGCGCCTGCGCGACATCGGCTTCTCGGGCTGCACCGTCTACGACTGCTTCGGCGCGGGACAAAAGGTCGCCCAGGTCACCTACGCGGGACGGGACTGGCGCCGGGCGCCGCACACCGCGCAGCAGATGTTCCGGGTGTTCCCGATCATGCGGGACCTGCACGAGTTGCTCCGATACCTGCACGAGGCGCGCTCGCTCCCGGCCGCGCGCCCGATCCACGGCGAGTTGCGCAGCGCGTACCAGGACACCGAGCGCCTCACCCTGGGCGAGCCCGCCGAGCTGCTCCACATCGATATCGGGGCGCTGCGGCAGCGCCTGAACCCGCTGCTCCTGCGGGCGAGCGAGTTGACCCGCGCGGGCGTCCCGGGCAAGAAGAAGGAGCGCCGCGGCGCCGACCTGATCGGTGCCAGGCTGCGCGGCGCGAACCTGCGCGGCGCGAACCTGCGTGGGGCGTACCTGATCGGCGCCGACCTGCGCGGTGCGGACCTGCGCCTCGCCGACCTGATCGGCGCCGATTTCCGCGACGCGGACCTGCGCGGCGCGGACCTCACGGACGCCCTGTACCTCGTCCAATCCCAACTCGACGCCGCCAAGGGCGACCCACACACCAAGCTCCCCGCAACCCTCACCCACCCCGCCCACTGGACCCCGTAACCTTTGCGCCGCCCTTGCCGTGGATCGTGTCCGCGTCGAGTTTCCCGGGCGTGCCGGTGTGTCGGTTGTACGGGGCCAGGTCGTGGGCCGTGCCCGACCGGCCACGAGCCGTCGGCGGTGGGCGGGGGCGGTGGGCCGTCGCCGGTGGATCCGCCCCTCAGCCGCCGTACGTCCGCCGCACCTGATACACCCCGGCCGCCACCCGATGGGAACGAGCCCGGAGCATCGGCGCGATGCGGGCCGGCCACACGGTCGTCCGGGACCACACCACGCCCGCGAGCGGGCCCGTGTCTACCAGGTCCAGTCGGGACAGATCCGCCCCTGACGCGTCGACCGCCTCGGCCCGGACCTCTTCCTCCATGGCGATCGCGAGCCGTACCGCCGCCGCGACGGCCTCCGGTACGGCGAGCGGATCACATCTCGCCGGACCGTCCGACCCGGGTATCTCGCGCAATCCGCCCTGGATCGCCTGCAACGCGCGCCCGCTCTCCGCCAGGGCCGTCCCGAGCGCGTCGACCAGCGCGATCACGCGTGGGGACACGGGAGGGGGCAGGTGGGTGAGCCGCCTGCTCAAGCAGCGTGCCTGCCCGGCGGCCAGGGACAGGGCGATCAACACCTCGAGCCGGCGCGCTCCCAACCCGTTCCGAGGCGACGCGTCGAGGATCCGGAAGGCGCGCCGCGCGGCCTCCCGGTGTGCCAGTGCCCGCTCGCGGATGTCCCGCGTTCGCGCGCGCAGCACGATCGCGGTCTCGACCGGGCCGCGACGCGGCACGACTTGCGGTTCCGGACCTGCCGAGACACCGCGTTCGAACTCGTACAGCGCGCGGCTCATCGCGTCGCCGAGCCGGATCCAGGCCCGCCCCTCGGTCCGCGGATCGACGGCATCGTCGGCACCCGACAGCGTCCACAAGTCGCGCTCGGTGAACGTGCGTCGCTCCTCGTCGGAAATGCTCATCGAGCCGCCTCCTGCTGTCGCATGTCTCGAACCGCAAGCCGAACCGCACGTCGAACCAGAGGGCCGAACAGAAAGAGGCCGCGCACAAGTCGAGCATGAACCGAACACGAATGCATACATCGAGCACGAAAAACGGCCAGGAGGCACCGGACGCTCGGCGCGAAGTCGCGGAACGACCGGCCCGGCCGGCGTGAAAGCGGGGATGACAAAGGCACTTTATGAGCAAAGCTGCATGCTTGGCCTCGTAGTTCACGGTATCAGCCGGTGGATGGTTTCCTCCATGCATACGACACCCACAGTTACCCGGCGAATCTCCCGCGTGACCTTTGCCCGCCGGGCGCACGCAGGGCGTACGTCGAGCGCGCTTCGAGCGCGAACCGCACAGCCGGGTCGTGAGGCGCCGGTCCCGGCTGCCTCGCGCCCGCACTACGGGCGCTGAACGTGCAGGCGCACCATCGGGGCCACCGGGCGCACGCGCTCGATCCGGCCGAGGCCGAGCGCGCGACCTCGACCGGCTACCCGCCGGGCAACGCGCCTTCGGGGTAGGCCAGTCGGCGGTCGCGGCGGCGGGCTGCGGGACCGTCAGGCCGCCCTGGTACACCTGCGCGAGGCCGCCCGGGCGCCGGCTCGCTCGGCGGGCGACGCGGCGGGCATCGGGCTCTACCACCACGCGACGCCGGCCCACCAGGAAGCCGATGCGCTCGCGGCGGTGGGCGATCGTACCGGAGCGATCCGGGCGCTCGTCCTGTCCCCGCGCCACCGCCCCTGCGGCGAGCACCCGCGCGGTCACCACCGCCCGGCCGGCCGAACTGCACCTGGATCAGGGTCAACGTGGAGCGCGGTTGCGCGACCTGGCGGGCGTTCGTGGACGACTATCCGCTGCTGCGCTCGGGCCGCACGAACGCCGCGCTGCGCCACACCTGGCGCCGTACCGGGGCAACACGATCACCCGCACCCTGTTGGAGCGGGCCGGCAGCGGGCCGGCAGCGCGCCGATCCGCCCCCGCCCGGCTTCACCGACCGGAGCCCCTCAGGCCCGGCCGAGCACGTAGTCCAGCGTGTCCGATCGGGCCCGCCCGAGCACGCTCTCCCGCAGCGCCTCGGCGAACTCCTCCACGGTGACCATACCGTCGCCGTCCGTGTCCACCGCGTGCAACCAGCCGATCCGGCGCGTCGACGCGAGGTCCGAGCCGATCAGACGCGCGTAGTCGGCCTGATCGATCCGACCGTCCCCGTCGCGGTCCACCGCGGTGGCCACCCGCACCATCAGCGCGGCCATCGCGGCCCCCGGCGCGGCCTCGGCGAGCACTCGATACTCGTCGGCGTCGACCACACCGTCGTGGTTCGCGTCCGCCGTCGCGCGCAGTTCGTCCCACCAGGCGTGGAAGGCCGCGTACATGACCTCCTCGTCCACCGCCGCCAGGTCGAGTCGATCGCTGAACACCCGTGCGAGGGCGGCCAGATCGGGCCAGGACAACACCCCGTCGCCGGTCTGGTCGAGAATGCGCACGAAGGCGTCCGCGAGCTGCGCCGCCGGGTCGGCCGAACGATCGCGCGCCCCGAACCGGCGCAACCCGCGCCCGGCTTCCCGCTTGGCCGCGATATAGGTCGCCGCGAGTGGCATGTACACCCACCTCGTCGGCAGCAGGTCGCCGGCCACCGCGGCCGTCCGGCAGGCGAGCGACAAGACGGCCTCGGTACCGAACGGCACCTTTCCCCGCTCGCCCAATCGCTCCCGATAGCTCGGCGGCAGCGTGGCGGCCACGAGCGCGCGGATCCCGGTGCCCAGCACGGAGCATGCGGCCGACCACACCGCGTCCGGTACGAAGGACAGTTGCGCGGGCGCGGGCAACCGCCCCAGCGCGTCCAGGAGTTGCTCGACCCCGTGCCCGGCCGTCAGCCGCTCGCGCACGGTCTCGTCGAAGTAGACGCGGTATTCCTCCAGCGTGGCCGGCATCTCGCTCGCCGGCACCCCCGACTGCCGTCCCACCAACAGCCATTCCGCGTACAACTCGGCCTGTCGCTCGTCGTCGAGCGGATCGCCGCCGAGCTCGCACATCAGTACCATCGCGTCGAACACGGTCAGGTGCACCCACGCCTGCGCCTGCGGGTCGAGCCCCGAGAACGCCTGGCCCTGCGCGTCGACCCCCTTGATGTGCCCGTGCAGTCGGCGCAGCCGGGCCGCCTCGCGCTCGCGGTCCGCCTCGTCCTGATAAAGCAGCCGTTGCAGACTGAGCAGGGTCTGCTCGATCCGACGCCACGGGTGCCGGCGGTACGTGGAGAACTCCACCACCCCGGCGCCGACGACCGGGTGCGCCGTCTCCAGCACGATCGCCCGACCGATGGTGGTCAGCAGCCGCCACTGTCCGCAGTAGCGCCAGGAGAGGGAGCCCGCGCCGGGGAAACGCTCGGTGTGATCCGACATCCGGGGTGCGTCCGACATGAGTGGCCTCTCTCGCGGATCGACATGGTAATCGTGACGATACAATCCGTCACCGTTTGTCGTGGGCGATCCGGAAAACCACAGGTTCCCCCGCGAAAAGCCGCCGATTGCGCCTGTGCGAGGCCCCCGGCTCCGCCGGCGAAAGCCCGGCTCCCGCCGCCGGAAGCCCGTGGGCACGGGTTTCGCAAGCGCTCGCGGTCCGCCTCACCGAGACTGGAAGGACCGACCCGGCCCGCGCCGTGGGCGCCGGCCGGGGCCTACGGCCGAGGAGGGCAGCCGGATGGCGATCGTGGTGGCGGAGAAGACGATGTCGCTGGACGGGTTCATCGCCGACCCGTCGGACGGCGTGGCGGAGCTGTTCGGTTGGTACTCGAACGGGAACGTGGAAACACCCGCACCGGGTGGGGCGATGACGTTCCGCACCTCCGAGGCGAGTGCCCGGCATCTGCGCGAGCTGCTGGTCAACGCGGGGGCGGTGGTGACCGGGCGCCGCCTGTTCGACCACACCGACGGGTGGGACGGCAGCCACCCGCTCGGTGTGCCGGTCTTCGTGGTGACCCACCACGTGCCCGGGGACTGGGTCACCGCGCACCCCCGGGCGCCGTTCACCTTCGTCACCGCCGGCGTGGAGAGCGCCGTCGCGCAGGCCCGGGCGGTCGCGGGCGACCTGACGGTGGGTGTCGGCGGCGCGGACATCGTGCGCCAGTGCCTGGACGCGGGCCTGATCGACGAGATCGTGGTCGACCTGGTCCCGGTCCTGCTCGGCGCGGGCATCCGGTTCTTCGACCAGCTCGCGAACACCCCGATCGAGTTGGAGGCGACCCGGGTGATCGAGGGCCGGCGGGTCACACATCTGTACTTCCGGGTGCTCCGGACGCCCTGAGCGCACGTGCAAGGAAGGATCCGGCCCCATCCGGCCGGCCACACCCGGCTCACCGCTCGCGCAGCACCGCCGCGAGCGCCTCGATCGTGCCCGTCCACGCGTGCGCCGCCGGTGCCGCGAAGCCGACCAGGATCCCCTGCTCCGGGGCCTCCCGGTGCCACAGCTCGCCCAGCCCGCGCAGCGCCATCCCGCGCTCGGCGGCGCGCGCGAGCACCCGCTCCTCGGTCGGTCCCTCCTTCGGCAGCGTCATCAGCACGTGCAACCCGGCCGGGACGCCCCACAACCGCAGTGCGCCGGCCCGCCGTTCCGCCTCGAACCGGCGTACCAGATACGCCCGCCGCCGCCGATAGCTCAGCCGCGCGGCCCGTACGTGCCGGTCGTAGTCGTGCCGGGCGAGCAGGTCCGCGAGGACGAGTTGGCTCAGCCCCTGGGTGTGCCAATCGGCCCGGTACTTGGCCCGCACCACCGGTTCGACCAGGTGGGCGGGCAGCGCCATCCAGGCCAGGCGCAGGCCGGGCCCCAGCGTCTTGGACACCGATCCGCAGTACGCGACGTGTTCGGGCGCCATCCCCTGGAGTGCGCCGACCGGCTGCCGGTCGTAGCGGAACTCGCCGTCGTAGTCGTCCTCCACGATCAGCCCGCCGCTCGCACGCGCCCACACGCACACCTCGTGCCGCCGCCCCGGTCGCAGCGGCACGCCCGTCGGGTATTGGTGCGCCGGTGTCAACACCACCGCGCCCAGCGCCGGATCGACCGGCCGGTCCAGGCGCGCGCCGTCGGCATCCACCGGCAGCGGCAGCACCACCCGTCCGGCGTGCCGGAACACGTCGCGGTAGACGTGGTGTCCGGGGTCCTCCATCCCCACCGCCGCCACCCCGGCCTCGGCCAGCACGCTCGCGAGCAGGCCGGCCGACTGGTAGAAGCCCGAGGTGATCACGATGCGATCGGGTGTGGTCGACACGCCGCGGGTGCGCCCGAGGTGCTCGGCCAGCACGGTGCGCAGTTCGATGCGGCCCTGCGGGTCGCCCGGGCCGTGCACGTCGGCGGGCGGCGCGGTGGTCAGCACCCGGCGGGTGGAGCGCAGCCACGCGGCGGTGGGGAACGCGGACACGTCCGGCAGGCCCGGTCGCAGGTCGAAGCGCGGTGCCTGTGGTGTCGATCCGGTGTCCGCCGCGTCCCGCGCGGGTGGGCGGGGCAGGTCCGCGACCCGGGTGGCGGCGCCTTGACGGGCGATCAGGTACCCCTCGGCGACCAGTTGGTCGTATGCCGCGGTCACCGTCCCGCGTGCGAACCCCAACTCGGCGGCCAGGCCGCGGGTGGACGGCAGCGGCGTGCCCGGTGCCAGCCGCCCGGCCCGCACCGCCGCGCGCAGCGCGCGCTCCAAACCGACGCGGCGACCGGCGGCGCTGTCGACCTCGACGTGCAGATCGAGCGCGTCGATCGGGGAACTGGTCCAATCCTCGAACATTTCACTGGATCTTAACCCTGGTCCGGTCATCCCCGTAGCGTCGGCGTCATCGCGGCCGACTACACCGGAACCACCGCTTCCCCTCCCCTCAAGGACGCCCGCATGATCGTGTTCGCGCACCTCAGTGACACCCACCTCGACGGCGGTCCGCGCGCGGCCGAGCGCACCCGGGCAACGATGGCCCATCTCGACGCGCTCCCGTACGACCTGGACGTGGTGCTGGTCACCGGCGACATCGTGGACAACGGCACGCCCGCCGAGTACGACCAGGCGCGTGCGCTGCTCGCGTCCCGGCACCCGGTGCTGATCCTGCCGGGCAACCACGACGTGCGCGGGCCCTTTCGTGCGGGGCTGTTCGGCGAACCCGCCGGCGACGAGCCGATCAACCGGGTGCACCACACGGCCGGCGGCGCGGTGTTCGCGCTGTGCGACTCGTCCGTCCCGGGCCGCGCGGACGGCCTGCTCGCCGACGAGACGCTCGCCTGGTTGACCGACGTGCTGGACGAAGTGCCCTCCTCCGCGCCGGTGTTCGTCGCCTTCCACCACCCGCCGGTGGAACTGGGCAGCCCGGAAATCGACCGGATCCGCCAGTTCGGCGCGGACCGCCTCGCCGCCGTGGTCGCGGACCGGCCCAACGTGATGGGTCTGCTGTGCGGGCACGCGCACACCCCGGCGGCCACCACGTTCGCGGGCAAGCCGCTGATCGTCGCCCCCGGGGTGGTGTCCACCATCAACCTGCCGTGGGAACGCGTCGACGACGACGCCCCGTTCGTGAACCCGGACATCCCCCCGGCGCTCGCGTTCCACCGGCTCGACGACGAGGGTCGATTGACCACACATTTCCGCACGGTGACCTGATCCCCCGATAGCGTTCCGCTGGTACGCCCAACGGAGCGAAGGGGGCCGCGGATGTTCGGACGACGCCGGGAGAAGACGGGGACGACGGCCGGGGCGGGCTTCGCGGTGGGTCCGGTGCGCGTACGCGCGGCCGCGGGCACGGTGGTGGGCAACAAGTACCAGGCCAACTTCGACGTGCCGGCCCTGGAGCCGGACCTGCGGCTCGCCGCCGTCGCCGACGGCATGGGCGACGGGCCCGGCAGCACGGCGGCCGGGCGGATCACGATGACCGAGTTCACCGCCTCGATCCGCCGATCCGCGTCCGCCGGGCACGGGACCGGCCCGGCCGACCTGCGAGCGAGCGTCGCCCGGATCCAGGACCTGGTGCTGGCGGAGGCCGCGGGCCTGCCCGGCTTCACCGGCTGCACACTCACCGCACTGGTCGCCGAGCCGGATCCGGACCCGAACCAGGCACCGCCACCGCCACCGGTCCGGACCGCCGAGGCGACGGCCTGGCTGGTCCAGATCGGCGACTCGCGCGCGTACCGGCTGCGGGCCGGTCGGTTGGACCTGCTGACGGTCGATCACACCGAGGCGTGGCTGGGCGCGCTGTACGGCTGGTACCCGAGCGAGTCGCCACAGGCCGCCGCCGCGCGCTACCGGCTCAGCCGCTACGTGGGACATCCCGACCGCCCCGAGCCGGACGTGCTCAACGTGAGCCTGCGGCCGGGCGACGTGTACCTGCTGTGCACCGACGGCGTCGCCGAGCAGATCGCCTACCACCCGCTGGCGGCGCTGCTGGCCGCACCCGACGCGCCGACCGAGATCGTCGCCCGGTTGCTGAAGGCGACCCTGGACGCGGGCGGCCACGACAACGCGACCGCGGTCGTGTGGTGCGTGGACCACCGCGAGGATCGGCCCGCCCAGGACGCGCCGGGCTGAGTCGTCGACGCCCGGGTCGGGCCTCCCACCTCCCGCTTTCCGGGCTTCGGCCGCGTCGTGCGAGGATTTCCGGACGTGCGCCGAGGCGTGTGTGCTCGATGCCCCGTCGTGGTGCCGGTCGGGGGATCCAGGACCGGTCTCGGCCCCACCGACCGAAGGACGGGCGCGCATGCGCGACGAGAAGATCAGCGAATACCTGAAGCACCTCGCCGACCGGGTGCCGGCGCCGGGTGGTGGTGCGGCCGCCGCGCTGCACGCCGCCCAGGCCGCGGCGCTGCTGGGGATGGTCGCGCGCTACACCACCGGTGACAAGTACGCCGAGCACGCCTCCTCGATCGCCCAGGTGATCGCGCTCACCGACGAACTGCGGAACGTGGCACTGCGGTTGGCCGGGGAGGACGCGGCCGCTTTCACCGCGGTGACGGAGGCCTACCGGCTGCCCGCGGACACCGACGAGGCCGTCGCCGAGCGCGCGGCGACGATCGCCGCCGCGCTGGTAGGCGCGGCCAAGCCGCCGGCGGAGGTGGTCGTGGTGGCCGCCGCGTGCGTCGAACTGGCCGAGAAACTCCTGCCGATCGGCAACCCCAACGTGGTCACCGACGTGGCCGCGGCGGCCGAGGCGGCCCGTGCGGCGGCCACCACGGCGCGGGTGAACATCGAGATCAACCTCCGCGGGATCAAGGACGAGACGGCCCGCGCCGAACTGCGCACGCAGGCCGGCCGGGTGGACGACATCGCGGTGCGCGCCGACCAGGTCACCGCGGCCGTCCGCAAGGAGGTCAACCGATGACCGCGAGCGTGCTCTCCGGCCGGGAACTGGCCGCCGCGATCCGCGCCGAGACCGCGACCCGGGCCGCGCTGCTCGCCGAGGCCGGCACCCCGGTCACGCTCGCGGTCGTGGTGGCCACGGCCGACGAGGCCGGCGCGTGGTACGTACGCTCGATCGCCGCGGCCGCGGCGAAGGTCGGCATCACCTGCGACGTGGTCGACCTCGGTCCGGACGCTGCCCCCGAGACGATTCGGGGCACGTTGGCGGCGCTGAGCGCGGACGACGCGGTGCACGGGATCATCCTGCAGACCCCCCTGCCGGACGGCGCGGTACCGGCGGACCTGGCCGGCGCGATCGCGTTCGGCAAGGACGTGGACGGCGCGAACCCGCTCTCGCTCGGCCGGCTCGCCGCCGGTCTGCCCGCCTTCGCGCCCGCCACGGCCGAGGCGGTGGTGGCGATCCTGGACCACCACGGCATCGAACTCCGCGGCCGGCGCGTCGCGGTGATCGGCCGCTCGACGGTGGTCGGCAAGCCCGCCGCGCACCTGCTGCTCGACCGCGACGCGACGGTGACCGTCTGCCATTCGCGAACCAAGGACCTGGCCGGGTCGACCTCGACCGCCGATGTGCTGGTCGCCGCCGTCGGTCGAGCCGGGCTGATCACCGCCGAACACGTCGCGCCCGGCGCGGTCGTGGTGGACGTGGGCACCAACCCCACCGCCGACGGCGGTCTGGTCGGCGACGTGGACGCGGCGTCCGTGGCGCCGGTGGCCGGCGCGCTCACCCCGGTACCGGGTGGTGTGGGGCCGGTGACGACGGCTCTGCTCCTGAACCACACGGTGCGCGCGGCGGCCTCCAGCTGACCGCGCGCGATCGCCCGGCTCCCGGGCCGCTCGGGATCACTCGGCCCGGGATCGCCCGCCCCCTGGTCGCGCGCAATCGCCCCGTCCGGGGAAGGAATCACCACCCGGCCACACGGCGGGAGGTCACCACCGGGCCACGCGGCGGCCGTCGCGCTGGTGCCAGCGGCCCGGAAGGTCGATGATCTCGGCGCCGGCGGCGCGGAACCGGTCGGCGGTGGCCCGGGCTCGCTCCGGGTCCAGGGCGAACACCCACAGGCCCGGTATCAGCACGGTGCGCACCGCGCCCGCGGCCACCTGGGCCAGCAGGTTCTCCAGTTCCGGCGCCTGTTCGCGCGAGGACACGCCGTTGTCCAGGCACACCACGGGCTGGTTCAGGCCGAGCCCCTGCGCGTACGCGGTCAGCGCGTTGCGATGCGCGGCCATCTCCCACGGGTCGCGTGGATAGCACCTGAGATAGGCGACGGGCGCGCCGGCGTACGGAGGGGAGACGGTCGTCATGGCGACTGATTCCTTTCCGGCGATCGGCACGGACCCACGGCCCCGCCTCGACGCCAGTCAACACCGTCCGACCCGAAAGGTCTATACCAATATTGTCATCCGGGCGTGACTCCCCGGGATGGCACGATCGCGCGTGCGGCGCGAGCCCGTCCGGCGGTGCGAAGTCGTACCGTGAACACATGAGCTCCAACGATCCGGGCGGTCCCGGTCGAGGGGGTGCCACTCCATCCGGGCCGGTCCCGTCCCAGCGGCGGCGCCGCAAGCGCTACTTCGTGATGATGGGCGTCTGCCTGCTGCTGTTCCTGCTGGCCGGCACGGTGGTCTACCGCTGGTCGGTGGCCGCGGCCGCGGGCATGACCGTCGTCGCGATGGCGATCCCGCCCTTCGCCGCGATCGTGGCCAACCGTCGCGAGCAGGGCGACCGCTGGTGGGACGAGTAGCCCCATCCGGTCGCGAAGTCGTCCGCGCGCCGCGCCCGCCGGCCCGGATCCGCCGCCGTCACGGATTGGTTCCGGCGCGGTGACAGCCCCGCATACGGCGAACCACGGCGACCACCCGGCCCGTCCCCACCGATGACCCGCGACCGCGCGGGCAGGGGGGAAGGGGGCCCGGATATGCCCATCGATCCGGGAATGCAGGCGGCACGGCAGGCACAGGCGTTCCAGGAGGGCGTCAACCGGCGCGTCTTCGCCGACCAGGCGGCAGCCGCCGACCGTCGGCGGCGCCGGCGCGGCGGCCGTTCGAGCGGTTCCGGTCTGCTTGTGCTGTTGTTGGTGATCGGCGCGGTGGTCCTGGCCGCGAAGTACCCCGACCAGGCCCACGATGTGGTCGACCGGACGCGTCCGCTGGTGGACCGGGTGCTCGGCACGATCCACGCCCCCCGCTGACTCGCGCGAGCACCGGCCGGCGCACCCGGTCCGGGCGGCAAGGGCACGCCGTGCGGGCGTGGTTCGGGGGATGTCGGACAACCGGGCAGTAGGGTCGGTGGCCGAGCGGCCGGGTGCTGTCGGGCCGTCCCCGTCGGGAGAGGACGTCGTCATGGGTCCAGTCATCGCGGTCACCGGAGCGAGCGGGCAGGTCGGCGGCCGGGTCGCCCGGCGGCTCGCCGAGGCCGGCGTAACGCAGCGCCTGCTGGGGCGGGACCCGTCCCGGTTGCCGGAGTTCGAGGGCGCGGTGAAGGCGCCGCCGGCGTCCTACGGCGACGACGCGGCGATGCGACGGGCCCTGGCGGGGGCGGACACGCTTTTCCTGGTGTCCGCGCGAGAGAGCGCCGATCGGGTCCGCGAGCACATCACCGCCGTGGACGCGGCGGTGGCGGCCGGTGTCGGGCGGATCGTGTACGTGTCCTTCCTGGGCGCGGCGCCGGACGCGACCTTCACATTCGCGCGCGACCACTGGCACACCGAGCAGCACATCCGGGCCACCGGGGTGCGGTACACGTTCCTGCGCGACAGTCTCTACCTGGCCGGGCTGCCGGCCATGGTCGGCGCGGACGGGGTCATCCGCGGTCCGGGCGGGGACGGGCGGGTCTCGGCGGTGGCCCACGACGACGTCGCCGACTCGGCGGCGGCCGTCCTGCTCGGCGGCAACGCGCACGACGGCCTCCGCTACGACCTGACCGGCCCCGACGCGCTCACGCTCGCCGAGGCGGCGGCCGAGCTGACCCGCTTCGCCGGGCGACCGATCCGCTACGTCGCGGAGACCCGGGATCAGGCGTACGCCTCGCGCGCGCACTACAACGCGCCGGCGTGGGAGATGGCCGGCTGGGTGACCTCGTACGAGGCGATCGCGACCGGCGAGATGAGCGAGGTGTCCACCGCGGTCCCGAACCTGACCGGCCGGCCGGCGCAGAACCTGGCCGGCTACCTGACCACCCACCCGCGAGCGTGGGAGCACCTGAAGGCATAGGCCCTGTCCGGCAGATCTTGGTGAATCGGGCCGCGTCGTGAGCGCAGCGAGGAGCCCGAAGGGCGGATGCCGTGCATCGGCGTGCCGGAGAAGCAGCCGCAAGGGGTTCCATTCGGCTGTTTCTCCGGTGCGGCGAGGCGCGGTGCCAGGCGGCGCGGACCCACCAGGATCCGCCGGACAGGACCCAGCCGGCGTCCCACGCACGGCCGGCTCGGTCGCTCCCCCGACCGGCCGTGCCCCGGGTGCGGCCGGGCCCGTCGGCGGGTCTGCTGGGGCTATGCACCCCAAACACCCGATCATCGAGCTGACCGAGCTGCTGATGCGCGAGACCGACCTGCCGCAGGATCGGGCAAGCGCCCTCGTGCAACGGATCTGGGACGCGGGGGTGGCCGAGGGCACCCGCCGGATGACGGACGACCTCGCCGCCGCCAACCGCGAGACCCAGGAGCTGCGCCGAGCCCTCGACGACGAGTGACCCGGGCTCGGGGTCCGCGCGGGTGCGGTGCCCAAGACGTGGTGTCCCCGTTCGGGGCCGGACCGGGACACCACGCCCGTCTGTGGTGCGGAGCCCTACAGCGGCAGGGTGTCCGCGACCTGCCTGACGTGGTGCAGGCTGTTGAGCCCGTCCGGATAGACCGCGGACGGGACACCGGCAACCTTGCCGGTGTTCGGCGTCGGCTCCTGCGCGTGGGCGGCGGACGCGGCGAAGGCCGCGAGTGCGGTGCCGGCCAGGGCGGCGGCTGCGATGCGCTTCATCATGTCCCGCCCAACGAGACCACGACCGCTTGGTCACCGCGGCATCCCAGGAGACGGCCCGGTTCACCTGTTCGGCGTTCGTGCGCCGCCCCCGACCGGGAACACGAGCACGAACGCGGAAAGGGGTACCGATGGCGCCGGAGCACCTGGACTCGGCCGACTGGTGGCACGACACGATGATCCACGACGGCCGGTTGCCGATGACCCTGGCGTTCGCGTCGCTGCTGATCACCTTCCTGGTGACGCGGACGATCACCCGGCTGATCCGGGCCGGCCGGGGGCCGTTCCACAACATCGGCGGCGGCGGTGTGCACATCCACCACGTGGTGCCCGGCATCGTGCTCGCCCTGCTCGGCGGCTTCCTCGCGGTCGGCGCCGGCGAGTACCTGGTCGCCCGGTCGGTCGCGGGGGTGTTGCTCGGGATCGGCGCGGGGCTGGTGCTGGACGAGTTCGGGATGGTCGTACATCTGGCCGACGTGTACTGGACCGAGCAGGGCCGGATCTCGATCGAGGCCACCGTGCTGGCCACCGCCGCGGCCGGCCTGGCGGCGAGTGGGTTCGTGCCCTTCGAAGCGACCCCCGAGGGGGACACCGTCGACGATCGGGTGGCGTGGGTGATCGTGCTGCTGCTCGACGTGGCGATGGCGGCGATCACGTTCGCCAAGGGCAAGGTCGGCACCGGGGTGATCGGCATCTTCGTCCCGTTCGTCAACGTCGTCGCGGCGATCCGGCTGGCCCGGCCGGGGTCGCCGTGGGCCAGGCGGCGCTACCACGACAAGCCGCACAAGCTGCGTCGCGCCACCGCCCGCGCCGCACGCCACGACGCCCGCTGGCGCCCGATCCGCCGCCGCCTCGAGGACACCATCGCCGGCACTCTGGTCTCGGCGCCGCCGGCACCGGCACCGCCCCCACACCCGCGTCCCCGAGTCGTCGGCACCCGCCACACCCTGAGCCGGCCGACCCCGCACACCGACTGACGAAACCGCACCGAGCGCCCGCCGACGCGCCCGACCGGCAGGTTTCACGTCCCGCGCCGTCTGGCGACGCCCGCTCGCGCCCCCCGATCCGGGAACGGTGAGCCGATGACGTACCGCGTCGAATCCCTGTCCCAGCCGTAGAGTTGGCTGCGCGGCGCGGGCCCCACGTGCAGAGCGCCTACTCCGACACGGTGAACCGATTGCGCGCCGATCCGTGGCGAGTCGGCGAGCCGCGCACAAGGCGCCGGACACCCGCAGCTACGCGTTCTGCGTCGAGGGCACCGCAACCTTCGTGATCGAGGACCGCTGCGTCACGGTGACCATCGTCGAGATCCGCTGAGCCTCCGTCACCCGACCCCGGCGCCCCTCGTGCCGCGCCGAATCGAGCGCCCGGGTCACCGGCCCGCGACCGGTCCCGCCGCTTCGCCGGGCGGGTGTTGGCGGGCGGCCAGGACCGCGATGTCGTCCTCCGGCTTGTCGGTGATCATCCGCGCGATCAGCGTGTCCACCAGGCGCACCAGCGGTGTCTCGGCGTTCAGTCCCACGTGGGTCAGCCGCTGGAGCGATTCGCCGATGTCCTCGCCCCGCCGCTCGACCAGGCCGTCGGTGTACATCACCAGGACCCGCTCCGGCTGGCTGCGCCGGCGCACCGAGGTGTAACCGCCGAACCCGGTGCCCAGCGGTGGTCCGACCGGGACGTCCACGAGTTCGGCCGCGTCGCCGGGCCCGACCAGGAGCGGCGGCAGGTGGCCGGCGCTGGCGAAGGTGACCGTGCCCGCGTCCGGGTCCACCAGGACCAGCAGGCAACTGGCCACCCGCTCGATGCCCGCCTTGGTGCTGGTGCGGTCCACCGCCGCCAGGATCTCGTGCGGCTCCAGGTCGGAGCGTGCCTGCACCCGCAGCAGGGCCCGGAACTGGCTCATCTCCACGGCGGCCTGCACGCCGTGGCCCATCACGTCGCCGACCGCGAGCAGGGTGCGTCCGCCGCTGAGCGCGACCGCGTCGTACCAGTCGCCGCCCACCTCCACGCTGCTGCCCGCCGGGCGATAGCGCGAGGCCAGTTCGATGTCCGGGTGCGGTGCGTCCGGCGCGGCCAGCAGCGCGTGCTGGAGGGCCAGCGCGATGTCGTGCTCGTGCGCGTAGCGGCGCGCGTTGTCCACGCTGATCGCCCCGCGCCGGGCCAGGTCCCGGGCCAGCACCACGTCCTCGGTGGAGAAGGCCGGTACGGCGCCGTGCCGGGCGAGGGTGACCATGCCGATCGCGCTGCCCCGGGCGACCAGGGGCAGCGCGACCACCGAGTGCAGGCCGACCGAGCGGAACACCGCGAGCCGGTCCGGGCTGGAGACCTCGCGGGCCAGTTCCTCGTCGCTCGCCCGATTGACCACCACGGGGCTGCGCTCGCTCAGTGCGCGCGGCACCATCGAGCCCTGTTGGTAGTCCACGTTCTCGCCGGGCCGGCGCAGGATCGCGGCCTGTTCGGCCATCCCCGGCCGGTGCGACAGCGCGGCCCGCCACATCCGAACCATGTCCTCCGGCGCGTGCGGTGTGCCGTTGGCACCCTCGACCGCGAACACGTCCACCGCGGCCACGTCGCCCAGTTCGGCGACGAACAGTTCGGCCAGTTCCTCGCAGGTTTCCACCAGGTCCAGGGTGGTGCCGACCCGGGTCGCGGCGGCGTCCAGGAACGCCAGCCGGCGGCGGGCCGCGTCCAGTTCCATCTGGGTGCGGCGGGACTCGGAGACCTCGAGTATCACGCCGGCCAGGCCGACCACCACGCCCTCGTGCTCCAGGCGGTGGTAGGCGCCGTGCCACCAGCGGCGCCCGGGCGGGCCCGCGTGCGTGATCCCGGTGGAGGTGGCCTCGCGGGCCACGCCGTCGCTGAGCACCGCCCGCAGGATGTCGTCCTTGGCGTCCACCTCCGGAAGCACCTCGCCGATGCTCCGGCCCAGGTGCTCCTCGGCCGAGACGCCGTTCATCCGGGCCAGCGCCGGATTGACGTACAGATAGCGAAGGCTCGGGCTCATCACCGCGACCGCGGCGGGCGTGCCGTCGAGCAGACCCTGCAGGACCGTGTACGCGCCGGCCTCGCGCACGTCGTCGCCCTCGACCCCGACCAGGCGCGCGACAGCGCCGGTCACGGCGTCGACCTCCGGCACCATCATCGGCGGGTCCGCGTACTCGTCCAGCGCCACGCCTGTCCTCTCCAGCCCCGGGTCCCGTGAGGCGCCCGGCCCCCGGAAGCCGTCCATCGGGTTCCAGTTTGGGCCACGGCGACCCGAACGCGCGAGCGGCAGGCCGTAGGGCGTTACACCATCGTGGCCATGATCTCCTCGACCATCGCCATCGTCGTACCCGGATGCAGGAAGGCGAAGCGGGCCACCGTCTCACCCTCCCAACCGGTCGGTGTGACGAAACCCACCTGGCCGGCCAGCAGCCGGTGCGACCACTCCAGGTAGTCGGCCGCACTCCAGCCGACCCGCCGGAAGAGCACCGCGGACAGCTCGGGGTCGCGGATCAGTTCCAGGTGCGGGGTGGCCCGGATCAGCTCGGCGGTGTCCCGGGCCAGCGTGAGCGCGGTCTCGATCGCCTCGGTGTAGGCGTCGGTCCCGTGCACGGCGAGCGAGAACCACAGCGGCAGGCCGCGGGCACGGCGGGTGAGGTGGTACGCGTAGTCGGTCGGGTTCCACTCCTCGGGCGCGTCGGTGTGCAGGACGTCCAGGTAGGACGCGTCCTGGGTGTGCACACCGCGGGCCAGGGCCGGGTCGCGGTACACCAGCGCGGCGCAGTCGAACGGCGCGAACAGCCACTTGTGCGGGTCGACCACGAACGAGTCGGCCAGCTCGATCCCGTCGTAGCGGGCGCGCACGCTGGGCGCGAGCAGGCCGGCGCCGCCGTAGGCGCCGTCCACGTGGAACCACAGGTCGCGCTCGCGGGCGACCGCGCCGATCCCGGCCAGGTCGTCGATGATCCCCGCGTTGGTGGTGCCGGCGGTGGCGACCACGCCCACCACGTCCGCCACGTCCGGGTCGGCGTCCAGCGCGGCGCGCAGCGCCTCGCCGGTCAGGCGGTGGTCGGTGGTCTTCACCACGAGCGCGTCCATGCCGATGATGCGCAGCGTATTGCCGATCGAGGAGTGCGCCTGGTCGCTGACCGCGATCCGCAGGCGGTCCCGGGCGGTGGCGCCGGTACGCAGCCGGCCCATGTCCCGGGCGACCACGAGCGCGGACAGGTTGCCGGCCGAGCCGCCGCTGACGAAGCAACCGCCGGCGCTCGCGGGCAGCCCGGCCAGGTCCGCGATCAACCGCAGCACCTGGTTCTCGGCGGCCACCGCACCCGCCGCCTCCAGCCACGAGATGCCCTGGAGGGACGCGCACGAGACGACCATGTCGAACAGCAGCGCGGCCTTGGTCGGCGCGGCCGGAATGAAGGAGAGGAAGCGCGGGCTGTCGCAGGAGATGACCGCCGGCGCGAGCTGGTCGGCGTAGATCGCCAGCACGTCGCCCGGGTCGTTGCCCTGCGCGCCGATCAGGCCGTCGAGCGCGCGGTCGAGCTTGTCCTTGCGCCCGGGGTTGTCCAGCGGGACCGGATCCAGTGCGAGCCGCTCGCGCATGTAGTCGAAGACCAGGTCGGCGAGGGCGGGATCGTACCGGTGCATGCGCATGGCGGGGCTCGACAATCTCTCGGCGCGTTCGGGCGGCGTTTCCCGCGCAGGGTGGGTTTCCCGCGGTGGCGTATCCCGCGCGGGTCGGTGTTCCGGCGAAAACCGTGGGGCGCCGGGTTGGTCCGCACCGGCACCTCAAACCCTACGTACGGGTGTGCGACCGGGCCAAGAGGTCGATCTTGCGCGTCGACGCCGATCTATTGCGTCTCCACTCCCTGCCAACTCGTTCCATTGCGCCTGACCAGCCGGGAAAGCACGACAGAGCTCTTGGTGCGGACCACGAACGGCTCCGCGTTGATGCGCTCCAGGATGCGTTCGAAGTGCTGTACGTCCTCGGCGAGCAGGTGGATCACCGCGTCCGCGTCGCCGGTGACGGTGCTCGCCGAGACCACCTCGGGGAACTTCGCCAGCGCCCGTCCGATCGCGCTCGGCGAGGTGCGCCCGACGCAGTACAACTCGACGAACGCCTCGGTGCTCCACCCCAGCGCGGCCGGCTCCACGGACGCGGAGAACCCGGTGATCACACCGGCGGCCAGCAGCCGGTCCACCCGACGTTTGACGGCGGACGCGGACAGACCGACCCGGGCGCCGATCTCGGCGTAGGTCGAACGCGCGTCGTCGATGAGCGCGGTGATGATCCGGCTGTCCAGCGGGTCCAGCGCCATCGGTCGGGTCTCCTGGGTACGGGTCGGGCGGGGTGGCGACGGGGGCGGGGGCTTGGGGCGAGGCGGCTCGGGTGGGCGGCTCGGGTGGGCGGTTCCGGTGAGCGGGGCACAGTGACGGTAGCCCACCGGGGCTTCGGTACCCGATTCACGCGCGCTCGCCTCGGGCGCCGAGGTCACGTCCGGCGGTGGCGGGCGGATGTGTCGGTGTCCGGGCGGCGCGGTTGTCCGACGGTAAGTACCTTCCGTTCCCCGGAAGTTCACTTCGAGGACGCGGGGGTGCGCATTAATCGAGGCCGGACTCGGGGCCGGCGACCGGTCACACGGGAAACGGCCGATTCGGGGTCGTCCGGGCGGTTGTGCCGCGTTCCCGCGGGGTGCGGCGCGTGGGGGCGGAGTGCGCCCCGCGCGGGGCGGTGGCCGCACCGCGATCCGGGCGCCGATGTCGGTGCGGCCTGGTATCGACTGCCACTACCGACTCGTTCGACCACCATCGACCGCCGGCCGGCGCGCGGAGTCCTCTTCGTGGCGCGTACGGCCATCTCCGGGAAGGCGGTCCGCGCCTAGCGTGAGGATGTCCCGGATTCGGGGAGGGCGGCCGCGCGCCGCAGGATCGGCAAAGGAGACGGCAACATGACGATCAAGGTCACAGTGGTCTACCACGACACCGTCGAGTGTGTTCGGGCGCTGGCCGACGCGGTGGCGGCGGTCGCCTGGAACACCGGCGCCGACGTCCGGTTGCGCCGGCTGCCGGAGGCCGAGCCGGACCTGAAACCGGCGGACCCGAGAGCGGATCCACCCGCGACCGCGCGCGATCTGAGCTGGGCCGACGTCGTCGTGCTCGGCGCTCCGGCGCGGGACCGCGACGTGGTCGCGTTGTTGCGCCGACTCTCGAACTCCGCGACCGCGCCCGCCACCGCGTCGGCCGCGCGCGAGATGCGGGGCGCGTGGGTACGTCGCACCGAGGAGCAGGTGTTCGGCGTGTTCGTGACGACGCCGGCCCCCGGCACGCTGCATGGCGGGCTGATGCGCAGCTTCGGCATCGTCCACCGACCCGCGCCCGGCCGCTGCGCGCGCGAGCCGGAGCGTTCGGTGGCCATACTCCCCCTGCGCCGGACCTCGAGGGCGGCACCGGCGACCCGACCCTCATGTCCCTGGACCTGGTCCGCATCCAGACCCGACGCTGCGTCGAGATCGCGGCGGCGCTGCGCGCGGAACGCGCTGTGGCGGTCTGAGCGCCGCGCCGGGAGTCGGCGGCGTCTCCGCGCGGTCACGCGGTCGTGAGCGCCGGCCGGCACCGCCGCCGTGTCGGGCCGAGGCAGCCTGCGGGTGGCCCGTGCGCGTCGTTCGGCAGCTGCCGGCATGATCGCGAAGTGACCACTGAACGCACGCGGTCCGGTCCACCGGACGCCGACGAGGACGTGCTCACCCGGCACGCCGGGTTGCTCGCCCGACTCCTGCCCACCGACGATCCCGCCGCGCTGACGGTATGTCGGGGTCAGTTCCACGATGTCGTGCTCGGAGCGACGCGGGTGGTGTGCTTTGCGCGCACCGACGCGGCCGAACGCCGACTGCCGCGTCGAGCCGCGCAACTGCGGCTGCTCGCCGGGTTGTCGCTCGGCGTGCGCACCCCCGAACCGCTCGGAGCGGGACACGATCCCGGATATCTCCTGCTGGACCGGCTCCCGGGCGAGCCGTTGGATCCGGACGCGCCCGTCCCGGCGGAAGCGGCGGCGCGGTACGCCGAGTTGCTGACCGCCCTGGCCGGCGCCGCGGCCGACCCCGACGTGCGTGCCGGGCTGCGCCGCGTGGACCCGGGCGCCGGGGGCGCGTGGACCGGGTTCGCCCACGACGTGCGTGCGGAGCTGTACCCGCTCATGTCGGCGGCCGGCCGCCGCCGCGCCGATCTCGAACTGGCGGCCGTACTGGCCCTGTCGCCCGTCGCGACGGCCGTGGTGCACGGCGATCTGGGCGGTGCGAACGTGTTGTGGACCACCGTCGACGGCGTGCCCCGGTTGAGTGGCGTGCTGGACTGGGACGACGTCTCGCTCGGCGATCCGGCGGAGGATCTGGCGGCGATCGCCGCGACCCACGGTGACGACCTGCTCGACGAGGTACTCGATCTGATGGGCATACCCGAGGCCGCCGGCCGCGAGCGCGTCGCCGCGATCCGCGGCACGTTCGCGCTGCAGCAGGCGTTGGCCGCGCTCCGGGACGGCGACCGCGCGGAGTTGGCGGACGGGCTGAGCGGCTACCACTGACGATCGCGGCCCGCCCGGGGACATCGACCCGTCCGCCGGCAGGGTCCACGATCCGGGTGCCCCGGCGCGAAACCACGCGATGGTGGGGTGTGGAGGCGCGGATTCCCGTTCGGGTGAGCGTACGCCGGAGCGATGCTTCCGTACCCGGCTGTCGCCGAACCCCCGCGGTCTGTTGGGTTGATCCGGGCGCCGGCGAGCGTCCGCATCATGCGTCGCCCCCATGCGCTCCGGCGCGGCGGGGGCCGCGCTCAGGGGGCGACACAGGGGGTTCGCAAGCCGTGACCGAGACACCGCAGGTTTCCTCGACGGCGCACAAACGTCGATCGACCAAGCGGGCGCGCGCGACGGTCGCGCCCACCCCGTACGAGTTGTGCGATCGGCCGATCGTGGACGTACCGACCGTCCTTGCCGCCGAGTTCGCCCGCCGCTGGCCGCAGGACGCCCAGGGCATGGACGCGGTGCACCGTTACGCGCTCCTGCCGACCGGCAAGCTGCTGCGACCCGCGTTGGTGATGTACGCGGCGCTCGCGGTCGGCGGCGAGGTCGAGCACGCGCTGCCGGCCGCCGTCGGGATGGAGTGCGTGCACACCGGGAGCCTGCTCCACGACGACATCATCGACGCCGACGAGGAGCGGCGCGGCAGACCGGCGGTCCACATCGCCTACGGCCCCGAGCGCGCCATCATCGCGGGCAGCAGCCTGTACTTCGCGTGGTTCGGCGCGCTCGCGGAGTGTGCGCGCCACGGGGTGCCCGGCGAGCGGATCGCGCGGGCGATGGCCGCCCAGGCCGAGGGCGGATACGCGATGTGCCAGGGGGTGTTCGACGAACTGGGCTTCGCCGGGGATCTGGACTGCCCGGTCGAGGACTACCTCGCGATGGCCACTCGCAAGACCGGCGCGCTGTTGTCCGCGTCCTGCCGGGTCGGGGCGATCCTGGGCGGCGGCAACGACGCGGCGGTGGAGGCACTCGGAGCGTTCGGACGGCACGTGGGCCTGGCCTTCCAGATCCGCGACGACCTGCTCCCGTACGACGACGCGTCGGCCGCCACGATGGGCAAGCCCGCCGACAGTGACGTGTGCAACCATCGGCCGACCCTGCCGGTACTGCTCGCCCACGAACGCGGCGGCACCGAGCAGCGCGCCGCGATCCGACACGCGCTCCTGCACGAGACCAACCCGGAGACCGCGCTCGCCCGGATGCGCGGCCTGGTCGAGACCACCGGCGCCCTGGTCGAGGCCCGGGCCTTGGCCGAGAGCTACGAGCGCAGCGCCCGGGACGCGATCTCGTGGCTCGCCGCCAACCCGTACACCGAGGTCCTCACCCACTGGTCGGACCCCGCGCCGACGCCGCCGGCCGGCGGCTGAGCCGGCCACATCCGCCCGGGATCCTCGGTCGACGAAAACGCCGACGGAGGATCCCGGGCGCCGGCGGTGCGGCGGTCGGGAAGGCGACGTCGGCCCCGGTAGGTTGTACGGCGCGAGGCGGGGTACGGAACGGCCCTAATACCCAGAACTCGCCGAAACACGGCCCGAATCACCGCGTAGGCCACAGTGCTCGAAAGGTTGACCGACGTGACGGACGGGCCCGAGCCGACAGCGCACCCGAAGCCGGCCGCGACACTGCGACCGCGTATCCCGCATCCGACTATCGCCACGCCCAAAGCCGCCTCGGCCGAATCGACGGAGTCGGCGGAATCGACGCGGCCCGTGCCGCGCGCCGCGCATCCCGATCGGCTCACCGATCGCGAGGTGGAGGTACTGAGGCTGATCGTCGACGGGCTGACCAACGCCGGCATCGCCGCCGCCCTGTCGATCGGCGAGGCGACCGTCAAGACGCACATCAACAACGCCTTCGCCAAGATCAACGCGCGCAATCGGGCGGACGCGGTGCGCTACGCCGACAGCCGGGGTCTGACCCGCCCCTGAGCGCGGCGGCGGCCGTACCCGCCCGCTGCACGCCCCGTCGGCGTGCACGCGCTGTACGCCCGGGCGCGCTACGCCGCCAGCGGCTCGAAGACCGGCGAGCCGGGGCGGTCCGGATCGTCGGCCGTCGCCGACAGCGGCGAGGTGATCACGAAGTCGGCGGTCGCCCGGTTGCAGGCCACCGGGATGTTCGCCAGGACCGCGAGCCGCAGCAGCGCGCGCACGTCGGGTTCGTGCGGCTGGGGGCTCAGCGGGTCCCAGAAGAACACCAGCAGGTCCACGTCGCCCTCGGCGATCCGTGATCCGATCTGCTGGTCGCCGCCGAGCGGGCCGCTACGGAACCGGGTGACCCGCAGGTCGAGTTCGTCGGCGATGATGCCGCCGGTGGTCCCGGTCGCGTACAGGCGGTGGGCGGCCAGGATCTCGCGGTGGATCCGGGCCCAGGCAAGCATCTCCGGCTTGTATCGGTCGTGCGCGACGAGCGCGATGCCGCGCTCGCGTCCCTGGTGGTGCTTCGGGTCGAGCAGGTCGTTCGGTGGGGTCACAGGCATCTCCGGTGTGCTGAACTTTCGCATGCCCACAGTCTCGCCGTCCCGTGTTGCGCCGGTATGGCCACGACATGACACCCACAAGAAGTCGAACGGATCGTGCCGCGGGCCCGAGTGCGCGGCACGGTCGACCGCGGCGTCCGTCCGGCCCAACCGGATGCCCTGTCGACCCCGGAGCACGACGCGACGGACGTATCGGGGCGGCGATAGCCTGCGTCGATGGGGAAGACCGTGATGTACCTGGAGATGACCTCGGCCGACGAGCTTCGGCCCTCCCGTTCCGTCCCGAACCTCGCGTTGCACCGCTTCGACCCGATCACGCCCGAGGTGTACGCGCTCCAGGCTCGGGTCGGCGCCCCCTACGGCTGGCGCAGCGCGTCCCGAACCGAGCGTGACTGGGCGGAACTTCGGGCCGCGCACCCGCTGCGGCAAACCTGGCTGATCACGCACGCGGGCGAGCGGGCGGGCATCGGCAACCTGGAGCCGCAGCCCGACGGGAACGTGGAGGTGGTCACGTTCGGCCTGCTCCCCGAGTTCGTCGGCAAGGGCCTGGGCGGCTGTGCGCTGACCCTGCTGCTCCGTCAGGCGTGGCGCACCTCCACCTGTGCGCCGACCGAACCGGTCCGCCGGGTATGGCTGCACACATCCTCCGAGGACCACCCCAACGCCCTGCTCAACTACCGCAGTCGCGGCCTGCGCCCCTACGGCATCGAGGCCCACGCGTAACGCGCCCCCACGGCGGCACACCGGGTCGGGCCGGGAACGCGGGCCGCGAAACGGATCGGGTCGAGGGGCGCGCCGCGAGGCGCGTCGGACCGAGCCGGCACGCCACGACGCAGATCCGGCCGAGGGGCACGCCGCCGAGCGGCCCGGGCGGTCAGCAGGAGAACGGGTCGGTCGGGTCCGTCGCGTCGCTGGGGTGGGCCGGGTTGCTCGGGCCGGACGGCGGAGCCGACGGAGCGGACGTGGTGCCCGGCGCGCTGCCGATGGCCGCCGGCTCGGTGGGCGGGACGACATCCGCGGCCTGCTCACGCTGGGCGCGCAGCCGCGCGGAGACCGCGTCGGTGCGGGCGCGCAGGACGCGGGTACGCTCGGCCGCCGCCGCGTCGTCGGCGCCGCCCTCGGGGACGGCCGCGACCACCTCGACGCCGTGCGCTCGGGCGGTGGCCACCAGGCTGTCCGCGACCGCGGTCTGTCGGGCCAGCAGCGCGGTGGCGAACAGGCTCGCGCGCAGCGTCTTCTCGCGGCCGAGCAGGCCGCGGTAGGTGATCTCGCAGGCCACCGCCGCGCTGTCCAGTCGTCGGTCGTCGGCCTGTTCCAGTGACGCGAGCACGACCGTGAGCAGACCCTCCACCACCTTGGTGACCGCCCACTTGCGGCCGGGCAGCGGCGGCAACACCTCACGGACGCGGTCGACCTCGGTGTCGAGCGCGGCCGTGGTCATCGACGCGAACGCGTCGTGCACGGTCAGCCGGATCACCTTCTCCCACGGGATGTCCTCCCCGTCGAAGCCGACGCTCTCCGGGCCGAACCGCACCGCGCCCAGCCCGTCGAGCAGCCGCAGCGGTCGCGCGGTGATCGCCGGGACCTTCGGGTGCCGACACACCAGCGCGCCCAGTGAGAATTCCCAGGCCACGGTGGCGGGTGCGGCCGGCGCGGGCAGCGCGTCCAGCGTCCCGCGCACCCAGTCCCCCGACGCGACCCGGGCCCGACCGGCCCCGATCCGATTCCCCACCGCCGCGCGTCCCGACGCCGCCGCGGAGCCCACCGCCCCGCCGATGCCCCGCAGTTGATCCCGTATCGCCACGTCTTCAGGCCCCCTCGCCAACCGTGCCTCGCCACCCCTGCATGATCACTTTACGACCCCGCGAATCCCCCGGTCGGCCCCATCGCGGCGGCACCGCCGGGCGGAACGAGGCGACCGGATGCGGAAGTCGGTTGGCCGCGATGGTGGTTGCGGCCCAGGCGGGCCGGACGACTCGGCACACGCGGTGGTCCCGTGACGCACCGGTGCCGCCTCCACCGCGATGCGCGCTCGTCGTCGCCGGTTTCGCCATCGTGCGCCGTCGCCCGTTCGCCGTCGTGCGCCCGCCGTCGTGAGTGTGCCGCCGGAGGCATCGGCCACGGCTCTGGTCTTCGACGGCGGCACGGTGCATACTGCCGGTCCGCTTCGGTATCGTGGCACCACCGAGGGCCACGGGCCAATGCCGCACGTCGGCAAGAAATAGCCTCCCGACCTGGGTGTTTACACCACGGATCCGGTTTTCACAGGCTGTCACCACAAAGTCTTGCGCCACAAATGACCCCCTAATCATCGAGAAATGATGTCACAATGACTCGTCATGGCGCCATCTTCGTGCCATGATGGCGTTATGGACCTCACGCCATACGTCGACAGTCTCCGCAACGAACTCGCGGTCGCTGCGAACGTGGGTGGCGCCGAAGCCCGAGGCCTTGCCGAGCGCCTCACCGCCCCGCTGGACTCGGCCACCCGACTCGTTCTGCTCGGCGCGCTGTCCGCCGCGATGGCCGAGGTCACCCGCGAACTGGCGCCGGGCTCGGTGGACATACGACTGCGCGGTCTCGACCCCGAGTTCGTGGTGACGGCGCCGTCGGCGCGGGAGGCGTACGCGGATGCCCGGGCACCCGAGCGCAAGCCGAGCGGAGCAGCCGCGGCACCGACGGCCCCGGCCCGCGGCGAGGACGGCGGCATGGCGCGGATCAACTTCCGCCTGCCCGCCGACCTCAAATCCCGGGTCGAGGAAACCGCCGCGTACGAGGGCCTGTCGGTCAACGCCTGGCTGGTCCGCGCCGCCGCCGGCTCGCTCGAACCCGAGGCGACCCGCGACGGCGCACCAGGCGGCCCCACCGGAGATCGGGGCCGACGGCGCTACACCGGCTGGGTCCGCCGGCCGTAGGGCGCCCGCACCCGCGCACGCGCCGACCACCCGACGTCGCTCCACTCTTCTCCCGCCCCGCCCCACCGGCGGGAACACCACCAGCCACGAGGAGAGCACCGCCATGCCCAGGTTCGACACCCCCGAGCCGATCTCCGTCGACCTCGAATTCGACGTCGGCTCGGTCCGGATCACCGCGAGCAAGCGCACCGATACGGTCGTCGAGGTGTTACCCGGCGATGGCGCGGACGAACTCGACGTACGAGCCGCGCAGCAGATCTCGGTCACCTGCACCGGCGGTCGGCTGGTGGTCAAGGGGCCCGGGAGACATTCACCGCTCGGCAAGAGCGGTTCGGTGGAGATAGCCATCGAGTTGCCGGCCGGCTCCGAGGTCCAAGCCAGCACGCCGCTGGCGGACTTCACCTGCCTGGGCCCGCTCGGCGGCTGCCGGCTCGAGACCTCGGTCGGCACGATCCGCGTCGACGAGGCGCGGACCATGTACGCCCGGACCGGCTACGGCGACATCCGGGTGGGCCACGTGATCGGGGACGCCGAGATCGTCGCGGCGGGCCGGATCGCGATCGGCACCGTCACCGGCGCGGCGACGATCACGAACGCCGCCGGCGAGAGCACCATCGGCGAGGTCGGCGGCGATCTGCGGGTCTGTTCGTCCGACGGCCGGATCGCGATCGGCGTCGCGCACGCCGACGTGGACGCCACGTGTGCCAACGGCGCGATCCGGATCGAGGAGGTGGCGCGCGGCCGGGTACGCCTGCGGACCGGCACCGGCAATCTGGAGGTCGGCATCCGCGAGTCCACCGCGGCCCGGCTCGACGTACGGACCCGGGTGGGCGACGTGCGCAACTCGCTCGGCCCGGCCGGGAGCCCCGACGCCTCCAAGCAGACCGTCGAGGTCCGTGCCCGCACGGACCTCGGCCACATCGTGATCCACCGCGCCTGATCCCGGCGCGCGACCGGGACGAGACCACAGAGCCACGATTCGGGGAATGCGACTGCCATGACCACGACTTCCGCGCCCCTCGTCCACGCACCGGCGATCAGCGCCGTCGGCCTGGCCAAGTCCTACGGCGACAAGGTGGTGCTGGACGGCATCGACCTGCACATCCCCGAGGGCACCGTCTTCGCACTGCTCGGCCCCGACGGCGCGGGCAAGACCACGACCGTACGAATCCTGTCCACACTCATCGGCGCGGACGCCGGCCGCATTCGAGTGGCGGGCCACGACCTCGCCCGGGACGCCGACAAGGTGCGCCGCGCGATCGGCGTCGCCGGTCGGTTCACCGCCGCGGACAACCTGCTCACCGCTCGGGAGAACCTGATCCTGATGGCGAACCTGCACCGCCTGGGCCGGGCCGAGGGTCACCGACGGGCCGACGAATTCCTCGCCCGGTTCGACCTCGCCGGGGATGCCCACGCACCAGCGCGCACCCTGTCCCGGAGCACACGCCGCAGGCTCGACCTGGCGATGGCGATGGTCGGCGAACCGCGCGTGATCCTTCTCGACGAACCCACCACCGGCCTGGATCCGCGCAGCCGCCGGATCGTCTGGGACGTCGTCCGCGGCCTGGTCGCCGACCACGGCGTGACCATCCTGCTGACCACGCGATACCTGGAGGAGGCCGCCCGACTCGCCGACCGGGTCGCCGTCCTGGACTACGGCAGGCTGGTCGCCGAGGGCACCGCCGAGGAGATCAAACGCCGCACCCCCGGCGCCCACATCCGGATCCGGTTCGCCGACCAGGACCGACTCGACGCCGCCGCCGATCTCTTCCGCGCCACCACCCGCGACGGCGAGACCCTCATTGTGAGCGTCCCCGGCGACGACACCGCCGCGGCCCTGCGCACCGTCCTCGACGCCCTCGACGACGCGGCCATCCGGACCGAGGCACTGACCGTGCACACCCCCGACCTCGACGACGTCTTCCGCCCCCTCACCGGCAGGACGCACTCCGACCGCACGCGGAGCCCCGGGGGGAGAACCCGCGACGAGTACTCCGATCAACGCGGTTGCCGACGGGTGCTTCGGCATGAGCAAGGCCATCATGGGAAGGCGTGAAAAGGCGTCTGACCTGGTACTTGCATGGGGAGCTGCATGGCAGATTGCATGGTGAGTCGCATGGTGAAGTGCATGGGAACGTGCATGGGAATCCGCGCGCGGGAGTCGACAACCGAACCCCGCAATGGATCTCGCGCACCCGGCCGCTCCTGGCCGCGGACGGACGCGGACGGACGCGGACGGACGCGGACGGACTTCGGTCGGGTCGCCGTCCGTCGGCGCCACCCCTAAGGTCCCGACGTGTGAGTGATCTCTACGAGTTGACCCTGGCCTTGGCGATCCGCGGGCCGCTCTCCGGCGGCGAGGTCGCCGAGTTGCGGTGGCATGCCGGTCTCGGCGGCGGGGTTCTTCCCGCGTCGGGTGCCCGCGCCATCGTGACCGAGTTTCCGGTGGTCGTGGTGGACGACTTCGGCGTGCCGACGGTGGAGGACGATCCGCGTCCCGTGCTGGGTCGTACCGGGATGGCATTGAGGGTCGGTGGCGAGTCGACGGCCGACGTGACGCCGACCACCGGCGGGTGGGTCGTGAGCGTACGTCAGGAGTTGCATCCGGACGAGTTCGACGCGGTCGGCGTCCTGTTGACCTGGCTGGCCGCCCGGGCCGATGACGCGCACACGAGCCCGGATGGGTCGGTCGTACTCGGGCGGTTGCGCTTCCTGGAGGACACCGAGCCCGTACCGCTGGTGTTCCGGGACGGGCGGGTGATCTGGCCCGACCGCGAGGCGGGATAGCCCACCCGCGCGGTCGGCGGGACGGTCAGGCCCAGCGGACCGGAGTGTTGCCGCGGTGCCACGCGGTGACCGCCGTCGCGTCCGTGGACTCGACGTCGGCCGGGAGGTCGGCCGGATCGAGCCAGGCCAGCCGGGCACACTGGTCGGGTTCGGCGTTGCTCGGGACGCCCGACCAGGCGGTGGTGTGGAAGTACCAACCGATCACCGGAACACCGGTCTCGCCGAGGACCTGGGACACGTACGCCGTGCGCAGATCAGCCGTGGCCACGTCGGTGGCGATCTCCTCCTTGGTCTCCCGGGCACACGCCTCGATGAGGAGTTCGCCCGGGTCGGCCAGGCCACCCGGCAGGGCGAGCAGGCCGTCGGCGAAGCCGGTGTCCTTGCGCTCCATGAACAACACGGCCCCGTCGGATCGTTCGAGGATGATGGCGGCGTAGGCGATGGCGTTGTGGCGGTGGTCGCTCAAGTGTCGCTCTCCCCAGATCGATCCGGGAGCTTCGGGTGTCGCCCCCGGTACGCGGCGGTGTCCGCGACCGCACACCGGGCACTGGGACCCGACCCGCGCGCCGGGACGCACACCTCCGCCCGGACCAACGACCGGCAGCGGAGGGACGTCACGCCCGAACCCGGCCCGGACGGCGGTCGGGCGCACTGCGGCCGCACCCCGACCGCCGGCTCCGTGCCGCCGAACGGCCGCCCCGGCACGGTCGCACCGCCCGGGGGTCGGTCAGGGGTTCACGATGCGGTCGACCGCCGCGGTGACGAGGTGTTCGCGCTCGGCTTCCGAGAACACCCCCGGCAGCGTGAGCTGTTCGACGATGAGCCAGTTGAACGCCAGGTAGAGCAGGCGGACCGCGGTCGCGTCGCCGGGCAGCCCGGACTCCTCGTGATAGGCGATGTTGGCGGCCACGTCGGCGCGGACCCGCTCGGTGAGCACCGAGCGCAACTCCGGCCGCCGGGTGGCCTCCAAGCGCAGTTCCAGCAAGGCCAGATAGCCGGTCCGGAAGGCACTGACCCGTCCGACCACCTCCCGCATCAGCACTGTGTACGCCTCCTTGTCCGGCGTACTCGCCCGCTGCCGCGCGATCAGCGCCTCGTCGGGCTGAAGTCGTTCGTAGACCCGGGCGCCTGCCTGGGTGAGCAGCTCGTCGCGGCTGGCGAAGTAGTTGGAGGCCGTGCCCGTCGGCACCCCTGCCTCGACGTCCACTGCCCGAAAGGTCAGCCCGCGGGCGCCTTCCTTCGCCAGCACCTCGATGGCGGCGTCGACGAGCGCCGCCCGACGCTCGGCGTTCCTGCGAACCATTGACACCACTCCAAACGTAGTACTACGTTCTGACCACTTCAAAAAGAGTACTACGTCTGGAGTTATTTGCATGCGAAAGCTGGTCTACTACATCGGAGTCTCCATCGACGGCTACATCGCCGGCCCTGCGGGGCAGGTCGACTTCTACCCCGTCGGCGACGAACGACAGGCCACCGACTACGCCGCGTGGGTCAACGCGCGGTATCCGGAGACCGTACCCACCGCCGTGCGCGCGGGCGGGCCTCGCGGACACGCCGAATCTGCGCTTCGACACGGTCGTGCTGGGCCACGGCACCTATCGCCCCGCACTCGAACACGGTCTGTCGAGCCCGTACGCGCACCTGCGCCAGTACGTGGTCGCCCGCAGCCTCGGGCAGTCCCCCGACCCGGCCGTCACCGTGGTCGACGGCGACCCGCTCGCACTGGTCCGCGAGCTCAAGCGCGAGGCCGGCCGGGACATCTGGCTGTGCGGCGGGGGCCGGCTCGCGGGCACGCTGTTGCCCGAGCTCGACGAGCTGATCATCAAGAGCTACCCCGTCGTGGCGGGAGGCGGAACCCCGCTGTTCGACGGGGAGTTCGACCCTACGCGGTTCGCCGTGACCGCCCGCGAGTCGTTTTCCAACGACGTCACGATCACGTGGTTCGAAGCGCGACGGTAGCAGGCGCCGGCATTCTCGGCCGCACGGCCGACGGCGCTCCCGACAGGTGCCGCCCGGCGTACCGGCTGCGGGGGCGCGGCACGGTACGCCTCGTGTTCGCGAAGCGGTGGCGATACGGTCGTATCCATGCGTGAATCAGCTGAAGAGGCCATGTCCGAACCCTCCTCGGACGCCACGTCCGTGTCACCGGGACCGGTGACGCCGGATGACCTGGATCGGGCCGTACGACTCGCGGTGGCCGCGCTCCGGGGAGTGCCCACCGAGGCCTGGGACGCGAAGGCCGGATCGCTGGAGTGGGACTGCTGGGAAACGGTCGAGCACCTGAGCGACGACCTCTTCGCGTACGCCGCGCAACTGGGTCCCGGCGTCCCGCCCATGGCGGGCGAGGTGCCGTTCCTATGGTGGAGTCGACGGCCCGGCGGACCGGCGAACGTCATCCACGCCGACCGCGCGGCGGGCGCGGACGGCCTGTTGCAGGTGTTGGAGGCGAGCGGCGCGCTGCTCGTCGCCATGACCCGGACCACGCCGCCGAGCGTGCGCGCGCACCACGGCCACGGCGCCTCGGACCCCGAGGGCTTCGCCGCGATGGGCATCGTGGAGACCCTGGTACACACCCACGACCTGGCCGAGGGTCTCGCACTGCCCTGGACGCCGCCCGCCGATCTGTGCGCACGCGTCCTCGCCCGGCTCTTCCCCGACGTACCTCAGGACACGGACCCGTGGCCGACACTGCTTTGGGCCACCGGGCGCGCCGAACTCCCGGGCCGTGCGCGCCGAACCTCGTGGCGCTGGTACGGCGCGCCCCGGACGTAGCGAACGCACGGGCCGGTCCTGCTCGTCGTTCCGTCGGAGCCGCTCCTCGGTCGCCACTCGCTCCCGGGTCGACCCGTTCCGTCCCCCGATCGGGGGACGGGCGCCCCGCCGCTCGACCGATGTACCCGGCAACTCGTCGATGCAGGCTGGAACTCCTGCCGAAGAAAGGGGAGTTCCGGTGCGGTGGTGGGATCGATCGGGCCGAGCCGGAGGGTACGGGGCGGCGCTCGCGTTGACGCCCTATCTGCTGATCAAGGTGTCGTGGGTGGTCGGTTCCCTGGTCGGGGTGTTGCCGATCGGCTCGGGCTTCGGGCTGACCGAGTGGGTGGTGCTCAACACGGCGACGGTAGGCATGGCGGGCATCGGGATCGCCGTCGCGCTCGCGCTCGTCCGGCCGTGGGGGATGCGGATTCCCGGCGCTCCCTTGGCGTTCTGCGCGTGGGTGGGTACGGGTTTCCTGGTGCCGATGTTGCCGTACGCGGTGCTGGGTTCGGTGTGGACATCGGGCGGCGACTCGGACTCGGGCACCGAGGCGGGTGGGGATGCGGGCGCGGGCCCGGAGGCGGCCGGCGATGCCGGCACGGGCGCGGAGGACGCGTCGATGCCGGGTTGGGAGGCGGTGCTGGTCCAGATCGGCTTCGTCGGTATGGGACTGGGTCTGGCCCTCGCGCTGCCCGCGTACCTGTTGCGGCGTCGGCCGGACGTGTTCGCCGGACGCGTCGGTGATCGAGCCACGGCCACCGGGCCCGCTCGCCGGCGGGTCCCGTGGTCGGCGGTCGGCGGCGCCGTGCTCGGGGCAGTGTGGTTGTACTGGGCGATGGGCGGCAAGCTGGGCGTCGCGCACCCGGAGGCACGCGACGCCCAATGGCGGATCCTGACCGGCATCTGGGGCGGTTGGGCCCTCGTGGCGGCGATCGCCGGCCGGCTGCTCGTGTGGGGCCGGCCGGCCCGGTTGCCGCGTTGGCTCCCGGTGGCCCTCGGCTGGATCGGGTCGGGCTCACTGTTCGCGTGGAGCGGTTGGAAGTTGCCGTTTACGCTCTATCTCGCGCTCGCGCACCCGGCCGGGACCACACTGCCGGAAAACCTCGCGTACGCGGTGGTCCTGCACGCGCTCGCGGTGGCGGTTGGCGTCGCCATGGTGCGTGGCCTCGTGCGCACCGCCGGCACGGGCGCGGCTCCTCGAAACGGGGATCGGAGTGGGGACCGAAGCGGGGACCGGAGTGGGGACCGAAGCGCGGACCGAAGCGGCGGCGGGGTCGGCGCGGGGACCGGAAAAGCTCCGGAGGCGGTGGCGTATCCCGGTCGGGGTCGGCGCGGGCGGCGCCGAGACGTGGCAGCGACGTGGTCGCGCTCCGCCGTCGGGCGCGTGCCCCGTACGGCGGTCATGGCGCCGCCGGATGTACGGTCCGGGTGAACTTCCGGATGGCTTACGCCAGTTCGGCCGGTTGGTCGAGTGGGATCAGGGTCTGGCCGTCCCGGATCTCGACCAGGCTTGCGGACGCGCGCGCGTCCCGCCCGGTCTTGCCCACCAACGCGTCGAGACGCCGAGTGAGCACCGTCAGCCGCATGTCCAAGGGAGGCGATCGATCGCGAGATGGGTCTCGGCGTCGGCATCGTGGCATCCGTACGCCCTTTCTCGTGACCCGACCCGACCGAGCGGAACCGCCATGCCCACCGGGACCGTTAAAGCGGTGGACAACATTCCGGTTTCAAGCGAACATCGCCGCGATGAACAACGAACCTCTCTCCATCCCCAAGCGCGTCCGCTTCGTCGAACTCGGCGCGAAGGCGCTGCGCGCGCTTGCCGACGGTGATCTCGCCGGTGGCAGCGCCGAAGCCGGGGTCCCCCTCGACGAGTACTTCGTCGGCGACCGGGCCCGCTGGATCTTCGGCTATCGCGCCGACCAACTCGCCAAGGATCCGGCTGCCGCGCCCTGGATCACGCGAGCCGCGGTGTCCGAGCCGGACGGGACCGTCGTCGGCGACGGCGGATTCCACGGGCCACCGGACCAGGCCGGCATGGTCGAGATCGGCTACACCGTCGCGCCCGGGTACCGCCGCCAGGGCTATGCCCGCGCCATGCTGACGGCGCTACTCGCCAGGGCCGCCGCCGAACCCGATGTCAGGACGGTGCGGGCCACCATCAGATCCGACAACGACGCCTCCCTGGCCACCATCGCGGGCTTCGGTTTCACGCGGGTCGGCGAACGGGGAAACGAGCGCGACGGATTCGAGATCATCTTCGAGATCCCGGCGAACACGCCGCGAGCCGCGTAGCTCCACGGCTTCGGCGGACATCGCGATCCTCCCGCCGAGGCCCTGACATGAGAAGCGCCGCACGGGTCGCGTAGGTTGCGAATCCGAGCCGAGCCCGCGTCCTACCCCCGCCCCCACGCGTGCGCACGGCAACGCGTCGCTCGACGTGACTGCGGCTGCGGGTCTTCGAGCGGAGACGGGCCAGGCCGATCGTGCGGAGGGCCGACTCGGCCACCGATCAGCGCCTCGGCCCGGCCTCTTGCGCGGCGTCTTGCCCGAGCATCCGGCGACGTGATGTCCCTTTCGTCGGCGCGTCATTCGGATTGCTCCGCCGGGGTGGGGCCGGCTTCCGTGGTGTGAGTATCGAGTTCGCCGCGTGGGTCATCGGCTTCGAGGGGTGTCAACCCTCCGCAAGGGCCGTCGACGGGCGCTCTCGGGGGCTGCGGCTTCGGTGGGCCCGGGAGGTTCGCCGGCTTGCGGGCGGGTCGGTGGTGGGTGGTTGTCGTTCACGGGCGGCGTTCATGGGCCGCCCTCGCCCGATTCCGCGGCGTAGGTTGCGCCTGTGTAGGCGAGGAGGGCGCGTAGGGCTGCGGCGTCGGATTGGATGCGGGTCTCGTCCTGGTGGTCGTGGTCGAGGTGGGCGAAGGGCTGCGGGTGCCCCGGGGAGGGCTCGGTGGGGTGACGTGGGATCAGATGTGCGTGCAGATGTGGGATGTCGTTCTCCAACAGGGATACGTTGAGCTTGGGCACCGGCCGATAGTGCGCCTCGATCGCCCGCCCCGCCGAGATCACCTCGGCCATGAAGCCCGCGAGCTGTCGGGGCGACAACGCGGTGAGCCGAGCAACGTGTCCGCCGGTCCACACCACCACGATGTATCCACGCACCCGGCCGGCGCGCCACAGGTACGCGTTGCCGTACACACCGCGCTTGAGCAACAATCCCCACCCGATGTCGGGTGCGGTGAAATCCTTGCGGCACATCGGACAGCTCGCGTACGAGTCCGGTTGTGCGTAGCGTTCCGGCCACGTCGACGCGGCAAACGAGCGGGGTCCGGGTACCTGGGAACCACTCACGACGGCCTCCAACTCGAACGGGGACAAGAGCCTCCTGCGGCTCCACGTTCGATGGGTGAAACGACCGCCGCCGAACGCACGTCACGCCTCGGTCATACCTGTGACCCGCCCGCAGCACGCCTGGGACACACCCGCGACGGGCCCGCGAAGGCGCCGGTCGGCGGGCTCTGCGCACCCCATCCGGCCCGGCCGCAGTCACCCTCTCCCGGATACGCGCGGACGCGTGACCGACTCGTGATGGGATCACCCACACGAGTGAACCCCCGGGCCGAACGACGCGGCCCAACGACGAGGCCGTCAGACCACAGAGCACACAACCCCCAGACCCCCAGACCCCCAGCCCCCCAGCCCCCCCAGAGCACAGTCGCGATCTCCCCCCAAGCCTTCCTCCCCCACCCCCCGGCCCCACTACGCTGAACTGCTCGGCAGGCCAAGGGGGATGGATGCGTGTGCAGCTCGTCGGCGAGCCGGCGACCCGAGACGGCGCGGCGTGAGTGGCACGGGCGCCGGGCCGCACGACCCGCAGGGGTCGCGCGTGGTCCTGGTCGGCGCGTACGACTTCGAGCATCTCGCGCCACTCCCGGCCGTGGCCCGCAACCTGGTGCGTTTACGGGAGTTGCTGACCGATCCGCGAGTGTGGGGCCTGCCCGCGCGGAACTGCGTGGTGATCGAGCAGCCCGAGCACCGGGACCAGGTCCTCGACGCGCTGAGCGACGCGGCCGGTGCAGCGACCGATCTGGTATTGCTGTACTACGCCGGTCACGGCCTGATCTCGCCGGACACCGAGGACCTGCTCCTGTCCCTCCCCCGGTGCCGACCCGACCGGGCGTACACCGCGCTGCCCTTCCAGGACGTCCGCCACGTGTTGCGCTCGGCCCGCCGAGTCCCCGCCAAGGCGGTACTCCTGGACTGCTGCTTCGCCGGCCGAGCCCTCGCCGGCGCGATGGGACCGGACGCGATGGGACCGGAGCCGATGGGACCGGGCGGTGCAGGGCCGGGCTGGTCGGGAGAGGGCACGACGGACCCGAAATCGGGATCCACGAGCCCGAGCGCCCCGCAAGTGCCCCAAGACGCCCGATTGGCCGAGATGTCCCGCGTGGAAGGCACCTACGTCCTCGCCGCGGCCTCCGCCACCCGACAGGCGGTCGCACCGATCGGCGGCCGATACACCGCCTTCACCGGCCGGTTGATCGACATCCTGGAACACGGTGTCCCAGGCGGCCCGAAGGCATTGGATCTGGCCACCGTACACACCCACCTGCACCGCGTCCTGCCCGAACTGGGCTTCCCACCACCGCAACAGCGCAACGACGACCACGGCGCGCGGATCGTCCTCGGTTGGAACCGGCACCCCTCGGCCGCCGACACCACACCCTCATTGCCGCCGCATCTACGGGAGTTGTTGCACGCCCAGACCATCGCCGCGCGCAACTTCACCTACCGCCTGTACGACGCGCCGCTCGACGGCCTGGCCACCGTGTACGTCCGCCAACAGGCCCGCAGCGCGCCGACCACGAAACCGGCCGAGCCGCGCCAGGAGTCGCGCGATCACGAGCGGCACCTGCTCCGGCACCGACACGACGAGGAGCGACGCAAGCGGCACTTCGTGCCCGTGGACTCGACCGTGGAGTCGACGGTGCATCCGGTGGCCCCCGCGCGCGCCGCCGAGGAGACCCTCGACCTGCACCGCCACGTTCTGATCACCGGCGGCGCGGGCCAGGGCAAGTCCACGTTGAGCCTGCAACTGGCCGCGTCCCTGTCCACCGCCTACGAAGCACGATCGGGCCAAGGCGACGACGCCGAACGCCTGTTGCCGCTCCGGGTCACTGCCGGGCGCCTCGCCACCGACCGCAGCGCGCTGGTCCCCCGCCTGGTCCGCATCCTCTCCGCCGAACTGGCCCCGCACCTGGACCACCCCCTCCCGGACGACCTGCTCGACCACCTGCCCGAGGGCACCACCTGCCTGCTGATCGTCGACGGTCTCGACGAGATCACCGATCCCGAGCGACGGCGCGGCCTGGTCGCCGAGTTGGCCGGCCGGGTCCGCAATCCGGACGGGCGATTCCGGCTGCTGATCACCACCCGCCCGTTGCCCAACGACGAACTGGCACCGCTCCAGCACGCGGCGACCGGGACGTACACGCTGGAACCCTTCGACCGCGAGCAGTTGCGCGAGTTCGCCCACCGCTGGTTCCACGACCACGCGGACGGGCCGGAGTTGGCCGACGGCTTCCTGCGGCAGACCGAGGCGGCCGGGATCCGCGACCTGGTCCGGGTCCCGCTGCTGGCCACCGTCGCCGCGCTCGTCTACCGCAAGCAACCCGGCACCCCGCTGCCCGGAAGCCGATTCACCCTCTACTGCGACTACTTCACGCTGCTGGCCGACGCGCACCTGGAGGAGGTACACGAGCAGCAACAAACCGTCCTACACCGCTGGACCCCACGCTCGGCCGCCCACCGGGCAAGCGCGGCCTTCCTGTTCGAACACCGGGACGAACTCGTGGAGCACCTGGCCGTCACCGTGGTCACCGACCCGGCCGCCGCCACCCGAACCCTCCTGGACCTCGCCCTCGACCGGCTCGACGAACACGGCTGCCGACCCACCCGCCGCGGCGTCCCGGAATGGGGCAGCCTGGTCACCTCGGTCCTGGGCACGGCCGGCGTCTTCACCCACCACGCCGACTTCCTGCGCTTCACCCACTACAGCTTCGCCGAACACATCGCGGCGAGCGCCCGCGCGAACGAGTTGCCCAGGCACTTCGACGCGGCCGAGTCCGAATGGGCGTACGTCGTGCACCGCGCGATCGACGGTGACCTGTTCGCCCACGCCGTGCTCGCCCACCACGCCCATCTGCATGGCACGGGCGACACGATCCTGGGCTGGTTGAATCGGGGCACCGGCGACTACACGGCGCTGGCCGGGGTGTTGCTCGCGGGCGGGATTCCGGCCTCGGCATCGCACACCGACTCGTTCGTGGCGCACCTGCTGTTGACGTTGTCCAACGAGGACAGGCCGAAGTCCGTGCAACACGCCATCCGGGACGCCGCGATCCTGGCCCCCGAGCCGAGCGTGCGCGCCGCGCTCGACGAGTACGTGGGCGGTTGCCACCGCCGGGACGACCTGCGCGTGGAAATCGCGCAGGCGCTCGCCATCCACGATCCCGATGCCGCGCTCGGCATCCTGCGCGGCGTACTGAACGCCGAGAAGGGTCCTTCGGCAACCCGAATCGCGGCGATCCGCGCACTCGCCGACCTCGGACCACAACACGCCGGCGAGGCCGCCGACCTCACGCGCGCCGTGTTGTCCTCGGACCGCGCTTCCGCCCACGTACGTGTGGACGCTGCATCGATCTGCGTCCGTCTGGGCGGGGAGCACACGACACCCGGTGTCGAGGCCCTGGTGGCGGTTCTCACCGCCGAGGACGCCGACATCGACGATCGCGGGCAGGCCGCGCTGGCGTTGCGCGAGATCGACCGGGCGTTCATCCCCGAGGCCGCACGGGCGCTCCGAGCGGCCTGTGCCGCTCCGGGCACCTCGGCGTCGGACCGCCGAGACGGCGCGTCGTGGTTGGTCGAACTCGACCCCCGTCTGCTGCCGGACGCCGAAGCGATATTGCGGTCGGACCTCACCGCACCGCATGCCCATCCCTTCGACCGCTACCAGACCGCGCTGAAACTGGCCGAGCTGAGCCCCGATCTCCTGCCGGAAGCGGTGCGAATCCTGCGTGCGGAACTCGTCGCCCCCGACTCGGGCGCCGGCACCAAGGAAGACAGCGCGGCGGCGTTGGCAAGGGTCGCCCCGGAATACGTGCTCGAGGCAGTCACCACCTTGCGCCGACTCCTCGTCGCACCCGACACCTCTCTCTTCGAACGCTGTTCCATCGCCGCAACGCTGGCCCGAATCGACCCGAAGCACGTGGTCGAGGCCGCGGCGGCACTACAGGCGATATCGACCGACCCCAAAACGCATGCCTCGTGGCGCAGGCTTGCCGCCGTGAACCTCGCCAAGTTGGGTCCCGACCACGTCGCGGAGGCCGCCCGCGTCCTGCGCACGATGCTCGACGCACCCGATGTGGACAGCGAGGACCGACTCGCCGTCGCGACGAGCATGGCCGACCTGGGGCCGGGCCACGTCCCGGCGGCGATGGCGGCCCTGCGTGCGGTGCTGGTGGCCTCGGATACGGACGCCTTCCTGTGGGTCGCGGCCGCCGACGCTCTCATCGGGCTCGAGGCATCCCCACCGGTCGAGATCATCGAAGTACTCCACCGATTGCGAGACGATCCCGGCTCCCTCCACGGCGTACACATCAGGGCCGCACGAGCCCTGGCTCGCCTCTCGTCCGAGGAGACCACCACGTCCGCGGCCTCGCTTCGATCGATCATCGCCGATCCGGATGTCCAGGACGGCTTCCGGCTCGGCGCCATACAGGCCCTGCAGGGGCTCGGTGTCGAGTACCTGTCCCAAGTGGCGACGTTCGCGCGCGCCATTGTCGAAGCACCGGACGTGCACGCGAGCCTGAAAGCGGACGCGGCGCGTGTGCTGTCCGTTCAAGGACGACGCTTCGTCGGTGAGGCCCTCGACGTGTATCGAGCGGTGCTCGCCGCGCCCGACAGCACAGCGCGCGCATGCGCGGACGCCGCGCTCCAGATGTCCTACCTGGGTTGGGACTACCGGCACGAGGTCGCCACCGTGCTCCGATCGATCGCCGATTCGACCTGGGCGACTCCGGAGGAGCGAGTGTGGTCGGCCGGACTGCTGGACTATGTGGGGCAGGGATACATCGAGGAAGCCGCGACACGTCTGCGCGCCCTCGCCCTCTCGTCCGAAACCGCCCCCCGTACCCGGACGGCCGCCGCGAGCCGGCTCGGCGGCCTCGGTAACGGGTACGCTCCCGAGGCTGCTTCCCTCCTCCGGGCCGTGATCGACGAAACGCATGCCGACGTCTCCGCCCGAATCGACGCCGCGCAGACGCTGGCCCTGCTCGGCCCGGGATACAGCGACGAAGCCGCGGACGTACTCGAAGCCATCGTCACCGCGCGCGACAGGCCCGCCAACGAACGCGTGGACGCGGCCCGCAAGCTCCTGACCGTGCACGCGGGCAGCACCGCCGACGTCGCCGTCATCCTCCGCTCGATCCTGGCGGCCCGCACCGATACACCCGCCGTGCGCACGCTGGCTGCCCGCACCCTCGGCGAACTCGGCTCGGGATACGTCGCCGAGGGCGCGGAGCACCTGCGCGCCCTGATCACCGCTCCCGACTGCCCGCCCTCTGCCCGCGGTGCCGCGGCGGAGCGTCTGGCGGAGCTCGGGCAGGGATACCGGTCCGAGGGCATCCGGGCGTTGCGCGACCTGCTCGGGTCCGCCGAGGCCGGCGCCGGTGACCGCGTGGACATCGCGCGCCGGCTCGCCCTCCTGAGCCCCCGCCACTTCCCCGAAGCCGCCGAGGTCTTCCGTACCGTCCTGGCCCGGGCCGACACGAGCCGGTACACCCGCACTCGTGCGGCCCGGCTGTTCGGCGAGCTCGGCCCGCGATTCCTCGACGCGGCGGCGGCCGAACTGCGCACCCTCCTGGCCGACCCCACCGCGACGCCTGTCGCGACACGGCGGGCGACCTCCGCGCTCGGCCTGCTCAGCCCGCGACTGCGAGCGGAGGCGGCCGAGGTACTGCGCAGCCTGCCCGCGGGCGGTCTCGGGACGGGCTCCGACCCGGGTGCGGCGTCCCCGAACACCTACGCCCGTCGCGCCGTCGCGCGCACCCTGCGCACATTCGGCCAGGGGTACGCACTGCACCGGCCGGCCCCCGACGACGTCTGAGCCGATCGTGCGCACCGGGTTCGATCGACGGCATCGGAGCGCACGGCATGATGGCTTGTCGCGCCGACACCCACCCACCACCGATCGAAGGCAAGCCACCATGCCCACCGAACGCCCCAGCCCGCCCGTGATCGCCGACGAGCGCGAGATGATCCGCGCCTTCCTCGACTACCACCGGGCCACGCTCGCGATGAAGTGCGACGGCCTCTCCGACGAGGACCTGCGCCGCCGGTCGATGCCGCCCTCGACGCTCTCCCTGCTCGGCCTGGTTCGGCACATGGCCGAGGTGGAACGGGCCTGGTTCCGCCGGGTGATCAACGGCGAGGACATCCCGCTGGTGTGGTCGGACCGGGGCGACTTCCAGGTGGCCTACGACGCGAGTACGTCCACCCGAGCGGAGGCCTTCGCCGCCTGGGAGACCGAGATCGAGCACGCGCGCCGGATCGAGACCGCCGCCGAGTCCCTCGACGTCACCGGCCACAACCCCAAGTCCGGCGAGGACGTGTCGCTGCGTCTGGTCATGTTCCATCTGATCCACGAGTACGCCCGGCACAACGGCCATGCCGACCTCCTGCGCGAGGGCATCGACGGCACGGTCGGCCCCTGACCCACCGGCCGACGACGGCCGGCTCCTCTCGGCGGCGGCCGGATCCGTGCCCCACGCACGGATTCCGACCGCCGCCGAGTCGTACCCACCGCCCGCACCGGAGGGACATCCCACGCCGAGACGGGGACACTCCACGCCGAGAAGGGGGACATGCGACGCCGAGAAGGGGGACACTTCGCGCCGATCAGGGGACCATCCGCGACAGATCCCGGATCGGTGTTGCGGTTGACCGCCCGGATATGCTCCGGCAGTGATCGAGAACACGGTTTCCTCACACATGGCGCGCGTGGTGCGGGATGCCGCCCTGCGGGCCGGGGTGGCCCGGAGCGAACTCGCGTTTCTGCCGGGCTTCGAACCGGAGACGCCGGCGGACCCGCTGCTGCGGGTACCCACCGCGAGCGTGGTCCGGGCATGGGAGCTGATCACGCACGCCGGCCCGGCGGGTGCCGGCATCCGGACCGCGGAGACGGCCGCACAGGGGCGGCTGCACGTGTGGGACTACCTGTTCACCACCGCCGGTACATTCGCCGACGGCTGCCGCGACGCCGCCCGCTACCTCCCCACCATGACCGACCCCGCGGTCGACATGACGGTGGTCGAGGACGACCGACGGCTGACCATCACGTACGGAATCGCGAAGTACTCGCCGGCGGCGGTGACCGCGATCGACGAGTTCGCGATGGCGATCATGCTCAGGCGGGCACGGGACGCGAGGGGGCCGTCGGTGGTACCGGTACACGTCGCCCTCGCCCACGAGGCGCCCAAGGATCACCGGCACCTGATCGAGGCGTTCGGCACGCGGGCCATCGACTTCGGCGCCCGCGCGAACTCGATGACCTTCCTCGACCTGGACGCGCCACCGCGCCGCCCGCCCGGCCCGGATGACGAACTCGCCCTGATCCTGCGCCGGTACGCGGACAACCTGCTGGAGAACGCCCGACCCGCGGCGGGCTGGCACGGCACGTTCCGATCCGTGGTCGCCGGCGCGCTGGGCGAGGAACTCAGCCTGGAACTGGTCGCGCAGCGCATGACCATGAGCCCGCGCACCCTACAGCGACGACTGAGCGACCTGGAGACCACCTGGCGCGACGAGATCGAGTCCGTCCGCCACGAGCGCGCCGCCGCACTGCTGCGCGAGACCGAACTTCCGGTGCAATCGATAGCCGGCCGGCTGGGCTACACCGACGCCCGCGCCCTGCGCCGCGCCTTCCAACGCTGGACCGGCCAAACCCCGGACGCCTACCGCCGCACCGCGATCCCCGGCACCTAGGAAGCGTCATCCCCCCGCAGGCTGCCCGGGCGTCGAGGCGTCGGGATCCTCGTCGTGCTTCGGCCACGTGATCGCATAGTGCCTCAGGTCGGCGTCCTCCTTGGTGAGCCGCATACCGACGGCCGCCATCACCCGCTGGGACGCGACGTTCTCCCGCGCGGTGTCGCCCAGCACGCGTGCGGCGCCCGCCGCCCGGGCGAGGCGCAGGAGTTCGCGCAGGGCCTCGGTCGCGTAGCCGTGGCCCTGGGCGTCCGGGATCAGGCCGTAGCCGACAGTGACCGTACCGTCGGCGTCCGGCGCTCCATGAAAGCCGAGCCCACCGATGGCCCGCCCGTCGTCCCGGCGCCGGATCTCGTAATTGCCGAACACACCGGGATCGCCGCTGCTCGCGCACGTGTCCAGGAAGCGTCGGCCTCCGACCACATCGCCCTGCGTCGGATACCCCGGCGCCCAGTGCGCGTCCTCGCCGGGGGTGCCGGCCACCACGCGCTCCACCTCCGCGACGGTCAGTGGATGCAGCACGAGGCGTGTGGTTTCGAGATCTTCCATGGGAGCCTGGGGTATCACGGCGACCGCGCGAACCGCACGCGAATATCCTCCGGCCGCCGGGCTGTCGGGCCGTGACCCCGTGCGGCCGTCACCTCTTGCGCGCTGCCAGGACCTGGATACCGCGTGGTCCGGGTTCGTTGTGTTCGACCTTCAGGCCGACGTCCTCACAGCGGTCGGCGAGCCAGGTCGACGCGATCCGGAGCTTGGGGTAGCTGCCGACGTGCTGGGTCCAGGCGCTGCCGTCGTGGATGTGCAGCAGGTCGTGGACCAGGACCGTGTCCTCGTCCGGGTATTCCAGGAAGCACGTGAACACCCGATCGCGGGTGCTGCGCACCGGGATGAACCGGTCTATACCGTGCAGGGTTTCGGTGAGGTCGCGGTAGGTGACGACGAGCCGGCCGCCGGGTGCGAGAGCCCGGGCGACGTCCACGAGCAGCGCGCTCACATCGTCCTTCGTGGGCAGGTGGGTGAGGGTGTCGCCCATGCACACCACGGCCGCGACCGCCTCCGGTGCGGTCAACTCGGCCAGGACGGTGCGGATGTCCGCGTGCACCGGCTCGATCACCGGCAGGTCGGCGGCGTATCCGGCGAGTTCGTCCAGCAGTGTTCGGCTCGTGTCGACCGCGAGGACCCGGTCGAAGCCCAGTCCGGCCAGGGCCAGGCTCTGATTGCCCGGCCCGCAGCCCAGATCCACCGAGGTCGCGGACGTCTCGGTCGGGGCGACACCCAGCCCGGTGAGCAACTCGGCCTGCCGAGCGACGATCGGCGCCAGGTCGCCACCCAACATCCAGGTGTAGTTCTCGGCGAGGAGTCGCTCGTAGTGCTCGGCGGCGGCGCGGGTCATACCGGTACTCCTGTCGGCGGGAACATCCTGCTAGGCCGTCGCGACGAGTGACGCGCGGGTGGGCACGGGCCGCGCCCCGGCGGCGGGGAGGGCCACCGTGACGATGGCCGACCAGGCCGGAAGCACGACCCGAACCGGGGCCGGGACGGGAGTCGCGACGACGGCGGGAACGCTGACGGCAGGAGCGGCGACGGCGGGAACGGCGACGCCGGTCGCAGCGGGAACGACCACCGTCGTCGGCGCACCCTTCGCGACGCCCGGCACACTCGCCTCCTTGCCCGTCACGACGAACCGCAGAAACAGGAAGCGGGCGATCCCGGCCGCGCCGGAGGCGGTCAGGTACACCGCCTGCTCCTTGAGCACCCCCGGCGCCGACTGCACCGCGTGCAGCGCGAGCATCGCGCCGGTGGTGAACAGGTAGGAGACCGCGGCCGACAGCGCCGACTGGACGTGGACCCGGCCCCGGGCCCGACCCGCGCCGAAGGTGAACCGGCTGTGCAACTCGGTGGCCAGCAGCGTGAAGATCACGGTGACCACGGCGTTGGCGACGGCGATCGACAGGTGATCGGACAGGGCCACGAGCGCGGCGCTCGACGCCAGTCCGGTACCACCGCCGAAGAAGACGAAGCGCATGAACGCGGCTACTGTCCCCGACTTGGTTGCGGCGCTCATGGTGTCCCCGTTTTCTCATCTTCGACTCTGCGACCCTGCGGCCGGATCCTCGTCTTCGTCTCCATAAATCTAGGGGCGATCAACAGGCCGCGAATCAGTCGTGTGTAGGTACTGCCGTTACTGCTTTGGGAGGACCCGCCCCTAGGGGTACTACTCCCGACGGCGCACGAACAGGAGGACGAAAGTACGCCCTCGCGCCTACCCCGCTGGATACATACGCCCCTGGGAAGCGTCGCGTCTCAGGGTTCGGGTCGGGGATGCCGGCGCCCGAACGCAGCGCGGACGGACGCGACATGCTCGGCCGCTCAGACCTCCGCGTCCGCCTCGCCGCCGCCGTAGGGGCGCGTGATGATCTCCAGGTAGTGGCCGCTCGGGTCGAGGAAGTAGGCGCCTCGACCGCCGTCGTGCCGGTTGATCGCGTCCGGTTCGCTCAGCCGCGGATCGGCGTAGTAGCGGACACCGGCGGCGAGCAGTCGTTCGAAGATCGCGTCGAACTCGGCCTCGGAGACCAGGAACGCGTAGTGCTGCGGCGAGATCGTCTCGGGGTCGACGCTCGCGAAGTCCAATGTCACGCCGTTGGCGACGGTGACCGGCAGGAAGGGCCCCATCGGTGGGCCGACTTCGAGGCCGAGGATCCCGGCGGTGAACTCGGCGGAGATTCGCCGGTCACGGGACAGGACGATGGTGTGGTTCAGGAGAATGGACACGGTGGCATGCCTCCAAGGCACTACCCCGGCACCTCGTGCGCCGCACCCGATCGGTGCCGACGTTCGATGCCGCTCACGATCCTCGATCGACCGCGGGCGGAGTGTCAAGCCCGAGGCGACGGCGGCGGTTCCGGGGCGCCCGGCGCTCGCGTCGGCCGCGTTCGCCCCGATTGATCACGCCGATCCGGTGGTGTGCAGAATTGGCCGACGACACGATCGCCGGCACTCGATCCCCGGGCACTCGATCGACCGCACCCGAACAGGAACGAGGAGCACGGCATGCCCTTGAGCGACCTGGCGTTGACGGAACTGGAAGGTTTTCGACCGGTTCGCACCGAGCCGGATGATTTCGACGCCTTCTGGACGCGTACGCTCACCGAGGCCGCCGCACATCCCCTCGACCCGACCTTCACGCCCGAGGCCGGCCCGCTGACCGCGGTGGCCGTGCACGACGTGTCCTTCGCCGGGTACGCCGGTCAGCGCGTGCACGCCTGGCTGGTCCTGCCCGCCCACCGCGACGGCCCGCTGCCGTGCGTCGTCGAGTTCCCCGGATACGGTGGCGGGCGCGGCCTCCCGCACGAGCAACTCCTGTATGCCGCAGCCGGGTTCGCACATCTCGTGGTGGACGTGCGCGGCCAGGGCAGCGTGTGGCGCAGCGGCGGTACCGGCGACGACGCCCCGGCGGGCGGCGGCCCCACCCACCCGGGCTTCATGACCCGCGGCATCACCGATCCGGACCTGTATTTCTACCGCCGTGTGTTCGTGGACGCGGTCCGTGCCGTCGCGACGGCACGCAGCCACCCGGCCGTCGACCCGACCCGGATCGCGATGGTCGGCGAAAGCCAGGGCGGTGGCATCGCGCTCGCGATGTCCGGCCTGATTCCCGATCTGACCGCCGTGGTGGCCGAAGTGCCGTTCCTGTGCCATTTCCGCCGCGGCGCCGAGATCGCCGCGACCGGCCCGTTCGGCGAACTCACCCGCTACCTCGCGGCGCACCGCGACCACGTCGACGCGGCGTTTCGTACGCTCGGCTACTTTGACGCGGTCAACCACGTCGCCCGTGCGACCGCGCCGGCCCTGTTCAGCGTGGCCCTGATGGACACCACCTGTCCCCCGTCCACGGTGTTCGCCGCCTACAACCACTACCCGGCGGCGAAGCGCATGGAGGTCTATCCGTTCAACGGCCACGAGGGCGGTGGCGCCTTCCAGGACGGCCTGCGCCTGTCCTGGCTCCGCACCGCTCTCCGGGCCTGACGACCGATCAGGAGTCTTGTGGGGCGTGCCCGTCACTACCGCGGAGCGCGCCCCGAACGGACCGGGAACGGGTCGGGAACCGGTGCGGACCCATGGAGAACCGGTCGGGAACCGACCGGCGCGCGAAGCCCGCTCAGAGCGCGAGATGCATGATGTGCAGCCCGACGTATCCGTGCTCGGGATGCCGGAAGCCCTCCGGCAGCGTCCCGATCACCTCGAAGCCGAGGTTGCGGTAGAGCCGTACCGCGTGCACGTTCGTCTCGACGACCGCGTTGAACTGCATCGCCCGATACCCCTGGGCCCGGGCCCACGCGATCGAGTACTCGCACAGCGCCCGGCCGACGCCCCGGCCCGAGCGTGCGGGATCGACCATGTAGCTCGCACTGGCGATGTGCGAACCGTTGCCCATGTGGTTGCGATTCATCTTCGCCGTACCGAGGATCGCCCCGTCCTCGTCGACCGCCACCACGGTCCGAAACGGCGGGGCCAGGAGCCACCACTCGCGGGCCTCGTCCATACCGAGATCGAGCGGGTAGGTGAACGTCTCCCCGGCGGTGACGATCTCGTGGAAGAACGGCCAGATGCCCGCCCAGTCGGCTGCGCCGGCTTCCCTGATCAACATCGCCCCAGCATGCCGGGACGGCAACCTTCGCGCCAGCCGTTTCCTTTGGACCGACGATGACGATCATCGCGCTCGGGCCCTGTTCGCGGGTCGGCACCCGGGTCTACGCTGCGATGCATGATGCGTCAGGGGCGTACGTCTCCGCGAGGGCCGTCGACGCCGGACAACCCGGGGCGTCCACCCGGGCCCAGGTCGCCGGACAAGAACCCGCCGGCGCCGCCGGAGCATCCGCCGCCTCCGGCGCCCTGACGTGGCGATCGCCCACGTGGCGTGGGATCGACTTCCGGTGCGGGTGCGCGAGGCGGTGCGGGGCCGGCTCGGCGTGCAACCCGTGGTGGCGGACACGGTGGGCGGCGCGAACTGCGGTGCGTCGGCCGTGTTGACGCTTCCCGACGGTCGGACCGTCTTCGTCAAGGCACAGCGCGAGCGCGAACGCAGGCCCGCCCCCGTGCTCGTCGGCGCCCCCGCCGGCGAGGGGTCCGGATGGTGGGGATCGCATTGGGAGCCGGTCGACGAACTCGACCAAGAGGAACGGGTGAACGCGTTCCTTCCCGCGAGCGCTCCGCGCGTGTTGTGGCGGCTGGAGGTCGCGGGGTGGCATCTGCTGGCGTTCGAGGGCATCGACGGTCGCCATGCGGACTACACACCCGGGTCGCCGGACCTGGCCCTGGTGGTGGACGCGCTCGCCGAGTTGGGCGGGTGTCCGGTGCCGGGACTGCGGTTGCCGAGCGCGTGGGATCGCTGGGGGTACTGGTGCGGTCCGGCCCAACAGCACCTGCTGACCGGGACGTCTCTGCTGCACACCGACCCGGCCGCCTGCAACGTCCTCGTCGACGGCACCCGGGCCCGCCTGGTCGACTGGGCCTGGCCCGCGCTCGGCCCGGCGTGGATCGACGCGGCCTTATGGGGCCTGCGCCTGGTCTCCGCCGGTGGCCACACTCCCGAACAGGCCCGTGCCTGGGTGACCCGGACCCCGGGATGGCGCGACGCGACCCCGGACGGCGTACGCGCCTTCACGCTGGCCGAGGCACGCCGCTGGGACGAGGAGGCGGCCGACGGCGTCTGGGGCGCCGAAGCCCTCGCCCACGCCGCCCACACCTGGGCGAGCCTGTGGACCTAGCTTCCGCCGGGCGCCCGCGCGCCGTCGACGTACGCGCCGACCGTCGCGCAACTCCCACTACTTGCCCTCGACGTACGCGCCGACCGTGAATCCCGCGGGCAGCGTTCCCGCGCCGATCGTCGCGGCCAGTTGTCGGGCGTCGGCCTCGTTGTAGGACCCGCTGATCACCGCCTCACCCGGGATCGCGGACTGCACGGTCGGTGCGATCAGCAGTCGGCCGTCGCAGACGATCGCGATCCGGTTGGTGGGCAGTCGGCCGCCGGCGGCCTCGGAGGTGACCCGGGTGAAGGCGTCCTGGCCCTTGGCCGTCCACGTGATCCTCACTTCCCAACTCGGCAAGCCATTCGCGGGCGGCAGGGCCTCGGCCCCGGAGACGTCGGTGCCGGTGATCACGGCGGGCGCCAGGACGTACTTCTCCACCGACTTGGTGTCACAAGTCACCAGTTGCGAGCCGGGTGCGTCCGCCCGAGGCGTCGCCGAGTCCGCGCACTCGGGTGGGCTCGCGGGCGCCGACGCTCCCGGCTGCCCGGGTACGGTCGCCTGGACCGGTGTCGCGCTGGTCACCGGACGCACCGTCAGTTGCCCGGTGCCGGCGATCGCCGCGATCCGCTGCTTCGTCTCGGCGCCGTACTTGCTCAGCGAGACCCGCAGCACCAACGCGCCGTCCCGGACCGTCACGTCCTTCACCGACAGGCCGCTCGTCGCCGCGCGCTTGCGCATGATGTCCGCCGAGGCGGACAACTGCCGTGCGTCCAAAGGACCTTCCGGGGTCAAAGTGACATCGGCGAAGTCCCGGCCGGGCACCCCCTCGACGGAATCGGACCGGTCGCCGTCCTCGAACCGGACCGGGTCCTCCGATGAACAGCCCACCGCGGTCAGCAATGCGGCCACAGCGGCCGTCGTGAGGAGGGTCCGGGCGAGTCGGGTGCGCGAGGGCTCAGTCACCCGCACCACGATGCCGGCTCGGTCGTCGACGCGGGGCGGGATCGGCCGGCACTTCACCCGGGACCGCCACGCATCCCGTCGAACGGGTCGAGCAGCTCCGGGCGCGCCCGGGGCCGCCCACGGCCGGGCCGGCGCGGCAACACCCGACAGACCCCGACTTCGTGGTCCTGACCGCCCCGGCAGGGCCTGCCTTCCGCGTGCCGGCCAAGGGATGATCCGTCCCGAAAAGGGCAGTGGCACGGGGTGTGGTCGTGGCCGGTCCACGCCGAGCGGCCGCGTGAGCCGAGTCGCGCAAGGAGACAGTCGTGCTGGACAACCGCAACCTTCGTGAGCTGATCCGCCGGTGGCGGGCCACCCCGCAGAGCACCGTCGCCCTGTTCGACGAGGCCGACAACGCGATCCGGGCGACCATCGCGACCAAGGAACGGGTGTTGTATCCGGCGATCCGGGACGCCGACGGGCACCGCAGCGGGTATGTCGACGACGCCATCGCGCAGGCGCGCCGGATCGAGGGCTTCCTGGACTCGGCCGAGCGGCTCGGCCCGGACGGCCCGGGCTTTCAGGACGAGGCGCAGGACGCCGCGTCCGCGATGGACGGCCTGCTGGTCCACGAGCAGCGCGACCTGCTGCCCGCCCTGGATCACCTCTCCCCGGACGAGCGCGACCGCCTCGACCGCGACTACGGGAGCACGTGGGTGGACGTCTCGGCCCGGATCACCGCCGCTCGGGCGGCCCGCCGAAACCCGCCCGGCGGCGCGGCGGAAACGAACTACTGACCCGCACCCCCGAGACACCGCGCCCGCCCGCTCCCGCACGCCCGCCGCCGGTCCCTCCCCGAGCCACTCCCGCTCCACCGGCCGGCGGCGCGGCCGGCCACTGCCCCGCCCTCGGCGCGCACCACCCGTAAATTCCCGCGCGCGGTGGCGACCCGCGCACTACCCTCTGCGGCGTGAACCATCGTGAGCGCAAACGACTGTCGCGGCTGCTCGTAGGCGCGGCCGGCCTCGGCCGCCTCGCCGAGACGGCCGCGGCACTTCGGGCCGGGGCCGATCCCGAACAGCCGGACCGATACGGGACCACGCCGTTGTACGCGGCCTCGGTCCACGGGGCCGCGGACGTGGTCGCGCTCCTGTTGAAGGCCGGCGCGGCCCCCGACACCGAGAGCGGTTCCGGCTCCGAGGGCACCCCGCTGTGCGCGGCGGCCTGCTGGGGCCACACCGAGACCGTCCGCGAACTGCTCGCACACGGCGCGGATCCCAATCTGCGCGAGGACCACGGCACGGGCTACGCCCCGATCGACTGGGCGACGCGAGGTCCCTATCCGGAAACCGTGGCCGCGCTGTCGGCCGCCGGCGCGCTGCCGCCCCGAACCGGCTGACGTCGCGCCCTACCCGTGCCGGCCGACGGGAAGTCCCGCGCCCATATCGAGCCCCCGGGCCTCCGTCTCCGCCGCCACCTTCGTCGCGACGTCGACCAGCCGGGCGAGCCACGGGTTCCGGGCCCCCTGCCGCCAGGCGATCGCGATGGTGAACGGGCTCGCGTCCGAGACCGGCCGATAGACGATGTCCGGGCGAGGGTTGCGGTCGGCCAGCGAGGCCGACACCAGCGCCACGGCCTGCTCCAGCGCGACGCACTCCAGGACTTGCGCGTTGTCGTGGACGAGCGGACCCCGGGCCCGCTCGCCGGCCCGGTTCGGCGCCCGGTCGCGCCCGGCCCAGTAGTCGCGTTCGACCACGCTCGCGGTCGGCCACCTGGGCATCGGCAGGTCCGCGAAGTCGGCGCAGGTCAGCGTCTCCCGGGCGGCCAGCGGGTGGACCCGAGGCAGTGCTGCCACGCGTGGTTCCCCCATCAGGTGCTCCAGTTCGAGCCCTTGGACGTCGTACGGCGCACTGAGCAGCGCGGCGTCCGCCCGCCCGTCGCGCACCATGTCCGCCTGCTCGCCGAAGCCGCCGACCACCACCTCCACCATCGGTGCCGCCGGCAACGCGCGGTACGCGGCGACCAGGTCGCGCAGCAGGTCCGTCGCGACGCACGGCTTCGCCGTGACGACCAGGGTCGGCGGGCCGGCCGCCGCACGCCGGGTGCGCCGTACGGCCGCGTCGGCCGCGTCCAGGACCGACCGGGATTCGGCGAGCAGCACCTCCCCCGCCGCGGTCAACGCCACGCGGTGGCTGTCCCGCTCGAACAGGGCCGTGTCCAGCCGTCGTTCGAGCAGCCGGATGGCCCGGGAGAGCGGCGGCTGGGTCATCCCCAGACGTATCGCCGCACGCGAGAAGTTCAGCTCCTCGGCAACCACCCGGAAATAGCGCAGCTCACGCAGCTCCACCTCGGCCATACCCGCAGGGTATGCCACCGATCCGAACGGGTGTTTCCCGGCGTGGGCCCCTCGCTGCTGAACTGAACCCATGACAGACACCGAACGGCACAGCCCGAACGACCGATCCGACGACTCCGGCCTCGAGGGGCCGGCCCGACTGGACCGGAACAAGCGAATCGCCCAGGACTTCTTCGATCTGGCGTTCAACGACAAGCAGCCGATGGACGCCGCCGCGAAGTACCTCGGCGCCCGCTACATCCAGCACAACCCGCACGCTCCCGACGGCGCCGACGCGTTCGTCGAGTTCGTCACCGCTTTCGGGGCGCGGTTCCCGGACCTGACCATCGACTTCAAGCGGGTGCTGGCCGAGGACGATCTGGTCGTCGTACACAGCCTGATGCGCACATCGCGAGAGGATCGGGGCAGCGCCCTCGTGGACATCGTGCGCGTCCGCGACGGCCGGATCGTCGAGCACTGGGACGTCATCCAGCCGATCCCGGAAACCGCCGCGAACGACAACACGATGTTCTGACCCGAGCGAACCCCGCCGGCCCGGCTCACAACGCGATCGCGCGATAGGCCGACGCCGCGTCGACGATCTCCTCGGCGGACTCGAGGGCGCCGTCGCCAACGGCCGGCCCGCCGAAGATCAGCTCGGTCACCCTCGGGTGCGCCACGTTGACCGTCAACACCAGCAGATACCAGTCGAGTTCGGCGTCCCCCGCGAGGACGCGTTCGACGATCTCGACCAGTTCCGCCCGGGTGATGTCGGCGATCCGGGGCCGGGCCGGCCGGGCCGCCTCCAGGGCGAAATCCGCCAGGGACCGTGATCCGTGGTAACCGACGAAGTCCGCGATCGTGTAGTCGTGTCCCGTCCTTGCCCGAAAGGCGGCCATCGCGGCCTCGGCCTCGCCCTGCCCGCCGGCGCCGTCGTGGCGAATGAGCTCCCCGATCCGCTCGATCTCGGCGGCAACCTCGGCGAGCCGCCCCGGGGAGACGACCGGAGGCGACCATCGTGTCCGCATGTGCGTCCCCCTCAGCCCAGTTGCTTCTCCACCTCGGTGACCACCAGTTCGCACATCTCGTGTGTGCGCAGCGTGTCGTCGAGGTCGGGGAAGACACCGGTGCGGACCGCGTCCAGGAAGGTCAGGACCACCTGTTCGATCCCGCGTTGGCGCGCGATCGGGGTCCAGTCGCCGCGCCGTCGGGTGGTCGGCAGGCCCTGGTGGTGGTCGACCACGTCGGCCAGGTTGTACACCTCGCGTGTGCCGTCCCGACCGGAAACCTCCAGGATCTCCTGGTCCGACCCGCTGCGCAGATTGAGCATGCCGATCGCGCTGAAGCCGGCACCGGACAGGTGCAGCACGAAGTGTTGCGCGAATCCGTCCACGACCCGGGCCCGCACGTCGACGTGCTCGATCTCGCCCGGGGCCAGGAAGCGCAGCGTGTCCACCACGTGGATCAGGTCGTCGAAGGTCACGGTGCGCAGTTCGCGCGCGGTGTCGACGCGGTTGCGACGGATCACGATCAGGTCGCGCGGCAGTTCGCGGCTCTCCGCGTACGCCGGCACGTGCCGACGGTTGAAGCCGACCATCAGGCCGACGCCGCGCGCCCGGGCCAGCTCGATCAGGTGCGCGCTCTCGTCCAGGCTGTACGCCAGCGGCTTGTCCACGTAGGTGGGCACGCCGGCCTCGATCAGCCGGGTCACGATCTCCGGATGGACCGAGGTCGCCGCGTGCACGAACGCCGCGTCCAAGCCCTCGGCGAGCAGCCCATCCAGGTCGGCGTGGCGGTGCTCCGCGGGCACCCGGTAGGTCTCCCCGACCCGGCGCAGCGTCGCCGGCGTACGGGTGTGCAGGCGCAGTTCCAGGTCCGGCAGGGTCGAGACAACGGGCAGGTAGGCCTTTTCCGCGATGTCGCCCAGACCGATGACGCCGACCTTCATCGGGTCACTCCTCCCGTTGACGCCGCCGGGCCACACGTCCGGTTCACGGCCCCGCCAGCATATGCACACCCGTTCGGGTGATCGGTCGGCGCCGACTCGGGTCGTCGCGCTCGCGGAGCCCGGCCGGGTTCGGCGCGCCGGTTGGTGGCCGCCGGCTACCGACGCGCGCCGTACCGGTCGGCGTCCGCGTCGGCGACGTGGGTGCCGTGCACGGTGAGCGTGTCGCCGTGGCGGGCGATCTCGACGACGGCGGAATGCTCGGCGGGAGCGTGTCGGACCACGACACCGTCCGCCGCCACGTGGTATTCGTCGCCGGTCACCACGACCGTGACGCCGCTGTTGGGTTCGGTGGCCACGGCGACGGCTGCCGGCGCGGGCGCGACGAGCACGGCGGCCGAGACGATTCCGGCGGCCAGTGCGCGGCTGGGGCTGATCACGTTCGGACCAACGATCGGGGGCACCCGAGGCGACGGGTGGGCATCGGGGTCCACCCGAACCGGCGACCGCGGCCCGCGCCCGGTGAACCACCCGGATGGCATACCCCCGAACGGCGGCCCGCTGCCGCCGAATGCCCACGTCGCCGACCGGGCCGCCCCGAGGTCGGCTGCCGCCGGCACCACGTGAGTTGCCCGCCCCGCCCGGGCGCGGGATCGGCCCCGGATCGAGCGCTCGGCGGCTCCGGACGCGGGCGCGCGGCGGTGGGCGCGGTTGCGGTCCTCGGCCGGCTCGACTCTCCTGGAATCGGGCCCCTCCCCGACCCACCCGGCCGATCCGCCGGCCCGGGCCCAGAGCCCACCGTCCACGTCCCGATCCGCCCCGGACACGCGCCCCGTTCCCGCGAGCCCGGGTTGCCGTCATGAGCGGGGACGATCCGCGAGAGTACCCGGCGCAGTCGCCTCGTCACCCTCCGGATGTCGTCCCAGGACCCGCGGCCGGGGTTCGGTGAACCTCCCGGCCGCGGCAGCAGAGACCACCGAGAGCCAAGGGAGAGTCTCCGTGAGCGTGCCACGCACCGCGATCATCATGCCCGGCGTTGGCTCCTATGTGCCGGGCGCACTGCGCCGGCTCCAGGATCGGCCCGTCGTCCGCGACACCCTGGCCGAGGTCGACGACGCGGTCGGCGATCGCGCCACACTGTCGCCGTCGCGCCTGCTCCTCGATTCCAAGGCGCCGGACGCGCACGAGTTGATGGATCGGCACGAGTTGTCCCTGCACTTGGCCATCTACGCCGGCGCGCTGGCCGCCTTCCGGCTGCTCGAGGGCGATTTCGGGGTGCGCCCCGACGTGCTGCTCGGGCACAGCCTGGGCGAGATGGCGGCGCTGGCGGCGGCCGGGGTATACACGGCCGGCGACGGCGCCCGGCTGTATCTGGCCCGGGCGGCGGCCTGCACGCTCCATACCACCGATCCGGCCGGCCTGCTCACCCTGCGCCTGGCGCCGGGGCACACGCTCGAACTGCTGTGCTCGGCCCAGTTGCCGGGCCTGGACCTGGCCTGTGACAACTCGGCCGAGCACACCGTGGTCTCCGGGCCGGACGAATCGCTGGCCACGTTCGCCGCGTTGGCCGAGCGCAAGGCGGTGGCCGCCAAGCCGTTGACTGTCCGCACGCTCTTCCACAACCGGTTGCGCGAGTCGGCGGCCGGCGAGTGGCGCCGGCTGGGGGCCGACATCGAGTTCCGGACCCCGCGCTATCCGGTGCTCTCACCGTTGCTCGGGCGCGACTACGCGGACGAGCGCGAGTTGCGCGACGGGGTGGTGGGCCAGTTGCGGCATCCGGTCCGCTACCGCACCGCGCTGACCACGTTGCGCGAGCGCGGGATCGAGGTGTTCGTGGAGGCCGGCGCCCGCGAGGTGCTGGGCCCGTTCGCCCGTACCGGCGACCCCCGGGTGCGCACCGTCGTGCCGGTCTCGGCGGGCGCCGACCTGGCCCGGGTCGGCGGCACGCTGCGCGCGTGCGGACTGCTGCATGTGGACCTGGCCGCGCTCGCCGAGCCACCGGGCGTGCCTACCGGCTGAACCGGCCCGCGCCCGCCCGAGCGCGGCGCGCGAGGCGTCCCGGACCCGGCGGTCCGCGACGGTGGTGGCAGTGGTGGCGAGGAGGTACCCGGCTTGCACAAGGACGTCGACCCGGCGGACGACGAGTTCGACGTGGGCGGACTGCTCGGCGCGGACTCGCGTCTGTCGGTGGCCGCCCGGCTGCGGCTGTTCCACCGGGTGTTGGAGGAGACCTCGGCCCCGATCGGCATCCTCGACCCGCACCTGCGCCACGTGTACGTCAATCCGGCGCTGGCCCGGATCGACGGGCGGCCGGCGCACGAGCAGGTCGGGCGCGACCTCGCCGAGGCGTTCCCCGGGCTGGAGGTGCCCCGGGACGTGCTGCGCGCGGTGCTCGCCGACGGGATCGCGCGCGAGGCGACCGTGACCGGCGTCAGCACCGTGGCGGGCGCGCCGCAGACCCGGTGGTGGCACGCGGCCTATCACCGGCTCGACGACGAGAACGGCGTGTTCGGCGTCGTCGCCATCCTGATGGAGACCACCGCGTCCCGGCGCACCCAGCTCGCGCTGGATCAGGCGCATCGGCGGCTCGCGCTGTTGGATCGGGCCGCGCTGGAGATCGGCACCACGCTGGACACCGACACCACGTGCCGCGAGCTGGTCGACCTACTGGTCCCGGTGCTCGCGGACGTGGTCGGCGTCGAGTTGTTGGAACCGGCCGATCCGGACCAGGAGATCGGCCGGCCGCGCCCGGCGCCGGACACGGTGCGGCTGCGTCGGGCCGCCTGGACCTCGATCCCGCGGCTGCGCTACCTGAGCACCCTCCTGGGCGGGCCCGGCGAGCACATCGACTACCAGCCGGGTGCGGACGTGGCGCGGGTGGTGCGGACCGGGTGCACGGTGGTGGACAACCGTCCCTCGGACGAGGCGTTGCGGGCGACCGCGCCGGACGCGTCCCGGGTGGCGGTCTACCGCGCGGCGGGCATGCACTCGGCGATGATGGTGCCGCTGATCGCGCGCGGCGAGACGATCGGCACGCTCAGCCTGATCCGCGCCGGCGACTCGGCGCCGTTCACCCAGGACGACGTGGAGATGGCCCGCGACCTCGCCTACCGGGCCGCCACGTGTGTGGACAACGCGCGGCGGTACTCGCGCGAGCACAGCGTCGCGCTCGCCCTGCAACGCGCCCTGCTGGCCCGGCCCAAGGCACCGCACCCGGACATCGAGCTGGCCACCCGCTATCTGCCCGCCGGGCGCAGCGTGGAGGTCGGCGGCGACTGGTTCGACGCGATCGCGCTGCCGCACGGGCGCACCCTGCTCGCGGTCGGGGACGTGATGGGGCACGGCGTGCAGGCCGCGGTGGACATGAGCCATTACCGGGCGCTGCTGCGGGTGTTGGCGGCCGGCGGGCTGTCTCCGGAGGAGATCCTGACGCGGGCCGACCGGATGGGCGAGGAGGCCGGGCTGGAGCGGGTCGCCACGTGTCTGCTGGTGCTGAAGGATCCGCACGCGGGGGTGTCCACGTACGCGAACGCCGGGCATCTGCCGCCGCTGCTGGTCGCGGCCGACGGCGCGACCCGGCTGCTCGACCTGCCCACCGGTCCACCGCTGGGCACCGGGTGCGGCGGGTACACGGCCCAGGTGCGGCCGGATGCGCCGGGCAGTGTGCTGGTCCTGTACACCGACGGGCTGGTGGAGCGTCGGGACGAGGACATCGACGTGTCGCTGGAGCGATTGGCGGCGCTGCGGATCGAGCCGGGGGCTCCGTTGGAGTCGCTGGTGGACACGATCCTGGACCGGCTGGTGGTGCCACCGGTGGAGGACGACGTCGCGGTGATGGCGGCCCGGCAGGTGGGCGGCGGCGGTGGGACGGCGGCGACGAGCGGGGGCGGGGCGTCGGTGGGCGGGGGCGGCGGTAAACCCCCGGCCGGGACCGGTCCACTCCGACGCCCGGCGTGATCCACCGTTCGGCGGCCACCGGTGGCGGGGGGTGGGGCGGCTTTTTACGTTCCTTGTAGCGGGACTTCCCCTGGAACCCGGTCTGTCGGGTTCGGTTCCGCATGTCCATTGGAGGACGAAATGCGCTGTGCCCGTCTCGCAGTCGTCGGCACGATCGTCGGTCTCACCGTATGCGGTTCCGCAGGCTCGGCGTTCGCCGCCGCGCCGATGCAGGCCGACTCCGGTCGCCCCGGCGACACGGTGCTGTTGTCGGACGACAAGCACTGCACCGCGAACACGGCGACCGCTTCCTCGGACGCGTTCACGGCCATGGTCACGCTCACCCGTGAGGGCGACGAGGTCAAGGGTCAGGCCACCATCAAGGACGTGGCCACCGGCGACTACGAGGTCAAGGTGGTCTGTGGTGAGGGCCAGGAGCTGATCGGCAGCCTGCACGTGATGGGCAGCGCGCCGGTCGCGGCGTCCACGGCCGGCTTCGGTGGTACCCAGGAGCGCGACCCGGCGCTGCTGGCGGTCGGTGGTCTGGTCATCGCGGGCGCGACCGGCACCGGCTTCGTGGCGCTCCGCCGCCGGGCCTCGAACCTCGCCTGACCGATGACCCGTTCCGCTCCCGAGGCACCCGCGAGTGCCGCGGATCGGCCGCACCGACCCGGTGGCTGCCGCCTGCTCTGGGCGGCGGCCTCCGGCGTGCTGGCGATCGGCGGCTCGGGTCTGCTGTACGCCGGATACCACACCGTCGCACCGCCGCCACGTCCGCCCGCCGCCGCGGCGGTGCCGATCGCGTCGCCGATGCCGCCGGCCGATCCCGCGGCGCCCGGCATGCCCGGCACACCCGCCCCTCCCACGCCTCCCACTCCGCCTACTCCGCCGGCCGTGCCCACCGAGGCGCCGCCGATGCGCGCGTCGACGCCGATCCGGATCCGGATCCCCGAGTTGGGCATCTCCGCACCGCTGACCCGGGTCGGCCTGGACAAGGCCGGCGGCATCGACGTGCCCACGCGCGACGATCGCAATCTGGCCGGCTGGTACGAGGGCGGAGTCACCCCGGGGCAGAAGGGCACCGCCTCGATCGTCGGCCACGTGGACACCGCCGCCGGACCCGCGGTCTTCTACCCGCTCGGCTCGCTCCCGCGCGACTCCAGGATCGAGATCGACCGCGAGGACGGCAGCGTCGCGGCCTTCGTCGTGGACGGGGTGGAGGCGTTCGCCCGGGACGACTTCCCCGCCGCGCGCGTCTTCGGCGACGCGACCCGACCGGAACTGCGGCTGCTCACCTGCGGCGGCACCTACTCCAGGAAGACCCACTATTCCGGCAACGTCGTGGTTTTCGCCCACCTCGTCCCGTAAGCACGCCGTATCCGTGCCCGCGCGCCTTTTCGCGACATCGGCACGTGTCGTACCGGGACCGGAAGGTGGCATTTCGAGCCCATCCGCCGGATTCGGCGGATCGGCTCGATTCGCGGCTGTTTTGCAGTGCGCAAATTGGCCGGACAAAGCATTCCTTGATCATCTCCGATCGTTGGTGTTTTGGGTCTTGCCAATAAAAAGCGGGACTGGCAATAATCCAATTACCAATCCATACGGCCCACCCGGCCGGGAGAGGAGACGTCATGATGCGTCTCGCTGATCGTCTGCTGAACCGAGTGGCCCAAAAGGTCACGGTCGACGCCGGCTGCTCGAACTACACGTACTGCCAGAACCATGTGAAGTGGCTGCGGCAGTGCTGTCTGGACGAGGGCTGCACCTACGTCAGGATCGGCACCTGCTGACCGGGACCGAGTGAAACCCGTCGCGGGCGGGTGGAACCTCCCCGCCCGCGACGTCCCTCGGGGCCGATTCCTCTCCCGCAGAATTCCTCGAAGCAATTACTCACCGCGGGGATTTATTGCCGTCAATGCCGGGACACACGGCCCACAAGGCCGAGGTCCCACGGATCGCATCGACAACTGCCTCCGGCGTGGCACCGCGCGCATCTTCGTCACCACCGATCCGACGAATTGTGCGCACGCGGATCACCGGAATGTGTTGAACGATCCTGCCCGAATCGACGGCGGGCGGCGATGATTTCGCCGCCCGCCGTTTCCGCGCGCCATAAAGAGAGGGTGCCCATGGGATATATATATGTGGGCTGCGCTTGTCTGGTCGGCCTGGTATTCGCCGCCTCGGCGATCTCGAAGTTCCGCGATTTCGCCGGCTTCGTCGCGTCGGTGCCGCGTCTGGTGCCGATGCCCGCGCGGCGGGCCGAGCCGATCGCGGTCGTGGTGGTCGCGGCGGAGACCTCGGTGCCGGTGCTGGTCGCGATCCCGGCTCTGCGCGGCGTGGGCTTCGCGATCGCGGGCGGGCTGCTGATCGCCTTCACCGCCGCGATCGGCACCGCGTTGCGGCGCGGCCGGCGCTCCTCCTGCCGCTGCTTCGGCGCCTCCGACGCCCCGCTGGGAGTGCGCCATCTGGCCCGCAACGGCATGCTCCTGGCCGCTGCCCTCGGCGGCGTCCTCGCGTCCGGGCCGGCCGCCTCCGGTGACGTCCTGCCGCCGATGGCCGGCAGCGCCGTGGCAGGCGTCGGCGGTCTGGTCGGCGCGCTCCTGATCATCACGCTCGACGACATCGTCGACCTGTTCGCGAGGAATGCCTGATGCCCTTTCTTGTCGCCGCCGTCGTCCTGATCGGCCTGGTCGCGGCGGTCAATCTGCTGCTCACGCTCGGCGTCATCCGCCGCCTGAACGAACCGTCGAGCGATCCGCACCCGGGCACGGCTCGGCCGGGCGGTCCCGGGACCGAACTGCCTCCCGGGTCGCGCGCGGAGATGTTCACCGCGCGCACCATCGACGGCGAGCAGGTCTCCGACGCCGACGTGCGCGGCCTGGTCGGGTTCTTCTCGGCGCACTGCGAGCCCTGCCACACGCTCGCGCCCCTGTTCGCCGACAAGGCCCGCACGATGGCCCGCGGCGAGGTCCTGGCGGTGGTCGCGGGCGCGGACGCCGACCTGATCGCCACGCTCGCCCCGGTGGCCCGCGTGGTGACGGAGGACTTCGACGGCGCGGTCCAGGCGGCGTTCCACAACACCTGGACGCCCGCCGTGTACCTGCTCGGCGACGATCGGCGGGTGGTGGCCGGTGGTGGTCGGATGAGCGACCTGCCCAGCGAAGCGCGCGCGTGAGCCCACGGATACCCGCGCGCGAGGTGGCCGCGGCCACCCGCGAGGCGGCCGCGCTGACGGTACGCGCCGCGCCCGGCCAGGCGGCCGGATCGCTGGCGGTCACCATCGGCGCGGCCGCCGTACCGATCGCCACCGCGTGGCTGACCAAGTTGGTCATCGACCGGTTGGCCGAGCGGCACGGCTCGATCGCGGGCCCGGCACTGGCGCTGGCACTGACCGGACTGATCGCGACCGTGCTGCCGGGACTGGGGCGCTACCTGCGCGCCCAGATCGGCCGGGCCACCGGCGTGCTGGCCACGGACCGACTCTTCGGCGCGGCCGAACGCCAGGTCGGGTTGCGCCGGTTCGAGGATCCGGCATTCCTGGACCGGTTGCGGCTCGCCCAGCAGAGCACCGCCAACTTCGGCGTCCTGGTCAACGGTGTCGGCAGCACGCTCCAGGGCACGCTCACCCTGTTCGGCTTCGTCGCCTCGCTGCTGATCCTGAGTCCCACCATGACCGCGCTCGTGCTGGTCGCCGGTGTCCCGGTGCTGATCGCCGAACTGCGGTTGTCCCGGCTGCGGGCCACGATGCAGTGGGACAACGAGCAGGTGCATCGCCGCGAGTTCTTCTACAGCGGTCTGCTGACGGGCGTTCAGGCGGCCTCGGAGATCCGCCTGTTCGGCATCGGATCGGTGCTGCGTGCCCGGATGGTGCTGGAGCGCAACCGCGCCAACGACGCCGAACGCCGAATGGACCTGCGCGAGTTCGCCACCCAGGGCCTGCTGGGCGCGCTCGGCGCCGCGGTGGCCGGCGGCGGCCTGTGGTGGGCCGCCGACGCGGCCCGGCGCGGCACCCTCACCGTCGGCGACGTGGTGATGTTCGTCGCCGCGCTGGCCGGGATCCAGGCCGCGTTGGACACCCTGGTCTCCTCGATCGCCTCCGCCCACGGGCAACTCCTGGGCCTGACCCACTTCGTCGCGATCGCCCGCGCCGAACCCGACCTGCCTTCGGCGACCGAGACGCCGGCGGCGGTGCGCCCGGGAGTCGGCGTCGAGTTCCACGACGTGTGGTTCCGCTACAGCGACGACCACCCCTGGGTGCTCGGCGGCGTCGACCTGCGCATCCCGCACGGGCAGGCGGTCGCGCTGGTGGGACTCAACGGCGCGGGCAAGAGCACGCTGGTCAAGCTGTTGTGCCGGATGTACGACCCGACCCGGGGGCGGATCACCTGGGACGGCGTGGACCTGCGCGACATCCCGCCCGCCGAACTGCGCGCGCGGATCAGCGCGGTCTTCCAGGACCACATGAAGTACGACATGAGCGCCGCCGAGAACATCGCCCTCGGCGACCCGGACAGCCTGCGGGACCGGCCCCGGATCGAGGCCGCCGCCGAACGGGCGGGCATCCACGAGCGGCTCGTCGCGCTGCCGCGCGGCTACGACACGCTGCTGACCCGGATGTTCTTCAGCGAGGCTGACAAGGAGGACCCGGACACCGGCGTGGTGCTTTCCGGCGGCCAGTGGCAACGCCTGGCCCTGGCACGGGCGTTCGTACGCGCCGGGCGGGACCTGATGATCCTGGACGAGCCCAGTTCGGGATTGGATCCGCAAGCCGAGCACGAGGTGCACGCCCGGATGCGCGAATACCGCGAGGGCCGCACCAGCCTGCTCATCTCGCATCGGCTCGGCGCGGTGCGCGACGCCGACCTGATCGTGGTCCTGGACGGCGGCCGGATCGTCGAGCAGGGCCCGCACGACGTACTGCTCGACCACGACGGCCGCTACGCGAGCCTGTTCCGACTCCAGGCGGCCGGCTATCAGGAGGCGAAGTGAACACGCGACGCATGGCGCTGGCCGGGGCCGCGGCCGCCGGTCTGGGCGGCGCGAGCCTGGTATGGATGCAGCGGCGCTACCTGGTGGCCACGGTCCAGGGCCCGAGCATGGAACCCACGTTGTCCCCCGGGGACCGCCTGCTGGTGCGCCGCACCGGTCGGGTGCGCGCCGGTCAGGTCGTGGTCGTGCGCGTCCCGAACCCGCCGTTGCTGGCCGGACTGCCCCCGGAGATCGGCGGGTTCGGTCCGGAGGAATTGGCGGCGATCCCGGAGCGCACCGACCTGGCCCCGGCGCCCGAGGGCCGGCTGATGATCAAACGCGCGGTGGCGGTGGCGGGCGACCCGATCCCCCGGGACCGGTTCCCGATCCTGCGCGACGTGGCCGCGGACGTGGTGCCCACCGGCGCCGTGGTCGTGCTGGGCGACAACCCCGCCGCCAGTTGGGACTCGCGCGCGTACGGCTTCGTGCATCGCCATCAGGTGATCGGGGTGGCGGTGCGACGGATCCCGGCGCCGGGCGAGGCACGATCCGCACGCTCGGGTCTGGCGCGGACGACGCCGGCGTACGAGAATGCGAGCGGATCGCGGGCGAGAGCGGTCGATGGTGAACGGCGAAGGGCTTGATCGCATCGATTCGGCGAAGAATCAAGCACCATTTCCCTCAACGTTTCGGTGAGGGTTCGCGACAGGATCTTGGGCGTCCCGAAGCGAAAGGTTGTGTCCCACATGCCCACCTCCCACCGCCTGCGCGTGATCGCGCCGGCCGTGGCCGGAGTCTTCGCCGCCACCGCCCTGCTCTCCGGCTGTCTCGGCGACGACAAGGACGACAAGGGCAGCAAGGCCCCTGTCGTCACTTCGACCGCATCATCCACGGAGAAGGCCACCTCGACCGGCAAGCCCGGCGGCACCACGAAGCCGTCCGGCAGCGCCTCGTCCTCGCCCGGGGTTATCGACGCCTTCACGTACAAGACCGGCCAGTGCGTCAACCAGGACGGCAGCAAGACCACCGACGTGCCGTGCAGCAAGCCGCACACCGGCCAGGTCGGCAAGGCGTTCGACCTGCCGGCGACCGTGACGCCGGACACGCCCGGCTACTCGGACAAGGTCAGCGAGTTGTGTGAGCAGTACGTCGGCCCCATCGTCGACCGTCAGCCCGCCTCGGCCAAGATCACCTTCTCGTACACGTACCCGCTCGACATGGATGCGTGGAACAACGGCCGTCGCCAGGCCGCCTGCATCATCCAGCGTGAGGACAAGCAGCCCCTCACCACGATCATCAAGTAGGTCATCGGGAGCAGCGGTTCGCGGCGGGGGGGGGGGGGGGGGGGGGGGGGGCCCCCCCCCGGGCGGGGCGGGGGGGGGCGGGGGGGGGGGGGGGGGGGGGGGGGGGGGGGGGGGGGGGCGGGGGGGGGGGGGGGGTAC
>NZ_JBITJP010000001.1:429636-597392 GCF_044460165.1 Embleya sp. NPDC050154
CCACAGCCGGGGGGGCCCCACCCCCCCCCCCCCCCCCCCCCCCCCCGCCGCGGCGGGGGGGGGGGGGGGGGGGGGGGGGGGGCCCCCGGGGGCCCCCCCCCCCGCCTGCGTGCGCTCGCGGATCGACCGTGCTCGGGCCGCTGGGCCGTGTTCGGATCGCTCGGTCCGAGGCCGCCTCGCGGCAGGCCGCACGCACGTCCGGCCCCGGAGGGGCCGGGGCCGGACGCCGGGCCGGGTGGGACCGCGCGCCGCGCGCGGGTCGTCCGGACCAGGTGTCAGGGCTCAACAGGCGCCCTTGTAGAGGTACTTGCTCACGTCGGGCTGGTCCATGTTCTCCTTGGTGACGGCGACCAGGTCGGTGGAGATGGTCTTGGGGACCGACTTCTTGTCCAGTGCGGCGACGGCCTGCTCGACACCCTGCGAGCCGATGTCGAACGGCTTCTGCGCGATCAGGCCCTGGATGGATCCCTTGCGCATGGCCTCGACCTGCTTGGGTGTGGCATCGAAGGCGACCAGTTTGACCTGACCGGCCTTGCCGGCCTGCTCGATGCCGGTGGCCGCGCCCTCGCCGCTGAACACATTGGCGGCGAAGACGCCGACCAGGTCGCGGCGCGAGGCGATCGTCGAGGTGACGATCGAGGCGGCCTTGGCCGGATCGTCGTCGTTGTACTGCACGCCGAGGTAGGTGATGCCGGGATGCTTCTTGATCTCGGTCTCGAAGCCCTTGAGCCGCGCGTCCGTGGTGGAGATGCCGGGCTTGACGCTGATCGCCGCGACCGTGCCGCGGTCCTGGACCAGATTCGCCAGGGTCTGCGCGGCGAGCATGCCGCCGCGTTCGTTGTCGGAGGAGATCGAGGTCTCCCGGATCGAGCCGTCGTCGAGCTTGGTGTCCACCTCGATCACCTTCGTACCCCGGGACTTGAGCTGTTGTTCGGGTTGCCGCAGGGCCTGGGTGTCGGTCGGCGCGATGAGCACGGCGTCCGGGCGCTTGGCCGCGACGGCGTTCACGACGGGGGTCTGCAGCGACGCGTCCCACTTGTCCGCGCCGGTCACGTCGAGCTTCACGCCGAGTTCCTTGGCCTTCTGCTGCGCACCGCAGGCCATCGAGATGTAGAACTCGTCGCCCTTGACGCCCTGGATAAAGGTGATCTTGCGCCCGCCCCCGGAACCGCTGTCACTGCCGCACCCGCCGAGGGTGACGGCCGCGGTCAGGGCGATGGTCACGGTGACGTACGTCGGTGTCTTCATCGGGCAGTGCCTCCTGGCGGTGGTGGGGCGAAGCGATGGTGGGACCGGGCGGCGGGGCCGGCAGCCGGGGCCGGGGGATGGGCCCGGACGGCCGACGGGTCGAGCGGGGGCGGCCGGACCGGGCGCTCCGGACGAACGGCCCGCGCGGTCAGCGGCGTTGTCGGCCGCGGCGGCGCAACTGGTCGGCGTACACGGCGGCGATCAGCACGGCTCCGACCGCGACGCTCTGCCAGAACGGTTGTACGCCGAGGATGACGAAGCCGTTCTGCAGGATGGCGGGGATGAACACGCCGATCAGCGTGCCGACCACGGTGCCGACACCGCCGAACAGGCTGGTGCCGCCGAGGACGACGGCCGCGATGGCGCCGAGCGAGTCGTTCGCGTGGCCGCCGATCGTGGTGGTGGTGAAACGAGCGAGGGAGAGCACACCGGCGAGACCGGCCAGCGTGCCCGACAGGGCGTACACCTTGATCATGTGCCGGTCGACGCCGATGCCCGCGCGACGGGCCGCCTCGGCGTTGGAGCCGACCGCGTAGGTGCGTCGGCCGAACCGCGTGGTGGCCAGCGTGAGCGCGCCGAGCGCGGTGACCACCAGGGCGATCACCACCAGCCAGGGGATGCCCAGGAATCGGCCGTTGCCGATCGTGTCGGTGAATCGGGTGGGTACGCCCCGGACGTCCTGACCCTCCGTCATCACCTGGGCCAGGCCGAGCGCCATGCCCAGGCTGCCGAGCGTGACGATCAGCGCGGGCACTCGGGCCTTGGCGATCAGGAAGCCGTTGAACGCACCCCAGGCGGCGCCGGCGGCGAGACCGGCGAGGACGCCCAGCAGAATCGCGCCCCAGCCGGCGTCCGCGCCGGCGACGGCGGTCATCGTCTTGGCCGCCGCGACGCCGGAGAACACCAGGACCGAGCCGACCGAGAGGTCGATGCCGGCCATGATGATCACGAAGGTCATGCCGACACCGACGATCAGCAGCACCGCGGCGTCGGTGGCCACGTTGCGCAGGTTGAAGGTGGTCGGGAACTCCTCGGGCCGCATGATGGAGAAAGCGGTCACCAACACCATCAGGACCAGGAAGGTCCACCACGAGTTGGTGCGGGCGAACCGGCGCCGGATCGCGGCGCGCAACGCGGATCCCGGACCCTGGGGGGCGTCCTCGCCGTGTTCGTCGGGCCGCCCCTCGTCCCGGCCCTCGGGTCGGTGGTCGGGCCGGGCCTCGGGCCGCTCGTCGCACCGGTCCCTGTCCGGTTCCGGGTGACCCGGTGGGGTGGCCGTCTTGTCGAGGTTCATACCGGCGCTCCTTGCGTATCGAGTCCGTCCAGTGCGCCGGTCATCGCGCCGACGAGTTCCTCCACCGTCGTGTCCGCCGCGGTGAAGCTCGCCACTCGACGACCCAGGCGCAACACCTCGACGCGGTCCGCGACCGACAGCACCTCGGGCATGTTGTGGCTGATCAGCACCACCGCGATGCCGCTGTCCCGGACCCGGCGGATCACGTCCATCACCCGGCCGCGCTGCAGAACGCCGAGCGCCGCGGTGGGCTCGTCCATGAAGATCACCTTGTCCGCCCAGGCGACCGCGCGGGCGATGGCCACGCTCTGCCGCTGGCCGCCGGAGAGTGTCCCGATCGGGGCGTCCACGTCCTGCAATTCGACGCCGAGCCGGGCGAACGCCTCGACCGCTCGCGCGCGCATCGCGGCCTTGTCCAGCACGCCCAGACGTCCGGCCAGGCCCTTGCGCAGCAGTTCGCGGCCGAGGAAGAGATTGGCCGGGCCGTCCAGGTCGGGCGCCAGGGCGAGGTCCTGGTAGACCGTCTCGATGCCCAACTCCTGGGCGTCCGTCGGTCGTTGCATGGTGACCGGACGGCCCTCGAAGAGAATCCGGCCGGCGTCCGGACGTTCGGTGCCGGCGAGCGCCTTGGTCAGAGTGCTCTTGCCCGCGCCGTTGTCACCGATCAACGCGACGACCTCGGCCGGGAAGACGGTGAAGTCGGCGCCGCGCAGGGCCTGCACCTGGCCGTACCGCTTGACCAGGCCGCGGCCTTCGATCAGGGGTTGCACGTGCCCAACTCCTTCGGATTGTCGGGTTGTTCCGCACGAGCCGTCTCGGCCGGGACCGGGGGCGCCGCGAGTTCGCACGTGTGTCAGAACGGGGGCGAGGGGAGTTGGTGCGATCCGCCGTCTGACAACGGTGTCAGTACAGTGCTGGCCCCACCGGCAGGTGTCAAGAGTTTCGGCAACCTCGGATGTGACGCGCATCTCCCGTTGTTCTGTTGGGGATTACGGCGATTGCCCCCGAGATGGGTCACACCATGGGCTGCTCGTGCGATGGCTGGGGGTTGATCGAGGGCTGGTTGAGGTGTGGCGTATCGACAGCTTGCGGGGAGCCGAGTACGGTCCGTCTGACAACGATGTCAGAGGGAGCGTGCGGCATATGGCGGCTGAACCCCTGGGGGACTCCCCCGAACACGTGGCCTGGCTCGACGCGGAGTGCGATCGACTGATCCGATTCGCCCGGGGCTCGCGGCTGGCCGAAGGCGGCTTCGGGTGGCTCGACGACGTCGGCAGGCCGGTGGCGGACGGGGTCGTGCACACGTGGGTGACGGCACGGATGACGCATGTGTTCGCGCTGGCGCAGCTTCGCCGGGACGGTGGGGCGGGCGTGGGCGAGGCCGGCGGGGTGGCCGCGGGTCCTTCGGCCGAGAGGTTCGCGGCGGATGGGTTCGCCGCGGATGGGTTCGCCGCGGATGGGTTCGTGAGCGGGCCTCTCGGGTCGGGACCGTTCGGCGGGCGGTCGTTCGGGGACGGCCCGCCGGGAGGGACGGCCGGCGGCGACGATGTCGATGCCCGCGAGGCGGCGGGCCTGGTGGCGCACGGTCTCGCCGCGTTGACCGAGCTGCTGCACGACCACGAGCACGGCGGCTGGCATCCGGTGGTGACCCGATCCGGGCGACCCGTACTCGACGCCGAACGCCTCGACGGCAAGCGCATGTACGACCACGCGTTCGTCGTCCTGGCCGCCGCGAGCGCGTCTGCCGCCGGCCACCGGGACGCGTCCGCCCTGCTCGCCAAGGCCCTGGACCTCGTCGAACTCCGGTTCTGGGAGGCCGACCGGGGTGCCTGCGCCGAATCCTGGGATCGAACCTGGACCATCGGCGAGCCGTACCGGGGCGCCAACAGCAACATGCACGCCGTCGAGGCGTTCCTGGCCGCCGCCGACGCCACCGGCGAGCACAAGTGGCGTACCCGCGCCCTGCGCATCGCCGAACGCGTCGTCCACGACCACGCCCGCGCCAACCGATGGCGGCTGATCGAACACTTCGACCCGGATTGGACACCGCGCCGCGAGTACCACCGCGAGCGCCCCGCCGACCCGTTCCGCCCCTACGGCGCGACCGTCGGGCACTGGTTCGAGTGGTCCCGGCTGCTGCTCTCCCTGGCCGACTCGCTGCCGGATCCGCCCGGGTGGCTGCGCGCCGACGCGGTCGACCTGTTCGCCGCCGCGGTACGCGAGGGCGGACACGCGGACGGTCGGCCCGGGTTCGTGTACACGCTCGACTGGGCCGGGCAACCGGTCGTCCGTACCCGCATGCACTGGGTCCTGGCCGAGGCCATCACGGCCGCGGCGGCACTGCGTCGGGCCACCGGGGTCGCCGACTACGATGACTGGTACCGAGCTTGGTGGGAGCATGCCGACGCCGTGTTCCTGGACCGCGAGCACGGCAGCTGGCATCACGAACTCGACGCCGACACGCGGCCCTCGGCCACCGTCTGGCAGGGGAAACCCGACGCGTACCACGCGGTCCAGGCCACCCTGCTGCCTCGGCTGCGGTCCGCTCCGACCATCGCCGAGGCACTGCGCCGAGCCACCCGCTGATCCGACGACCACCTTCATCGCCCGCCGCCCGACCCCGATACCCCGTTTCCCGCTCCCCCGCCCCCGCTTTCCACGTCCCACGAGCTACGCACCATGGGTGCCGGGCACGAGCCCGGCCGCTCGAAAGGTAGGACCCCCGATGGCCGGCCCCACGACACCGGAGCGACCGCGCGGGCGCGGTCGCTCCACGATGAAGGACGTGGCCGCCATCGCCGGCGTCGGCATCAAGACCGTCTCGCGAGTGATCAACGGTGAGCCGAACGTCAGCGCCGTGAAGCAGCAGGCGGTGTGGGCGGCCGTCGCGCAGACCGGGTTCCGCCGCAACGACAGCGCGGCGCAGCTCCGCTCGGGACACACCTCCAGCATCGGCCTGGTCCTGGAGGACGCCGCGGACCCGTTCTCCTCCGCGCTGACCCGGTCCATCCAGGACATCGCACACCAGCACGGCACGGTGTTGTTCAGCGCGTCGTCCGCGGAGGATCCCGACAAGGAGCGCGATCTCGTGCTGGCCCTGTGCGCGCGCCGCGTGGACGGACTGATCGTGGTTCCGGCCAGCGGCAGCCACACCTACCTGTTGCCGGAGATCGAGGCCGGGATGGTGTGCGTGTTCGTCGACCGCCCGCCGGGCGACATCGAGGCGGACACCGTACTGGTCGACAACGTCGGCGGTGCCCGGAACGGCGTCGAGCACCTGATCCGGCACGGCCATCGGCGGATCGCGTTCATCGGCGACCGCCTGGAGATCTTCACCGCGCACGAACGACTGCGCGGCTACCGCGAGGCGTTGACCGAGGCGGGCGTCGAACTCGATCCGCGTCTGGTCTACAACGGGCCGCCGTACGGTGCGGAACTACGCGTGTGGTTGCGCGCGATGCTCGGCGGCGCGGATCCGGCCACGGCGGTCTTCTGCGGTAACAGCCGTTTCACGGTGGAGACCGTGCGGGAGATCCGCCGGTCCCCGGTGCAACCCGCCCTGGTCGGTTTCGACGACTTCGAACTCGCCGACATGCTCGTGCCCGCCGTGACGGTGGTCGCCCAGGACCCGTTCGGCATCGGTCAGGCCGCCGCGCACCTGCTGTTCCGCCGGCTGGCGGGCGACGCGACGCCGGTACAACACATCCACATGCGCACCCGCCTGATCCCCCGCGGCTCCGGCGAGGTCGGTCCGTGACCGGCCGCACGTCCCCCCAGGCCCGGCCGGTCGGGGCCGGTCGTCGGGTCACCCACCGCAACGACGGCTCAGCCGGGAGGACCCACCCGTGATCACCGTGATCGGCGAGGCGCTGATCGACCTCGTGTCCGTGCGGGGCGGCGAACCGCTCGCCCACCCCGGGGGCAGTCCGGCCAACGTCGCGGTGGGTCTGAGCCGGCTCGGCGTGCCGGTCCACCTGATCACCCGCCACGGGAGGGACCCGCACGGCGCGTTGATCGCCGCGCACCTGGCCGCGAGCACGGTCGAGGTCGCGCCCGGCAGCGCGCACGCGGGTCGAACGAGCGTGGCGCGCGCCGATCTGGACGCGGCGGGTGCGGCCACCTACACCTTCGACATCGCCTGGGAGCTGCCGGAGCCGATCCGCGTTCCGGCCACGACCCGGTGCGTACACACCGGTTCGATCGCGGCGACGCTCGCTCCCGGCGCGGACGCCGTGCGGCGTGTGCTGGCGGCCGAGCACGCGAGCGGGACGACGTTGGTCTCCTACGACCCGAACTGCCGGCCGTCCCTGATGGGCGATCGGGAGCGGACCCGGACCCGGATCGAGTCGTTGGTGGCCCTGTCGGATGTGGTCAAGGTCAGCGACGAAGACCTCGAATGGCTATACCCGGGGCGGGACTTCGTCGCGGCGGCGGATGCCTGGCGGGCACTGGGTCCGAGCCTGGTGGTGGTCACGCGCGGTGCCGAGGGCTCGTACGGGGTATGCCGGGCGGGTCATGCGACGGCGCCGGCCCGACCGGTGCGGGTGGTGGACACGGTCGGCGCGGGCGACGCGTACACGGCCGGCCTCCTGGACGCGCTGCGTCGCCGGAATCTGCTGGACCCCGCCGGCATTCGCGACCTCGACCCGACGACGCTCGGCACGCTGCTCGCGGACGCGTCGGTGGTTGCTGCCCTCACCTGCTCCCGAGCGGGCGCGAACCCGCCCACGGCGGCGGAGCTGAGCGCGTATCGGCGCACGCACGGGCTCTCCTGTGAAGCCGGTCGGGAGTAGCGAGCGAAGCAGGGGTCGCGACGGTGGCTCAGCCGGTCCCGGGCGGGCGGTGCCAGAGGTTTTCCAGGTGGGTGTGCAGGACCTCCCGAGCCTGCTCCGGGGTGAGGTGACCGATCAGGACGTGGGTGGTGAGCCCGTCCGCGAGGGCGAGCAGGGTGCGGGCCTCGCCCTGTGCGTCCAGCGGTGCGGCGTGGTCGGCGACATCGGCTCCGGCGGCGTGGTCGGCGGCGGGGGTGTGGTCGGCGGCGGCTGCCGTGACGAGGTGGGTGAATGCCGCGTGGAGCGCCGCGTAACTCGCCGTCAGCGGTCCGGCGAGCGCGTCGCTGACGGCCGCCTGGGCGACGAAGGCCAGCCAGACCCTGGCCTCGGCCCGGTGCTCCTCGTCGAGCAGCGCGATCTCGGTGACCGCGTGGCCCAGTTCGGAGCGGGCCGACTGGGCCGGGCCGGCGACCAGTCGGGCCCGGACGCGTTCGTCGATGCGTTCGCCGATCTGCCCGAGCGCGAACACCAGCATCTCCTCCTTGGTGGCGAAGCAGCGCTGGACGGCGCCCATCGACACCTGCGCCCGGGCGGCGACGTCGCGCAGGGTCACCCCTTCCAGGCCGCGTTCGTCGGCGAGGGAGCACACGGCCTCCGCGATCTGCCTGCGGCGGCTCGCGTGGTCCACCTGTTTGGGCATGTCCGGTTGCCTTTCCGTATCCCGGCGCGCTCGTGCACGGTCCGGTCGACTCGTTCGCGACCACGCGCCGCCGATTCGCGGTCGGCGCGTCGCCCGTTCGCGGCCGGCCGCGCGCGACGCTCGTTCGTGCCGGCGACTTTATCCGATGCGCTCGTATCGATTCCCGGGTTACAGTTCCGATGCAAGTGCATCGGAACGTGGACGGAAAGGAGTGCGCACCATGCGGGAGGCCCTGTGGAGGATGTCCGCCGCCGCGTTGGCGGCGGCGGTGCGCGATGGGGAGGTCTCGGCCATCGAGGTGGTGGACAGCCATCTGGAGCGCATCGCCGAGGTGAATCCGCAGGTGAACGCGGTCACCCAGGTCATGGCCGAGCGCGCCCGAGAGGCCGCGGCGCGCACGGACCGCCGGCGGGCCGCCGGTGCGACGCCGGGTCCGCTGGCGGGCGTGCCGTTCACGGTCAAGGAGACCACCGCCGTCGAGGGTGTGCCGACCACATTCGGCGTGCCGCGCTTTCGCGACCTGGTGGCGCCGTCCGACGCGCCGCCGGTGGCCCGGCTGCGTGCGGCCGGCGCCATCCCGATCGGACACGCCAACATTCCGACGCTGATCCTGGCCGGGATGCACACGCGCAGCGAGTTGTTCGGCGACACGGTCAACCCCTGGGATCGCGACCGCACGCCGGGCGGCACCAGCGGCGGCGACGCGGTGGCGGTGGCCACCGGCATGGCCGCGCTCGGACTCGGCAACGACTCGGGCGGGTCGCTGCGGGTGCCTGCCCAGTTCTGCGGCGTGGCCGCGCTCAAGCCGTCCACCGGCCGATTCGCCGCGGACCATCGCGCGTTCGGCCCGGACGACCCGGGCCCGGCGTCTCAACTGCTGGTCACCGACGGCCCGCTCGCGCGCACCGTGGGCGATCTGCGGCTGGTGCACGAGGTGCTGGTCGGGGCCGATCCGCGCGATCCGCAGGCGATGCCGGTGCCGGCGTACGGCGAACCGCTCCCCGGTCCCATCAAGGTCGCGGTGGTGAGCGATCCGGGCGGGCACGGGGTGCATCCGACGGTGCGCGCGGCCGTGGAGACCGCCGCCGTCGCGCTGCGCGACGCCGGGTACGACGTACGCGAAGTGGCGGATGTGCCGAGGCTGGACGAGGCATTGGAGGCGTACGGCCGGATCACCGTGACCGAGTTCGCGCCGACCTGGCCGATGGTGCGCACGCTGCTCGGCGAGGGCGGCGATCGGTATATCGCGATGGCGATGGAGCAGACCCCGCCGGTCGGCGCGGACGAGTTGGTGCGGCTGAGCGGAACCTGGCTGAACATCCGCCGCTCGTGGGCCGAATTCCTGGACGAGTACCCGCTGTTGCTCGGCCCCTCGTTCACCGAGCCGCCGGTCGAACCGGGACTGGAGTCGCGCGATCGGGCCGGGCGGGACCGGGTCGCCTCGGGGATGCGGCTGTGTACGGCAACCAGCTTCGTGGGCGTGCCCGGCGTGGCCGTGCCGACCGGGGTGGTCGACGGGCTCCCGACCGGCGTGCAGATCGTCGGGCGCGCGTTTCGGGAGGACCTGTGCCTGCTCGCCGCACAGGCGATCGAGGACCGGCTCGGGGTCCTGGCCCCGATCGATCCGCGCGGGCCGGCCGGGGGGCGATGAGGCCGCTGTTCGACTCGGGGTCGGCCTAGGGTCGTTTTCGGTCACGGGTGGATGACGTCGTGGGCGGACCGTGCCGGCGCCGGGGGCGGGAGCCCTACGGTAAACCTATGACTGTGTCGTCGGATGCCGACCGGCAACTCGCACTGATCGTCGAAATCCAGGACCTGGCCCGGGAGTTGGGTATAGAGGTCTGGTTGCGTGGCGGATGGGCGATGGACTTCTTCCTGGGCCGGATAACCCGGGAGCACGCGGACGTGGACTGGTTCGCGTGGGCCCAGGACGCCCCGGCTCTCACCGCCGCGTTCTCCGCGCGTGGATTCGTTCGCCTGCCTCGTGCTCCCGCCGAGCAACAACTCGATTACACGACGGGGGCCGTGGAGTTGGGATTCGCCTTCCTGGCCCGCGATCCCGACGGTCACGTGATCGTGGCCGGCGGACCGTGGGCGGGCTCCCGGTGGCCGGAGGGAATGCTGGACGGCCCGCCGGGCAAGTTGGCCGGGCTGTCCTGTCCGATCATCTCGCCCGAGGCGCAAATAGAGATAAAGCTGATGACGCCCACGTGGATGCCGCATCGTCCGCGTCGGGCCAAGGACATCGAGGACGTGGACCGACTGCGGAAGGGGATGGCCGGGTAGTCCGCGCCCGGGTCGTCGCGACCGTGGTGGGGCGCGACGAGTTCGTGGCGTGGGACGCCGGGTTCGTGGGGTGGGGGCGGTGGGGCGGCCGACGTGGGGTCGGCGGCTCGGAGGCGACCGGCGTGGGGTCGGTGCCTCGGGGGATCGATCGTATGAGCGATCCGTTCGCGTTGTTCGTCCGCACTCCGGCGTGTCCCGGCCAGAGTGGAGTGTCGAGGTGGGGTGTGACCGTGTGGCCGGTGGTGCCGACCGTGTGCGGGGGTCGATGCCGGGCCCGGGGTCACCGGCGTCCGAGGTGACCGGCAGCCGACCGGCGGTGATCGCGATCGTGCGCGCCGCCGGTCGTCGGCCGGTCCCGGGAGCGTCTCAGCCGGGCTGCCCACGGGGTTCGTCGTCGACCGGGAGGGGTGGGCCGAAGCGGACCGGGACGCCGGGTGAGTAGAGCACGCTGTCCGGCTTGCCGCCGACCTGCGGCAGGCCGGCGGCCGCGACCAGGTCGTCGTCGAGATGCAGCAACTCGGCGCGGTGGAGCGACCATCGCGGGTGTGCGTTGGGCAGGTAGAGGGTGCGTCCGGCGACTCGGGTGTGCAGGCCCCAGCGGGCGGTGACGAAGTGTTCGAGCGGGCTGGGGTCGCTCACCGGTGCGCCGACCCGGACCTCGACCGTGCCGCCTCTCGGCGCGCCCTCCGGGCGATGTCGCCGGGTCGTGTAGCGCACCCGGTCCCCGGTGTGGTCGATCCGCATCCGGGCCCATCGGTAGGGCAGGCGCAGGGTGGCCCTGGCGGTCAGGACCGGCACCAGGCGGGCGGCCTCCAGCGAGCGGAACACGACGCCGCGCCGGCCGGCCCTGTCCACCGAGTACAGCCGCACGTTGGTCTCCGGGAAGGTGCCCAGCCACGGCACGCCCGGCAGCCGCAGGAAGCCGACGCCCACCATGCGAAACGGTACGAGGCCGACATAGGTCACGCCGTCCAGGACATCCGGCCGGGTTCCCTCCGGAAGCAGCGGGGCGACCGCCTCGGGCGGCACGGCCCAGTGCACGAAGGTGAGTTCGCTCCAGCGCTGGGTGAGCAGCACGTGCGGGATGCCGCGCGGCGACAACGGCGTGACGGGTTCGGTCCTCATCCGGTCATGGTGGCCCATCCGGTACGGCCCCGCGCGCCATCGCGCGGGCGGCGGTCCGCGGTTCGGGCCTCGCCTCGGCGGGAAGGTCGTCGTAGGCTTCGGTTCAGTCGAGCCGGGGGACGACGCGATGCGGCAGCAGTGGCCCGAGGGACCCGAGGCCGACCCGGTGGCGGCGCGGGAGCGGTACGACCGGGACATGCGGGCGTCGCGCGGTGCGTTGCGCGAGGTCTTCCGCGCCGACACGCGCGACGCGCACTTCGGCCTGGGCCTGGTACTCGTGGCCGGTGTGGTCGCGGCCTTCCTCGGTGGCCTCGTCGTCGGGGCCCTGGTGGTCGCCGCCTTCGCCACGCTGTTCGTGCTGACGCTGACGGTGATGCTCGTCCGAGGCATCCGGGGAGCGGAGGCGGGGCGCCGGGCCTATCGCTTCACCTTCGGCTGGTCACAGTGGTTCTGAAGCGCGCTCTCGGTCGGTGTCTGGGCGGTGATCAGGGACTCGCCCGCCGGTGAGCGGTAGTACAGGACGGAGCGGCCGGAGCGGCGGCGGAGGATGAGGTGGGCGTCCAGGAGGACTTTGAGGTGGCGGCCCACGGAGCCCAGGCCCTGGCCGGTGAGCGCGACCAGTTGGGTGGTGCTCTTGGGGGTGTCCAGGCGGATCAGCACGCCGGCGCGGGCCGGGCCGAGCAGGCGGGCCAGCGAGTCGGGGACGGCGCTGTGGTGGGGATCGGCCAGCGTGCCCGAGCAGGGGTAGATCACCGCGTAGTGGCGGGCCTCCGCCCAGGCCACCCAGCCGCGCCCGGCGGTGACCGGCACGAACGACAGGCGGGCGCCGCCGAGTTCGCGGGGCGGGTAGTCGTACGCGTTGATGCGCAACCGGCTCGCGCCCAGCCAGCGCATGCCCGGGCGCAGCTCGTCCAGGGCCGCCGCCCAGCCGCCTCGGCTCAGTTGGCCGGTACGCGCGACGATGTCGGCCTCGATGATCCGTCGCCGGCGTGGCCAGTCCGGCCGGACCACCCGGGCCCAGACCCAGTCCAGGATGTCCGCGGCGCGTTCGGCGAGGTCGGATCGGTGCAGGGCGGCGGGTAGCGGGCCGCCCATCGACACCTCCAGGTCCGCCCGGGCCGCGGCGCCGGACGTGCCGCGGATCCCGGCCAGTTCCGCGGCGAAGGCCGATCCCGCGGCGAGGGCGGGTTGCGCGACGAAGGCCCGCTCCCCCGCACACGGGGGCGGCGGCGTGAGGAAGTCCGCGTTCCAGGTGCCGCCGAAGCCGATCCGCAACAACGATGCCGTGATCGGGTCCCCGGCCAGCCGGGCGCGATAGGCGGGCAGGTGCGCGTTCAGCCAGACCCGCTCGCCCGGATGCGCGGCCGACCCCCGTTCCAGGGTCTTCAGCGTCGCGGTGACCTCGGCCAGTGGCGACACCGTGAAGCGGCTGCCCGCGAGGGTGTCCGCGTCGACCTGCCACCACCCCATGGTTTCGCCTCCCGGCGAAACACTAACGTCCGCCGCCCGTCGGGCCGGAGGCTCTCGCCATGCGCACCTATCGAGAGTTGTTCGAAGCGCCGGAGTACACCCCGCTGTTCGCCGTCTCCTCCGCGCACGTCGCGGCCACGACGGTGAGCGCACTGGCCCTGGGCACGCTCGTCTACGACCGGACCGGCTCGCCGTTGCTGGCCGCGCTGGGGATGTTCGGCGGCTCGCTCGCGCAGGTGATCGGGGCGACGACGCTGATGTCGGCGGCGGACCGGTTGCCGCCGCGGGCCGCGATGACGGTGATCGGACTGATCTTCGCGTCGGGCACCGCCGCACTGGCGATCCCCGAGCTGCCGCTGTGGGCGGTGTTCGTCATCGTGTTGGCCGAGGGCGCGGTGGCCGCGGTGGGCGGCGGCGTGCGCTACGGCCTGCTCAACGAGATCCTGCCCAGGGACGGGTTTCTGCTTGGGCGATCGGTGCTCAACATGAGCAACGGGACGCTTCAGATCGTCGGCTTCTCGCTCGGCGCGGTCCTGGTCGGCGCGCTGACCGCGCGCGGCACGCTCGTGGTGGCCGCCGGGTTGTACCTGCTCGCCGCCGTGGTGGCCCGGTTCGGCCTGGCCCGGCGACCGCCGCGCGCGGCCGGACGGCCGTCGCCGGCCGAGACCTGGCGCAACAACACGCTGCTGTGGTCGGTCAAGCCGCGCCGGTACGTGTATCTCGCCCTGTGGGTGCCCAACGGCCTGATCGTCGGCTGCGAGTCGTTGTTCATCCCGCTCGCGCCCGACCACGCGGGCCTGCTGTTCGCGTTCGCGGCGCTGGGGATGCTCGCCGGGGACGTGCTGGGCGGTCGCTTCGTCCCGGGACCGTGGCGGCGCCGGCTCGGGCCGCCGATGTTGCTGCTGCTGGCCACGCCGTACCTGCTGTTCGCGGCGCACCCGCCGCTTCCGCTCGCGGCGGCCGTGGTCGCGCTCGCGTCGATCGGGTATTCGGCGAGCCTGCTGTTCCAGGAACGCCTGATGGCGATGACGCCGGACGAGTTGAGCGGGCAGGCGTTGGGACTGCACTCGTCGGGGATGGTCGCGATGCAGGGGATCGGCGCCTCGATCGCGGGCGGGATCGCCCAGGTGACGTCGCCGACCACGGCGATCACCGTGCTGGCCGGCGCGTCGATCACGGTCACGCTGACGTTGGCGGCGGGGCTGCGGGCGCACCCCTGGCCGGTGGTCCAGGGGGCGTGAGGGGCGCGGGTGAGGCGGTCGGCGGTCCGGCGCGGGCGCCGGCCGGACGGCCGGGTTTCGCAACCGCGCCATCCGGCCGATGTCGGTCCGGTTCGAGAGTATGTGCGCATGACCGACACCCCGGCGCCGGCCGCCGTTCTCGCCGACTTCGACGCGTATGCCCAGGCCGTCGAGGCCGTGACCGCCGCCGCGCGGGCCTACTACGGCGGCGCCGAGTCCACCGTCGACGACGACACGTACGACAGCCTGCTGCGCGGGATCGGCGTGTACGAGCGCGAGCACCCCGACCGGGTGCTCGCCGAGTCGCCGGTGGGCAAGGTCGCGGCGGGCGCGCTGTCCGGCGGCGACGTGCCGCACACGGTGCCGATGCTCAGCCTGGACAACGTGTTCGATCCCGAGGGCCTGACCGCGTGGGCCGCCTCGCTGGAGCGACGGATCAAGCGGCCGGTCGCGGCGCTGACGGTGGAGCCGAAGATGGACGGCCTCGCGGTCGCGGTGCGCTACCGCGAGGGTCGGCTGGAGCGGCTGGTCACACGCGGCGACGGCGTCGCCGGGGAGGACGTCTCGCACGCGATCGGCACCGTCGTCGGCCTGCCGGATCGGCTGACCGAGCCGGTCTCGATCGAGGTGCGCGGCGAGGTCCTGCTCACCGCGGAGCAGTTCGAGGCGGCCAACGAGATCCGCCGGGAACACGGCGCGACGGTGTTCGCCAACCCGCGCGGCGGCGCGGCCGGCACGCTGCGCGCCAAGGACCGGCCATACGTGATCCCGATGACCTTCTTCGGCTACGTCGCACTGCCGCTCGCCGACGACGAGAGCGCGTTCGCCGAGGACTTGCGCACCGCCGACCACTCCGCGGTGATGGCCCGGGTCGAGGCGCTCGGCGTGCTCACCACCGGGCGGACCTCGGCGCGGCTGCGGGTGTGCGCGAGCGTCAAGGAGGTGCAGGCCGCCGTCGACGAGATCGCCGGGTCGCGCGCCGACCTGCCGTTCGGCATCGACGGCGTGGTGATCAAGGCCGACAGCGCGCAGGACCAGGCCGACGCGGGCAACGGGTCGCGCGCGCCGCGCTGGGCGATCGCGTACAAGCTGGCCGCCGTGCACAAGATCACCCGGCTCGTCGGCGTGGACTGGGCGGTCGGTCGGACCGGGGTGATCGCGCCGCGCGCGATCCTGGACCCGATCGAGATCGACGGCAGCATCGTCGGCTTCGCCACGCTGCACAACCCGGCCGACATCGAACGACGCGGGCTGATGATCGGCGACCAGGTCAGTGTCTACAAGGCGGGCGACATCATCCCCCGGGTGGAGGCCCCGCTGGTGCACGTGCGCACCGGGGACGAGACGCCGATCGAATTCCCCACCGCCTGCCCGCAGTGCGGCGGCGAGTTGGACACCTCGCAGCAGCGCTGGCGGTGCGCGCAGGGCCGCGCGTGCGGTCTCCAGGCCGGGATCCTGTACGCGGTGGGCCGCGACCAGCTCGACATCGAGGGCATCGGCGGCCGGATCGTCGGGCAACTCGTCGCCTCCGGCGCGGTCGTCGACATGGCCGACCTGTTCACCCTGACCCGCGAACAGTTCCTGGCGCTGGACCGGGTGGACAAGATCGCCGACAAGCTGCTGGCCGGCATCGAGGAGGCTCGGGTCAAGCCGCTCAGCCGGGTGTTGTGCGCGCTGGGCGTGCGGCAGACCGGGCGGTCGATGTCGCGGCGGATCGCTCGGCACTTCGGCACGATGGACGCGATCCGGGCGGCGGACGTGGAGACGATGGCACAGGTCGAGGGGATCGGTCCCGGCAAGGCGGCGGTGATCGTCGCCGAGCTGGCCGAACTGGCCGACGTGATCGACAAGTTGGTCGCCGCCGGGGTGAACATGACCGAGCCCGGTGGGCGACCGGTCGCGGCCGAGAGCTCGACCGAGGCCGAGCAGGGCGGCGCGGTGGGCCCGATCGAGGCGGGCCCGCTCACCGGGAAATCGGTCGTGGTGACGGGTTCGATGACCGGGGCGCTGGCGGCGCTGTCCCGGAACGAGATGAACGAACTGATCGAGCGCGCCGGCGGCACCGCGTCCTCCGGCGTGTCCGCCAAGACCTCCCTGGTCGTCGCGGGGGACAAGGCGGGCTCCAAGCGGGCCAAGGCGGAAAAGCTCGGCATCGAGATCATCACCCCGGAGCAATTCGCCGAACTGGTAGGGGCGTTGCTGCCGGCGTGAGCGCCGCGCCCGTGCCCCCGTCGGGGCACGGGCATGGGGACGATCCATAGCAGATCCACATTCGTCCTGCGGTGGAAACGGGCGATATCGCTGTGCCGCGCCCCTGACGCCGGCATCGTCGCGTTCGGGAGCCGGTGGTGGCCGGGAAGGTCCGCGGTACGCGGAAACCCCTTGGCCGCACCACCCTTCGACGACGAATGGAGTCCCCCCATGGTCGAGGCACATCCCCCGCGAATACCACTGCCGTTCGCCCTCGACCGCAATCCGCACGCGCCCGACGCGGAATGCGGGCTGTTCGACTGGGCCCGACGGCACCACCTGCTCGACGGCCCGGGCATCGAGAAGCGACTGGTCGGAGCACGACTCACCGATCTCGCCGCCTATACCCACCCCGACGCCGCTCCGGAACTGCTGTGCCTGTACGCGCAGTTCATCGCATGGCAGTTCCTCGCCCACGACCGCTACGCCGAATCCGAGGAGCACACCGCGCCCACGGAGGAGCACCTGATCGATCAGATCGAATCGGTGTACCGCACCGGGCGGGCCGAACCCGGCGCCGGCGCGATGGCGCACGCCCTGGCGGACATCCTGGAGCGGGTGTATCCGGCCATGAGCACGAAGTGGCGCGAGCAATTCGTCGTCGAGGGCGTGGAAACGCTGCACCGGGTGGCGCGCCGGTCGGCGAACACGTCCCATCCGGCGACCCGGGAACTCTCCTGCGGCGTGGACGCCTACATCCGGTATCGACGGGTCGCCAGCGGGCAGTTCCCATGCCTGCTGCTCGACGAGTACCTCGCGGGCGGCGAACTCCCGGCGGCGATTCGGGACGGCGCCGCCTACGACGACGTCCGCAACGCCCAAGCGGACGTGGTCTCTTGGACCGGCGACTACTACGCATCCCGGGACGGCGTCGGCACCGACCCGCCCGCCGACCTGGTCGGCGTGCTGGCCTACGTCGAGCACGTCGGCCGCGAGCACGCGGAGGCGGCGGTGGCCGCGCGGATCCAGGATCGGGTGGCCGACTTCATGGCCGCGCGGCGCGCCCTGCAGGGCGGGCGCGGCGCGGCGGCGGCCGACCCGAGGACCGAACTGGTGCTGGGGCGTTGCGTGTCCGTGATGCACCATCGCATGGCCGGCACGGAGGCCTGGGCCTGGGAGAACATCCGGTGCGTCGGCCGCCGCCAGGGCTCCGGGCGCGGCCGGGCGACCGGCGGCGGGCTGCACGTCCCGGAGTACGTCGCGAACCTCCTCGATTCACGCGGTCGCCCCCGGGGCTGGGACGGCGGCGCGGCAGGACACCGGTGGCCCTAGGGCGGTGCCACCGACGCGGCGCGGCGAGGGGCGCGGGCTGTACGGCGCGGCGGTCGGCGTTCCGGCGGTCCTGGGCCTTTTGCCGGCTCGGTGGATGAGCGAACACCTGGGGATCACCGCGGTGTTCGCGCTCTCGACGGCGTGCGCGCTCGGCGCGTTCGGCACCGCGATCGTGCTGCCGAACGAACCGACCGGCGGCCTCGACGAACCGGGGCGGCGTGTTGGCCGGCCTGTGTACCGGTGTGCTCGCCCGGCCGGCGGTGGTCTTCGCTGCCTGCACGTTCGCGGCGGGCGTGATCCGCACGTTCCTGCCGCCGCCGGTGTCCTCGGATCGGCTTTCCTTGGTTCACGCTCGCGCTGTCGACGCAATCCGGGACCACACCGGCGGCCCGTTGGTGAGCCGGGTGGTTCGGTGATCGGCACCGGCACGCCCGGTTGTTCGCACCGTCGATCGCGGCGACCGCGCTGGGTAGCGGGCTGTTGGCCCGCCCGGACGAGCCGGTCACCGTGCTGATCGGCGCGGCGTTTTTCGGGGCCGGTTTCGGCACCGCCCGGAACGTGTCCCAGTCGCTGATGTTCGAGCGGGTCGCACCACACGAGTTCGGCCGGGTCAGCGCGCTGTGGAATCTCGCGTTCGACGCGGGCATGGGCATCGGCGCGGTCGGGTTCGGTGCGCTGATCGGCGGTGCGGGCTACCCGGCGGGCTTTCCGGGCACCGCCGCGCTCGTCCTGGCCGGCCTCTGATCCTGGTCGCCGTGGACCGGCGCGCTGCGGGTGCGGACACGCGACCCTCGCGTACGGCGCGCCCTCCGGCGTGAACCGCGGGAACGGGCGCGGGTGACGCGACCCCGGCGTGCGGCGGGGTTCGCGTCCGGTAGTGTGGCCGCCGCGCCCAACCGTGGGCAAACCGGATCCGAGTTTCGAGGAGGTGGCACCGATTACCGCTGTATCAGGTCGGGTGCTCTCCTTCCACGACCGTGCGGTCCACCTGGCATAGGTGAGTCCACGAGAGCACCCTTCGGCATCCCGAAAGGCTCTCATGTCGGTTTCCGCGTCACCGTGGCCCACATCCGTGATCGTCACCAGACTTCGTACCGCCGGTTGCGTATTCGCCGAGGACGAGGCCGAACTGTTGGTCGCCGCGGCGGCCTCGCCGGCCGAACTGGCGGTCATGGTGGATCGCCGCGTCGCCGGCCTTCCGCTCGAACACGTACTCGGCTGGGCCCAGTTCCGGGGTCTGCGGATCGTCGTCGACCCCGGGGTCTTCGTCCCGCGCAGGCGTACCGAGTTCCTGGTGGACCAGGCCGTCACGCTGGCCCGTCCCGGCGCCGTGGTGGTCGACCTGTGCTGTGGCTCGGGCGCGCTGGGCGCGGCCCTGGTGGCGGCGGTCGACAAAGTCGAGGTGTACGCCGCCGACATCGACCCGGCGGCGGTGCGGTGTGCTCGGCGCAACATCGCCGCCGACCGGGTCTTCGAGGGCGACCTCTTCGCACCGCTGCCGGCGACGCTGCGCGGGCGGATCGACGTCCTGGTCGCGAACACGCCCTACGTACCGACCGATGAGTTGCAACTGCTGCCCTCGGAGGCCCGGATCCACGAGCCCCGGGTGGCGCTGGACGGCGGCGCGGACGGCCTGGACGTGCAGCGCCGGGTCACCGCGGCGGCCCCGGACTGGCTCGCCCCGGGCGGCCGGTTGCTGGTCGAGACGAGCGAAAGGCAGGCCCCGCAGGCCGTCGAGGTCTTCCGTCGCGCGGGCCTGATCCCGCGGGTCGTGGAGTCCGAGGAGTGGTACGCCACGGTCGTGATCGGCACCCGGCCCACCGGCCGGAACGAGTTCTAGGCGAGGACGGGCGGAGCGGCGGACCGCCTAACGGCCGGCTCCGCCTTCTCCCGCACACGCGGTCCCGTCGAGTCCATCGAGTGGACAGTCCATCCCGGTATCGATCTCCTCCGTCTCCGTCCCGTCCGCGTCCTCGTCGTCGGCGCCCGCGCCCGCGGCCGCGGCCCGCGCGCTCGCGCAGACCACGCCCAGGCCGTCCTGGATGGCCCGGCCGATCTCGGCCAGCGCGGCCACCTGGGTCGGCGTCAGCACGTCGAACAGGTGTTGTCGCACCGTCGCGGCATGGGTCGGCTCGGCGGCGCCGAGGGCGGTCAGGCCCGCGTCGGTCAGGCGCGCGACCCAGCCGCGCCGATCCCCCTCGACCGGGCGGCGGGAGACCCATCCCGACTTCTCCAGGGCGGTCACCGCGTGCGAGACCCGGCTGGTCGACGACAACGACGCCGCGGCCAACTCGCTCATCCGCAGGCTCCGATTCGGCGACTCCGCGAGCAGGCCCAGGATCTCGAAATACGTCATCGGCATGCCTGCCTCGCGGCGCATCCGCCGGTCCAGATGGGCCGCGAGTTCCCTGGTTCCGGTGAAGTACGAGCGCCAGATCTCGTGCTCCGAGGCGGTCAGCCGATCGTCGTCGTTCATGGGAACAGCATAGGTCTTGTTGAAGACTCAACTTGTGGGTGTTATGTTTCTGAGCGTTCAACAAAACCGCCGCGGCCTGTGGCGGCCGATCGACGCATCCCGTCGCAGTGCACCATAAGGAGCTCCCATGACCACCTCCGTCGAGACCGTTCCCGGCTACATCGCGGGCACCTGGGCCATCGACCCGGTCCACTCGGACGTCTCGTTCTCCGTACGCCACCTGGGCGTGGCCAAGGTGCGCGGGCGCTTCGACACCTTCGAGGGCTCGATTGTCACCGCCGAGAACCCGCTCGAGTCGTCGGTCACCGCCACCATCGAGACCGCCTCGGTCAACAGCAACAACAAGATGCGGGACGACCACATCCGCAACGAGGACTTCCTCAACACCGACGAGTTCCCGAGCCTGACCTTCGTGTCCACCGGTATCCGCGCCGAGTCCTCCGTGGTCTACCAGGTCGACGGCGACCTCACGCTGCGCGGCGTGACCAAGCAGGTCACCCTCGAACTCGAGGTCAACGGCTTCGGTACCGGCTTCGACGGCAGCCCGGTCGCGGGCTTCACCGCCACCACCGAGATCAGCCGCGGCGACTTCGGCGTCACCGGCGGCCCCGCGGGCGCGGCCGTGGGCGACAAGATCACCATCGTCCTGGAGATCGAGGCCAAGCAGGCGTGACACCCGCGCGCCGACCGACCGCCACCCCGGACGTGTCCCGCGCCGCGGCGAGATCCGGTTCCGGTCCGCCGACCTCCGACCTGGTCGGACGTCGGCGGACCGTTGCACCCGACGGTACGTACGACGTCGGCACCACGCGACGCCTCGGTGACTCGGCGGATGTGCCGGACCCGGCGGGCCCGCGTACGCCGGGCAACCCCGCCCGGTAACCCCTCCCTCGGCGGCCCCCCTCGGTGGCTTCGCGCCGCGCCCGCTCGGCGACCCCGCTCGGCGCTCAGCCGCGACCGGCGCCGACCGGCCGCCCGATCCGGGCGCAGCCCACCGCGGCCACCAGGCACAGCACCGACAGGGCTCCCAGCAACAGCGGAATGGAGCCCGCCGAGGACGTGACCTCGAAGACCCCGCCGAGCAGCGGCGGGAAGGCGATGCCGCCGATCATCGAGGCCGCGATCACCCATGCGGCGGCGCTCGCCGAGCCCGGAACCCGGGCGGCGAGCCAGGCCAGGCCGGTCGGGAAGATCGGGGCGATGGCGAGTCCGACACCCAGATAGGCGTACGGCGCCAACACCGGGACGGCCGCGAGGAAGAGGAAGCCGGTCATCGCGGCGCACCCGGCCAACACGACGGCCTGCGGACTCAACCGCAGACTGATCGGCGCGACCAGGAACCGGCCGACGGTCATCGCGAGCCAGAACCCGGCGGTCGCACCGGCCGCGGTCGAGGTGGAATGGCCCAGCGCCTCCAGATGGGTGGGCTCCCAACCGCCGACGCCGGTCTCGATCCCGACGTGCAGGATGTACACACCGACGAAGGCCGCGACGAGCAGCGCCGTCGTACCCGGCGCGAGTCCGGAGCGCGGGACGCGGCTCCCGGTGCCGACCGGGGTGTCGCGCACCGCGAGCAGCGGTGGCACGAGCAGCACGCACACCACGCCGCAGCCGACGAACACCGCCGGATAGCGGCCGGCGCCGAGTGCGCCGAGCAGGACCGGTCCGGCGATCGCGCCGAGGCCGAAGTGCGCGTTGAGAATGTTGAGCATGGCCGGTCCGCGGCGACCGAATCCGGCCGCGACCATGACGTTGAGCCCGTAGTCGATGCCACCGAACCCGAGCCCCAGCACGAACACCGCGGCCAGGGCGAGCGGCCAACTCCCGGCGAGGCCGAAGCCGACCGCGCCCGCCGCCATCGACAGGCAGGACACGGCGAGGAGTTGGCGATCCGGACGGCGGCGGCGCAACGCCGCGCCGCCGAGTACGCCCAGCAGCGCGCCGGCGAAGTGCGCGCTGAGCGCGAGGCCGGCTCCGGCGGGGCCGAGGTCGAACTCGTCGCGCAGCGCCGGGATGGCCGGTCCGTACAGCGCCTGGAGCGCGCCGATCAGCACGAAGGCCACACAGGCCGCGATCGCCGCGCCGGGTGGGAACGCCGGGGCGTCGTCGGGTGGACCGACGGCCGGCGCGGGTGCCGCCGGGCCCGGCGCCGGGGCGTCCTCGGCGCGCACGGGCCCGATCGTGGCCGCGCCCGGGGGCTCCTGTCGTCCGGGTCTGTCGCCGGGCCCGCCGTCGCGCCCGGCGTTCACCGGATCGATCCCGCGAATCGGGTTCCGGCGAGCGCGGCACGGAGCGTGGGAGTGTCGGTGAACAGCACCGATTCGATTCCCAACTCCCGGGCCGCTTCCAGGTTTTCCGCGCGGTCGTCGACGAAGAGGAGTTGGCCGGGGTGCGCGTCCAGCCGCTCGCACAGGTGCCGGTAGATGCGCGGGTCGGGCTTGGCCAGGCCCAGGTCTGCGCTGAACACCCGGTGCCGGAACAGCGCCGCCCAGGGCTGCTCTTCGATCCGTCGGGCCATCTCGGCCGGGGCGTTGGAGAGCAGCGCCAGGGCGATGCCCCGGTTGGTAGGTTCGCCCAACTCGGCCAGCAGGTCCAGGGTTTGCTGATTCAGGTGCATCCACGCGTCGAGGTCCGCGGCCACCAGGAGGTCCACCAGTTCCGGATCCGGAGCGGGCCGCTCCAGGCCCGCGCACACCCCGCGCCAGAACCCGGCGGCGTCGATGACGCCGGCGTCGTAGGCCGCCCGGTCCGGCCAGTAGGCGGGCCACAACCGCCCCTGGGTGACCCCGAGCGCTCCGGCCAGCGCCTCCCCCGCGTGGTCCGGCGGCGGCGTACAGATGACCCCGCCGAAGTCGAAGACGATCCACTCCGTGCGCATGAGAGCTCCTCGATCGAGTCGTCGATTGACTTTCGAACATACAACACGTTTGATTGCACACATGGAAGGTGCGGAGCGGCAACTTTCGCTCATCGAGAGAATGCGTACGACGGAACGTGTCACCGTGGCCGAGCTGGCCGAGGAGACCGGTTGCTCGGAGATGACCATCCGGCGCGACCTCGACCAGCTCGCCGAACAGGGGGTCCTGCGGCGGGTCCGGGGCGGCGCGGTCAGCCTCGTGCTGCGCGGCGAGGTGCTGCCCTTCGGTGTGCGCGAGCACGAGGCGCCGGAGAGCAAACGTCGGATCGCCGCCGAGTTCGATTCCCTGGTCACCGACGGCGAATCGCTGATCCTGGACGGCGGCACCACGAGCCTGGCCATCGCGCGCGTGCTGGCCCGACGCCGGGTCACCGTGGTCCCGCTCGACCTGCACTCGGCCCACCTGCTCGGGAACGCGCCCGACGTGCGCCTGCTGGTCCCGGGCGGCCAGACCACGCCGGGCGCCCTGACGCTCGGCGGCCACCTCACCGAGACCTCGCTGCGCACACTGCGGGTGGACACCGCCGTGCTGGGCGTCTGCGGGCTGTCCGTCACTCACGGGCTGACCGCCAACGACCTCACCGAGGTGCCGGTCAAGCAGGCCGCCATCGCCTCGGCGCAGCGCGTCGTCGCGGTCTGCGCCGGAAGCAAGTTCGGTCGCACCGGCCTGGGTCACGTGTGCCCGGCCACCGACCTCGACATCGTGATCACCGACGCGAGCGCGCCGGCCGACGCGGTGTCGGGGCTGCGCGAGCTGGGCGTGGACGTACGGGTGGTGTGACGGTCCCAGGGGCCGTTCCGGGGCTCCGACCAGGGTGGTTGACTTCAAGTTTGCTTGAAGTTCCATACTCCTTCCCGAAGGGCACGCCGCCCTTGCGACACCAGCCACTTGGGAGAGTTCACATGAGCACCGAATCGTCCGACCTCGTCGCCATCCGTCGTCTCGTCGCGGACGCAGTGCAGCTTCAGAACGACATCGAGGGGCTCATGGCGCTGCACACCGCCGAGGTGAACATCGTCAATTTCGGCGGGCGCCGCGTGTCCGGCCGGGACGCGCTGACCGCGGCGATGCGGCAGGCGTTGGCCTCGCCCCTGGCGGATGTGACCACCACCGCCGAGATCCAGGACGTGCACTTCGTCCGCGCGGACGTGGCGATCGTGGCCTGCCTCAAGCAGGTCTTCGACGGACGGCCGAACGTCGGCGCGGAGGATTCGGCCACGCCCGCCCTGCCCGCGACCTCCGGCCAACTCACCTACGTGCTGGTCAAGGAGGACGACGACTGGCGGATCGCCTCGGCCCAGACCACCCCGATCCTGGGCTGATCCCGACGGTGCGGGCCCTGCCGACTCGTGCGCGACTCGGCGGGGCCCACCCGCGCCTCGGCCACGTCGGCCGAAACCGGTTGGTGCCCGGGAGGCCGACTTCCTACCATGCGATGCAGGCGAAGGGGCCCGGCCGCCTGCCGGCGGCCCGCGTCCGAAGGGGACGGAGAGCACACGGGTGGCACCGACCGATGACGTCGTTCGCGTCGTTCGCGACACACTCGACACGAACGACGTCATCGGCATGTACCTGCACGGTTCCGCCGTGCTCGGCGGCCTGCGCCCGCACAGTGATGTGGACGTGCTGGTCGTCGTGCGACACGGCACCACGACGACACAGCGTCGGGCACTGGTCGAGGCGACCTTGGAGATCTCCGGCGAGCGCGCCCGATCCGGGCCCGCGCGGCCGGTGGAGTTGACCGTCGTCGTGCAATCCGAGGTCAGGCCGTGGCGCTACCCGCCGCGCTGCGAATTCCAGTACGGCGAGTGGCTGCGCGAGGAGTACGAGCGTGGCGAGACACCGGCGCCGACACCGAGCCCGGATCTCGCGCCGCTGATCACGATGGCGCTGCTGGGCCGGGCGCCGCTGCTCGGGCCGCCACCGGACGAGGTGCTCGACCCGGTCCCGCGCGCCGACCTGAATCGGGCGATCGTGGCGGGTGTACCCGAGTTGCTCCGGGAGTGGGCGACCGACACCCGCAACGTACTGCTGACTCTGGCCCGGATCCGAGCGACGCTCGCGACCGGGGTGATCACCTCGAAGGACGTCGCCGCCGACTGGGTGCTCGCACGCCTCCCGGCCGAGTACCGACCCGTGCTCGCCCGGGCACGGGCCGGCTATCTCGGCGCCGAGCGCGAGGATTGGCAGGACCTGCTGCCTCGGGTGCGGGCGCTGACCGAGTACATGGCTGCCGCGATCGAGCGCTCGGCGGGCGAACCGGGGTACACCGGCGCGCAGTAGGCTCGGGCCATCCCGCTCGAACGGGTGGGGGGCACGGCGGCCACGAAGGGCGGAACACGTGTCGAAGGCGAGCTTCTCCGGCGTCCACCATGTCGCACTGAACGTACGCGACCTGGACGCGTCGGTCCGGTGGTATTCCGAGGTCCTGGACTTCGCACCGCTGATCCCGTGGGACACCGACGACTTCGAGCGGCGGATCATGCGTCACCCGAGCGGCGTCGTCGTCGCCTTGACCCGGCACCGGCACCCGGAGGCGGGCGCCGAGTTCGAGGAGCACGTGACCGGACTCGACCACTTGGCCCTGACGGTGGACTCCCGGGCGGAACTGGACGCGTGGGAGGCCCGGTTGACCGAAGCCGGTGTCATCCACTCCGGGGTCCGGGTCACCCCGAGGACCGGGTTCACCCTGATCGCGTTCCGGGACCCCGACAGCATCCAACTGGAGCTGTACCTCGCATAGTGCCGGACGGTCGCCGCACGCGATCGCCCCCGACCCCGTGCCGGCCGGCAACTCCCCCCACATACCCGGAAGTTGTTCCGAAAGGATCTTGACGGCACTTCGGTCGACCTGAAGCATGAGCGTTCGTACATGATCGACGAACGGGGGAAGCATGTCGAAGTTGACACGTCGCGTGGCGGGTCTGGCGCTCGCCGCGACGGCGTCGGTGGGATTGGTAACGGCGGCGGCCGGTTCGGCGCAGGCCGCGGGCGGCAGTTACATCGCCACGTACCGGTATCTGTCCGAGTGCCAGAACACGGGCGCGATGTACGTGCACTATGCCGGCGCAAGCACCTACCACTGCACCGGCAACGGCGCGGTCGGGTTCTCGCTGTATGTGGAGTACTGGGCCTGACCCGGCCAGGTACCGCCTCTCGACGAGGGGCGGTATCTCGGCGGTTGGGCCCCCGGCGGGGACGGGGTGCGGCCGTCAGCCGGCCGTGGCGGCCAGGCGGCCGGGGGCGGCGGATCGGCGGCGGCACAGGTACGCGATGGTCACCGCGGCGAGTAGCGGGCCCCACAGCACGAGTGGCGCGTAGGACATGTAGTAGTAGGCGGATTCCCAACCGCCGGCCCGCGACGGGAAGTCGTCCGGAAGCGGATCGCCGTTCAGCTTGGTCCGCGTCACCTCCGTGACGACTCCGATCGCCGTCCACATCAGGGTGAGGACGGTCGCCCCGATCGCTGCGGGCACCGCGGCCGCGGCCGTCGGCACCCGGCGTCCGCGCAGGACCGGAACCCAGCGTGGGAACACCTCGCCCCAGCGGGCGATCAGGCCGATCGCCGTGAACGCGAGGAGTTCGGACAGGACGGACAGCAGCACGACGTAGCCGTCCATGGCCCAGTCCGGCAACATCCCCCCGCGCTTGTCGTCACCGAAGATCACCCCGAGGCGCCAGATGCTCGACGGCAGGACGACCAGGGGCACGGCGTACGCGGCCCGACGCGCCCACGTCGGCACCCCCGGGACGGGCTCGTGGGCGGCCCGCCAGGCGCGCCGCAGCCGACCGGCGGACGTTCGTGCGGCCTTCGAATCCGAGTGCGCGACCTGCGATTGCGCCTGGTGCATCGGTGTTCCTCCCGTTGACGGACCGATCGGTCCCTGCGCTACGAACCTCCCAGAGGTCGGCGTGGGCGCGGATCGCTCGACGGTCGGAACCGGGCTACGCGCCAGGGCTGATCGGTCCCCCCTCGCGGGTACGCCGCCGGTCGCCCGGGCAGGGCGTCCCGGGTCCGATGACAAGGCGTCGGGTACGCCCGAGGTCGCGGGGGTGCGGTCGGGCCTGCCGGCGCGATGAACGAGGACGGATCAACGGTTTCGGTCACGAGTGCGACTGTGGGCGGTGCCGTCTCCCTTCGGCGGTGCCTTTCCCTCCGCGGCGGCCGTGCCGGCCGTAGTGCCCGCCGTGCCCGCCGTGCCCGCAACTTCCGCGGTGCCCGCCCTCGGGCGGTCGCTGTCCGCCCGGGCGGGTTCGAAGACGATCGGCGCCTCGAACGCCGCTTTGCGGGACGCGCGGCGCAGCGCGGCCAGCACTGCCGGACCCACCAGCACGATCGCCACGCAGTTGGTGATCGCGCGCCCGGTGTCCCAGCCGAAGGTGGACGTGAGCATGGTGAACACGAAGAATCTGTGCAGGTTGTCCAGGATGCCGTCGCCGGGTACGAACGCGGGGCCCACCATGCTCTCCGAATCGGCCAGGAACGGCCAGAACCACATGTTCATCAGGAAGCCGAAGGCATACGCGGAGAACACCCCGTAGCCGGCCAACATCACGATCTCGCGCCTGCCGCGGACGCGTTGCGGCAGCAGCCCCGCGCCGAGGCCCACCCATGCCGAGGCGAGCATCTGGAAGGGCAACCAGGGCCCGACCCCGGCGGTCAACAGGGCCGAGGCGAACAGGGACGTACACCCGAGCACGAAGCCGAAACCCGGCCCGAACACCCGCCCGGCCAGCACGAGCATGAAGAACACCGTCTCGATGCCCGCGGTGCCGGCCCCCAGCGGACGCAGGGCCGCGTTGATCGCGGACAGCACGCCGAGCATGGCCAGCGCCTTGGAGTCGAGACCGCCGCTGGTCATCTCGGCCAGCACCACCGCGACCACGAACGGCAGGGTGACCGCGAAGATCAATGGCGCGTCGCCCGAGTGCGCGGCCGATTCCGGCGAGGGCGAGGCGAACAACGGCCACAGGAACATCGCCAGGCCCGCGATCGAGGCGATGGTGAGCACGATCGCGGTGCGCGGGGTGATCCGGATGGCGTTGCCGCGCTTGGTCGGGGTCGGTGCGATCGTCATCCGGTCGTCTCCCGGTCTTGGGCACGGCCGCGAACGTCGCGTGGCGCGGGCACGGACTCCGGCGGGACGAGCCGCGAACGGTCGGCGTCGTCGGCCGCGTCGGCTTCGGCTTCGGCTTCGGCTTCGGCAAGGGCGTCGCCGACCGTGGCGACGGTCAGCCACTCCGCGGGCGCGAGGATCTTGGCCACCTGTGGCGCGAACGCCGGCGAGGACACCACGACCTCGGCGGTCGGGCCGTCCGCGACGATGTCGCCCTCGGCCATCACCACCACACGGTCGGCGACCTGGGCGACGAATTCGACGTCGTGTGTGGCGAGTACGATCGCCCGTCCGGCGTCCGCGAGTTCGCGCACGACGCGGACGAACCGCCGCTTCGCGTGGTAGTCGAGCCCTCGGGTGGGCTCGTCCAGCAGCACGACCCTTGGTGCGGCGACGAGTTGGATGGCCAGGACGAGCGCGAGGCGCTGCCCCTCGGAGACGTCGCGCGGGTGCAGGGCCCCGTCGATGTCGGGCGCGATGCGGTCCAACAACGCCCGGCACGCGCCGGCCTCGGCATCGGATTCCCGGTCGGCCTCGGCGCATTCCGCGTCGACGGTCTCCAGGTAGAGCAGATCGCCGGGGGTTTGCGGGACCAGGCCGACCAGTGCGCGGGCGCGCTGCGGGGCGGCTTTGCCCGGATCCTCACCCGCGACGTCCACCGTGCCACCCTGGCGGGGTCCGGAGCCCTGAAGGGCCCACAGCAGCGAGGACTTGCCGGAGCCGTTGCGGCCCATCAACGCGGTCACCTGCCCGGGAGGCAGATCCAGGTCCAGGCCGCGAACCGCGATCACGTCGCCGTAGCGCACGATGATCCGACGCGCCGTCAGCAACGACGCCGACGGGCCAGCGGGCGAACCCGGCTGCGGCGGCGTCCGGCCGACCAGGCGTGCGCGCAGCGGCGCGGCCAGGCGGCGGGCGTCGCGCACCGACAACGGCAGGGGTGACCAACCGGCGAGCCGACCGAGTTCGACCACCGGTGGGGCGATGTCGCAGGTCTGAAGGATCTCGGCGGGCGGGCCGTCGCGGACGGTGCGGTCGCCGGGCAGGTGCACGAGTCGGTCGGCGTACTGCACCACACGTTCCATGCGGTGCTCGGCGACGATCGCGGTGATGCCCAGGTCGTGGACCAGCCGGGTGATCGCGGCAAGTACGTCCTCGGCGGCGGTCGGGTCCAGCGCGGAGGTGGGCTCGTCCAGGACCAGTACGCGCGGGTGCGCGGTGAGCACCGAGCCGATCGCGACGCGTTGCTGTTGGCCACCGGAGAGGGTGCGCAGCGGGCGATGGCGCAGTTCGGCGATGCCCAGCAGGTCCAGGGTCTCCTCGACGCGCTTGCGCATGACCGGCGAGGGGATGGCCAACTGCTCCATTCCGTAAGCGAGTTCCTCCTCGACCGTGTCGGTGACGAAGCCCGCGAGGGGGTCCTGACCGACCACGCCGACCAGGTGCGCGAACTCGCGCGGTGGCCGGGAGCGGGTGTCGATTCCGTCGACGAGCACGCTGCCGCGCAGGGTGCCGCCGGTGAAGTGTGGGACCAGACCGTTGATCGCGCCCAGGAGGGTGGACTTGCCGGCGCCGGTGCGACCGACGACCAGGCACAACTCCCCTTCGGGAATGCTCAGTTCGACGTCGCGCAGCGCAGGTTCCGGCGCGTCGGCGTAGGTGATGGTGACGTCGCGGAATTCGATCACCGGACGGACTTCTCCCTGATGGTGGTGCCGGCATCGGCCGGGCCCGGGGTCGGTGTGCCGGCCGTCGTATCCGGCCGGGGCACGGTGTCGCCGAGCCGGGGCACGGTGAGCGGGGGCGGCGGTGCCAGCCACGCGGGCAGCGCGCCCACGACCAGCGCGAGCGCCGGCAGCGGCGCCAATTCGGGCCACGCGAGCGGGCTCAGCGACGGATAGAGGTTCCCGGCGTCGATCCGGCTGGTCAGGTAGAGCAGCGCACCGGTGCCCAACCCGCACGCGGCGACCGCGAATTCGGCGAACCGCCAGCGATCCGGCAGGTAGACGCTGCGGTTGATCCGCCGGCCGGTGAGCACGAAGCCCATGCCGGCGACCACGATCCCGCCGGGCAGCATGGTCGCGCCCAGATAGCGCGGGGCGCTGCCGTCGAGCAGCGCGTACACCCCCACGCAGACGCCGAGCAGGCCCACCAGGGTCAGTACGCCGGTGAGCAGTCGGATGGCCCGAGGCAGGTGCCGGTTGCGGCCGTACCCGCGCGAGTCCATCGCGGCGGCCAGCGCGAGCGATCGGTCCAGCGCGTCCTGGAGCACCGGAATCGCGATCGAGCGCAGCGCCCGCATGCCCTTCTGCGCGCCGCCGCGCAGCCGGCGGGCCCGGCGTACCCGATGCACGCTCTCGATGAGTTGCGGTGCCACCGACAGCGCGACCACCACGGCCGCGCCCACCTCGTACAGCGCCGCGGGCACCGCCTTGAGCATGCGTTTCGGGCTCGCGAGTGCGTTCGCCGCGCCCAGGCACACGATCATCGTGGCCAGCCGCAGCCCGTCGTAGAACCCGCCCAGCACGTGCTCCAAGCCCACCGGGCCGAACAGGTGGATGCCCGCCGCCCACGCGGGCAACGGGATCTCCGGGAGGTCGACGAGCACATGGCCGCTCGCCGCCCCCGCACCGAAGATGATCCGGAACAACACGCGCATCACGATGATGAACAGGCCCAGGAACAGGTACATGCGAAAGGCCAGAGCCCACGGCGCGTCGCCGCGTCGGTTGGCGACGACGAACCCGGCCACGGCCAGGATCAGCGCCAGCAGCAGCGGATTGGTGGTGCGACTGGCGGCAGTGGCCAGGCCCAGGGCCCACAACCACCACGCGCCGGGATGCACGGTGCGCGGCAAACGCCCGCCGCCGCGCCGGAACGCGGCGGCGATCGGCGTTTGTTTCGGGTGGGGCACGGTCATCCCGATCCGTCCGCGCGTGTTCGCCGGCGCCAGGCGGTGAACCCGGCCGCCGCGCAGATGGCCACGAACAGGGCGATGCCGACGATGGTCATGGTCGGGATTCCGTCCTGCTTCTTCGTCGCCAACTCCTCGCCACCGGTCCACGTCTGACCTTGTGGCGTGACGCCCGAGGGCTGCGCGGACGGCGCGGCGGAACCGGGCTCACTCGCCGCCGCGGTCGGCTCCTCGCTCGTGGGCGCGGCGGGCGGCGGCTCGGATTCCATCGGGTTGCCGGACACGCCGGGCCCCGGGGCGAGCGGATCGCTCGTCGAGGTGCCGGCGCCGGTAGCGGTCGTGGTCGAACCGTTGGACGTGGTCCCGGCGGACGTCGAACCGGTCCCGCCGGCACTGGAGTTGCCGCCCGGGGCGGTCGACGTCGTGCGGTTGGCGCCGTTGCCCTGCGGCGGTTGCGGGTTGTCGGTCCGGGGCGGCGGGTCCTGCGTCGCGGGTGCCGCCGGGCGCTTCGGTGCCACCCGGGGTGGCGGGTTGGTGGTCTCGGTCTTGTTCTTGGAGAACGACCAACCCTCGAAGCTGCCGAGCGGTGGCTTGCGGTTCATCACACCCCACTGGCTGTACGTCCACGAACCGCCGTTGGACGAGTGCCAGTACGACCAGTACGCGGAGGCCGGCGGCGTGTCGATGCACGCCTCGGAGTTCGCGCCGGGCCTGCCCTCGACCCGGCAGATGAACGCCTCGCCCCAGCGGGCCACACCGGCGATCTCGATACCCGCGTTCTTCAACGCGGCGTGACCGGTGGCCTGGTCACCTCGTGCGCAGCGCACGATGGTCGTGCCGCCCAGTTCCTGGAAGTCGATCACCACCGTCACACCGTTGGCGTCCGGGCAGTAGCCGGGGGTGCCCTTGGCGGTGTCGACCGCGTGCGCGGTCGGCGCGGCCACGGTGACCTGGGCGGTGGCGGGCAGCGCGAGCAGGGCCAGCGCGGTGACCACGCGGGCTGTTCGGCCGCCCCTCCCACGGCGCCTCATGTGCGCTTTCCGTTCGTGCGCCGCGCGCCGGCACGCACGGCGAGGCCGGTGCCGACCAGTCCGAGGGAGAGCATGAGCAGTCCGCCGACCTGGGCGCCGGTTTTGGCGAGGCTTCCGCCGCCGCCCTTCGTGGTGCCCCCACCGCCCGAGCTGCTCGTGCCGCCCGACACCGAGCCGCCGGTGCCGGCGGTGGTGGTCGTCGCGGACGCGGTGATCGACGCGCTCGCGGTCTGGGTGAGCGAGGTGGTGGGTGTGCCGGACGTCGACGCGGACGGCGTTTGGGACCCGGTGTGAGTGGCCGAGCCGGTGGGCTTGGGGGTGCCGGAGTCGGTCGGCTTCGGCGAGGTCGAGGCGGTGCCGGTCGGCTCGGTGGGGGCCTTGCCGAGGTCACCCAGCGGGACATCGGCCAGCACGAGCAGGGCCTGCGGGGTCGCGCGGCGCCATTGGTCGCGCTGGAAGTCCGGAATACCCTCGGCCTGGGCCGAGGTGAGGGCCTCCGCGTTGTAGGCGATCGTGCCGATCTCCTTGTCGGCGGCGCCCGCGTTGTCCTTGGTGATCTGGTGCTTGACCACCCACGCGGCGGCCTTGTCCGCCTCGGCCCGGTAGCCGGCCGCGTGCAGGGCCTGGCCGGCCAGGCCGGTGCTGTTGGTGTTCGATGCCGCGGTGGGTCCGGAGCCGCCGAACGAACCGTCCTCGCGCTGCTCGGACTTCAGCCAGTCCACGCCCTTCTTCGCTGCGGCCGCGGCGCCGACCGACTTGCTCTCGGTCGCCGCCGAGAGCAGCGCCTGCACGGCCATGCCGGTCGAGTCCGGGTCCAGCACGGTGGTCGGGGTGTCCTGGCAGGTCGAGCCGGTGCTGCCCAACTGACCCGGATACAGCCGGAATCCGCCGCTGGGGCACTGCTGCTTGATCAGGAAGTCCACCGCGCTCTGCGGCACCCCGCCGCTGCGGGCCAGACCCAGCACGGCCAGCGACTGCCCGAACGCGTTGCTCGAGTCGGGACTGCCGGTGAGCTTGTCCCGGATCCGACCCGCGTCGTCGCCGGCGTCCGCCCCGGCGATCAGGTCCAGCGTCTCGGCGCGCATGTCCAGGCCGCCGAACCTGGTCGGATCGCGGTCGGCGATCACGGCGGCGAAGAGCACCTTCGCGGTGGCACCCGCGATCCGCGAGCCGGGCATGCCCCACTCCTCGGCGCTGTTGTACTTGCGGATGTTGGCGGCCACCGCGTCCGCGGCGGCCTTGACCGCGGCGGGCTGTGAGCGGGTGGCCGACAACGCCATCATCGTGTCGATGGTCAGGCCCCAGTCGGAGCCGGCGAACCCCGGTATGCCGCCGTCGACCAGTTCCCCGGCCTGCCATTTCGCCGCCGCGACGGCGTTGTCGGCGTGCGGGTTCGCGGCGTCTGCCGACGCGGAGAAGACGGGGGAGGCCGCGACCAGGACCGCGCCGCAGACCGCGACGGCGCCGGTGTTCCTCACGGTGAGCCAGGACATCGATGGGACCCTTCCGAGACCAACGCGTCCCGGGAGCCGACCAATGCGGGCATCGGTCGGGCGTCCGGGCCTCAGCGTGTAGTCCACGACAGCTGGAGCCTTCAATTCGTACGCACCCAGGCATTCCGACTCGCGGCGGCCTTTCGGCCGCCGCCTACGGTTGCGGGTCAGTGCCGGACTTCGACCGGCTTCCCCTGGGTTTCGAACTATGAAGTTGAGGGTGCCGACACACGTCGGCGTGTGGAGCATACGGAGCATTCCGGCTGTCGGACAACAGCACGAGCATGCGATCAACGGTGCCGTGCGTCACCAACCGTGAGCCCGCGGTGGACAATCGCACGCCGTTCGGGCACGCATGGCCGCCGCGACGACCCGGACCGCCGGGGCGGGGCGTGCCTTCCCCGCCCCGGTGGTCCCGACTCAGGACGCGGCGTCGGGGAGCGTCGCCCGTACCCCGCGCGCCGCCGCCACCAGGTTCTCCAACGAGGCGCGAACCTCGGGCCAGCCGCGGGTCTTGAGGCCGCAGTCGGGGTTGACCCACAACCGCCCGGCGGGGATCGCGGTCAACCCCTCGTGCAGCAGAGCGGTCACCTCCTCCGCACTCGGGACGCGCGGGGAGTGGATGTCGTACACACCGGGACCGGCCTCGCGCGGATAGCCGTGGGCGGCGAGCTCCCGGGCGACCTGCATGTGCGAACGGGCGGCCTCCAGGCTGATCACGTCGGCGTCGAGGTCGTCGATCGCCTGCACGATGTCGCCGAACTCGGCGTAGCACATGTGCGTGTGGATCTGGGTGGCCGCGCGCACGCCGGAGGTGGTCAGGCGGAACGACTCGGTGGCCCAGGCCAGGTATTCGGCGCGGTCCGCGGCGCGCAGCGGCAGTGTCTCGCGCAGCGCTGGTTCGTCCACCTGGATGACCGAGCCCCCCGCGTCCTCCAGGTCGCGGACCTCGTCGCGCAGCGCCAGGGCGACCTGCCGGGCGGTGGTTCCGAGCGGCTGGTCGTCGCGCACGAAGGACCACGCGAGCATGGTGACGGGGCCGGTGAGCATGCCCTTGACGGGGCGGTCGGACAACGACTGGGCGAACGAGGTCCAGCGCACGGTCATCGGCTCGGGACGGGAGATGTCGCCGGCCAGGATCGGCGGGCGCACGTACCGGGTGCCGTACGACTGGACCCAGCCGTGCCGGGTGGCCACGTATCCGGTGAGTTGTTCGGCGAAGTACTGCACCATGTCGTTGCGTTCGGCCTCGCCGTGCACCAGGACGTCGATTCCGGCCTTCTCCTGGAAGGAGATCACGTCGCGGATCTCGGACTCGATGCGTTCCTCGTAGCCTGCCTCGTCGATGCGTCCGGCGCGCAGGTCGGCGCGGGCGGTGCGCAGCTCGCCGGTCTGCGGGAAGGAGCCGATCGTGGTCGTCGGCAGCAACGGGAGTCCCAGGTGGGCACGTTGGGCCGCGGCGCGCTCGGCGTAGGGCAGGCTGCGCCGGCCGTCCGCGTCGGTGACCGCGGCGGCGCGGGCACGTACGGCGGGGTCGCGGGTCAGGGCGGAGGTCTTGCGCGCGGCCAGGTCGGCCCGGTTGGCGGCGAGATGGGTCGCGATGGTGTCCGTGCCCTGGCCCAGGCCGCGGGCCAACGTGACGATCTCCTCGGTCTTTTGCCGGGCGAAGGCGAGCCATCGGGAGACCTGCGGGTCGATGTCGCGCTCGTCGCCGGCGTCCAGGGGCACGTGCAACAGGGAGCAGGACGCGGACACGTCGACGCGCTCGGCCAGGCCCAGCAGGGTACCCAGGGTGGCCAGCGACCTGCCGAGGTCGTTGATCCACACGTTGCGCCCGTCGACGACGCCGGCGACCAGGCGCTTGCCGGGCAGTCCGCCGACGGCGGCCAGGGCGTCCAGGTTGGCGAACGCGGCTCCGGTGAAGTCGAGGGCGAGCCCCTCGATCGGCGCCTTGGCCAGGATCGGCAACGCCTCGCCGAGGCGGTCGAAGTACGAGGCGACCAGCAGCCTGGGCCGGTCGGTGAGCGCGCCGAGGTCGCGGTAGGCGCGTGCGATGGCGTTGAGTTCGGCGAAGCTGCGGTCCTGGACCAGCGCGGGTTCGTCCAGTTGCACCCACTCGGCGCCGGCCGCGCGCAGGTCGGCGAGCACCTCGGCGTACACCGGCAGTAGTCGATCCAACAGGGTCAGCGGCTGGAAGTCGGCCGCGACGCCGGGCGCGGGCTTGGCGAGCAGGAGGTAGGTGATCGGTCCGACCAGTACGGGGCGGGCGGTCAGGCCCTGTGCGACGGCCTCCTCGAACTCGGCGACCTGCTTGGCGGAGTTCGCGGAGAACACGGTGTCGGGGCCGAGTTCGGGGACCAGGTAGTGGTAGTTCGTGTCGAACCACTTGGTCATCTCCAGCGGCGCCACCTCCTGGGTGCCGCGCGCCATCGCGAAGTAGCCGTCCAGGGCGTCGGCTTCGACGGCCGCACGGTGGCGGGGCGGGATCGCGCCGACCATCACGGTGGTGTCCAGGACGTGGTCGTAGAGCGAGAAGTCGCCGGTGGGCACCTCGTGTACACCGGCATCGGCGAGCCGATCGCGGTTGGCGCGGCGCAGTTCGGCCGCGGTCTCGCGAAGCCCGTCGGCGGTGACCCGACCGGCCCAGTAGCCCTCGATGGCCTTCTTCAACTCCCGGCGCGGGCCCTGTCGGGGGTAGCCGTACACGGTGGCGCGGGTTGCCGCGGCTGCGGACTTGGTGGTCACGGAACTCTCCTTCGCGAGTTGTCTCCGGAATCCCGGGACGGATCGAGGGCGCGAAGGGATGGCAAGCCGCCGGGGCGTTTCGGCGCTGTCGCGCACGTGTGCCACCGGGGTTGTCCGCCGACCCGCCCACGAGGTCACCGAGATCACCGTGTGCCTCGTCGGCACACGGGCAGTGGCAGGTCTTCGGACTCGTGGGCGCGTCCACCGAAAGGGCGGACTCCTACTGGCCGTCGCTTCCCGGGCCCGTCCTGGGGCCCAGTGCTGTTGACGGCGGTCGTTCCCACTCACCGCTGCGGGGCAGTCCCGGATTCACACCGGGTTCCCTCTTACGACGCGCCTGCCTGGCGGGCAGGGCGAACCGACTGCGTCCGTCAGCTTAGCCGGCGATGGGCGCGTCCGGCAGGCGAGTCCACCCGGTGGACGGTGAAACGACGTACGCGCGAGGCGGATGCCGCCGCCGGCGCCGATCGGGCAGGCGTGCGCGGTCCGTTCCCGGCGTTCGTTCCGACCGAATCACGCGCGTCGGCGATGACCGGCGGAACGAACGCGGTCGCGGAGCCGAGGACGACCTCGCTTCGGATCCGACGCCGGGTCGGCCCTACGGGCGCGTGGGGGCCACGCGCGGGGGCGGATTGGTGGTGGAGGTCTTGTCCTTGGAGAAGGACCAGCCCTCGAAGCTGCCCAGCGGGGGCTTGCGGTTGGTCGCACCCCACGAGCTGTACGTCCAAGTGCCGTTGTTCGGCGCGTGCCAGTACGACCAATACGCGGACGCCGGAGGGGTGTTGACGCAGGGCTCGGTGTCCGTGCCGGGCTTGCCCTCGATCCGGCAGATGAACGCCTCGCCCCACCGGTTCGTGCCCTGGATCTGGAAGCCGGCGTTCTTGAGCGCGGCCAGACCGGTGGCCTGGTCGCCGGGCGCGCAACGGGTGAGCGTGGCGCCGCCGAGTTCCTGGAAGTCGACGATCACGGTCACCCCGTTGGCGTCCGGGCAGACGCCGGCGGAGCCCTTGGTGGGGTCGATGGCGTAGGCGGCGGGTGCGCTCACGGTGATCTGGGCGGTGGCGGGCAGCAGGAGAAGGGCGAGTGCCCCGACCAGCCGGCCTATTCGAGCCTTGTTCCCACGAGATTTCACGTGCGGATTCCCTTCGTGCGACGGGCGTCGGCACGAGCGGCGGAACCGATGCCGCCCGGGCCGAGCGATGTTCCTCACAGGACCGCCGACCCCGGCATCGCGCCGACGAGACACCGCCGGACGTGAAATCCGGGCTTCAGCGTGCAGTCCACGACAGCTGGAGCCTTAAACTCGTACGAATCCAGGCATTCCGACTCGCGGCGGCCTGTCGGCCACCGCCTACGGTTGCGGGTCAGCGCCGGATTTCGACCGGCTTCCCCTGGATTGCGAACTATGCGGTTGTGTCGCCGACCCGGACAGGGTCGGCTTGCGGAGCGTATGAGATGAGCTGCTCGTCGTACAACAGGTCGCGCGAGCAATGCACGGTGCCGTTCGTCACCGCGTGGGAGGCGCCGCCCGGGAGGCGCCGGCCGGGAGGCGCCGGCCGAAAGGCGCCGGCCGGAGAGGCACCGCCCTGAAGGTCGGCCGACACGGTGGCCGGCCCGGTGGTGGGCCGCGGCGCCGGCGCCGCGGCTCAGGTGGGTTCGCCCACCCGATACCCCGGCACGGACGGCCACCGCACCGTGAGCACCACCGACTCCTCCTCGGCCGCCCAGGAGTGGTCGACACCGCGACCCCACACCACGTAGTCGCCCTGCTTCGCCAACAACACGCTGCGGCCCGGCAGTTCGACCGGGAACCGGCCGCTGATCAGGATCAGCAGCGCGGTCCGCGCCTCACCGCTCACCCACTCGGCGCGCGCGTCGCCGGGTAGGTGGACGCCCCACTTGATCTCCACCGCCTCGCTGTGCCGAGGGTCGCCGACGTCCTTGAAATGGCCGAGCAGCCAACCCCGGTCCAGCGCCGCGTCCGGGCCCGCGTTGCCCACGTACACGCTGTCGTTCATGGCCGGGGACGCTAGCAGAGCAGGCTCCCCGGCCCCGAAGGGTCAGCCGGCCGAGGTCACCTGCCGCGCGTCCGGCTCCTCCGCCGCGCGGACCTGGCGGAGGTGGTCGGACACGGTCATGATCGCGAGGAGCGCCGTGGCGACCGCGAGTACCGCCCAGCCCGTGCCCGCGACGGACGCGACGAGGGGTACCGCCACCACCGCGGTGACGATGTGTCCCTGGACCGGGCCGGTGGCCAACACGAAGCGGTGCCACGCGTGACCCGCCAGGAAGGTGGCCAGGCCGGCCCCCAGCCACCAACGGTTCGTGTCGCCGCCCAGGTGATGGATGGCGTCCGAGATGCCCGCCGCGATCAGCACGATACCCGCGATCATCACCGCGTGGGCCAGGCCGAACGCCACGTAGCCGAGCATCTGGCGACGCTCGACCGACGCCTCCGACATGGCGCGCACGGTGCGTTCGTCGTCGCCGCCGAAGTAGGTCCACCAGATGCCGGTGGCGACCGCGATGCCGAGCAGGATGCCCCCCGCAAGCTTCCAGTCGACCGGTCGACCGCCCGCTCCGATGCCGACGGCCACGACCGATTCGCCGAGCACGATCAGGATGATCAGGCCGTGCCGCTCGACGAAGTGGTGCGGCTCGACCACGAAGCCGCGGATCCGACCGATCACCATCGACAGGTACATCACCACCACGGCCGCCACCCAGCAGGCCCAGGTGCCTGCGTCCGGCAGGTGCGGCGCGACCAGGATCAGCAGGCCGCCCGCCGCGTTGAACGGCGCGAGGCGCAGGATCCCGGAGCGGGCCGAGGGTTCGGACGCGGTCAGGAACAGCGCTACGTGCATCCCGACGGCGACCAGGAACGCGAGGCCGAATGCCCAGCCGTCCGGGTCGAACGCGTACGGAAGGTCCAGGCCCATCACGAAGAACGAAGTCATCGTGAGCGCCAGCAGCAGCCGGACCACCGTCGCGTCGGGACGGACCGCGTTCGTCAACCAACTGAACGCGCCGAACATCCACCACATCGCCGCCAGCGGCAACATGCCCTGGAGCAGCCCGGTCCAGCCCGGGTGCGACTCCACCTGGTGGGTGGCCTGAGTGAGCACGAAGACGAAGACGAGGTCGAAGAACAGCTCGATCGGGGTCACACCGGTGGGCCGCTCGTTCTCGGCCGGCGTCTCGATCGGGTCGTGCGGGAGTTCGAGGGGAATCTCGTAGCCGAGGTCGAATTCGGGTCCGGGCGTGGCTGCGGGTTCGGGTACGGATCCGGCCGGCGGCGTCTTCGCGGATGCGGACTGCGCCGGTATCGAGGCGTCGATCCGATCGGGTTCACGGGGTGTCGAGGAGGGGCTCATGCGTTCGCTTTCGTGTGTCCCGGGGTGCGCCCATCGGGGGGCCGAGGCGCGGCACCGAAGTGCGATCCGACCGAGATGCGACCCGGTCCGGAGTGGAGTCGCGCGCGTGCGCGGGCCCATCATCATCGCGACTTCCGCTTCGGCACAGGGGGATTCCGTCGCGTTCGCGATCGGCGTAGCCCGGGCACACGCTGCGGCGGGCCGGTAGTCCGGCCCGCCGCAGGTGTCCTGTCTACCCGTCGGAAGCGGTTCGGGGCAGTGGCTCGCGTGTTCCGGCTACCCGGCACCGACGGCGGCCCGCGTATATCGGCTGTCCGCGGCCGACGCCCGCTCGCGCGTCCGGCCGTCGCGCCCCCGCACGGGGCCGACACGGCCCGGCCGCCCGGAACCGCGCGGACCGGTCGCCCCGAACCCGCGCGGACCGACCATCCGCAAGCGAGGCCGGCTCAGGAGCAGAAGATGAGCAGCGACGTGACCGCGGTGCACGAAGCCGAGGAACTGTTGTTGGCCGGATTGGGGTCGTTGGGCGTGCTCGCCACACGGCTCGCGGTGACCTCGTACTCGGCGCCCAGGCTGAGCAGGGCGACCGGTGCGGTGAAGTGCCGGGTGGTCGCCGCGTTTCCGGCCAGCGGGCCGACCGTGCAGGTCACCGTGCGATTGGCCACCGAGCAGTCCGGCGACGTGACGGTCATCGGGACCGGCAGCGGCGCCGTGACGGTGGCCGAACCGAGCGCGTCGGGGCCCCTGTTGGTAATGGTGACCGTGTAGTCGATGCGCGCGTTGAACAACGACGGCACGCCGGTGGCCCGGAGTGTCACCGCCACGTCGGCCGCGCTCGCGATATAGGTGTATCGGTCGCCGGGACCGGTCGCGCTGGTTCCGCCGGGGGTGCTCACCTGTACGTCCACCGAACCGGCCGGACCGGGCGGCGCGGTCGCCGTGCACGTCGTCGCGGTGCAGGACACCGAGCCGGCGGGCCGGCCGGGGCCGAAGGTGATGCCGGTCGCGCCGGCGAGGTTGGTGCCGGTGATGGTGACCACGGTGCCGCCGGCCGCGGGGCCGGAGCCGGGGCTGATCGAGGTGACCGTCGGGGCGGCCAGGTAGGTGAAGCGGTCCGCGGGTGTGGTCGCACTGGTGCCGCCCGGGCCGGTCACGGTGACGTCCACGGTGCCGGGTGTGCCGGGCGGCGCGGTCGCGGTGATGGTGGTGTCGTCGACGACGGTGTAGGAGGGAGCGGGGGTCGCGCCGAACGCGACGGCGGTGGTGCCGGTGAATCCGGTCCCGGTGACGGTCACCGCGGTGCCGCCGGCCGCGGGGCCTGAGCCGGGGGTCACCGAGGTGACGGTGCGCGGTTGCGGGACGCCGACGACGACGATGCCGTACGGGGTGTTCCCGACCGGGATGGTGGCCACCACGGTGTCGGACGCGGTGTCGATCACCGACACGTCCCCGGACACGGCGTTGGTGGTGTACACGAATCCGCCCGCGACGTGCAGCGTGAGGTTGGCCGGATAGCTGCCCACCGCCACGCTGTCGATCACCGTGTTCGTGGTCAGGTCGACCACCTTGACGGCGGCCGGGAACGCGGAGACGTAGGCCCTGGTCCCGGCCGCGTTCACCGCGACGTTGCTGCCCTCGGCGATCGGGACGGTGGCGGCGAGCGCACCGCCGGCGGTCAGGTCGAGGACCCACAGGCCGGATTGGTCGTCCACGGCGTACAGGCGCCTGCCGTCGGGACTGAGCGCGGCACCGTCTGGCGAGCCGCCGAGTGCGATGGTCGCGCCGACGCCGGCGGTCGCGGTGTCGATCACCGAGACGTTGTGGCCGGCGTTGTTGACGGCGTACACGTGCGCACCGTCCGGGGCGACCAGTACCGCGATCGGGTTGGTGCCGACCGCGATGGTGGCGGTGGGGGTATTGGTCGCGAGGTCCACGACCAGAACGGAATTGTTCTGGGCGACGTACAGGCGGGTGTCGGTCGGGTCGACGGCCATCGCGAACGGCGCGCCGGCTGTGGCGATGGTGCCGGTGACGGTGTCGGTCGCGGTGTCGATCACGGAGACGCCGGCAGAGCCGAAATTGGCCACGTACACCCGGGTGCCCGCGTGGTTGGCGGCCAGCCCGTAGGGACCGCTGCCCACCGGGATGGTCGCCGTGGTGGTGTTGTTCGCGGTGTCGATCACGGACACCGTGTTCGAACCCGAATTGGCGACGTAGGCGGACACGCCGGGACGCGCGGCGGAGGCGGGTGCGGCCTGGGCGACCAGGCAGGCGAGGAACAGGGTCACGGCGGCGATCAGGGCGATCGGCCTGCGGGGGTTGCGGAGTCGGTGGGGGCCGTACGGGTGGCGCGTTCGGTGCACGTGGCGCGTGTCGGGTGCGTCGGCTGAGCGGCGGCGCCGGCGGTTGGGTTCGTGGCCGTGGAACACGGAACGGAGCGACATCGGGATCCCCTCCCTGAAGATGGACCACACCCGGCCGTCTCCATCGGGGCACGTCGATCCCCGCCCCGTACGACCCTCGGGCCCCCACCCGAATCGAGACGGCCGCGAATCACGGATCGCGATTCGTCGGTGCATCGCCGGAAACGTACCGGGCGAGCGGGTGGCCGTGTGACCGAAATGGCCAAATGACGGCGATGGGGCGGGAGTTGGTGTAGGTGCGGGCGGGGGCGCTCGACCGGCGGCTACTCGGGGGCGGAGAAGACCATGCGGACCTCGGTGGTGCGATAGCCGGCCCGGCGGAAGGCGGCGGCCATCGGAGCGTTCGTCGTGTCGGTGGTGGCGGTGATCACTTCGGCGCCTCGGGCGGCGTGCAGGCGGGTGATCTCGGCGAGCAGGTCGGCGACGTAGCCGCGGCCGCGCAACTCGGGGACGACGCCCAGGTACCCGACGTTGGGGTGGTAGGGCGTCGCGGACGGGATGGCCAGGCCGACCAGGGTGCCGTCGGCGGTGTGCGCCAGGCGCCACCACTCGCGCCGGCCCGGGCAGCCGAGATAGAAGTCCATCTCCTGCCGAGCGACGACCTCCGGGCCGTGCGCGGCCAGGCTCTTGCGCGTCTCCGCGTCCAGACTGCCCTCGGCGATCCGCCGGAACACGGCGAGGAACGCGTCGTCGTCGGCCTCGGTGAAGGTGAGTCGTCCGGAGCCGGCCGGTACGCCCACGTCCGGCGACCACTCGAAACGCAACCGCTCGACCTCGTGGCTCAGACCGGCCGCGAGCGCGGCTTCGCGCCGCCAGGCGAGTGCGGCCGAGGCGGCGGGGTCCTCGCGCCACCCCCCGGTCAACGTCACGTTGTACAACGGCAGCCGGTCCGCGCCGGCCGCGCGGAACGCCCGCAGGCTCGCCGCGATCAACTCCGCGCCGATCGCGGCCCGGTCCTCGACCCGCGAGTCGACGTACAGGCAGTCCAACGCGACCGGATGCGCGCTGTCGGCCGGGCCCCACCACAGCGCGCGGGCCAGGATCCGGCCGTCTTGCTCGGCGATCCAGGTCCACTCCGGCCGATACATCCCGTCCGCCGCCTCGGCGAGGTACCGATCGGCGGAGATCGAGCCGATCGGCTCGTCGACCTCGCAGGCGAGGACGTGTGGGAGATCGCATTCGGTGATGGAACGGAACGACGACAACCTTGCCTCCGGGCGCCTGTGGGTGATGTTCGCGAATGCGAAGCAGGCGTCGAATCTACGCGCGGGGCGCGGTTGCTGTCCGTTCGGGTCGGGGCCTCGGCGGGTACGCGTTCGAGTCAGTGCCTCGGCAGGTACGCGCCCGAGTCAGTGCCTCGGCAGGTACACGGCGCGGCCGAGGCCGCGGGCCTCCATCGCTGCCGGCACGCGCGGGGCGACGGTGCTCGGCAGGAGCTGCGCGGCTCGGTCGAGGGTGACGAAGGCGTAGTCGTCGAGTTCGTCCTCCTGGATCCGGATCGCGGCGATCCGCTCGGGCGTCAGGGTGCCGCCGTCGAAGGTCCAGCCGGTCAGCGGTCGCGGCCTGGGATCCTGCTCGGGCACCCAGTCGATCACCAGCAACTCGCCGACGTCCAGGTCGAGTCCCAGTTCCTCACGAAGTTCCCGCGCGCACGCGTCGTGCGGCGACTCGTTGCGATCGACGAAGCCGCCGGGCAGATTCCAATAGTCGCGGTAGTTGGGTTTGACCAGGAGCACCCGGTCCTCGACATCGGTGATCAGCGCGGAGGCGGCTGCGTACAGGGTGGGCAGTTGCTCGTACCACTGCTCGGGCGGCAGGAACTCTTTGGTCACCCGATCGACCCTAACCGCATCGGAACCGGCCCGGAGCGGGCGGGTTCCCGGCACCACACGACTCACCGAGACTCACCACGACTACTCCGAATCACCCGGTGACGAAGCGGTCCCGATGCTCGCCGCGCAGCCGACCGGGCGGGAGCCGACGGCCGAACGCGACCAGGAGCAGGTCCTGGCCCGAGCCGGTCAGTGGCGTACCGGTGCCGTAGGACCAGTCCAGGTCGTCGGCACGCAGGTGCACACCGGTCAGGTCGACGCCGAAGAACTTGACGCCCCGGGGGCTGATCGCGTCCAGCAGGATGCGCAACCGGTCCTCGGGGACGGTGCGATCCAGGCCGAGCGCGACCGTGATGTCCAAACCGTGCACCACGTCGTGACCCAGGCCCGCCGTACGCCCACCCGGCGGCTTCCAGGGGTGCTCCGCGTTGTCGGCGAGCGCGGCGGCGATCTCGTGCGTCGACAGCGCGGCCGCGTCCGCGCGGGCCAGGCGGTCGGTCGTGCGATGCAGATTGCCTCCGGACTTGAGCAGTTCCAGGCCGACGCGGGGCAGCGAGTAGCGAAAGCCCATCGACATGTGGGCGGCCACCTCGCGCACCCGCCACCCGGCGCAGAGCGACGGCGCGTCCCACTGGTCGGCTCGGAGATCGGCCAACAGGGCGGCCAGGTCCCGGCGTTCGGAAGCGATTGCGGCCTTGAGTCGCGCGGCGGCGGGCGGTGGGGTGTTGGGGCTCGGGGTGCTCGCGGTGCTCGGGTCCTTCTGGGGATTCGGGTCGTTCGGTGGTGGCGGTGGGTTCGCGGGGCCGGTCATGTGATCAAGCGTGGCGAGCCGTGATTGATAAGTCCAAGACGCATCTTTTCTCGGAGCTAGAATCGATGGTTATGGAACTCCGGCAGTTGCAGTACTTCGTCGCCGTGGTGGAGGAGGCCAACTTCACCCGTGCCGCCGCCCGCCTGCACCTCGCGCAGCCGGGTATCAGCGCCCAGATCCGGCAGTTGGAACGCGAACTCGGCCAACCGTTGCTCGACCGCTCCGGACGGACGGTGACACCGACGCCGGTGGGCGAAGCGGTCCTGCCGTACGCGCGGGCGGCACTTGCGGCCGTCGAGGGAGTCCGGCACACCGTCGAGGAGTTCACCGGCCTGCTGCGCGGCCGGGTCACCCTCGGCCTGGTCTCCGGCGCCGCGACCCACGAGTTCGATGTGGCCTCGGTGCTCGCCGACTTCCACGACGAGCACCCCCGGGTCGAGATCGCGCTCACCGAGGACACGTCGGAGCACATGCTCGCCGCCCTGCGCCGCGGCGAACTCGACCTCGCGATGGTCGGGATCGTGGACCCGGAGCCCCCGCCGGGCCTCACCTTCCGGGTGCTCGTCGACGAACCGCTGGTCGTCGCGACGGCCCCGGACGATCCGCTGTTGACACCCGGCCGCACCAGCGTCCCGCTGGCCGAACTGCGCGATCGTCCGCTGATCAGCCTGCTGCGTGGCACCGGTTTGCGCGGGACCCTCGACCGCGCGTGCGCCGAGGCGGGATTCCGCCCACGCATCGCGTTCGAGGCCGCCGCGCCCGAACTGCTGGTACAACTGGCCGCCCGGGGCCTCGGCGTGGCCGTACTCCCGGCCCTGCCTCCCGCCATGGCGACCGTGGCCGGTCTGCGCACCCTGTACCTCACCGACCCGAGCCCCCGCGGCCGCATCGCCCTCGCCTGGCCGACCGACGGCCCGACCGGTCCGGCGGCCGGGCGACTGCTGACCCGCCTGCTCGAGAGCCTGCCCAAGTCCGGAATCCACACGGTCTGATCGGCATATCCATTTCGCGCGGAGATCGTGCTCTCGCCCCACATGGTTGATCTTGCCGTGTCACCGGATGGTAGGTTTCCCACGATTATCAGCCGGTACGACGAAATCCGGCCGCTGCACCGGATCCCACGGCGGCCGGGCACAGCGGTGGGTGTCGGCCGCGATTCGAAACGGGTCCCCGATGTCCGAGCATGATTCTGTTCGCGATTCCGTTCGCGCCGGGCGGCGCAAGCGAGTTCGCGGGCTCGCCGTGACGGCGTGCGCGTTGGCCCTGTTGGCCGGCTCCACCGCGTGCGGCGGAGACGACAGGAAGAAGGCTGCCGCGCCGCCCCCGGCGAGCGGATCGCAGACCCCCGGGTCGGCGTCTGCGGCCGCGCCCGGCACGCCGCCCGCCACCGGGGCCGCGGGGGCCGCCTCGCCGACCACGTCCTCGACGGGCAAGCCGTTGCGGCCCTGCGCCACCGTCACCGCGACCGACAAGCCCACGCGCGGGACACTCACCCGTGAGGATCTGCGCTCGGCGGGGACCGACCCCAAGCCGGTGACTGTCGACGAGGTCTTCGGCCTGGCCCAGCTTCCCTACAAGTACCAGGGCGGCACCCTGACCCGGACCTGCGTGAAGGTCCTGGAGGACTGCACCCCGATGGCCTCCGGCGAAGCGGCCGAGCTGATCAAACAACTGGGCTGCGTGCGGGCGGTCTCCGCGCTATACGTGGACAAGGCCAACAACGTACAGACGACGGTCGGCGTGCTCACGATGCCCACCGCCATCGCCGCCGCGACGCTCGCCCAGTCCAACGCCGGCTACTACAACCAGGTCACTCCCCCGACCAACCGGGAGACCGAGGTGTTCGCGCCCGAAGCCGCCTACACCTGGATACACGAGTCGCTGTACCGCTACTTCATCTACGAGATGACCGGCCGCATGGACGGCAAGGACCGCGATCCCGGCGAGGTCGCCAAGCACACCGCGGCCACGAACGCGATCTACCACCTCGTCGGCGACTCCCTGGACCGCCGCGCCGCCGGAGCGCCGTCGTAGCAACGACGGTTGCCGTCGCGGGCTCCGGGGTTCGCCCGGCACGGCGCCGGCCGAATCGACCCGGTCCACCACGGTCGCGTGACCGTGGTGGACCGGGTCGTGTGCTTTTCGGGCGTCGCGCGCGTTGCGCTTTTCGCGCGCCTCCCGCGCTCGACCGCGCGTGGCGTCAGCCTGCGGTCAGGCCGCTGTCGTTGTGCAGGACGGCGCCGTGCACGTTGCGGGCCTCCTCGGAGGCCACGAAGGAGAACATCGCGGCGATGTCCTCCGGCTGGGCCATCGGGCGCGGCGTCATCGCCCGGCCGACCAGATCCCAGTCGACGTCCGCCGGCATCTGGTAGTTGGCGACCAGGTTGGTGTCGATCCCGCCCGGCGCGATCGCGTTCACGCGCAGCGGCTGCTTGGCGAACTCCCAGGCCAGCGACCGGGTCAACTGCACCACGGCGCCCTTGCTCATGGTGTAGACCACGCTGTACGCCAGGCCCATCACAGCGGCGTTGGACGCGATGTTGACGATGTTGCCGGAACGCTCGAGCAGGTGTGGGATGGCCGCCTGGCACATGAAGAAGTAGCCGTCGATGTTGACGCCCATCATCCGCCGGTAGTCCGCCTCGGTGACCTCCAGGACGTGCTCGGCCCGCGCGATGCCGGCCACGTTGCCCAGTACGTCCAGCCCGCCGAACTCGGCCACTGCCGCCGCCACCGCCGTGAAGCACTCGTCCCGGTCCGCCACGTCGGTGACCCGGGTGACGACCTTCCCCGCGAGCCCGGCCGCCAGTTCCGCGGTCTCGGCCAGCGCCGCCGCCGCGATGTCCAGCGCGAAGACGTTCGCGCCCTCCGCCGCCAGGCGCAGCGTGGTCGCGCGGCCGACCCCCGAACCCGCTCCGGTGACCACCGCGGTCTTGCCGTCGAACCGGCCGGACACGTGGGCTATCGACATACGTTCACTCCATCGGACGAGAGCGGTATGGGACGCGAAAGGGCGCCCACGACCAGAGGTGACGGATCGTGCCACAGGCGGGTTGGGGAAACCAGGGTCATCGACGAGGCGGCGGGATGTCGCCGACGAACCCGCCGCACGCACGCGTACGGCCCGGCCGGGATGTCCCGGCCGGGCCGTACGTGGTGTCACCGGCGGGTCCTGTCGAGGCTCCGGGGTGGGAGTCTCGGGTGGCCTGCCCGGTGGTGATTACGTGGCTTACGCGGTGGTGCCGGTGCCGGTGCCGGTGCTGTTGCGGCGGCGGCTCCAGGCGAAGGCGCCGAGGCCACCGACCAGGAGTACGCCGGCCGAGGCGCCGAGCACGATCGCGCTCGAGTTGTCCGAACCGGTCTCCGCGAGCGACGCGGGGGCGGTGTCGTCGACCGGGGTCACCTCGGGCTTGCCGACGGGCGGCGTGCTGCTGGTCTCCTCGACGGCGGGGGCCGAGGAGGAGGTCGCGGGCTTGCTGGTCTCCACCGGCGGCTTGGTGGATGCCGTCGGCGGCTTCGTGGTCTCGACGGGCGGCTTCGTGGTCTCGACCGGCGGCTTGGTGGTCTCCACCGGGGGCTTCGTCGTCGGCGGCTTGGTCGTCGGCGGCGTCGTGGTCGGCGGGGCGCACTTGTCGCCGCCGTTCCACGCCGTGATCAGGTTCGCGATCGTGCTGCGGGGGTACGCCGGCAGCGGGTTGGCCACGCCGTCGTACTTCTTGCCGTTCCCGTACAGGTCGACCTGCCCGAAGCAGGTCGGTCGGTACGCGCTCACGTCGAGCGTGACCTTCGGGTTCTTCTTGCTGAGCTTCTTGGAGTCCCAGCCGAGGAACTTCTGGGTGCCCGAGGTCGGCCAGGTCGGACCCTCGGTGTTGTACGAGGCGAGCGAAACCGCGTACTCGCACTTGTTCTTCGGCTTGTCCTTGAGCCGGACCTCGATCCGGGTCACCAGGGTGCCGTCCATCCGGCCGCTGGTGGTCCAGTGCTTGCCGCCGTCGAGCGAGTACTCCACGCCGACCCGGGCGCAGGTGTCGTGGTCCTGCTTGGCCTCGGCGGTGCCGGCCATGACGACCGGCAGCGCGAGCGCGAGTACACCGACGCCGACGGCGCCCGATATGTGCCTGCTGATGTGCAGCTGCACTGAAGTGCTCCTGAAACTGGAAGGGGGTGCCTGCTTCGGGACGAACCCGCGCCCGTCGTCCGGCGAGCGTCCGACGAACGTCCGGAGAGCGCGGAGAGCTTGGGAGCTCGGAGAACGTGGAGAACGTGGAGAACGTGCAGGGAGCGTGAAAGACGGTCGGACGAACGAGCGATCCCGGGATTGCCCCGAAGGCTTGGATTATGTCGGCTCGGCTCGCGAACGCAAGGCGGGCCCCCGGGCGGACGGGGCCTCGGCCTTCATCCGGGTAAAAGCGCGTCTACTGTGCGTGCCCAACTCCCCTGTCGGCACGCCGAGTTACCCGGCCGGGCCCGCCGAGCGCCGCACCGACGACGGCGGTGGGCGTCGTGTTCGGGACCGGACGTCCTACCCACCGGTAGGACCGGCACCGTCCGGCGAACCCGACCGCGCGTGGCCGCACGCAATATTTCGGGAGGCCGATCCCGCCTGACCGGTATGACAAATCGTCGTCGACCTCATGGGGGCACACCAGGATGAGACCCGAGAAGGAGCGTCTGTTCGACGAGTTCGTCACGACCCGCTACCACGCGCTGCGGCGCACCGCGTATCTGCCGTGCGGGGACTGGCGCCAGCAGGAGACCGGAGGAGCACTCCCCGCCTGGACCGACTGCGTACGCGGAACCCTCCCCGACGGCTCGCGGACCGTCACCGGTTCACGAACCCTCGACGACGGCGACACGACCGTGGAAGTCCTCATCCTGATGCCGGACGGCACCGCACGCGCACTCATGTCGGGCACCCGCAACAGTCGGACCGGCGCACTGCTGGGCGGCCCCCCACTCACAGGACCCGAACTGTTCACCCTCGCCGCACAGCCGGACATCTTCTCGACCATCGCGCGAGGCCCTTCGGGCCCGCGCTGAACCGGCGGACCACCCGACCGGCGGCGCGGCGCTCCTCGCGGAAACGGATCCGAAACCGGGTGCGGCCGGGACTTGCGATCACCGCAGCGTGTTGCCGTGGCGGAGGAACTCGGGCAGCCACGACGGCGCTCGCGTGCGATCGGTCATCGCCCTGTACCTGGCTGACATCGCCTCGTCGTTCCGCTCGACCTCCGCGCGCAGGATGTCCGTGCGCTCGTTCTGGTCGGCGTGCGCCAGAAGAGCCCCGACCAGCGCGGGCAACGTGCCGCTGGGCACGGCGAACGTCTGCCACCGATACTCGCCGGTCGGCAGCTCGTACTGCGCCTTCAGCAGGTCGGGGTCGTACTCGAATCGAAGCAGCTTCCAGTCACGCTCGGGCCGAGTCATGGCCTCTCCTCCAGGTGTGGGGTGGGGTGGTAGTGGCAGTCACGGCAGTCGGTGGCGGTCGGGCGATCCCGGCCGGGAGAGAGTGACGAACCCGGTCCCGCAAACGCGCCGGTGGCTGCGGGACCGGGCGCCACCGCCCGCAGGTGACGACAGCGGGCGGCATCGGGCGGGGTTCACCCACCCGAGTTCGAGATCCGACCGAGCGGCGGAGTCGGAAACGTCCGCATCAGATACATCCGAGACTCGTGCACCAGCGCCGTGAGCTCGGCCCGCGTCACGTCCAACGGCGCACGGCCGGGGACTTCGATCCGGATGGGATGGTGCTCGTTACCGGACGGGCCCACACGCATCTCGGTCGTGCCCGGCATGATGCGCTCCTGACTGCGATACGGCTCGAACAGGACGATTATCGCGATCCGCAAGGTGCGATCCGATGCCGCTGTCGATGGCAATTCGATGGCATTACCGGGCTGTTTCGCTGTTCCCGATGCCGGCTGTCGTTACCGTGGTGTCACCGCAGGCGCGCGAATCTGGGGACCACATGGCGATCGACCGCACACCGAACACCCGACTGCGTGCAGTGCGCGAGGACCAATGGCGGCAATCGCGAGCCGAGTTCGCCCTTGAGCTCCAAGCCAAGGCCGACGAGATCGGCGAACGTCAGATCTCCGTCGACGCTCGCCTCATCGCCCGCTGGGAGGACGGCGAGACGGCACGGCCACGACCGATCTATCGACGCGTCCTCGTCGCCCTCACCGGCCTGTCCGAGGTGGAACTGGGCATCGGACCGAAACGCCCGGAGGTGGCAGCGGATCGCCCATCGCTCGTGCCTACGGTGGGCCCTGTGGACCGCCGCCAGTTCCTCGCCCTCACCTGCGCCTCATCCATGCCGATCGCGACACCCGGTGCACGAGGAGGACGCCCGATCGACCCAGCGATAGTCGACTACTTCCGCGAACAGCTCGACGGCCACTACCGAGCAGATGTAATGCTCGGCCCCCACAACCTGATCCCTACCGTCGTCGTGCAGTACCAACTGATCGTGAGACTGCTTGACGAAGCGATGGGAGACACACGTCGGAAGCTGCTACAGGTCGCCGCTGCTTACACCGGACTGACGACGTGGCTCTACCAAGACGTCGGCGACCTCGGCCAGGCCGCGATGTGGGCAAACCACACCCTGGAACTTGCCCACCGCGCGGACGACCGGCAGCTCGTCGGCCATGCACTCACCAACAAAGCAATGGTGGCCATGGATGCCGGGGACGGACAGGCCACAGTCGAACTGACCGCCTCGGCCCTGCGGGATTCGAAGCAACTCTGCGCGAAGGTCCGCGTCCAGGCCATGCAGCAGGCAGCCCACGGGCACGCCCTGCTCGGTGAACGCGCTCGCGTCGACATCCTCCTCGACGGCGCCGCCCGATTGATGGGGCGTGTCGACGACGATTTCCCATGGGGCAACGCATGCCGACGGTCCTGCGATTACATCGAGATCCAGCGAGCCACGTGCTACAGCCGCATGCACCTGGGCGCGGAGGCAATCCGGCTATGGGACCAGGTATTGACGGCCCTGCCGCCGACGTCTCGGAGAGACGGCGGCGTGTTCCTTGCCAGGCAGGCGTCCGCTCTCGCCGACCAGGGCCGTCTGGCCGAGACGATCGACGCCCTCACAGGCGCCGTGCAAACCGCACACGAGACGGGATCTGCGCGGCTCCAACGTGAGATCACTGCGACTTGGTCGCAACTCGCCCCCTGGCAATACGACCCCACGGTGAGGCAGGCTGAGCAACTGGTCGCCGAACTAGGCAGCCCTGCCGGTCGATTCTGAGGAGCGCACCGTGGGAGAACGCACACCCCTGGCCGCCGAGGACGTAGCCGCGCGGCTCGCCGAGCGCGACGGCTGGTCGGGAGACACCACCGGCATCACGAAGAGCTTCGCCATCGACTTCCAGACCGGTGCCCGTCTCATCGGGAACGTCGCCCTGATCGCCAAGGAACTGGAACATCACCCGGATGTCGAACTCCACTGGGCGGAAACCCGGTTCAGCATGACGACCTACACGGCAGGCGGCGTCGTCACGGAACTCGACTTCAAACTAGCCGACGCCATCGACGCAATCGCGGACAGGTAACCCGGCCGGGTCGCTGGCATGCTCAACGCCGAATGCCCCGACGGCCTGGCTGCGCGCGTTGCGCATGAGTGGCTCCTCGCCGACGCTCCCCAGGTGTACGAGATGCGATCCGGCTGATCGCCCGGTCCGCCGAGGCCGGAGGACGCCGCGACGCCACGCCCAGCATCCGCGCTCTGCTGCTCGACCGAGTCGCCTGGGCTCACGCCCGAGCCCACCACAGGGACCGCCGAGCCCGGCTCAATGACCGAGGCAAGGCGAGGCCGGCCGTTAACTGGTCGCCAGAGCCGTAGCCGTGCGCCCGACTCCAGGCCCGACGCAAGGCCGGGATCATGACCCGGATCACAAAGCGCGCGAAGAAAGGGTGACAGGGTGTTGTCGCGGCAGGCTGCGACCGTCGACGGCATGACGATCACGGATGAGGACTGCCTCCCCGAAACCCTGGCCTTCAACGCGCAGTTCGAGGCTGCCGCCGCGAGCCGACCGACTCGGGCGCAGGCGCCGAGTCCGGCCACGCTGGCGCTCCTGCGGCGCAACCGGCTCGGCGGGGACACGCCGCCCGTGCGGCTGCCGCACGGCCGGGACCGCGTCGTCGACGGCGGCGTGAAGGTACGGGTCTTCGAACCGGACCACGCCGACGGCGTGTACCTGCACATTCACGGAGGCGGCTGGGTGTTCGGGTCCGCGGGCGGACAGGACGAGCGGCTTTGGCAGCTCGCCGAGCAGGCGCGGCTGGCCGTGGTGAGCGTCGAGTACCGCCTCGCACCGGAACATCCGTTCCCCGCCGGGCCCGACGACTGCGAGGCCGCCGCCCGGTGGCTGGTGAAACACGCCGCCGCCGAGTTCGGTACCGAACGGCTGCTGATCGGCGGCGAATCGGCCGGCGCCCACCTGAGTGTCCTGACCCTGCTGCGCCTTCGCGACCGGTACGGCATCACCGGCGCGTTCCGGGCGGCCCACCTGCTCTTCGGCCCGTACGACCTGTCGATGACGCCGAGCCAGCGCAGGTTCGGCTCCCGACAGTTGCTGAGCAATACCGACACGCTTCGAAGCGGCTATGAGCTGTTCACGCCGGGGATGGGAGAAGAGCAGCGCCGCGCACCGGAGGTCTCGCCCCTGTTCGCGGATCCGACCGGGCTGCCGCCCGCCCGGATCGTCGTCGGAACCGAGGATCCGCTGCTGGACGACTCGCTGTTCCTGGCCGCACGATGGCAGGCGGCGGGTGCGCGCGTGCACCTCGATGTCGTCGCCGGCGCGATGCACGGCTTCACGCTGTTTCCACTGACCATCACCGAGCGGGAGCTGCGGCGACAGCGGGACTTCCTGGCCTCGGCGTGAAGGTAGCGTCGGCGGCATGAAACGCACTGCGCGGCTGTACGCGCTGGTCGAAGAGTTGCGCGCGGCGGCGCCGCGGCCTCTGACGGTCGCGAGGCTCGCCGCGCGGTTCGAGGTCGGCACCCGCACGGTACAGCGCGACCTGCAAACCCTGATGCAGGCCGGTGTCCCGGTGCGCTCCATACCCGGGCGCGGCGGCGGCTGGTCGATCGACCCGAAGACGACCCTGCCCCCGATCCACCTCACCCTCGACGAGGCCTCGGCGCTGACCGCCGCACTGGCCGCGGCCGACGCCTCCACCCCCTACGCCGGCGCGGCCCGCACCGCGGCGCAGAAGATCGTGGCCTCGATGACCGGCCCCGCCTCGGTGGCGGCCCGAGAACTCGCCGCACGAATCGTCACCCTGCCCACCCCCGGCGACTCGGCGATCCGTACCGCGGTGGAGCGCTCCCTCGCCGACAACCTGGTGCTGCGGCTGTCGTACACCGACGCGACAGGACACGAAAGCGACCGCGTCGTGGAACCGGCCGGGCTGCTCACCGCCGACGGCCGCTGGTACCTCATCGCCTGGTGCCGAACCCGCCGAGCCGGCCGAGGCTTCCGACTGGACCGAATCGCAGCGGCGACGCCAACCGGTGAACACGCCAACCCTCACGACCTGACCACCCTCCTCCTCGGCTCGGCCGCCGCCGACGCGACACCACCCACCGCTCTGGCCTCCCTCGGCCCTCCCCCATGAGAATCCGAAGACACCACCCCGGCGGACCCGCCGGTCGTATCCGAGGAGCGCACCGTGGGAGAACGCACACCCCTGGCCGCCGGGGACGTAGCCGCGCGGCTCGCCGAGCGCGACGGCTGGTCGGGAGACACCACCGGCATCACGAAGAGCTTCGCCATCGACTTCCGGACCGGTGCCCGTCTCATCGGGAGCGTCGCCCTGATCGCCAAGGAACTGGAACATCACCCGGATGTCGAACTCCATTGGGCGGAAACCCGGTTCAGCATGACGACCTACACGGCAGGCGGCGTCGTCACGGAACTCGACTTCAAACTCGCCGACGCCATCGACGCAATCGCGGGCAGGTAGCCCTGCGGGTCTCCCCGGTGACTGCCGGACCACGGCAACATCGGGCAGACCTCGTCGAGTTGCTGCGGCAACGGCACCGGTTCCGCTTCGTGGACGGTCGTCCGCTCGTCTTGACGCGGCGGCCGCACAACGACGCCGGTGCGAGCCGGACCTCCCAGGTGTCGTTATGGCCTTGCCGTGTCCGCGGAAGCCGGCGATGCTGAGCCGGTGCCAGGACAAGGGAAGAGAAGGCGTCGGCGGCAGGACGACGCACGGCGAACCGCCGCTCGCTTCGCGCCCGACGCGGGCTGTTGGGAGGTGCTCTTCGAGACCCAGGACGAGGTGGCGTGGCGCGCGCACATCCGCGATCTTCGGGCGACGGACCGGCAGATCGACTGGACGGCGGTGCGGATGGACACGTTCTGTGGGCGCCTGATCCGGCCGACCACCTACCGGTTGAGCGTCTTCGTACCGACCCCCAAGCCCCCGGATCCGGGCCGGGGCTCCGCGGCGTGATCCCCTGAGCGGTCCGGGCCGTGGGCGGCGGCCCGTGGGCCGTGGCAGACGATCCCCGGGCCGCGGTCGAGGCTGCGCGCCCACGGTCACCTGTCTCCCCCCATCACCCCCGTCACCGCGGCCGGGCGGGCGGAAGCCCGACTCCTGGCCCTGCGACTGGTCCGCACGCTGATGCCCGGCGGGCAGGCCGGCCGTCACGTCGATACCTATGCGCAGCACGCACCGGCCGACACCCGGGCATCCCTGGAACTCGCGCGCGCCTCCACCGAGACGGCCGACACCCTCGCCGAGATCGTGCCGCTGGTCCCGGAGGCGGCCTACCTCACCGCCTCCGGGCTCGTCACACTCAACAGCTACAACCGGGCACCGGTACCGGCATGGCCCGGGGGGTCAACGTGCGGTCGGGACGTTCACGCGGGGGGTGGTCGGGGTGGGCGTGGGGGTGGTTGCCTGGGCCGGGTGTTCGCGCAGGAGCAGGCCGGCGGTGAGTGCCACCAGGCAGGCGGTGAGGCCGTGGACGCCGAGGGCCGTGGCGGCGGAGCCGTCGTTGCTCAGCACGATTGTCATGTCGCCGGCCGGGATGAAGGTCATCGCGAGCATCGTCCAGCCCAGTGCCCGACGGTGTCCGGTCAGCAGGAGGGCGAGCATGACCAGCCCGGTGCCGATGTCGCGGACGCCCTTGACGGCGAGGAACCCGGTGCCCTGGTGTTCGGGCCAGGTGGGCAGGCCGAAGCCGGACGCGGTCGACTGCGGGGCGAACAGGTAGGCCAGGCCGACGTAGATGATGAACGCGCCACCGAGCGCGGCCAGGATGGTGGTCAGGTTCCTGAGCTTCATGGGTGTTCTCCCGAGTGTCGGGCCGGTGGGACCGGCGGTCGTCGCCTTGTGGGGAAAACACTCGCCGGATGGCCCTGGAAGGCACATGGAAGCGACTTGGAGGCAACCCGGAGGGCGAGCGAAGAGCCGCCGGGGCCGGTCGGTGGGGGTGTGCGATTGAGGCGATCATGAAGGGGTTCGCGGGGTGGTTCGGCGAGGGGAGTGGGGACGTCGCGATACGGGACCAACTGCCGGGCATCGGCGGCGCGGTGGGCACCGCGGCGGTGTCCGGGCGGGCTGCGACAAGGCACTGGATCGGCTCCTCGTACTCCACGAGGCGCAACCGCGGACCCGGTTCAGATGAGGCGCCGTTGAAGGGCGACTGCGACGGCGGCGGCCCGGTTGTCCACGCCCAGCTTGGCGAAGACGTGCTTGAGGTGCGTCTTCACCGTGGTCTCGCTGATCAGCAGGACACGGGCGACCTCCTTGTTGGCGGCGCCGCGGGCGATGAGCGCCAGCACCTCCACTTCCCTGGGACTGGGCACCGTGGCGGGGACGGGGGCGAGGCGTCCCATCAGGTGGGCGGTGACGGCCGGGGCGAGCACCCGGCCGCCCGCGCCCGCCGTACGTACGGCCGCGTGCAACTCCTCGCGCGGCGCGTCCTTCAGGAGATAGCCGGCCACACCCTCGGCCAGCGCCCGCGAGATGTCCCCGTCTCCGTCGTAGGTGGTCAACACGATCACGCGGACGTCCGGCTGTTCGACGCGCAACCGGCGGATCGCGCCGAGCCCGTCCAGGACCGGCATGCGCAGGTCCATCAGCACTACGTCGGGCCGTTCGGTGCGGGCGGCGGCCAACGCCTCCCGGCCGTCTCGCGCCTCGGCGACCACCGTGATGTCGGTCAGCCCGTCGAACATCCCCCGCAGTCCGTCCCGGACCACCGGATGGTCGTCGACGATCATCAACCGCAAGGGATGCTCAGGCACACTGCGGTCCCTTCGCCCGGAGCCGACTCCACGGTGACCGTTCCCCCCGCGTGAGCGGCGCGTTCGCGCATCGCGGCCAGACCGTACCCGGCCCGCGCGGCACTGGGCACGAATCCCGCGCCGTCGTCGAGCACGTCGAGCGTCACCTCGCCGTCCATGTAGCTCAACGTCAGCGCCACCCGCTTCGCCCCTGCGTGCCTGGCGACATTCGCCAGGCTCTCCTGCGCGGCCCGCAGCACGGTGGCCTCCACATCGGCACCCAGCCGTCGCGGCACCCCGTCGATGGTCACCTCGGCGGGCACCCCGGTCTCGGCGCTCCAGCGCGCGGCGACCGAGACCAGCGCGCCGTGCAACGACGCGCCCTCCAACGGCTCGGGACGCAGCGCCTCCACCGAGCGCCGCGCCTCCACCAGGCTGTCACGGGCCAGCCCCTTGGCCAACGCCACCCTTCGGCGCAGCACGACCGGATCATCGATGTTCTGCTCCGCCGCCTCCAGTTGGGCGACGATGCCGCTGAATCCCTGGGCCAGGGTGTCGTGGATCTCCCGGGCGAGCCGGGCCCGTTCCTCCAACACCCCGATGCTCCGGCTCCGCTCACCCTGCCGGACGAGGTGGTTGGCGAACAGGCCCATGACGATCACCAGCCCCACCGAGCCGACCGCCGGACCGAAGGACACGGGATCGCGCAGAACCTCCGACAACGGCGCAACCGCGGCCGTGGCGGTGACCACCAGCAGCGCCGCACCAAGGTAGCCCCACCGGGTGGGCAGCAGCAGATACGGCAGCGAGAACATGCCGTACACCAGCATCTCGTACGCCGGATCGCGGCGGATCAGCACGATCAGCAACGCGATCAACACCAGCAGGTGCCAGCCCATGGGGTTGAGTCGTTCCAGCAGATGCGGACGCCTGGCGACGAAAAGCGCGTACCACCCGCCCATGAACGCGGCCAGGCCGAGCGTCGTCCAATCCGACCCGCCATGGGCGAAGGCCGCGGCCGAGGAGATCCCCAGGCACGCGAAGAAGAGCAGGTGGAAAGCCCTGATCCAGCGCGCCCCCGCATCGATCACCGGTTCACTCCCAGCGGAACAACACGGCTGCCGTAGCCGTGCACACCACGATAACGGCGGCCATGATCAGCAGCGAAGTCGCCGACGGCGTCCCCGACCAGCTGTCGTGCAGCGCGTCCACGCCGTGCGCGAGCGGAAGGTGCCTGCCTATCCGCAGGACGTTCGCGTGCAGGTCCTCGCGCGGGATGACGGCGCCGCACAGGAAAATCATCGGGAACAGGACCATCAGCCCCAGCAGACTCGCGGCGTGTCCTCCCGGTGCCACGGCCGCGATCAGGAAACCGACGGAATACACCATCAGCGCGCACAGCAGGAACGCCGCCACCGGCCAGGCCGGGTTGGCGGGCCGGTCCAGGCCGAAACCGAGCGCGCCGACGCCGACGATGACCGCCGCTCCGGCCAGGGCCATCGCAAGCTGCGCCGCCACCTGGCCGATCAGGACGGCGAGCGGGCTGATCGGCGTGGCCTTCAGGCGGCGCAGCACCTTGCGCTCGCGGTAGACGGCCAGCACCTCCGGCAGCGCGGCGATACCGCCGATCGCCAGGATCATCACGATGTAGCCGGGCACAAGCGCCTCGGCCCGACCGTCCTCGCCGCTCTTGCCGCCGTCGCCGCCGTTGATCACCAGCAGCATCAGTGGAAACGCCACCATGAAGAACAAGGCGGCCGGATCTCGGGTCAGCAGCCGCAGTTCGCTCAACGAGAGCTGCGCGACCCCTCTCATCGTCCCTCCCGCATCAGCGCGAGATACGCCGCTTCGAGCGAGTCGAACCCGGCGTCCGCCGTCAGTTGGTGCGGGCTCCCCATCGCGCCCACCCTGCCCCGGGTGAGCACCACGACCCGGTCGCACAACGCGGCCACCTCGTCCATGAAGTGGCTGACCAGCACCACCGTCGTCCCCGACGCCCGCAGGTCGCCGATCAAAGTCCAGGTGTCCCGGCGCGCGATCGGGTCCAAGCCGGTGGTCAGCTCGTCGAGCACCACCAACTCGGGCGCGCCGATCAGCGCCAACGCGAGCTGAACACGCTGCTTCTGACCGCCGGACAGCTTTCCGAACGCCTGGTCGGCGATCGGGGTCAGCCCCCAACGTTCCAGCACCGCACGCCAGTTGTCGGGTCGACGGTAAAACGCCGCGAACAGCCGCAGCGCCTCCGCGACCCGCAGGCCGGCGGGCACCTCGCTCTCCTGGAGCTGCGCGCCGACCCGCTCGGCGAGTTCCCGCCGCCTGCGTTCCGGGTCGAGGCCCAGCACCCGCACCTGTCCGGCGTCGGGCCTGCGCAGCCCGATCAGGCATTCCACGGTGGTCGTCTTGCCGGCGCCGTTGGGCCCGACCACGCCCAGGATCTCCCCCTGGGCAACGGTGAACGACACCCCGTCCACAGCCGTGGTCGCACCGTAAGACTTGCGCAGACCGCGCACTTCTATCGCTGTCATGTCTCCAGGCTGCTCCGGCGTCTCACCCCGCACCATCCCCCGGGAAGGCGTGCGGCATCCTCCATCGGAAGGAGGTGCGGGCCCTCGCCGACGGCTAAGTTGGCGACATGAACGACAGCGGCACCGCCACTTCGGTGCACTTCACTTTCGACATCCCCTGCGTGTGGTCCTACTTCGCGTTCACCCGGCTCCAACGAGCCCTGACCCGCTTCCGCGTCGAAGGCGGACGCGCCGAAGTGGTCTTCCATCCCTTCCAATTGGCTCCCGAGGCGACCACTGAGGGCGAACCCAAGGTGGAGGTGCTTCGCAAGGCGTTCGGCATCGACCCCGCGCAGGCCATAGCCGAGATCACCGAACTCGCGGCGGCCGAGGGCCTCGTTCTGCGGCATGAGAAAGCGATCTTCTCCAACACCTTCGATGCGCACCGTCTTGTCGCCCTCGCAAGCGGCCAGGGCCTCGGGGAGCCGATGGTCGAGCGCCTCTTCCGCGCCCACCACACCGACGAGCTCAACGTGGCCCATCCCGATGTCCTGCGGAACCTCGCGTCCGAGGTCGGTGTCCGCTGGAGCGATGAAGGAGCCGCCGAGACCCGAGCCGAGCTCGACCGGGTCCGCCGCTCGGGCGTTCGCGGGGTCCCCGTCCTCCAGTTCGACGGCCGTCCCGCGAGCAGCGGCGCCCTCTCCGAACAGGACCTCCTGTCCGTCCTCACCAACGCCTGACCCCTGAGAAAGGTGCATCACCGTGACCGCTCGACCCTCCGTGTACGGCCCCGCGGTCTCCGAGCAGGACCGGCGCGATCTGGAGCAGCTCGTCGCGCAGATCGAGACCGGCTTCAACCGGAAGGACCCGGCCGTGATCGACGGACCCTTCAGCGACGACGCCGTCGTGATCGTCCCCGACGGCACGGTCCTGCGCGGCTGGAGCAACCTGTTCGAGTACCACACGGCCCGGCTGAACGGTCCCGTCACCGGCTGGACGACCCGCATCACGACGACGGACATCTCGTCCCCTGCCCCCGACCTCGCGATCCTCCACCTTCGCCAGGACACCACTACTCCGCAGGGAGCGTTCGCCAACCACGGCACGGCGGTAGCGGTCAGGAAGGACGGCGCGTGGTGGATAAGCGCCATGCAGAACACCAATGTCGCCTGAGCATCCGAGCACTGTGTGCCGCGGTCAGAGTTCGAAGAAAGGATGAACGAAGACGGCAGCGAGGACGGCGCCTCACCGGAGCTGTGTGACCTGCAGGGAAGGTGGTCACGGACGGCAGCGAGCTGTATGCGCGCGTCCGCGATCCACGCCCATGACGACCGGTATGGCGGCGAGCGCCTGGTTGTGGCCCGCTCGCAGGAACACATGGCGGCGCCGGTCGAGCAGTTCAGGGCGAGGCCGTTCGTGGACGCCGAACTGTGGGCGGACAAAATCGCTGAAGACGGCGTTCGCGGTGCCGGGCGCAATTCCCGATGCGACCGGCACCGGGACTGCGACAGAGTGAGCGCCATGACCGACACCTGGACCGGCTCGACATACGACGCGCGAAGCGACGCCCAGCACGCCTGGGGCACCGATGTACTCGCCCGCCTGGACATACCACCGAATTCGACCGTGCTGGACGCCGGTTGCGGCAGTGGACGCGTGACGGAGGAACTGCTGCGCCGCTTCCCGTCGGTCTCCGTGGTCGCCGTCGACGTATCGGAGAGCATGCTGAGCCAGGCGCGGACCCGCCTGGAGCCGCAGGAAGACCGCGTCGTCCTGCGCCGAGTCGACCTGGAAAGCCGGCTCCCGTTCGAGGACTCCGCCTTCGACGTCGTTCTCTCGACGGGTGCCCTGCACTGGGTGCGCGACCATGCCGCGTTCTTCGCCGACACCGCCCGCGTCCTGCGCCCGGGCGGGCACCTGGTCGCGCAGTGCGGCGGCCACGGCAGCCTGGCCCGAGTACGCGCCATCCTCGCCGACCTCGGTGTCGACACCTCCGGCCACAACCACTACGCCACCGCCGAGCAGACCACCGAACGACTGGCCACCGCCGGATTCACCGGCGCCCGGGCATGGCTCATGGACGCACCCGTGCCCTTCGACTCCGCCGGCGCCCTGGAGGACTTCCTCCTCCACGCCGCGCTGGGCCCCTACCTGACCGACCGGACCGAGGGCGAACGCCGCGACCTGGTCCGCACCGTCTCCGCGCGCCTGGAACGACCGGTACTCGACTTCGTGCGTCTGAACATGACGGCAACCGCCTCGGGCATCGCCTGACGATCTGGACTGCCCGGAGCCGCGCCGGCTCATCGAGGCGGACGGTGTCGTGCTCCCGGACCTACGAGGAGCCAAGTAGCCGCTCGAAGCCCTCGTTCGCGACGTCGGGTCGACGCACCTCAGAACATGGGTGGTCGCTATGACAGCGCCGGGTCGAGTCGGTACGCCGTGCTCGTACCCGGCTCCACAGGGATCTCACCCCGGAGCAGGCCGGCGTAAGCATCAGCGAACTTCAGCAGGACACCCGACCGGACCACACCGCGCGGCATCCGCGACGCCATGGTGCTGCTCGTCGACTTCTTCATGGCCGGCCGCTCGTCCGAACCGGCCGGGCTCAACCTGCACGACGTCGAGGAGATCCGCGGCGGTCTGCTCGACGAGCAGACCGGGGAACTCGTCGAAACGGAAGCTCTGTTGGTACACACCCGGGTGTCCAAGACGGACGTGCGCGCCACGGGCGTCGTGACCCGGATCCTCGCGCAGCCCGACACGCACCTGTGCCCGGTCCGCGCGATGCGGGCCTGGCGCGCCGTGCTCGACGAGCACGGACAGGATGTTCCCGGCCCGCTGGTGCGCCGCATCGACAAGCACGGTCGCATCGGCACGGACGCCGGCGGACGCCGCCCGAAGGACGCGCGCCGGGCGGGCGGCGTCACCGCCGAGACCATCCGCACCACCATGCCGCCCAGCTACCCGTTCCGGCAGAGCCGTTCCGCGTCGAACTGACCGGTCCCGACGGCCGAACCCGGGCATGGGGCCCGGAGAACGCGACGCAACGGATACAGGGCAGCGCCCTCGACTTCTGCCTCCGCGTCACCCAGCGCAGGTCCCGAGCCGATACCGACCTCACCGCGCACGGTGAGGACGCGCAGACGTGGCTCGACAACGCGCGCGTTTTCCTCTGAGCAGGAACTCCTCGGCTGTTCGTTCGCTGCGCCGTCCGGCCGAGCCGGTCCGCACGGCACGATTACCGTGGGCGAGTGGACGGCGATTCGGCTGCGGGTGTCGAGAACGGGGCGGCGTCTCCGTCCCAGGGACACAGTGGCCACGAGCGGCCGCGCGACAGTGGAGGACGACAAGTCATGGACCCCAAGCAGATCGCACAGGAGCTGGCCGACGCTCACGAGCTGTTGAGCCGGGCGTCGATGGCACGACTGGCATACAACGGACTCGAGGGGCTGCCACGTGTCATCCCGATCGGGATCTTCTGGACCGGCGACGAGATCGTCATGTCCACCGCGGCCACGGCGCCCAAGGTGGAAGCGCTGTCCGCCCGCCCCGAGGTTGCCCTGACCATCGACGCCGGCGACAGCCCGGGCTCGGCCAGGACACTGTCGGTGCGCGGCGTCGTGCACCTCACCATCGTCGACGGCGTGGTTCCGGAGTACCTCGCGGCCGCGCGGAAGAACTTCGACCCTGAGTACGCGGCCGAGTTCGAGCGGAACTGCCGGGCCATGTACGACCGGATGGCGCGTATCGCGGTCGAGCCGAAATGGGCACGGTTCTACGACTTCGGTACCGGCCGAGTGCCGCGGTTCCTCGCCGAACTCGCCGAGAAGTCGAGCTGACCGCGTCGCCACGGAGACTTCGACCGCTCACTCCCGGCGTGTCCTCCGGTAGTCCGGTCAACGACTCGATGCCGTCGACCGACACACACGACCGCCGATTCCGGAGACCTCGGACGCGGACGATTCCGCCGCCCGCTCGGACCGGGCGCCGGCGGACAGGGCCCATACGTCCGGGCCAACCGCGTCCACAGCTCCGAGTCGGTACCGCTGCCGAGGCCGGTGATCCGGGCGGCGCGGGCCGACCCGGTGGGCGTCGACCGGTGCGCCGGCCCCGTCGGCTTCGGCGAGAGCCCGGGATGGGCAGACGAGCGAGGTGTGCCCGCCCGTGTTCTCGATCGGGCGGTCGGGTCGCACAAAAAGCGCCGAGCCACGACGGCGCAGCTCGTGTCACGATGCTCGGCATGTCTGGTCGCGCACTGAGCTTCGGGATGAGAGCGGAAGCATACGAACGCTTCCGGCCGGGGTATCCCGTGGAGCTCTTCGACAGGGTGATGGAGTACGCGGGTCGGCCGATTCGGACTGCCCTCGAGGTCGGCGCCGGGACAGGCAAGGCGACCCGCCTGTTCGCTCGACGGGGAATCGCGGTCACCGCCACCGAGCCCGACGGGGACATGCTCGCCGAGTTGCGCAAGCACGTTCCGGCGAGGGTCAGGACGGTGCGAGCCGCGTTCGAGGACTTGCGACCGGGCGAAAGCTACGGGCTGGTGTATGCGGCGGCGGCGCTGCATTGGACGAACCCGGAGGGTCGGTGGTCACGCACGGCCGCGCTGCTGGAGCCGGGTGGCGTGTTCGCCTCGTTCGGTGGACCGGTGCAACCGGCCGACCCCGCCGTGGAGGAAGCCGTTCGAGCGGCCCGAGCACCGTTCTTGGAAAGCGACGAGGTTCCGTCCCCGGACGGGACACCTCCGGAGCATGACATGCAGTGGCCGGGTACGGAGCTGCAACGCTCCGAGTGGTTCACCGATGTTCGGCAGTCCATGATCAGACGGCGCTTGACGATGAGTGCTCGCGACTACATCGGCCAACTCTCGACCATATCGGCCTATCTGATATTGCCGGCCTCGGAGCAGGAGCAGGTTTTTCGGCAGATCATGCGGGTTCTGCCCGAGACGGTGGAGATAGCCGCCGACATCACCCTTCATCTCGCCCGTCGGCGCTACGCGCAGTAGCGCCGACAGAACCGGACGTCCGCCTTGGTGACCGGTCATCCTTCCGGACCGTCCGCGGAAGCGATCGCGGCATCCGCCGGGGGCTGGCACGGATTCGGACATGTGGATTCAGACATGCAGGGTGGGGCGGTAGACGAGTTCTTGGATGTGCCCGTCGAGTGTCCGGTGCTCGATCAGTTCGAGGTCGAAGTCGGCCGCGCCCCGGAAGATCGGGTCCAGCCCGGTCCGACCGGTGATCACGGGGAAGAGCGTCACCTGGACGCGGTCGACCAGACCGGCGGCCATCAGCGCCCGGTTCATCGACAGGCTGCCGTGCGAGCGCAACGGTACGTCCGACTCCGCCTTGAGCCGGGCGACGACATCGACGGCGTCGCCGCTCACCACGGTCGCGTCCGGCCAGTCGAGGGATCCTTCCAAGGTGGTCGACACCACCGTCGCGGGCAGGCTCCTCATCCGCGTGACCCACGGGTCACGCACCTCGGACTCCTCGGTACTCGATGCCCACATGCGCGCGAACGCCCGGTACGTGTTGGCCCCGAACACCATCCGCTGGTCCTCGCCGTAGAGGGCGAACCGGTGGTCGAGAAGCTCGGGACCCTGCTTGCCCCAGTAGCCGGTCCAGTCGCCGCCGGCCGCGCCGAAGCCGTCGAGGCTGGAAAAGACGTCGAAGGTGTAGGTGGCGGTCATGACGCTCTCCTCGAGTGCGGTTGATCGCGTGTCGGAAATGGAGACCGGCGGCAACGGCGAAACTCATCGCCCCACCGCACGCACCACCGGCCGTGCCGAGGTAGACACCGGAACCGCACCGGTTCCCCGTCGCTCCCACCCTCACTCCCGGCATCGCCGGAGATCAGGGCCGGTCGCACCGCAGGCGGGTCAGTGGGGCACACCGAGGCCGTCGAGGACGATCCGCAGGACCCGGTCGACGGCTTCGCCCTCGTCGGGCGTCGCCACGTGGGCGAGGGCTCGGACCAGGGTGGACACGTCGTCGACGGTGGCGTCCGGGCGGGCGGCGCCGGCGGCCTGGGCGCGTTCGAGGACCGGTCGGATCGCGTCGAGGAAGCTGTGTGCCGCTGCGTCGACCGCCGGCCCGGACCGGTGATGACGATTGTGGTCGAGGGCGTCGAGCGGGGAGTGCGAAAGCCCGTGTCTTGAGTCACCGCCACGATCGCGACGGCAAGGACGCGCCGCGCCACGGGTGCCGGGTCGGGCCGGGCCGCGTTCCGCGCCTCACGACGGCGGCGGCCGACCCAAAGTCGACCGGTACGCGGCGCGGCGCCGACCGTCCCGAGCCTCGTATTGCCATGCGCCTGTTGTCGTGTCGGTGTGACCGGTCATGATGTCGGGGGCCGTCGTTGCTGCGACCGGCCATGTTCGCCGCAGGGTGGTGGACACGTCGGCCCGGCCTCCGTCACCGGGGGTCGGGCCGACGTTCAAGGAGCAGGACTCGGGAATCGGGCAACCGGTCCAGGTGCGCGCGGTTGCGGAATCCCCGTGCGCAACGTGCCGTGCGGCGGGCCGCGGAACGCGAGACGGTGCGCTGGGTGATGGGGGCACGGATCATCGGTCACCGATCACCGGCGAAAGAGTTCGGGCGAACCCTCGACGTCACGACCGCCGGCGACTCGCGCGGGATTTCGGTTGTACGAAGTCACTTCTCGGATGCGAGTCACCTCGGTGGTGGCCGGCTCGGTGGCGGGCTTGGTAGTGCCGACCTCGGGTCACAGGCCCGCGTCGGCCAGGTCGGGGTTGTCGGCGTGGTTGCGGCGGGCGTCGAGTTCGTCCTGGGCCAGGCGGAGGAGGCGCTGGCCGGTGCGTTCGCTGACGCCGAGGCTGCGGCCCACGGCGGCGCCGGTCAGGTCGGCTTCGGCGGCGAGGAGGGCGGCGAGGCTGAGGACTCGGGGGTCGCGGCGGGCGGCGGTGGTGAGTGCCGCGCCGTCGGCGACGCGACCCTGGAGTGCGATGTCGTAGTCGATGGAGGCGGCGGAAGACGATTCGATCGGGTCGCGGGCGGGCGGCTCCGACGGCGTGTCGGGTGTCGCCGGTGCCGGCGCGGAATTGGCGTCACCGGCCGCCGACTCGGCCGGAGACGACCGGCGTGACGGTGTGACGTCGGGTTCCGCGCGGCGGTCGGCGGGCGTGGCGGGCATGTCCGGCAGTGTCGGTTCCGATGGCGGCCGGTGTGCGCCGCTGCCGGAATCGGCGATGGGCGCCATGTCGCCTGTCCGGCCGCGTGGCGCCGCCACGGCGGATGTCGGGTCGCCGGGCGCCGCCGTGTCGGGGTCGCTGTCGTGTCGGGTGGCCCGCCCGTGGCGGGTGGCACGAGCCGGCACGGGTGTCGCCCCCGTACCGGACCCGCTCGCCGCCATGTCGGGTCGCACCGCTCCCGACGCGCTCACGGCGCCGGCGGCATCGCGCGGCCGGCGGCCAGGGACGTCGGGCGAACCGGCACCCGCGTCCGGGGACGAACCCGCCATTGCGGGCGACCCGGCGGCGCCGACCTCGTACCTGTTCGGAGCGGCCGGCGACATGCCCGACGGGGCAGGTTGCGGAGTCCCCTCCCAGCGCACCTCGGCCGTCGCGCGATGGTGCAGGTCACCGACCTCCCACGACCGGCCATCCACCTCCGCACGCACGCCGGCATCGGGCAGTCGCCCCTCGGAGGCCACCGCGTCGAACCCACGCCCTCCCCCGACACCCGGACCCGGGCCCAACACCGAACCCGACCCCGAACTCGCCCCCGAACCCGACGACTCGCCACCGGCATCCCGCCTCGAGGCGACAGGACGCGTGCCGGCGACACCCGACACGCGGTCCGGCTCCAGGTCCTCGGACCAAGCGCCCGCCATGTGGTGACGCCTACCTCCGCCACCGAACGACTCGGGCCCCGCCATCGTGTCGGCCCCCACCACGGCACCCGACACGTCCGCGTCCGCATCCGCAACATGCCGACGCGCACCCGCCACCGTGCCCCGAGGTGCGGCCGTGTCGCCGGACACCTCGGCTTCCGCGACGTGGCGGCGCGTACTCGCGGACTCCGGCCACGTCCCGAGTTCGTCGCCGTACACGCCTTCGCCACCGGACGACCCGACCTGTGCCTCGTGGGGCGCGTACGCGTCGCCGTACGCATTCGTCCCCGCCAAGTGCCGACCGTCATCCGCAGGTTCCGGCCCGCTCCCCGGCTCGTACGCACCGACAACGGCCGACAGGTGCGGCTCACCTCCGCGCGGCCCGGCCATGGCGCCCGACTCGCGGTGGCCCGCGCCGGGCGCGGGCGGCCCGATCCGCGCACCGGGAGGCAAGCCCTCGCCGTCCGGCGGCGTCGCCATCTCGGGGGCCCAGCTCACGGCGGCCGGTGCGGACTCCGCCGCACCTTCGCGACCTGCGCCGAAGTCGGGCTGTGCGGCCGCCGGACCCGGGGGACGCTCGTACCGAGGTCCGTGCCCGCTCGGCGAGTCTCCGCTCACGCCTCGGGTCCGATCTCGGTCATCCGAATCCCCGTCGCCCGCCTCCGCCCGACGCGGCTCGGCGGCTCGCGGCGCCCCGCCCCCGGTGCCCGGCGACCGGGTCGAGCCCCCGGCGCCCGCCGAAGCCATCGCCGCTTCCCGGGAGCGGCCTTCCGGGCCGCGCGGCCCGTTCGGCGTGCCTCGGGTCGCCGCACCGCCGGCACCGAGAGTCGCCGGACCCGAGGCCCTCGGCAACCGGGCCCCTGCCCCTCGGCCCGACTCGCCGCCGCCCGGCCAGGTGGCCACCACACCGTCACGCGGGTCCCCGGCATGGGCCGACCCGACCGTCCCGCCGACGAGCAGGTCGCCGGTCCCCGACCACCCGATCCTCGTCCCCTGCTGCTCCATCTCCGCGTCTCCCCCGACCGCGGACGAGGACGAAGCCGCAGCCGCGCCACGGCCCGAGCCGTTCGCCCCCGGCGACGCGGCAGTCGTGGCGCGCTGCAAAGGCTCGTCCCCCGACGATCCGCCGTCCATGGACGAAAACCCGGCCTCCGGCTGAGCGCCCGCGCCGGCGGAGACCGCGACGCCGGCAACCCGGCGCGTGGCGGTCGGATACGGGTGCGCTTCGCCGGCCTGCGGGTGCGTGGGACCCGTGCCGAGGTGCGGCCGGCCGCCGCGCTGCCGGGGGATGGCGGTGGCGTCCGGTGCGGGCCAGGTCATGTTCGCGAGCCGACCTACGTCGACCAGGATGCGCAGTTGCGGCAGGACGGCGGCCTCCACCTCGGCATCGGCCAACCGGACGCGCGCCGCCGTACGCTGCGCGAACGCCTCGGCCCGACGGTACCTGCGCTCGGTCCCGCGCTTGGGGCGGGAGACGCCCCCGTCCACCAGTGCCGCACGGGCCTCGGTGGCCTGGCGCAGGCGGTACAACGCGCGTGCCGCGCGGCGCTCACGGACACGTTCGGTCGCGTCGGCCGCGCCGAGGTGTTCGTCACCCGCCAGCTCGGCCAGGACCAGGACACGTTCGATCGGGTGCAGCCAGCGGATCAACCCGATCCGGCGATCGGCGCGTTCGGTCCGTGCGTGCCGCTCCTCGGCCAGGCCCAGCTCCCACAACACCGCCGCGATCGGCGCCCAGATGCCGAGCGCGAACGCCTCGCCGAGGTTGTCGCCCTCGCTGGCCGACATCGACGCGGACAACAACGCCAGGACCCACACCAGGGCCCCCGACAGACCCGCCGCGGCGCCCCGCGACGCCCGCCGGCGCGCTCGAAGCGCACACACCACGGCTGCGAAGTCCAGCGCGACGAACGGCAGATACGCCCACGGGCCGTGCAGTCCCATGACGTCCCGGCCGAACTTGCCGAGTTGGGCCGCCGACAGGCCCGCCGCGGCTGCCGCGACCGCCGCCGTCAGCAGGTCCTCGACTCGCCTCCCGCGCCGGTCCCGGGTCGCGGAGCGGTCGCTCTCCAACGCCTTGCGGGCCTCCTCCGGCAGGGCCGCGACGCGGGCGCGTTCGGCGATCGCGCGGCGGCGGGCGCGTTCGATGAGGACGATCGAGGCCAGCACGACGAGGGCTCCGGCCAGGTAGGGCCAGTGCCGGGACCAGTCCCAGCGCGCGAGGTCCAGCATGTCTGCGACAACTCCTTCGTCCCGCGCGCGAGGCACGGGTCCGAGTCGGGAAGTGCTCGTTTCGGTGGGTGGTTCGGGCCGCGGAGAAGCGAACGCCGGGTGGGCGATCCGACGGTCGGTGGGGGCTTCCCTCGGCGGCGGCGTCCTTCGGCCGGAGACTGGATTGCGGGTGAGGGACCGTCCTTCGGTGGAGGAGGCTACCTGCGCGGTGGAGGAACCCGGCTTCGCGGTACGCGGCTCGGCCTTCGGCGGCCGCTCCGACGTCCGGTCGGTGATCCGCGGTCACCTTCCGGAGCCACCCTTCGACAAGTCACCCTTCGAGATGTCACCTTCCGGGAAGTGACCTGCCGAAGCGGTCGGTGACAGGTGATCCACCACCGGGAACGATCCGATCAGGTGCCGCAGACATCCGCTCCGCCGACCCCGGGCCGGCATCCGCGCGTACGCCGGCCCGGCCGCGCGCCCGTCGCGTCGGCGGGACGCACGCACCGGCGGCCCTCCACCGCCGAGCACGCCCGGCCCGCCCCACGCGCTTGCCTCGTACTCGCGGCAAACGCGGAACACGAGAGGCGGAAGGCGGACAGCCGGCGGTCGGCGGTCGGCGGCCGGCGGCCGTACGCGGAAGGCACCCGCCCACGTGCGACGAAGGCAGGGCCGCCGAGTCCCGAAGGAGCACAGACACACCCCGGCGCATCGCAACGCACGTACGAGCGACCGCCCGGCCGCAACGACTCACCAAGTGAGTCCAATTGGACTCACCCGACGCCCATGCTCCGGCGGCGCGCAGCGTCTACGCGGACACCGCGCTCCGGTCCGCGCTCGATCCCGACCCCGCGTCGCCGTCCGGACGACCCGCGACTTCGGCTGCGCCCGGACCACCGGCACGGCCTTCGGCGTCGCCCTCGGCAAGCTCCAGCCGTGCCCGTGCCACCTGACGCTCCAGCTCGTCGAGGTAGGCCACCGCCGCCGCCCGATCCTGCCTGGCCAGCGTGCTCAGCCAGCGACGCGGAATGGTGTCCGCGGCCTTGGCCGTGTAGTCGACCACCCGGTCGCCGTCGGGCTCCGGCTCGATGCCGAGCGAGGCGAGGTAGCCGCGGACCTGCTCGACCGCGGCAGCCGGGGAGAACGCCTCGCCGACCGCCGCCACCGCGCCGCGCAACACCGCCGCCGTCAGCGGTACGGCTTCCGCCTCGGCGACCGTGCGGTACACCGTCACGGCAGCCTCGTTCCCGTATCGGCCCGCGAGCGGCACGAGTTCACGGACCTGCGCCTCGTTCACCGCCTTGAGGCCAATTGGACTCAATGCCTCCGCGATCGGCCAGGCCTGGATAAGCCGGTCCGCGTACCGGCGTTGCATGTCCCAGCGGTCGAGGCAGTAGTCCTCGAAGGTCTCGTAGCGGGTGCGGTACAGCCGCGCGTCGCGGACGATCTGCAATGCCTTGCCCGCTGCCCAGAACGCCACCCGCAAGGTCTCGATCGCGGCCTCGCACGCGGCCAGTTGTCGCTGTTCGTCGTCGATCAGGACCGGACTGTCGGACAGCGGCCGAAACGGCGCCGGCAGTTCCTTGGCCATGTCGGCGGCGGTCCGCAGTCGACGCGGCTCGGCGGCCGTCCTGGGAGTACGTTGACGGCCCATCAGATCGCCTGCTCGATCGCGAGGGCGAGCTTGTAGAAGTCCTCGCGGGCACGCAACGCGGTGCCGCTCTCCTTGTATTGGGTGACCACGAGTCCGCCCTCCGCCGCATGGGCGTGGATCTTGTATTTGCGAATCGGCTCCCGGGCCCTCGGGTAGCCGCGTTCGTCTATCCACGCCTCGACCCGGGCCCGGTCGGTCTCGCCGTCGCGCGGGTCCCACAGGTTGACCACCGCGATGTACGGGATCCCACGCGGCTTGAGCACCCGCTCGATCGTGTACTCGCTGGGCGACCAGCTCATGAACTCCGGCGTGATCGGTACCACCGCCAGGTCCGCGACCTCGAGCATGTCCCGCAGGGCGTCCGCCGCCGCGCCGTGCCCGAGCGGGTCGGTGGTGAGTTCGGCCTCGGGGTCGGTGTCCATGAATCCCGGGCTGTCCACGATGATCCGCGCGACCGCGGGATCGGCCTTCAACTCGGCGAGCATGCCGGGCTTGCCCTTGGTGGACATGTAGTCGAACGGCAGGTGTTCCTCGGGGACCCGGTCCGCCCAGTCCTCCATCGACCCCTGCGGGTCGATGCCGCAGGCGACCACGGGCGCGTCGGCATCGGGGTCGAACGGCCCGGTGGGAGTGAAGTTCTGGCCCTCGACGGCGGCCAGGTTCACCGCGATCGTGCTCTTGCCGACACCACCCTTACGGTTGATGACGACCACGACCTTCGCTTTGGGTGGCGAAGTCGCTCTGCGGGCAAGGCTCATCTGGGACCTCCGTTGGCTTCCCCATCACGGGTACTCGGACGCCGCCCAGCATGCCAGAGCCCCGACGGGCAACCCCCCTTCGGGAGGTGCGACACTCCGCGAGGTCGAGCACATCGGTGATTTCGGTCCGATACCGGGCGTTCCCACCCGATCCGACGGCCCGATCACGCGACCGAATCAGGCGACCGAATCAGGCGACCGAATTCATCGTGGCCAACGCCCGCCGCACCGCCGGACGACACCCGCCCGCCTCACCCGTGGAGCACCACCGAGCGGAGCCCACTCCCCGACGGAACGACCGGCGCAACGGCATCGATATAACGGATATAGAAGATCCGTAATAGGATCCAGGCCGCTACACTGCGGAGATGACGTCGCCGCAAGAGTCACCGACGCGACCCGCGACGGGGCGCGTCATCTTCCTGAACGGCACCTCCAGTTCCGGCAAGTCCAGCATCGCGACGGAACTGCTGCGCATCCTCGAACCCTCGCACTACCACCTCCCGGTGGACTCCTTCCACGCCATGCGTTCGAAGCGGCACATCGCGCCGGACCTCGTCCAGGCCGAAATCGACCGCACGGTCAGGGGCTTCCATCGCGCGGTCGCCGGCATGGCCGCCGCCGGGAACCACGTGGTGATGGACCACCTCCTCAGCAAACGTTGGCGCCTGCTCGACTGCCTGGACGTGCTGCCCGCCCGGGACGTGGTGCTGGTCGGGTTGCGCTGCCCACGCGCCGAGTTGCTGCGCCGCGAACAGGCACGCGGGGACCGGCCCTCCGGCCTGGTGGCCCTCCAGTTCGACCGGGTGCACGCGCACGGCGTGTACGACCTCGAATGCGACACACACACCTACAGCTCCGCCGAATGCGCCCGGCAGATCCGCGATTTCCTGCCGAACCGCCCGAGTCCGACCGCCTTCGAGCGGCTACGCCGGATGTTGCTCGACGAGTGAGCCGTGAGGCCGCCCACGGACCCGACCCCGCACCGGAACCGGCCCCGAACCTGCCTCCGACCCGGCCCCCGACCGGCACGCGAACCGGCATCCGACGGCGCTCGAAGCGCCCGCCCGGCGCATCCGATCGCGCCCTCCCGTACGTCCGTACCCCCCGCGTGCCGTCGTGATCATCGGTGCGCCACCGGGCCACGCTTCACGCCTTCTCGATCGTCCGATCGTCGGGAAAACTGCCATATGCACGTCGCGCCGACCGGGCCTCGGCCCGCCCCTGCGGCCGCGTGCGCACACTGCCGCGACCCGGGAGGAACATGTACGACGGGTGCTCGAGACTCGGTCGACCACGCGCGACCGATCCGCGACTACGCCGGCGGACCGGTACTCGAGCGAGGCCGCCCCGTACGTCCTCCGCCGGTGCCGAACTCCCGTCGCCGGTACGGCATGCGCCGATCGCAGACGCCCCGGCACAGCCATGTCGCGCAACCGCGAGCACGCGCCCATCCGCACAGGAGGCACCCGCATAACCGCCACCGACCTCGGCCTGCCCGAGGTGCCCACGCAGGTTCCGATCCGGCGCCGGTCGCGGCGGATCGACGTCGGCGCCGTACCGGTGGGTGACGGGGCGCCGATCAGCGTGCAGACCATGACCACCACCTCGACCGCCGACGTCGACGCCACGCTGCAGCAGATCGCGGAGGTCACCGCCGCCGGCTGCGACATCGTCCGGGTCGCGGTGCCCTCCCAGGACGACGCCGACGCGCTGCCCGCGATCACGGCGCGATCGCCGATTCCGGTGGTCGCGGACATCCACTTCCAGCCGCGCTACGTCTTCCAGGCGATCGACGCGGGTTGCGCGGCGGTACGGGTGAACCCGGGCAACATCCGCCGGTTCGACGACAAGGTCCGGGAGATCGCGACGGCGGCGGGCGCGGCGGGCGTACCGATCCGGATCGGGGTCAACGCCGGCTCGCTCGACCCGCGGGTGCTGGCCCGGCACGGCGGTCGGGCCGACCCCGAGGCGCTGGTCGAATCGGCGCTGTGGGAATGCTCGTTGTTCGAGGAGCACGGCTTCGGTGACCTGAAGATCGCGGTCAAGCACCACGATCCGCGCACGGTGATCGCCGCGTACCGGTTGCTCGCCGCGCGCTGCGACTATCCGCTGCACCTGGGCGTGACCGAGGCCGGGCCCAGCCTCCAGGGCTCGATCAAGTCCGCCGTGGCGTTCGGCATCCTGCTGGCGGAGGGCATCGGCGACACGATCCGGGTGTCGCTGTCCGACTCGCCCACCGAACAGGTCAAGGCCGGCTGCCACATCCTGCAATCCCTCGGGCTGCGTCCGCGCCGACTCGAAATCGTCTCCTGCCCGGGCTGCGGCCGACTCCAGGTGGACATCCACCGCCTGGCCCGCCGGGTCGAGGCGGCCTTCGACGGCTTCCCGATCCCGCTGCGCGTCGCGGTCATGGGCTGTGTCGTGAACGGCCCCGGCGAATCCCGCGAAGCGGACATCGGCGTGTCCTCCGGCAACGGCAAGGGTCAAATCTTCGTCCGAGGCCAAATCGTGAAAACCGTCCCCGAATCCCGGATCGTCGAAGCCCTCCTCGAAGCCGCCCAATCGCTCACGCTCCCACCCCCATAACCCCGCACCCTTCGGTCGCCCCGTTCGCGTGCCGGGGTCGCGCCTGCCCGGTAGCGTCTCGGTGCGCGGTGTGGGTGGGGTGGGCACGTCGAACGGCGCGCGGGGGGTCCTCGCGCCGGCCCGGTGTCCGCACCACCCGGGCGCGCCGGGGCGGGAGCGCGACGGTGGGCGTCGGTGGCCCGTGACGCCCCCGCACCCCGCGCTCCCACCCCCGCATGCACAGGGCTTGCGTGATTATGCAAAATGATGACGTTGGTCGTACTAGTCTTGCGCGCATGGTGCGTCGACTTGCTGAGGTTGCGAAGAAGGTTGGAGTGAGCGAGGCGACGGTCAGTCGCGTGCTCAATGGAAAGCCGGGGGTGTCGGAGGGGACCCGGGCCGCGGTGCTGACCGCGTTGGACGTGATGGGGTACGAGCGACCCACCCAACTGCGCGGCGAGCGAGCGCGGTTGGTCGGATTGGTGTTGCCGGAGTTGCAGAATCCGATCTTCCCGGCGCTGGCCGAGATCGTGGTCGGCGCACTCGCGCAACGCGGGTTCACGCCCGTGCTGTGCACCCAGACGGCCGGCGGGGTGACCGAGGCCGACTATGTCGAGATGCTGCTCGACCAGGCCGTTTCCGGGGTGATCTTCTTCGGTGGCATGTACGCGCAGGCCGATTCGCCGCACGGCCACTACGCCCGCCTGGCCGAGCGCAACCTGCCCACCGTGTTGATGAACGCGGCCGTGGACAACCTCGACTTCCCGCGCGTGAGCTGCGACGACGCGGCCGCCGCCGAGCAGGCGATCGCACATCTGACGGCGCTGGGCCACGACCGGATCGGGATGATCCTCGGCCCGCCGGACCACGTGCCCTCCAACCGCAAACTGGCCGCGGCCCGGCTCGCCGTACACCTCCCCGAGGACCGGATCGAACACGCCCTGTTCTCCCCCGAGGGCGGCCAGGCCGCCGCCACCCGGCTGATCAATCGCGGCATCACCGCGCTCGTGTGCGCCAGCGACCCGCTCGCGCTCGGCGCGGTGAGGGCCGTGCGCCGCCTGGGACTTCACGTTCCGGGCGATGTGTCGATCGTCGGCTACGACGACTCCGCGCTGATGTCGGCCACCGACCCGCCGCTGAGCACCGTACGCCAGCCGATCGAGCTGATGGGCCGGGCCGCGGTCGAGTTGCTGATGGCCGAGATCGCCGGTACCCGGGTCACCCACGACGAGCTGTTGTTCGAGCCGGAGTTGGTGCTGCGCAAGTCGTCGGGACCGGTTCCGGCGGCGGGCCGAAACACCCCCGACGACCGCTCCACCGGGCCCACCACCAACTGAAAGGCAGCATTCTGCAAGGTGCCATCGAACGAACCACCGATCCCTGTCGCTAATTTGCGAAATCTCGTCGACATCTTGTAGCGCCATGGTTCCCCGTGGTTGAGTGTGCAGCGCCACGCAGGGTCCGGATCGCACCTTCCCGGACGTCTGCGCCTGTTCGTTCCATCGTCGGGTTCCATCGAGTACCGACCGAGATCCGCACGGCCGCCTCCGGGCCATCTCGTGCTGCCCGCAAACCCCCCGCGGGCAGCCGACGACCTGCCGGCCGACGGGTCCCCACGGTCAGGAGGGCTCTTCAGATGCGCCAGATACGTGAAACCCGTCGCGCACGTCGGCTGCGCGACACCACGCCCAGGTACCGCAGATCCTCCGCCGTCCTCGTCGCCGCCGGTCTCCTGTTCGCCGGGGTCGCCTGCTCGGACGACTCCGGCGACAAGGCGGACAACGCCAAGGCCGACCCCTCTGGCGCCGCGAACACCACCGCGACCGGCGGCGGCAAGAAGGTCTCGATCACGGTCAACTGCAAGCCGCCGCGCACCGCCGAGGTCGACCGCAAGCAGTGGGAACAGGACGTGGCCACCTTCGAGAAGGCCAACCCGAACATCAAGATCGAGTCCAAGGACGCGTTTCCCTGCTCGGACCCGACCACGTTCGAGGCCAAGCTGTCCGGGGGTCGGATGGAAGACCTGTTCTACGTCAACTACACCAACGTGCAGACCGTGCTGGCCCGCGGCGGCGCGGCCGACATCAGCGCCCACATGGACAAGCTCGTCGCGGGCAAGGAACTTCGCCCCGACCTGGTGAAGTACTTCCAGGACGCCGGCGGCAAGACCTTCGGCGTACCGCGCACGAACTACTCGATGGGCCTGGTCTACAACCGCGCGCTGTTCACCAAGGCCGGCCTGGACCCGAACAAACCGCCGGCCACGTGGGACGAGGTCCGTGCCGCGGCCAAGAAGATCGCCGACAGCGGCGGCGGCGCGGTCGGCTACGCCGACTACAGCGCGAGCAACCAGGGCGGCTGGCACTTCGTCGCCGAGTTGTACTCGCGCGGCGGCACGGCGGTGTCCGCCGACGGCAAGTCCGGCACCGTGAACACGCCCGAGGGCAAGGCCGTCCTACAGACGCTGCACGACATGCGCTGGACGGACAACAGCATGGGCAGCAAGCAGTTGCTGACCATCGCGGACGTCCAGCAGATGATGGGCAGCGGTCGGCTGGGCATGTTCCTGGCCGCGCCCGACAACATCCCCACCATCGTCAACGAGTTCGGCGGCAAGCTCGCCGACCTGGGCATCGCGCCGATGCCGGAGGGCAAGGGCACCCTGGCCGGCGGAGACGGCTACATGTTCAACAAGAAGTGCACCCCCGAGCAGATCGAGGCGGGCCTGAAGTGGCTCGACTTCCTCGCGCTCACCCCGGGCAAGGGCCTGAACGACTGGGCCCGGGGCAAGACCGACAAGGAGCCGGTCGGACTGCCCGAGCCGGCCATCTGGACCGGCGGCGCCGCGAAGTCCAACGTCGACCTCAAGGCGGCCAACGCGAACCTGCCGGTGGAGAACTACGCGAGCTTCGCCGGCGCCACCGTCCCCGCGATCGCCGAACCCCCGAACGGCCAGCAGATCTACTCGATCCTGGACGGCGTGGTCTCCAGCGTGCTGACCAAGAAGGACGCCGACCTGGACAAGCTGCTCGGCGACGCGAACAGCAAGATCACCCAGCAACTGGCCAAGTAGCCCCGGCCCGCGAGCAGCGGTCACCACCGGGCCCTGTCCGCGCGCCCGACGGGCCGGCCGGGACACCACCCCAGCCCCGGCCCGCCCCCGGCGCTCGGCCCGCTGCCCGCACACCCCCGACACCCGGCCACCCCGGCCCACCTGCCCACCTGCCCACCTGCCCACCAGCCCACCAGCGGCACCGGCACAAGCAGCGGCAGCGGCAGCGGCAGCGGCGACAAGCGACAGCAGCGAGGGAGCGCACGCCATGACAACCACGGTCGCGGTCTCCAAGCCGGACCCCCCGGGCCGGACCCGATGGCGACCGGGCGGCTCCCGAACCGGCCCCCGAGGCGGCCCCGCCTCCCACTCCCAGGGCCGAACCCGTCTACGCCGCACGATCACCGCCAACCTCACCGCCTACGGATTCCTCGCCGGCGGCCTGCTCTGCTTCGCGCTGTTCTCCTGGTATCCGGCGATCCGGGCCATCCAACTGTCCTTCCAACGCACCGGCGGCCGGGCCGACGCGGGCACCGAGTGGGTGGGGTTCGACAACTTCACCACCGTCCTCCACGACCCCGAGTTCGCCGCCGCCTGGCGCAACACCTTCTACTTCACCGGGCTGGCCCTGGTGATCGGCTTCGTGGTGCCGTTCGTACTGGCCCTGCTGATCAACGAGATGCGGCACGCCCGGGCGTTCTTCCGACTCGCGGTCTACCTGCCGGTGATGATCCCGCCGGTGGTCACCGCGCTGATGTGGAAATGGTTCTTCGACCCGGGACCGGGCCTGTTCAACGAGGTGCTCCGCGCCGCGCACCTGCCCACCTCGACCTGGACCAACGGCGAGGACACCGCGATGATCTCGCTGGTCCTGGTCGCCACCTGGGCCAACATGGGCGGCACGGTGCTGATCTACCTCGCCGCGCTCCAGGGCATCCCCGGCGAGTTGTACGAGGCGGCCGAACTGGACGGCGCGAACCTGTGGCAGCGCATCCGGCACGTGACCGTCCCGCAGACCCGGTTCATCATCCTGATGCTGATGCTCCTGCAGATCATCGCCACGATGCAGGTGTTCGTCGAACCGTTCGTGATCACCGGCGGCGGACCCGGCGACTCCACCATCACCGTGCTGTACCTGATCTACAAATACGCGTTCGTCTACAGCGACTACGGAAGCGCGTGCGCGCTCAGCGTGCTGCTGCTGATCCTGCTCGCGGCGTTCTCCGCGCTGTACCTGCGGTTGACCCGGACGAAGGACTAGGGGGCCGGCGATGACGACCACGATCGGATCCGACGGCGGGCGCGCCGGCGCATGGGCGGAGCGCGCGGCGGAACGCTCCCGACGCCGGGCCGGCGCCCAGGTACGCACCCTCGTCTCGCCGATGCGGATGCGCAGCAAGCGAGGCAGGATCACCTACTGGGTGGTCTTCGCGCTCACCCTGGCGGGCTTCACCGCCGCGTTCCTGTTCCCCATCTATTGGATGGTCACCGGAGCGTTCAAGTCCCCCGACGAGATGTTGCAGAGCCCGCCGACCTACGTGCCGAAGGAATGGCACGCGGACAACTACGCCGAGGCGTGGCGCCGGATGGACCTGGCCCGCTACCTCGAGAACACCGCGCTCCAGGCGGGAGGCGCGTGGTTCTTCCAGATCGTGCTGTGCACGACGGCGGCGTACGCGCTGTCCAAACTCAAGCCGGTGTTCGGGCAGATCGTGCTCGGCGCGATCCTGGCCACGCTGATGGTGCCCGCGTCCGCGCTGCTCGTACCCAAGTACCTGACCGCGATCGACGTGCCATTCGTCGGCACCAACCTGCTCAACACCCCGTGGGCGATCTGGCTGCCGTCGGTGGCCAACGCGTTCAACCTGTACCTGCTCAAGCGCTTCTTCGACCAGTTGCCCGACGACGTGTTGGAGGCCGCGTCGATCGACGGCGCCGGACCGCTGCGGACCCTGTGGTACATCGTGCTGCCGATGTCGCGGCCGGTGCTCGGGGTGGTGTCGATCTTCGCGGTGGTCGCGGTCTGGCAGGACTTCCTGTGGCCGCTGCTGGTCTTCCCGGACACCGACAAGCAGCCGATCAGCGTCGCGCTGGTGCAACTGTCCGCGAGTCTGCCGCTGACCTACCTGATCGGCGCGATGGTGATCGCGAGCATCCCGATGGTGGCCGTCTTCCTGGTCTTCCAGCGGCACATCATCGCCGGGATCAGCGCGGGCGGCGTCAAGGAGTAGACCTCCTCTCCCCCTCGCCCGTACCTCCTCTCCTCCTCTTCCCTTCCCCTCCCACCGAAAGGAACGCCGACGTGGCAGAGCACGGCCGACAGGGAGCACAGGCGGCACCGTGGTGGCGCGGCGCGGTGATCTACCAGGTGTACCCGCGCAGCTTCGCCGACGGCGACGGCGACGGAACCGGGGACCTGGCCGGTGTGCGCGAGCGGCTGCCGTACCTGGCCGAATTGGGCGTGGACGCGCTGTGGTTCAGCCCCTGGTATCCCTCGCCGATGGCCGACGGCGGATACGACGTGGCCGACTATCGGGGCGTGGCAGCGGAGTTCGGCACCCTGGCCGGGGCGGAGAAGCTGATCACCGACGCGCTGGAGTTGGGCATCCGCACCATCGTGGACATCGTGCCCAACCACGTCTCCAGCGAGCATCCGTGGTTTCGGGCGGCGATCGCCGACCCGACGGCACCCGAACGCGAGCTGTTCTGGTTTCGGCCCGGACGCGGCGAGCACGGCGAACTGCCGCCGAACAACTGGGTGTCCGAGTTCCACGGTTCGGCCTGGACCCGGTCCGGCGACCCGGACGGCACGCCCGGCGACTGGTACCTCAACCTGTTCGACTCGCGCCAGCCCGACCTCAACTGGGCCCACCCGCGCGTTCGCGCGGAACACGAGGAGGTACTGCGCTTCTGGTTCGACCGGGGCGCCTCCGGGGTGCGGATCGACTCGGCGGCGCTCCTGGAGAAGGATCCGGCGCTGCCCGACCTGGACCCGGACTCGACCGGCCCGCACCCCTACGTCGACCTGGACGGGCTGCACGCCATCTACCGTTCGTGGCGCGCGATCGCCGACTCGTACCCGGATCCGCGCGCGCTGATCGGCGAGATCTGGCTGCCGGACACCGAGCGCTTCGCGCGCTACCTGCGACCGGACGAGTTGCACACCGCGTTCAACTTCGACTTCCTGTCCTGCCCGTGGGAACCCGGCCGACTGCGCGCCTCGATCGAGGACACCCTGGCCGCGCACGCCCCGGTGTCCGCGCCCGCGACCTGGGTACTGGCCAACCACGACGTGACCCGGACGGTAACCCGGTACGGCCGCGCGGACACCTCGTTCCACTTCGCGACCAAGGCGCGCGGCGTACCGACCGACCCGGCACTGGGCACCCGCCGGGCCCGGGCGGCGGCGCTGCTCACCCTCGCGCTGCCCGGCGCGGTCTACATCTACCAGGGCGAGGAGTTGGGGCTGCCCGAGGTGGAGGACATCCCGGTGGCGGCGTTGCAGGACCCGATGGCCCTGCGCTCGGGCGGCACCTCGCCGGGCCGGGACGGCTGCCGGGTACCACTGCCCTGGTCGGGGGACGCACCGCCGTACGGCTTCAGCCCGGCACGCGCGTCGGGGCCGCCGTGGCTGCCGCAGCCGGCCGACTGGGCCGACCGGACCGCCGAGGCACAGAGCGGCGACCCGGACTCGATGCTGACCCTGTACCGGACCGCGATCCGGCTGCGCCGTGCGGAATCGGCGCTCGGCGACGGCGAACTGACCTGGTTGCCGGGGGCGCCGGCGCAGGTGATCGCGTTCACCCGGGGCGACCGGTTCGCGTGTGTGGTCAACCTGGGCCGGGATCCGGTGGAGCTTCCCGAACACGCCGAACCGCTGCTGACGAGTGGGCCATTGACCGACGACGGCCGGCTCGGATCGGACACCGCGGCTTGGTTGCGATGGTGACGGAGGGCCCGGGCGTCGGTGCTTCGGCCGTTCGCGGGACCGCGATTCGCTCACCCCCGACAATCCGGGATCGGACCCCCGTGACCGCGTAGCGTGGTGTCCCACGACCACAGCGAACTGCGGGGGATCCTCCTCGCGGGAGGGCGAACCGCATGGCGTTGCCACCTGCCGAGGCATCCCCTTCCGACCCGATTCGGATCCTGGACGTCGCCGGGGACGAATACCGCCAGTCCTTCGAACTCTTCCTCGCCGGATCGGACGAGAAGGCCGTGACCCACGCCCATCTGAGCGCGCTGGTCGAACAGTTGCCCCGTCGTTCGGTCTTCGTCGACATCGGAGCCGGTTCCGGTGCCACCACCCGGTACCTGGGCCGCTACTTCGAGCGCACGATCGCCATCGAACCCGGCGAGTACATGCGTACCGCGCTGCGCCTCGCCTGCCCGGACGCGGAGGTGCTGGGCGAGCCCGTCGAAGCGGTGGAGTTGCCCGCCGTCGCCGACTTCGCGCTGTGTTCGCACATGCTCTACTACCTGCCGGAGCCGCGTTGGCTGCCCACGGTGCGGCGCATGCTGGGGTGGGTCCGACCGGGCGGTGAACTCGTCCTCGCGCTCCAGAATCCGGACAACGAGTGCATGCGCCTCGTGCGGCACTTCTTCGACGTGCGCTTCGACCTGACGGCGACGGCGAGCGCGCTGGTCGCGGCCGACGACGGCCTCGTCGAGGACTGGACCATCGAGACCCTGCCCGTGCGCTTTCGTGCCGACAACCTGGCCGACACCCTCGCGGTCGCCGAATTCATGGTGAACGTGCCGGACCTGGCCTCCCGCGACCACCTGCCGAGCCGCAAGGCCCTCGAACACTACGTCCTGACCAACTTCGCCGAGCCGAACGACTCCGGCTTCTCCATCGGCCACGACCACGACATCGTCCGCATCCGACGATCGGCGGGCCCGTAAGCCCTACCGCCGCCGCAACGGCCAGAGGCGTGACACGTACGCCCCGGCAGGGGCGTCCGTCGCGCTCCGAGCCGGTGCGTCAGTTCACGCTCACACCCGCGCCCGCCAACGCGAAGCGCACCGTGTGGGCCCGGTCCTCGGGGGCGACCGCCGTGCCCGTGCGCAGGTGGTCGTGGAGGGTGGCCAGGGTCAGGCGGTAGATCGCGAGGGCGTCGGCCGAGGGGTTCGGGGTCGGCGCGCCGGCCAACGCCTCGCGCAAGGGGCGGAGCATGGCCTCGATCGAGTCGCGTTGTTCGGTCGGGAAGAGGTCGGCCAGGCGGTCCTGGTGGGCGACGAACGGGCGCGTGCGGGCGGCCGCGATCGGGTCGCCGGCCTGGGCGAGGACGCCGTCGATCCAGGCGGCGACCTTCCCCGCGACGTCGGGCGCGCTCGACATCCGGTGGTCCAGGTACGCGGCCATCCGCCGCCGACCGTCGTCGAGCATCGCCACGAGCAGTTCGTCCTTGGACCGGAAGTGCCGGTAGAACGCCTGGTTCGACAGTCCGGACTCGCGCATGATGTCGCGCATCGTGGGATCGAGGCTGCCGGTGCGCTCGACCACCCGGTACGTCGCGTCGATCAGCCGCCGGACCTCCTGTTCGTAGACCGCCCAGCGCGCCTCCAGCGGCCGGCGGACCGCGTTGCCCACCAGACCCTCGGAGTTCGCCGCCGCTTCGGTCCCTTGGAGCTTGTCGACCCCGTCGATCCCGTCGATCTCGTCCATCGGCGGTCCCCACCTTCGATTCTCCGACGCTCTTGTTTGTCGGAACGCTGCATCATACTATCCGGAACAACGTTCTCAGACATACTCACTGTGTTCCGGATACACCCCGCACGGTTCTCCCGGGCAGAGAAGCGGCGAGGAAGGGGTCTCCATGCAGCGCGAGGTTCTACTGACCGGGATCGGCGGTCAGGGCATCCAGCTCGCCACCGCACTGCTCGCCGCGGCCGCGGTGGCCGAGGGCCGGCACGCGATGTACTTCGGGTCGTACGGCGGCATGATGCGCGGCGGCAACTCGGACACCACGCTCGTCCTCGGCGACGCGCCGGTCGAGAGTCCGCCGACCGTCGCCTCGGCCTGGTCCGGCCTGGTCCTGCACCCCGCACACGCCGGCGGCGTCTACTCCCGACTGCACGACGACGGCCTGCTCGTGCTCAACACGAGCCTGTGCGACCCCGGCGCGACGCCCGTCGTCGGCCGGCTCGTGCCCATCCCCGCCTCGGAGTTGGCCGCGAGCACCGGCAACCCCTCGGCGGTGACCATGATCGCGCTCGGCGCGTACGCCGCCGCGACCGCCGTCGTGGGCCTCGACACCCTCCTGGATACCGCCGCCGACGTGTTGCCGCCGTACCGAAGGCAACACGCGGAGGGCATCCGCAGCGCGCTCCGGATGGGACACGCGCATGCCGGACCGGCGCTGCGAGCCTGGCCGGTGTACGCGTGAGCGGCCGAGGCCCGGCGGCCACGCAGCCCGGCGAACCGGTGCTCAGCAAGGGCACCCTGGTGATCGATGTCGACGCCTGCAAGGGCTGCGACCTGTGCGTCGACGCGTGCCCGGTGGACGTGTTGCGGATGACCGTCGACGAGGTCAACGACCGGGGCTACCGCTATCCGCAACTCTTGCCCGGCTGCATCGCCTGCAAGGCGTGTTCGGCGGTCTGCCCGGACTTCGTCTTCCAGGTCTACCGGTACGACGAACCCCGCGACGAGACCGGAGGCGACCGCCGATGAGCAGGCCAGGGACCACGACCGACACCCGCCCGCCCGTACTGCCCGGCTCGGCCGCGATCGGCGAGGCGATGATCGCGGCCGGCTGCCGGTTCTTCGCCGGCTATCCGATGACACCGTTCACCGAGGTGCTCGAACACATGGCGGCCCGGCTGCCCGAGGTCGACGGCGTCTGCGTCAACGCGGAGAGCGAGTTGGAGGCGGTCGGGATGGCGTGGGGCGCCGCCGCCACCGGTACGCCGGCCGCGACCGGATCGACCGGGCAGGGCCTGTCGCTGATGCAGGAGTCGCTGGCCGAGATCGTGTACGCGCGGCTGCCACTGGTGGTGTTGAACATGGCGCGCGCGCAGGGCGACTACTTCCAGGCCACCCGCGGCGGTGGACACGGCGACTACCGGCACCTGGTGCTCGCGCCGTGCGATGTGCGCGAGGCGGTCGAGTTGACCCAGTACGCGTTCCACCTGGCCGAGTTCTGGCGCAGCCCGGTGCTGGTGATGGGCGACTACTACCTGGCCCACACGCACGTGTCGGTCGACGTCCGGCCGCGCGACTTCGGGCCGCTGCCCGCCCGCGACTGGGCACTGGACGGCTCGTCCGGCGGAACCGGCGCGGCCAGACTCGTCTCGCCGCTGTCCGACCGCAAGCAGCGGCACGCCGGCGATCGCACCGACGCCGGCTACGATCTGGCCGAGTTCTACACCCGGCACGGCGGCGCGATGGAACGCATGGTCGCCGAGACCGAACCCCGCGCGGAGACCGGGTTCCTGGCCGACGCCGAGGTCGTGGTGGTCGCGTACGGAACGCCCGCGCTGTACGTCCGCCAGGCCGTTCGCGACCTGCGCGCGCTGGGCCTGCGGGTCGGCTACGTGCGCCCGATCACGCTGGTGCCGTTCCCGAGCGAGATCGTGCGCGCCGCGGTGGCGGGCGCGCGAGTGGTGGCGGTGTACGAGAACAGCGGAGGACAGATGGTGGACGACGTACGCCTGGCCGTGCTCGGCGCGGCGCCGGTGCGGTTCATCGGCCGGCTCAGCCTGGACTCGTCCGGCTTCGGCATCGCGCCCGACCTCGATGTCGGTGCGATGCGGCGGCGGATCGAGGCGGTGTTCGAGTCGGCCGGGGACGGATCGGCACGGGCCCCGGCAGCCGATCCGGATCCGGCCGCCGACCGGGACTCGGCCGCCGACGCCCGACCCGCGGCGGACCACCGATGAGCGCCGGAACGCCGACGAGCGGCTCCTCGACCGGCGCGGCCACTCCGCCGGGCCCCGCGTCCGATGCCCGGTCCGGTCCCCGGCCCGGCCCGCAGCCCGCCGGACGCCGTGAGTTGCCCGTGCTGACCACCACCGCCACCGCGCCCACGTGCGGAGCCCGACTCGTGCACGACTTCACCCCCGACCTGATCGACGTCGGCGCGCACCACCTGTGTCCCGGCTGCGGCGAGCCGATCGCGATGCGCTCGATGGTCGAGCAGGTACAGGAACTGGACCAGGTCACCAAGGCGATCGCGGTGTTCGGGATCGGCTGCTACACGGCCTACTCCAACAACCTCGACATCGAGGTGCTGCAAGCCCTGCACGGCCGGGCCCCGTCCCTGGCCACCGGCGTCAAGCGCTGCCGGCCGGACACCCTGGTGTTCACCGTGCAGGGCGACGGCGACATGGTCAACGAGGGCCTCCAGGAGGTGCTGCACACGGCGGCACGCGGCGAGAACGTCACGTGCTTCATGCTCAACAACGGCGTATTCGGCGAGACCGGCGGGCACATGACCGCCGCGACCGTGCTCGGCCAGCGCACCAAGAACACACTGGACGGGCGCGACGCGGCCGTACACGGCTACCCGATCCGACTCGCCGAACTGATCGCCGAACTCGACGGCGCCGCGTACGTCGCGCGCGGCGCGGTCAACGACATCGTCAACATCACCCGCACCGCCCGCATGATCAAGAACGCGTTCCGGACCCAACTGCGCGGCGACGGCTTCTCGTTCGTGGAGATCCTGACCATGTGCCCGACCGGCTGGTTCGTGGACACCACCGCCGCGCCCGACTACCTGGCGAACACGCACGCCGCGACGCACACCCTCGGCGTACTGAAGGACCGGAGGACATCCGCGTGAGTGACGCGCCCGAACCCGAGCGGACGCACCAGCCCGCGCCCGAACCCGATCGGCCGTCCATCGTGGTCGCCGTCATGTACCCCTCGGCCTGGGACATCCGGCCCGCGCACGTGCTCGCGGCCGACTTCGACGCGGTGCGCGCGCTCGATCCCCGGCTGGAGATCGTGGACTGCCGCTACGTCGAGCCCGAGCACCTGCGCACCGAGCGCGGCCGACCCGGCGCCGCGGCCCGCCCGGAACTGCGGCAGCTCGCCCCCGCGTTGACCGCCGACCAGCGCGACCTGCTGGCCCGGGCCGAGATCGCGCTGGTGGCGGACCTGCCGTTCGAGGTGGCGGACCTGGCACCGAAGCTGCGCTGGGTGCAAAGCTGCGCGGCGGGCAACGGGCAACTGCTCTCGGCGGGCCTGCCCACCGAGCGGATCCGGCTGACCACGGCGGCAGGGGTGAACGGTACGCCGATCGCGGAGTTCGTCTTCGCCCGGATGCTCGCGTTCTTCAAGCGGCATCGCGAGCTGGACGCGCTCCAGGACGCGCGGCGCTGGAAGCCGGCGTTCGGCGGGCTGATCCAGGGCCGGACCCTGGGCCTGATCGGCGTCGGCGGGATCGGGTCGCAACTGGCGCGCCGGGCCAAGGCGTTCGGGATGACGGTGCACGCGACGCGGCGGCGGGTGGAGGTGCCCGCCGAGCACGTGGACCGGCTCTTCCACCCGGACGACCTGCACGAGATGTTGGCGGGCTGCGACGCGGTGGTGTCCGCGGCTCCGGAGACGGCGGACACGGTCGGCACGATGAACGCCGCCGCGTTCGCCGCGATGCGCGAGGGCGCGTTCTACTGCAACGTCGGCCGGGGGTCGTTCGTGGTCGAGGCGGACCTGATCGCGGCGCTGCGCGGCGGCCGGCTCGGCGGCGCCGCCCTGGACGTGGTCGCGGCCGAGCCGCTGCCCGCCGACGACCCGCTGTGGGACGCGCCGAACCTGTACCTGTCCGCGCACTGCTCCAGCGCGGCCCTCGAACACTTCACCGAGGTCTTCCGGCTCTTCCGCGACAACCTGGCCCGGTACCTGGCGGGCGAGGAACTCCGCAACCGGATCGACCCGGACGCGGGCTGCTGAATCCCCGGCTGCCCATCACCACCACCGCCCATATCACCCCAGCGACCCAAGGACGGATCAGCAGATGAGCGACGAAACCGTGTCCGCGACGGGCGAGCCGGCCGCCGAACGCACCCTCGGCGGGATCGGTACCCGGGTGTTGTTCGAGGACGACAAGGTCCGGATCTGGGAACTCGAACTCGCCCCGGGCGCGCGCAGCGACGCGCACCGGCACGAACTGGACTACTACCTGATCCAGATCGCGGGCGACCGGATCGCGGTCGAACCCGAACCGGACACCGAGGGCGAGTACCGCGAGTACTTCGCCGCCGACGTGGTTCCCGGCGTGGTCGTCCCGATGCGACGCGGCGGCGTGGAGACCGCGGTCAACGTCGGCGAGCAGCGGTATCACGAGATCATCGTCGAACTGAAGGACCGCTGACCCGGGTGGTCACTCCGGCGCGGAGCACCGACGAAAGGGTGTGGCAATGGCGCACGAGGGTCTGGTGATCGACGCCGTGTTCACGGGCGCGGCCCGAGCCGTCCCGGACCGGCCGGCGGCGGTTCTGGGCGAGGACGCGCTCACCTTCGGCGCCTTGCACGCGGCGGCGTCCGGCACCGTACACGCGCTGCGTGCGGCCGGCGTCGGGCGCGGCGACCGGGTCGCGTGCTGGAACCGGACCACGCTCGACGTACTGCCGGTGTTCGTGGCGCTGGCCCGGATCGGCGCGGTGTACGTCCCGTTGAGCCCGGGACTGTCCGCGGCCGAGGCGACCGCGACGGTACGGGTGGCCCGGCCGGCGCTGATGATCGCGGACGAGAGTGTGCCGGGCGCGGCGGTGGGGGCCGCGCTCGGCGTACCGGTGCTCGGTCTGGCGGAGGTGGCGGGCTCGGCGGATCCGGCGCACACCGCGCCGAGCGGCGGAGACGGCGGGAGCGGCGAGACCTGCGACGGTCCGCGTGAGGCCGACCCGCACGTGCTGTTCTTCACGTCCGGCAGCACCGGTCGGCCCAAGGGCGTGATCCTCTCCCACCGCACGAACGTGCTGCGCACCCATCCCGGTGCGCAACTCGAACCACGCGGCGCGATGGTGTGCCCGTACCCGCTGTTCCACATGGGTGCCTGGACGATCGCGCTGCAACAGTGGCAGGCGCGCGACACGGTGGTCCTGGTCACCCGGGCGGACGGCCCGGAGATCGTGTCCGCGGTGCGCCGGCACCGCGCGACCCGACTGAACTGCGTACCGGCGGTCTGGCAACGGGTGTTGGACACGCTCGCGGCGGAGGAGGGACCCGACGGCGGCACGCTGGCGACGTTGCGCTTCGCCGACACCGGTACGTCCCGCACCCCGCCGGAGTTGCTCGCGGCGATCGCCGAGGCCGCCCCGAACGCCGTGCTCCGCGTCTTCTACGGCTCGACCGAGGCGGGCAACGTGGCCGCGCTCGACGGCGTCGACGTGCCGCGCAAGCCGGGCAGTTGCGGAGTGCCGAGTCCCTACCAGGAGGTCGAACTCGGCGCCGACGGCGAGGTGTGCGTGCGCGGGCCGCTGCTGTTCGACGGCTACTTCGACGACGAGGCGGCCACCCGCGCGGTATTGCGGGACGGCCGCTTCCACACGGGCGACCTCGCGACGGTGGACGCCGACGGCTACCTGAGCATCGTCGGCCGGGTGGGCGAGCTGATCCGCACCGGCGGCGAAGCGGTCGCGCCGGGCGAGGTCGAGGCGGTGCTGCTCCGGGTCGAGGGGGTCCGCGAGGCGGCCGTGGTGGGCCTGCCGGACCCGACCTGGGGCGAACTGATCTGCGCGGTCGTGGTGCCGGCCGACGCCACGAGCCCACCCGACCTCACCACACTGCGCGCCGCCTGCGCGGGCCGACTCGCCACCCACAAACACCCGCGCCGAGTGGTCTACGTACCCGAACTCCCCCGCACCCCCGCAACCGGCCAGATCCTGCGCCGTCACCTGGTCGAACAGATCACGACGACCCGGGAATAGCTCCCTGGTCCCTGGATCCACCGTCGGTTCCGGTCAGTCTTCTTGCGTCGGGTCCTCGCCGCCCGGGCGTAGGCCGGCCACCATCAGGCGCAGGAGGTGTTCGGCCTGGGTCGGTGACACCTGTTCGCGCAGCCAGGCGGCCGCGTTCATCAGGGCGTGGATGTCCGCGGCGGTGACCTCGGCGCGGACCGCACCCGCGTCGCGGGCGGTGCTCAGCAGGCTCTCGGTGATCGCGGCCATGCGTTCGCACGCCTCGTGCAGTTCCGAGGCCTCGTCGTCGAAGCCCTCCATCAGCAGCGCGGCAAGGCCCCGGTAGGCCGCCGCGTGTACCGCGACCGCACCCATCCAGCCGGCGATGGCGGCCAACGGCGGCACCTGCTCCGGCAGTTCTTCGGCGGACTCGAAGAGGGTCGCGTGCCGTTCGCGCAGCAGGGCGGCGGCCAGGGCCCGCCGGTTGGGGAAGTGCCCGTACAGGGTTCCGATGGCGACTCCCGCCCGGCGGGCGATGCCCTCCAGGGACGCGCCCGTGCCCTGTTCGCGGAACGCCGTGTCGGCCGCCGCGAGGATGCGCTCGTAGTTGCGTTGCGCGTCGGCGCGCGGTCGGCGTGTTCGGGTGCCGCTCATCCACCTGCCCCTTGCTTATTCGAGGGTACCTCGACTTATTATTCCGAGGAGCCCTCAGTTTAGCCGAGGGTCCTCAGTCGAAGGAGCTGCACATGATCTTGGTTACCGGGGCCACCGGATCCATCGGCGGACATCTGGTCCGCCGACTCCGGGACCTACAGGCGCCGTTCACCGCACTGGTCCGGGACGCCGACAAGGGTCGGACGTTGGGCTGCCCGTACGTCGTGGCGGACTTCGACGATCCCGACTCGATCGCCGCGGCGCTGGTCGGGGTGGACCGGGTCCTACTCAACGGCGCGGGCGCGGTACCGACCGTCGACGGGGCGGCGCAGCCGATGGTGGCCCAACAACGGGCCTTCATCGACGCGGCCGGGCGGGCCGGGGTGACACGCATCGTCAAGGTCTCGGTCTGGCACGCGCAGCGGAGCGGCAGGCTCGCTCAGGGTGCGCACTGGGAGATCGAGCAGCACCTGAAGGCGTCCGGCATCGAATGGTCCCTTCTGCAACCCAGCGGCTTCATGCAGAACTTCCACACCGGGGCGGGCACGTTCAGCGCCGACGGGAGCCTGATCGCTCCGGCGGACGACGCTCCCGTCTCGTACATCGACTGCCACGACATCGCCGCGTGCGCGGCCGTACTGCTCACCGAACCCCGGGGCGCGGGAGAGACGTTCGTCCTCACCGGCCCGGAGGCACTCACGATGGCCGAGGTCGCCGGGCAGTTGTCCGAGCTACTCGACAAACCGGTCCATGTCGTCGGGCTGACCCCGGACGACATGGCGAGGCAACTCGTGTCACAGGGCGTCCCCGAACGGTTCGCCGACGACGTCGCCGCCCTCTGGGCCGACGTCGGCACCGGCTCATTGGCCGCCACCACACCCGACGTCGAACACCTCACCGGCCGAAAGCCGCGCACCTTCGCCGAATTCCTCACCGCAAATCGAGCCCACTTCCGCTGAGAAGCGACGCCGGTTCTGGTTCGATCCGGAATATCGGCCCGTCCGACACTGCCCTGGCGGTTCGGCGGTTCGGCGGTTCGGGTGGTCGGTGGGGAGGGTGGGGAGGGTGGGGTGTGATCGAGGTGGAGTTGAAGGCTCGGGTGGGTGATCGGGAGGGGCTTCTCGGTGCGTTGGAGGGGCTCGCCGGCGGGCGGGAGGAGGTGTATGAGGACACCTACTACGACGATGCCGGGCAGGCTTTGGCGCGTGGGGAACGGGAGTTGCGGGTCCGGACGGTGCGGGGCGCGGCGGGGGTGATGTCCGTGTTGACGTACAAGGACGCGCCGGTCGAGGTGGTGTCCGGGTCGAAGCCCGAGTACGAGACGCGGGTCGGGGATGCGGCCGGTGTCGACGCGGTGTTGCGCGGGCTCGGGTACCTGCCGACGATTCGGTTCGAGAAGCGGTGTCGGAACTACACGTTCGAGCGCGGGGGTCTGCGCCTGTTCGCCTCGGTGGTGGAGGTTCCGGAACCGGGCGAGACGTTCGTGGAGGTCGAGACCCTGGTGGCGGACCGCGATCGGGTCGCGGCGGCACTGGCGGTGGTGCGGGCGGTCCTCGCCGACCTCGGCGTCGCGCGCGAGGCGCTCACGAACGAGTCGTACACGGACGCGGTGGCGGCGCGGAGGGCCGGCGCGCCCGGGGCCGATTCGCGGACCGGCGAGTGACGGGCGGGTGGGTCACGAGCGCTCGGCGGGCGCCGATTCGCGGTAGAGGAACAGGTGTTCGTGGTGGAGCACGCCGTCACGGATGTCGCCGGTGGCGGTGAAGCCGGTGTCGTCGACGTAGTCGAGGTGGGCGCCGGTGACGGTGTAGCTGCCGGTGTACGCGCTGTGTCGGGTGCCTCGGGCCTCGTCGTAGCGGCCGTCGGGGCGAAGTTCCCGGCGGATGTGGCCGTCGGCGGTCACCCACATGCCGATGACGTCGACGCCGGCAGTGGCATCGGCGGCTGCGGTCCCGTTGGATTCGGTGGTCATGCCGTACTCCGTGGCTCGTCGGTCTGCGGTTGGTTCGCCCGGTCTGCGCATGGGTCCGGGCCGAAGGCAGGGCGCGGAACTCCCGGGTGCGCGACACCCCCCCGACCCGAGGCCGGCCGGAGACAGCGCCGCGCTCCCGGGTGTACGACACAGACCCGGCACGAGGCCCGGGCCGGAGGCAGGGCGCCGGACTCCGGGTGTACGACACCCGCCCGGACGGAACGCCGCGCCGGGCGGGCCCGAAGGTGGCGGTGATCAGCGGACTTCTCGGGTTGTTTGCGTCTTGTTCGGTTAGTCCTTTCGGGTGTTGGGGCCCAATGGGGCTTCGGGGCCGGGCCCGGTGCGGTAGACAGGTGGACATGCCTCTGAAGACGCGTGCCGCCAGGGTCGGCTCGATGGATGTGAATCGCATGGGCCCGGTGGAGTTGCGGGTGTTCGCGCTGTTCGCCGCAGCGGCCGCGGCGGGACAGAGCATCACCATCCGCGAGGTGGCCGGCCTGGCCGGGCCCAACGGGCGCACGATCGGCTCGCGCAGCGCGATGAGCGTCGCCGGCGATCTGGTCGACAGCGGCCTGCTGGCGCTGTCCCCGCCGCTGACCGTGGTCGGCCTCGACGGGCCGATCGAGGTGTCCGTGGCCGGTCGCGGCCCGGTGGAGCCGACCGCCAAGCCGGTGCTGCCGCGCCCCTCGTCGCCGCTGCTGCCCGAGCTGCGCGAGCCGACCGCGCCCGATGCCGTTCCACCGCCGCGAGGCCCGCGCACGACGGCCGAGCAGCCCCGCGGGGCGAAGGAGACCCGCCGGCCGCGCGATCCGAAGGGGCCCAGGGACGGCGGCGAGCAGACGGGCCTGCGGCGCTTCGGCGTGCTCACCGTGCCGCCCGGGCTACCGGAGCCGTTGCTGGCCGAACTCACCGCGATCGTCGAGGGGTTCCGCGCGCATCAGGCCGGCGGCGTCGCGGACCTGACCGTCGTGGCCGAGCTGACCAAGCGCAAGGCGGCCGCGCTCACTCTGTGGGCCGACGCGCCGTATCCGCTGGGTACCGGCCTGGTTCGGGCCGAGGCCGACCGCGCTCGTCGGGCGTACGAGACCACGCTCCAGCAGTTGGCGCAGCAGCGCGGCATCCCGTGGGAGAGCGCGCGTCCCGACGCGGCGCCCGGCGGGCACTGGGCGGTGAGCGGCCTGGGCGAGCCGGTGCGCGGCGCGTTGACGTACATCGGCCGGACCGCCCCCGGCACCGCTCCCGTCGCCCGACTGCTCGCGCTGGTCTGCCTGTTGCGCGGAGTCGGCTCGGGTGTCGCCAACCTGACCGGCCCCGATCTGCGCGGCGTCTGCGGCAAGGAGGCCGAGCTCGCGGTCGGCGAACTGACCGCGTCCGGGTGGCTCAGCGTCGACGTCGAGGAGTTGCTGGCAACCGAGGAGGACCCGGTCGGCTGCGGCGTCCCCGGTGCCACCGGCTTCTCGCTGGGCAAGCTGCCCCGAACCCGGTCCTCGGGCTGGGTCGCCCGCCTGATCTCGCACAAGAAGCTGCGCAAGCAGCCCGCGCACGTACGCCTGGCCGCCCTCGGCATCACCGCCCACTCGGACGCCGACGGCGACGCCCGCGCGGAGGTGGCCTTCCTCGCCGACCTCACCGCGACCACCGCCGAGGAGGTGGCGGCCACGACCGAGACGCTCGTCGCGGACGGCTGGCTGACCGAGGCCGACGTCAAGGACGGAACGGTCCGGGGCCGAATCGCACCGGAACACCTGATCTACGTCGAGGCGCTCCGAACGAACACCCCCGTACAAACCCTCCAGGCCGCGGCCAAGGCCGCAGCCGCCGCACAAGACGCGGCGGCAACCACTGCGGCTTCCACCCCGTAGACCTCGAGTCGACCGCACAACCCGACCGCCTCGCCCCCCGACCCGGCGACGACGCCGGATCGGGGATCCGACGCGATGCGCGCCACCCCGGGCCTGGGCCTCCGGCCTCCGGTTCGATGGAGCCGCCAACCGGCCTGCCATCGACTCGCAGGCCCACGCCGGCCGGTCGCCATCACCGGGTTTGCCCACCCGAGCCGGTCGCCACCACCCGGGTCGCCCGCCCTGCCCCGGTCGATCGGCGCGTGCAGCGAAGAGGATCGACCGGGGCCTCGCCAGAGGCACCCCTTCGGGCAGGACGAGCGAGTCCTCCGGCCCGGAGGGTCCAGGGCCCGCCCCTCATCGCAAGACCGACACACCGACAGGCGACCCCCATCGCCCCGGATCCCCGCGAAGTCCTCGACCGGGCGCCGGGGGCTGCGGTAAGCATGTCGGACCACCGCGTGCGAATCGGCCCACTCCACCGCCGGCTCCGGCGGTGCCTCCCGATCGAGCACGTCCCGACCCGGCACGTCACCGACCCCGCACGTCGTCCACCACGACCCCTCACCGTGCGCCGGCCGGGCGGGGACGAAGCGAACCGCAGCCCCGCGCGCCGGCGGAAGTTTGCCTGTCCGTCACCCGCGATCCGCTCCCCGGTCGGCGGCGGACCGATGAACTGCGGTGGTCCGAACACCTCCGCACGCCCGAACCACCCCCGTACGTGCGAACGGCTCGGTGCAGCACCCGAACCACCCCATCCGTGCGACCCATCGCACGGGCGCTTCTCCCCACATCCGAAAGGGCTCCCCGTGTCGGCCTCCCCCCAGCCTCCCTCCGGCGTATCCCGCCGCCGCCTGTTCCAACTCGGCGCGGGCGGCGCGGGACTCGCCGTCGCCGGCTCGCTCCTGCCGCCGTCCGTCCAGCAGGCCCTCGCCTCCCCGCCCCGGCGCGGCGGGTTGAAGGCGATCAAGCACGTGGTCGTGCTCGTCCAGGAGAACCGCTCGTTCGACCACTACTACGGCACGCTGCGCGGGGTCCGGGGCTTCGGGGACCGCAACGCGATCCGACTGCGCGACGGGCACAACGTGTTCGAGCAGCCGGGCGGTCCCGCCGGGCGGGTGTTGCCGTTCCCGGTGCGCAAGGCGGCCCAGGACGCGGCGAAGGACCTGCAGTACATAGGCGCGCTCGACCATAGCTGGGACGGCGGGCACAAGGCCTGGAACGACGGCTGGAACGATGGCTGGATCGGCGCCAAGTCGCCCGCCACGATGGCCTACTACGACCGCACCGACCTGCCGTTCCACTACGAACTGGCGGACACGTTCACGATCTGCGACGCGTACCACTGCGCACTGCCGTCGTCGACCTCGCCCAACCGCAACTACCTGGTCAGCGGCTACACCGGCTACGAGCCCGGCAGCAGCACCCGGCGGGCGATCGACAACGCCGCGTACTCCGAGGACAGCCACGCGGGCTACTCGTGGACCACCTACGCCGAGCACCTCCAGCGCGCGGGCCGGTCCTGGAAGGTCTACCAGGAATGGGACAACTACCAGGACAACAACCTGGAGTTCTACGTCTCGTTCAAGCAGGTCGCGCGCAAGGCACTGGCCGCGGCCGGCGACTTCAAGAGCCTGGACTCGTTCTACGGCAAGCTCGGCGGGCTGCCCGCGGCCGAGCAGGACGCGCTGCTGGCCAAGCTGGAGCAGGGCGTCGCGGCGCTGCCGGCCGCCGACCGGGTGCTGTACGAGCGCGGTCTGCGCCGCGGCCGGCCGCACTCGCTGGCGAACGCGCTGCGCGCCGACATCGCCGCCGGCACGCTGCCCGAGGTGTCCTACCTGGTGCCCTCGGCGGCCGACTCCGAGCACCCGAGCGCCTCCTCGCCGGCCGCCAGCGCGACGATCACCTACCAGGTGCTCGACGCGATCGCGTCCAACCGCGACATCTGGGACTCCACCGTCGTGCTGCTCACGTTCGACGAGAACGACGGCTTCTTCGACCACGTGCCGGCGCCGCGTCCGCCGGAAGAGGTCACGGACGAGTACTACAACGGCCGGCCGATCGGATTCGGCGCACGGGTGCCGATGATGATCGTGTCGCCGTGGACCGTGGGCGGGTACGTCTCCTCGGAGACCTTCGACCACACCTCGGTGACCCGCTTCCTGGAGACCTGGACGGGAGTTCGCGCGCCCGACATCAGCGCGTGGCGACGTACCGTGTCCGGCGACCTGACCGGCGCCTTCGACTTCGACCGGGCCCGCCGCTCGCACGTGCCGCCCCGGCCGGCCCCGGCCCCGGGGTTCACCTCGCGCTGGCGGCCCGCGCCGCCCGCCGACCAGAAGCTGCCCGAGCCCGAGCGCGGTCGCCGCCCGGCCCGTCCGCTGCCCTACCAGCCGGACGCGTCGGCTCGCGTGGACGCCGCCAAGCGCACACTCACCCTCGACCTGGCCAACGGCGGGCGATCCAGCGTGCACCTCCAGTTGTTCCCCTACTCGGGCGAGCTGCCCAAGCCCAAGCACTACGACGTGCAGGGCAAGCGCTCGGACACGATCGCGCTCAAGGGCGACCGCTACGACCTGACGGTGGTGGGCCCGAACGGTTTCCGCCGCGAGTTCGCCGGGGCCACGGCCGCGGCCGGCGCCGAGGTCACCTCGCGGATCCGCGCGACGGGCCGGGTGCTGGACCTGGAACTGGCCAACCACGGCAAGCAGTCGGTGACCTTCAGGCTCACCCCGAACGCGTACGGCCTCGGCTGCTCCGACCGCGAGCGCACGATCACCCTCAAGCCGGGCCGGGAGCGTACCGTGCACTGGTCGACGGGTTCGGCCGACGGCTGGTATGACGTCACGGTGACGATCGAGGGCGGCGACGGCTTCACCCGACGGCTGGCCGGCCACATCGAGAACGGCCGGGAGAGCGTCAGCGGCTGACAAACCGCCAGGTCGCGGCGGCGACCGGCACCATCCCGCACGTCCCGGCGACTTCCCCGCGCCGGGACGTGCGATCTCCGCTGCCGCCGCCGGCCGTCGGCCTCCCCTCGACGGGGCGGCAGGCGGCACGGCAGCGTTTCAGGCGGCGTTTCGCTCGCCGACGGCATCCGGCGAGGACTCGGCCGCTTCGTCGCCGGCGGTGGGCGTACTCGCGGGATGCCGAGCGTGCGGCCGGGCGACCTGCAACTCGCAACGTCCCTCCGTGCACCGGCGCTCCAACCGGCCCGCCGAAATGGCCTGGATCAACCCGACCAGCCAACAGGTCGGACAACCGCGCAGCACGACCAGGCCCACCGGAGCGAGCAGCAGGGCGGCCGGGCCGACCACCGGGATCAGCGCGAACGCGCCGACGAGCGCCCCAAGCCCCACCGCGCCTCGGACCAGATGCCGCGCCACCGAATCACGGGCGGCACCTCGGTCGGTGGCGAGCCCCATCGACAGCACCGCCTTCACCCGGTCGCGGGTCACCCACCGAAGGGCCTTCCGCGGCCGGTCGCCGGCCGACGGCAACGGGGCGTCCTTCACGAGGTCGGCCCGCACTCCCGTTGGGGCGTCCTTCACGCCGTCGGCGTGCACTCCCGCTCCGGCCTCCCGCACATGGTCGACGACCACTCCCGTCGGGGCCTTCTTCGCACCGTCAACGACCACTCCCATGGGTGCCTCCCTCACGCGGTCGATGGTCACTTGCATCGGCGTCGCCGGCGCCGCCGCTCCCGTCGCGGCCCGCCTCGTACCCGTCGAGCGGTTGCCGAAGTCCCTCCCGGACCGCCGTCCGGGCCCGGTGCAGGCGCGACTTCATGGCGGCCGTAGTCAAGCCGAGTTCCTCGGCGACCGGCCGCCCCGGCCGGCCCTGGACGTCGCGCATGATCAGCACCCGGCGCAGGTCCTCGGGCAGCGCGGCGATCACCGCGGCCACCCGCTCGGCCTCCAGCCGCCGGAGCACATCGTCCTCCAGGCACTCCGTGGCGGCCTCCCGGTCCGGTTCGGCCGACCGCAGCACCGTCCGAGCGCGCCGCAGACATTCGTTGCGCACGATGCGGAACATCCACGACCCCAGCGCCGCGGTCGCCCGCAACATCCCGATCCGGCGATAGAGGATGATCAACGCCTCCTGCGCCGCGTCCTCCGCGTCGTGCGGTGACGTGCACAACGAATGGGCGAAGCGCAGCACGTGCGGATACGAACCGGAGACCAGCGCGGAGATCGAGTCGACGTCCCCGCGCTGGGCGGCGAGAACCAACTGTTCGCCGGGCCAATCGGTCTCAGCCACGCGAGCTCCTCCGCTTTCGGACCAGAACGACGCACGTGCACACCAGCAACGCGACACCGACCGCGACACCAACGACAACTCCCATGGGCACCTCCGACTCCGGGGCCGACCGAGCGGTCGACGCACAGATAAGAGCCCGCCGGACCGCAAAAGGATTCACCCGAACCACAACCCGTCGCCGCCGACCTCGCCCGCCCGGGTTCGATGATCCACCAGGAGGCAGGGCGACCGGACACCCGGACGACCCGCCGAACCCTGGGCCGCCGAACCCCGATCACTCCCGGAACGGCACGGCGGTGCGCCGGCGGACCAGTTCCGCGTACGGTTCGGGCGTGCCGGCCGGAAGCGTGGCCAGCCACAGGACGTCGGCGGCGGACCGCTCCACGTCCGCGTCCCGCTCGGCTGCGGCGATCGGCTCGGCCGGATCCGCGCGGCACACGCTCGCGGCATTGACCACGATGTCGCGCCGTGCCGCGTCCTCGGCCAGGTCCCGCGCGAGTACCTTCATCGCGGCCACCCGGCCGATCGTCGACGGAACGCCGATCCACGCGGGCCAGCCCTCGGCGGCGGCACGCCCCTCCTCCACGGCGCGTACGTAGTCCTCCATCACCTCGGCCAGCTCGGCCAGGCTCGCCCGATCCACGTCGAAGCGTGTGCGCAGCCGGTGCGGAAGGTGCCGCAGCCCGGCGAAGTCACCGGCCAGGAGCACGAATCGGGCGCCGTCGTTGAGCAGCGGAGCGAACGCCTCGATCAGCCGGTGGGTGCCGTGGTTGTCGGTGTCCACGTAGGCCCTGACCTGGTCCTGGTTGCGCGTCCCGAGGTCGACCCGGGCGGCGGCGCCGGCGATCACCACGTCCACGCCGCCGTGTCGGTCGGCGAGCGTCGCGGCGAGCCTCGCGGCGCCGGTCGCGTCGCGTGGATCGAGGGCCGCGAAGTGCGGTGCGAACCCCTCGGCGCGCAGCCGGGCCACGGCGTCGCGCCCGCGCTCCGGTTCCCGGGCCGCCAGGTAGACCGCGCCGTGCTCGCCCAGCCGCCGGCACAGTCCGCGCACGAGCGCGAGGTCCAGCGCGCCGGTTCCGCCGGTGACGATGGCGGTCTTGGACATGGCGATCCCCGATTCCGTGGTTCGGTGCGTAGGCCGAGCGGCATGCGACATGCTGCGTATGGCCTCCGGGCGTTGCGGCACCCGGCGGTCGGCGCCCGTGACGGTCCGCGCCGCGCCGGTCGAGCGCGCTCGGGCGAGCACGCCGACGGGCGGTGTGGATCCGGTGCCCGGGCGTTCCGGCCGGCGTGTCTCTACGATCGTGCCGAGACACTTCCCCGAGCAACGACGATGTCGGCAACCCTCGTTAACCCAGGGATTACCGATGGCAGGTGTGGCACAGGGTGCGGTGCGGGGCGCGGAGGCACGGTGTGGCACGGGGTACGGCGCGGAGTCCGACACGGGACACGACACCGGTTCGCGCCGGCTCGCACCAGTCTCATCGGCCTCATCGGCGGGAGCACGGCACGGTACGGCGACGAACGGCGGGGGCGTATGGAGCTGCGGGACATCGAGATCTTTCTGGTGCTGGCGGAGGAGTTGCACTTCGGCCGTACCGCCGAGCGACTGCTGGTGTCCTCGGCCCGGGTCAGCCAGGCGATCAAGCAGCAGGAACGGCGAATCGGCGCGCCCTTGTTCGAGCGGACCAGTCGGCGGGTGTCGCTGACCCCGATCGGCCGGCAGTTGCGCGAGGACCTGGCCGCGGGCTACCAGCGCATTCAGGACGGGATCGAGCGGGCCGCGTCGGCGGCGCGCGGCCTCTCCGGCACGCTGCGGCTGGGCACGATGGACGCGACGCTGGCCGAGATCCCCGAGACCCTGGACACCTTCCGCAGCCGGCATCCCGACTGTGAGCTGCGCATTCGCGAGGCGCACATCGGCGACCCGTTCGGGTTGCTGCGCGGCGGCGAGGTGGATCTGCAACTGGTGTGGCTGCCGGTGGAGGAGCCGGACCTGACGGTGGGCCCGATCGTACTGACCGAGCCGCTGGTGCTCGCGGTATCCGCGCGGCACGAGTTCGCCGGCCGCGAGTCGGTCTCGCTCGAGGACCTCGCGATCGGTCCGGTGTTCCGGATCGACGACTCGGTCCCGGCCTATTGGGCCGAGGCGATCAACCCGACCCAGACGCCCAGCGGGAAGCCGATCCCGCGCGGTCCCTCCAGCACGACGGCGCACGAGACGCTGACCGCGATCGCGGCCGGGCTGGGCATCTCGCCGGTACCCCTGCACGCGGTCAAGTACTTCCCCCGGGGCGACATCGCGTACATCCCCATCCACGACTCGCCCGCGCTCTCCTGGGGCCTGGTCTGGCGCACGGCCGCCTACTCCCCACTCGCCCAAGCCTTCACCCGCGCCGCCACCGACACCCTGGCGGCCACCCAACCGGCAAAGCCCGACCCGGCCCCGGCCCGCCGCCCTTGACCCTGCGCGGCCGAGCGATCTCCGGGACGCCCGGGACTCGGGACACCCGACCCGATCCGATCCGATCCAACTGCCGACCGGCTTGCCCTCCGCCGACACACCGAGGCCGCTCCCGCACACCGGGAGCGGCCTCGCCTACGCCGCGATGCTGCCGGGCCCGACAATTCCCGGCGGTTCACTTCCGGGCCCCGGCCGTGCCGTCCGATCGGTACGGCACTCACGAACCGTCCAACCTTGCGGCGCTGACGAACGGTCACCCGTAGGGCACTGACGACACGACGCCCAAGCAGGTTCGTCAGGGCCGTCGGGCCCTCCCTGGTGGAAGCCGCCGGCTACCGGGCCGCGCCGCCGACGTGGGGCGCACCGCCCGCGCCCACCGCCCAACCCCGACCCTCCGCTCGGGACACCGCCTCCGCCATGACGGCGACCGGCAACATCGGGTGGGCCGCTGCCGCCTGCACCACCTGTGCGTCCTCGTCCGCGAGTAGTGCGATGAGGGTCGCCGGCGACAGTGCCGGATGGCCGGCGGCCAGACGCCTTGCCCGGTCATCCACGAGGCACGCGTGCAGCGCCGGTGCGGTCGCGTTGCGGTGTCGGGCGATCGCGCGCAATGCCTTGCGTGGTGGGGCCGGCTGCCGGGTCAACTCCTCCAGGAGGGCCGACGACGCGTCGGGGTTCGCCGCGACGCCGGCGGCCACGCGGGCTCCGTGCCGAGCGAGCATGGCCCGCAGCCGGGCCTCGGACAGACCGGGGTGCGGTGCGATGGAGGCAACCACCTTGGCGTCCGGGTCGCCGGCCAACGTGTCGCGGATCGTGTCGGGAAGGTCGCGACGTGCGGCCACCAGCATCCGCAACGCCGCGTCGGCCGACGCGGCGGCTGCGGCGATCTCGGTCGGCGACGCGGTGGCGATCCGGGGCAGCAGGGTGGGGCCGAGCCGGGTGGTGCCGGCCACGCGGGTGAGGGCGTCGAGCGGCAGGCCCGGGTTGGCCGCGAGTACGCGCCGCACATCGTGGGAGCCGTCGTCGGCAAGCATGCGGCAGGCGGCCTCGTCGAGGTGGAAATTCTCGGCCAGGGCCAGCCGCACCAGCGGAATCGGGTCCTCGGCGAGCCGGGCCGTCTGCTCAGGCGACAGGTCGCCGCGGGCGGCGAGTTCGGCGCGCAGCAACATCGAGGGATGGTCGACGAAGCCGGCCACCGCCTCGGTCGGCGTGGCCCGGTTCCCCAGGGCGTTGTGCTGTATCTCGTGCACCGTCGACTCGTGCGCGCCGGAACAGGCCGCGCCCGAGGGCAGTTCGCAGTCGAGCCGGGGGAAGTGCGGATCGTGCACGAAGGGCACCGGTTCGCGATCACAGGCCGCGCATCGCCGGGCCGGCGGCAGGCCGTTGCCGGTGAGCAGGGCCGCCAACAGGGCCGGGGGTGTCGCGTCGTTGGCCGCCACCGCGCGGCGCACGTCGGCGTGCGGATGCTCGGCGAGTCGAGTGGCGGTCTCCGTGGTCGTCCACCAGCCGAGTTCGGCGGCCACCCGCACCTCCGGGTCGGCGGCGAGCGAGGCGCGCACATCGGATGGCAGGTCGGGGCAAGCGGCCAACCGCTCCCGATGCTCGGCGTCCGGGTCGGCCGCGAACAGGCGGGCCCACTCCGGAGGTCCGGCGCCCTGGTCCAGCAGGGCGAGCGCGACGTCCGGGCGGGTCGTGGGATCGATGTCGGCGGCGCCGAGCCGACCCGCGTACACCAGCGCGACCGCGCTCCCGGGTTGACGCTCCACCAGGGCCGTCGCCTGTGCGGGGGTGAGCGCCGCGTTCCCGGCGATCCCGCAGGCCAGGTCCTCGTCGGCGACCGCGATCAGCCGATCGAGCAACTCCGCCGGCAGAGCCGGATTGGCGGCAAGCCCGTACAGGGCCTCACGGTTCACCGGCCACATCCTGCCCGACCCGGGGTGGACCGGCAGCCGAATATCGGCGCACCAGGCGGATCCGATCGGGCCGACCCACTCCGTCGATCCGGCCCACCCGACCAACCCGACCGCTCCGGACCACCCGACCAACCCACCCGGCGACCCGACCCACCCCGGCCGGACCGACCCGTTGCGCCGGCCTGCCCGGTGCCGTCGGCGGGCATGGCTCTTGTCTCCTGTCGGCGCCTCTGCCATACATGGCTGCACGCCGCATCTGACGCTGTGTCATTTCCCGTGGCGGGAGAGAGGTCTGCCGTGACTCGTCTGGTACTGACCGGGGTCAACCTGCTCGATGGGACCAACGCCGCCGTCGCCGATCGCACGGTGGTGGTGGAGGGCGAGCGGATCGTCGCCGTGCGAAGCGAGCGGCCCGACCCGCAGGACGGCGACGTACTCGTCGACCTGGCCGGACACACCCTGATGCCCGGCATGTTCACGTGCCACTTCCACGCGACCTACCACGAGCTGGGCTCGAAGCCGAACACGCCGTACGGCAATGAGTACCCGCCCTCCTACCAGGCGCTGATCGCCGCGCGGAACCTGCGCACCGCGCTCGAACTCGGCTACACCGGCGTGGTCGGCGCGGGCGGGTCCAACGACGTCGAGGGCGGCGTCAAGCGCGCGATCGAGGACGGGTTGATCCCCGGCCCGAGGTTCTGGGCCTCCTCGCGCGAGTTGTCCACCACCGGGCACTCCAACGACGGCGTCCCGTGGCACTGGGGCATGGGCGCTTCCGGCGCGGTGCGGTTGTGTGACGGCGCGGAGAGCTTCCGGCTCGGCGTACGCGAGGAGATCAAGCGCGGCGCGGACGTGATCAAGCTGTTCGTGACCGGCGGGCACGGCACCACCGCGCCCAAGGACCGGATCGAGATGAGCCGCGCGGAACTGGCCGCCGCGATCGAGGCGGCCCATCAGCGCGGCGTGCTGATCCGGGCGCACCTGGTCAACAAGCCGGCCATCATGATGGCGCTCGAACTGGGCATCGACATCGTCGACCACTGCGACGAGATGGACGACGAGGTGATCGCCGCGCTCGTGGAGACCGGCGCGTTCGTGGTGCCCTCATTGCACTTCCCGAAGCACTTCCTCGGCTTCATGGGCTCGGGACTCGGCTTCGCCGCCGACGCGATCAGGGCCGACCTGAACCACATGTACGCGATGATCCCGAAGGCGCAGGCCGCCGGCGTGCGGTTCGTGCTCGGCGACGACTACGGCGCGATCGGCTTCCCGCACGGGATGTACGGCGCGGAGCTGCGTCTTTACACCGAGCACGCGGGCGTAACTCCGCTCGACGTCCTGCGCTGGGCGACCCGCAACGGCGCCGAACTGGCCCGACGCGGGGACGACCTCGGCCGCATCGAACCGGGTCGGCTCGCCGACCTGCTGATCCTGGACGGCGACCCGACGACCGACATCGGCGTACTGGCCGACCGACCACCCCGCGCGGTCCTCAAGGGCGGCGAGCTGGTCGCGGGGGCTTGGCCGGGGCGGTGAGCGGGGCGTCCCCGGACGCCTGATCTCCCGGACGCCTGGTCTCCCGGGTGCGCGGCCTCCCGGGTTGTGCAGCCTCCCGGGTTGTGCAACCTCCCGGGTGCGTGGCCTTCCCGAGCGCCCGACCGTGCGATTGCGTACCGCGATCACGCACCCGTACACCCACCACGACCACCCGCCCCGACCGCTCCGTACCCGCCCACTCTCCTGCCCGCCGTCCCCTCGGCCCCGCAGATCGGATCCGACCCCGGGAGCACCCATGGCACCAGCGATCCGCTCCGTCGACCAGCTCGGCTACGTCGTCGACGACGTCGAAGCCGCAATGCGCCACTGGTCGACCACTTTGGGCGTCGGCCCGTTCTTCCACTTCCCGCAGGCGGCGATCCGGGAGACCTACTACCGGGGCAAGCCCACCGACGCCCGGATCGCCGTCGGCATCGCCTACGCCGGCGACCGACAGATCGAGCTGATCCAGCAGCTCAACCCCGAAGCCCCCAGCGCCTATCGCGACTTCCGCCGCGAGCACGGCGAGGGCCTGCATCACCTGGGCCACTTCACCACCGACTACGACGCGTACCTCGCCGAATTCGCCCGAGCCGGCGTACACCCGTACCACCACGGCACCTCCGGCCCGGGCGGCCGTTTCGCCTACTTCCCCACCGAGGCGCACGGCGGCACCGTCGTCGAGGCCCTGGAGGTCACCCTCCACCGCGACTTCTTCGCGATGATCCGCGAGGCCGCCCGAACCTGGGACGGCGAGTCGGCCCCGATCCGCGAACTCGACTTCGGCTGAGCGGGCGCGAGCGGCGCGACCCGCACCCACACCGTCAGCCGCACCCGCAGCCATGCGCCCGGCTCCGCGCTTCGGGCGGCCCGCGCCGGCCCCGCTCGCCCCACCGTCCCGAGGTCCCGGCCATCGGCTCGCCTACACTCCGGTTGTGTCCGACCTCTCTTCCCCTCCCCCGCCCGGTGATGACGCGCTCGACACGGTGGGAGTGCTCGCCGACCCGGTACGCCGGTCCCTGTACCGCTACATCGCCGCCGCCGAGGGCGCGGTCGGGCGAGCCGAGGCGGCCGACGCGGTCGGGATCCAGCGCACGCTCGCGGCGTTCCACCTGGACAAGCTCGCCGAGGCACGCCTGCTCAGCACCGAGTACGCACGGCCCGCCGGCAAGGGCGGGCCAGGCGCCGGCCGACCCGCGAAGTTGTACCGCCGCAGCACGATCGAGACCAGCGTGAGCCTGCCACCGCGCGCCTACGACACGGCCGGCCAGATCCTGGCGGACGCGGTCGAGCGCGCGGGCGCGGATCGGGCGGTACACGCGGCCGCGTACGACACCGGGCGGCTGGCCGGGAGGGCGCTCGGCGGGCCGACGACGGGTGACGCGAGCGACACGGACAACGCGGACGGCACGAACGGTGGGCAGGGCGCGGACGAGCACGATCGGGTGGTCGCGGCGCTGACGGCGCGCGGATACGAGCCGGCCCCGGACGCGCTGCCGAGCCCGGCCCCGGAGTCGCAGCCGCAGCACGAGCGGGCCGATCAGGATGTCCCGGCGACGCCCGGGGAGCCGCACGACACGTCCCGGATCCTGCTCCGGAACTGCCCCTTCCACCAACTGGCCGAGGATTTCCCGCCGCTGGTGTGCGGGATGAACCTGGCCTTGGTGGAGGGGCTCCTCGACGGCCTGGGCGCGGCCGGACACCGGGCCAGGCTGGACTCGGTGCCGGGACGCTGCTGCGTGGTGGTCGAGCGGTCGGCGGAGGAGACCGCGAAAGGGCGACAGGCCGCGAACGCGGGGCCGGTGAACGGGGCGAGCGGGCGGGGACCGGTCGACTGATCCCCCCGATCCACCCTCCTCCACACCCCCACAATCTCTAAAAACAATTTTCGTTGACATATATCTCGGGACCTGGTGAGGTGACCTCATGCCCTCGACACATCACATCGCCCAATTCAACGTCGCGCGTATGCTCGCCCCTCTGGATACGCCCACCATGGTCGACTTCGTCGCCGGCCTCGATCCGGTGAACGAACTCGCGGACCACGCGCCCGGCTTCGTCTGGCGGATGAAGGGCGAGGACGAGGGCGTTCCCGACGCGACCGACGTCCGCCCGTACGACGCCGACAGCATCGTGACCATGTCGGTATGGGAAACCCCGGACCTGCTCTGGGAGTTCGTCTACCGCAGCGGCCATCTGGAATACCTGCGCCGCCGCCAGGACTGGTTCGAGCACCTCGCGGAGATGTCGCAGGTCCTGTGGTGGATCCCGGCCGGCACCGTCCCGACCGTCGCCGAAGGCAAGAGCCGCCTGGACCACCTCCGCGAACACGGCCCGACCGCGCACGCCTTCACCTTCCGCACCCGCTTTCCCGAGCCCGCGACGGCGGAAGTCGCCTGACCGAAACGACCGAGGCGGCTGTCCGGGACACGCCTTGTCCGGCTCCCCGGCGGCTCGCGACCACGGGTCGGCACCCATACGCCGACACCGAGCCTCGGGAGCCGCACCGGAGCCCGGCCCTCGCGTCCGTGACGGGCTCATCCGCCCACCGAAGGGACCCGAGCACGGCGATGTCGCGACCGGCGTCGAGGCATCAGGGTCAAGGCGTCAAGGCCGCGTCCACCGCCTTGGTGTCCCAGTAGAACGGGCGGATCTCGGTGATCAGTCCGTTCCGGATGGTGATCATCTGCATCACCCAGGTGTCCAGAACCCGGCCCGTGGCGCGCGCGGTCAGCAGGCCGTGATTGAGGATCGCCACCGAGTCGCCGTCGACCGCGAAGCGCTGTTCGAGGAATTCCATGTCCTGCCACGCTTCGCTCATCGCGGCCATGAAGTCCTCGATCCCGCTCGGACCGTAGCGGGGACCGCCATAGGGCAGCCCCGGCGACTGGTACATGACCACGTCCGGATCCAGGCACGCGGCGAGTTCCGCGAAGCTCGCCCCGCCCAGACGACCACCGGCGGCGACATAGGCGGCCTCGGCCGCGAAGAAGGTCTCCAGGACGGCGAGCGCGCCACCGGGTTCGGGGGCGGCGGCCGGCGCGGACTCGGGGGCGGGCATGGGCGTCGGTGGCAGGACCGTGTTCTCGGTACTCATGAACCCATCGTGGTCACCGAACCCACGCGATGCCGGCGGCAATCGGTCATCGCGTTGCGCCTGCGAATCCCGCGTCGGCGCCTGCCCCGGTCCCGCCCGCCCGGTCCTGCCCGGTCTCGGCTCGCTCGGACTACCGCCCGTCGGCACCCCGGCCCAGGGGTTCGAGGGACCGGACCGCTTCCACCGACCGGTCACGGAGTCCCCGGCCGGCTGACGGTGCTCGACGCGCTGAAGACCTCGTCGTTCGATGGCACCCCGATCCCGCGCCACGCGAACGGAATCCCGCGCGCCACGGTCAGGTCGGCGGCGTCCATGAGCTGAAAGTGCACGTGCGGCTCGCTGGAATTCCCCGAGTTGCCACAACGCGCCAACCCCTGCCCCACCCGCACCCGTTCGCCCTCCCGCACGACCACCGACCCACGCCGCAGGTGCGCGTACATCGCGTACACCCCGTCGCCCAGATCCAGGATCACGTGGTTGCCGACCAGCCGACGCGCATCGGCCACTTCCCGGACGACGCCCTCGACGACCAGATAGACCAGCGCCGGGAACGAGTTGCGGCTGAGATGATCGCGTTGGCCGTCGACCACCCGCACCACCGTCGCGTCCGCCACCGCCGACACCGGCAGCCCGAACCCCGGGAACGCGCGGCTGCGCCGTACCACCGGCCACCACCCGAACCTCGGGCGAGCCCGCCCGCCCTCCGGCTCCGCGACGATGTCGATCGCGTACGCCTGCCCATAGGCCCTGGTGCCGTGGCTCGGCACCTTGTCGGCCGGGCTGTTCAACGCCCGCCATCGCCCGGACACCGGCGCCTCCACCTCCACGCCGGGCCTCGCGCCGGGCTCGACACCGGCACCGGCCTTCGCGGTGGCGTCCGGCTCGACCGACTCATCCGGCTCGTCCGGCGCCCAGCTCACCAGGAGTTGGGTGACCATCATCAACCCCAGCGGGATCCAACTCAACATCCAGGAGTAGCCGTAGTACATCCCTGCGACCAGGACCGCGAAGAACGCGATCCAGCAGAGGCGATTCATGGCCGTGGCGGCCTTACGCATAGGCATCGTGCGGCTCCCCGTGTGGGCTCGTCGGTCGATTCGTGGTGTCGATCGGACCCCAACCTTCGATAGTTCGAAGTTACGTAATTACGTATCCCTTGGCAAGGGCTTATCGCGGATCGCGTAGAACCGGCGCCCGCCGAGCCGTGCACCTGACGGGCCGAGAACCTGCCTTCGAACATGGCTGCGCCCGGCGGGTGTGCCCGGTAGGTGCGGTCCGCAGGTGTGCCCGGCGTCACATGGAACCTTTTCCCGCCCGGCGTCCTCTTCCCGACGCTCGACCGTTCGATCCGATCGGCCGAATCGCCCGCCCGCGCAGCCGGTCTACGGGTCGACCAGCCGACAACCCGTCGGCCCCAGAAGGGACTTCGCCGTGCACACCACCAGCACCGCCACCGGAACCACAACACCGGGCGCCGCGGCACCCGGCAGCGCCGGCAGAAGACGCGCCGGTACCGCCGTCGCCGCACTGCTCACCGCCGACGCCCTGCTGCACGCGTTCTGGGCGGCCGGTCCGACCTGGCCCGCCGACAGCACCGAGGCGCTCTCCCAGGGACTCCTCAACGCAGACGTCCCGTTCACCCCACGCGTCCTGCTGCCGCTCTGCGCACTGCTCGGCACCGGTGCCGTCGGCGTGTACGCACACAGCCGCGACCGAGGCGGCCGGACCACCGCGCTCATCACCGCCGCGGTCGCCGCCGGACTCGCCGTCCGCGCGACGGTGGGCGTGGTGTGGGCATTGGGCATCGGAACCGACCCGGGCAGCACGTTCCACCGCCTCAACCTGATCGTCTACACGCCGGTATGCGTGGCGTTCGGATACGCGGCCGCCCGGCTCGCGCTCACCGGCTTCCGCCGCACGTCGCGTCGACTGCCCCGGACCGGGGTCACCGGGAGATGATCATCACCGTGCCGGATCGCCGAAGCGAAGACCGTCCAGCCCAGGACCGAACAGCCCGAAACCAACCAGCCGAGAACCGACCGACCCAAGACCGAACCACGGCAGACCGAACCACCGCAGACGCGAAACCCGAAGACCGAACAAGCCGAGATAAAACCACCCGAGACCGAACCACCCGCGAGCAAACGACGCGGGAGCAAACACCGAAAAGCCAAGCAACCGACCGTCGCACGCGCGGCGTCGCTCTCGCCCGCGCCGCCCGCCGCGGCGACACCATCGCGATGAGCGACCTGCTCGATCACCTGATCCCCTACGTCACCACCATCTGCGGCCCGATCGCCCTGGACGCCCGCCAGGACGCGGTCCAGGAAACCCTGGTCGTCGTCTTCCGCGCGCTGCGCACCCTGGACGAACCGGAAGCGCTGTACGGCTGGGTTCGCGCCATCGCGGCCCGCGAGGCGGTCCGCATCGCCCGCCGCGCAGGCCGCGACACCCCCGTCGAATCGACCGAACTCCCCGCACCGGGCGACCCCCAACTCGCCGCCGACATCAACGACGTACTGGCCAGGCTCTCCCCCGAGCACCGCGCCGTACTGGTCCTGCGCGACGTCGAGGGCCTGGACGAACAAACCGCCGCGGACCTGCTCGGCGTACCCGAAGGCACCGTCAAGTCCCGGCTGCATCGCGCCCGGGCCGGATTCCGAAGGATGTGGACGGCATGACCGAGCCACTCGACCCTCGCAGCGTCGAGTCCGGCAGCGTCGAGTCCGGCGCCATCGACCCCGGCCTGATCGACGCGGTCGGCCGCCTCCGGGCGCTGACCGCCGGCATCCCCGGCGCGCGCGTCGTCGAGGGCGTGATCCCGGCACCGTTCGCCGACGTCTGGGCCGTGATGGGCGATCTGGAGGACGGCTTCGGTCGGTTCCAACCGGACATGCGCCACGTACGGGTCACCCGGCGCGAAGGCGACCGCGTCGAGGCCCACGCGCGCAGCCGCTATGGCATGCGGGCCCGCTTCGACGGCATCCTGCGCCCGGGCTGGTGCTGGCTGCAAAGCCGATTCGTGATCATCGGCATGGCGGCCGTACCGGAAGGCGACACCACCCGGGTCGCCCTCACCGGCGGCGTACGAGTCCCCGGCCGAGCGGCCATCCTGCCCATCGGCACCGCTCGCGAACTACACCAAGCCCTGACCCGCCTGAACCAAACCATCACCACCCCCTGACTCCCAAGCCACCGCCCCCCGAGAAGCAAAATCATGGACCGGTGGTGCGAGTGAGGAGAGGAGGGAGGAGGCGAGTGGGCCGGATCCGAAGCGAGACTTGAATTCTGGATAGAGAAGATCCAGAATAAAACCACGACGGCACGGCATTGGCTTCCCACTTCCGTGGATCCGCCGACCCGGGGAACCGTGCCCGCATCTCTCTCATCAAGGGATGTCCGACGATTTAGATTCTGGATATCAAACATCGTGAATAAGCAGATCCCGAACCCCCGCCCCCACGCCGACTCCCGGCTCGAATCCCGAGGCCGGTCCGAAACGAAACCCCGAGCCAGTATCGAAACCCGACCTCGGTCCCATCCCGACACACCCTCGCAACCACCACCTCCCACGCCACCTCCCCACTCGCTCACGCCACCTCCATCTCCATCTCCATCTCCCCCGTCGATGCTCCGCGCCTGGCTTGCCGTCGGTGCGGTCGCGCTCGGGATCTTCTCCCTCATGACTTCCGAGCTGCTGCCGGTCGGCCTCCTGACCCCGGTCGGAACCACGCTGGACGTCTCCGCGGGCACGGCCGGCCTGATGGTCACCGCCCCCGGAATCGTCGCCGCGTTCGCCGCTCCCGTGATCGCCGTGACCGCCGGCCGGCTGGATCGCCGCGCACTGCTCGCGGCGCTGATCGCCCTCGTCGGCATCGCCAACCTGGCCTGCGCGACGGCGCCGAACTTCGCGGTGGTCCTGGTCGCCCGCGTACTGGTCGGCGTGGGCGTCGGCGGCTTCTGGGCGATCGCGGGCGGCCTGGCCCTGCGCCTGGTGCCCCCGGCACAGGTCGCCCGAGCCACCGCCGTGGTCTTCGGCGGCGTCTCCACCGCGTCCGTACTGGGTGTCCCGGCAGGCACCTTCATGGGCGAACTCACCGGCTGGCGCGCCGCCTTCGCTGCCGTCGGCGCGTTGGGCCTGGTCGCGCTCGTGGTCCTGGTGTTCCTGCTGCCACCGCTGCCCACGGAAGCCTCCGCCCGGCGGATGACGTTCCGCGACCTGTCCCGGCTCGGCCGCGACAACCCCGGCGTACGAGCGGGGCTGGCGCTCACATTCCTGCTGATCACCGGCCACTTCGTCGCGTACACCTTCGTCCGCCCCATCCTGCGGGACGTGGCCGGCGTCGACGACGGCCTGATCGGTGTCCTGCTCCTCGGCTACGGCGTGGCCGGTGTCGCCGGCAACTTCGCGGCGGGCACCCGAGCCTCCCGCGACGCCCGGCGCACGCTCCTCGCGATCACCACCACCCTGACCGTGGCCCTGACCCTGCTCGCCCTCCTGCACGACGTCCCGGCAGCCGGCATCGCCCTGCTGATCGTGTGGGGCTTCGCCTACGGCGGCGCACCCGTGAGCCTGCAGACCTGGATGCTCACTGCGGCGCCGAAGGCCACCGAAGCGGCAACGTCCCTGTTCGTCGCCGTCTTCAACCTGTCCATCGCCCTCGGCGCCCTCCTCGGCGCCCTCGCCGTCGACAACATCGCCACCGCCGCTGCCCCGTGGCTGGGCGCCGCGCTCGCTCTCCTCACCGCCCTGACCGCAGCCGCCGCCCGCCGCCCGACCGCGGACCGATGGCGCCTCACCGACCGATGACGCCTCACCCACCGCACGAACAACCCGTTCCGAACAACCAGCTCCGAACGACCGGTTCCTGAAACACCGACTCCGGAACCACCATCACACCAGGGAGAACCAGACCATGAGCGGCTCCATCACCATCACCAACCCGGCCGACCTGCACAACCCGGTGGCATTCGGCTACAGCCACGTCGTCGACGCGCCCAATCCCGACCTGGTCTTCATCGCCGGCCAGTACGGCTCCGACCAGACCGGCGCGGTCGAATCATCGGACTTCGCAGCCCAGGTGGAACGCTCCTTCGCCAATCTGGGCACCGCGTTGGCCGCAGCGGGCCTGGGCTTCCAGGACGTGGCCCGCCTCGGCACGTACATCGTCGACCACGACCACGCAAAGCTCGAAGCGCTCCTCACGGTGATCACCCGCATCTGGGGTGACAAGCCCCCGGCCCAAACCCTCCTCGGTGTCGCCGCCCTGGCGCTGCCCGACATGCTCTTCGAAGTCGACGCACTCGCCGTCCGCCGCTGACAGTCCGAGTCCAATTGGACTCACCCGAACCTGCGAAGCCGTGGCCCGGCACCCCTGGGGGTGTCGGGCCACGCACGCTCAGGACGGGCCACCCGACCAAGCACGACCAAAGGACCAGGCCCACGAGGCACCCGCGCGGCGGCGTACCTACCCCGATACGGATCGCCCTCACGAGCCCCGGCCCGATCGAGCAAGCGGGCGACGCCACGAACACGCCCTCCAGGGTGTGGCCATCGAGACCGCACACCACGGCAGCCGTCTCCGTCCCACGACAATCCGTCTGGCGCCCATGGGGACGTCGCGTTGGCCGCGAAAGGACAGGAACCGAGCGCGACGGGCCCGGTATTTCAGGGGCGGCGAGTGCCGTCGACGGGCGGCGTCGGACGGTTCAGCCGCCAGATCACGTCGATCCCGGTGCCGGCAGGCGCTACGGGTGGCCTCGCCTGTTCACGCCGGATTTCGGTGAAGCCCAATCGGCGCGGTATGGCGGCGCTGGAGATGTTGGCCAAGTCGTGTGCGATCTCCAGGTATTCCACGTCCGGCAGGGTGAACATCTCGGCTATCAGGGCCGCGGTCGCCCTCGTGGCGATGCCCTGTCCGGTGGCGGCAGGGTGCAGCCAATACCCCATGCGCCGCCCCTGGGGCTCGGTCCCGCGGGAGGTCTGGCACATGCCGACGGGGGTGCCGTCCTTGGCAATGGCGTAGTTGTACACGTCACCGCTCTCCCACCTCGCCTCGGACTTCGCCAGGAGGCCGCGGGTTGTCTCCTCACTGTGGCCGGCGACCCACGGCTCCCAGGGACGCAGATGCTCCAGAGACTCCTCGATCAACGTGAAAGCGGAAGCGAAGTCGCTCTCCACCCGCCAGCGTCGCAGAACAAAGTCTCCACATTCGATGATCCGACTCGGTTGCGCCATGACGGCCATGATCGTTCGCAGACCGACTCCCCGCAACGAAGTACGGAAGAACCACGACCCGTTCCAGCCCCATCCGCACGAGCGCCCGCGCGAGGAGAAGCCGAGCAACGCCGCGCTGCTCGAAGGCCGGCCACCAGGCGCGAGTCGATGTCGAACGAGCCGGATACGGCGGGCAACGAGCAGCTCGCTGGAGCCTTCGGCTCAGAGAGAGTCTCCGTAGCGGGTGGCCATCGCGGCGGCACGGTTGCGGAGGGCGATCCGCAGCGCTTGCGGGGCCAGGGCTTCCGCGTCCATGCCGAGCTGCCACAGGGCCCATTCGGCGTGTCGTGAATCCTGGAAGGTCACTTCCAGCCGCAACCGGCCATCTGCGTCGGCTTCCTCGGCGAGGACGGCCAGCGCGGTACCCACCAGCTCCTCCCGTCGCGCCGGGTTCACCCTTAGCAGCACGGCGACTTGGTCGCCGCCGGTCCGGAACCGCGTGCTGCGTTCCTGCCAGGCCCGGTCCAGATCGACCCGGTCCGGCCGCTGTGCCGCTTCGGGGAGTTCCTCGGCGGCCAATACCCGAGACAGCCGGTAGGTGCGGTCCGCGCCGGATCTTGTGGCCAGCAAATAGCCCCGGTCGCGTACGGTGACCAGGCCGATCGGGTCCACCGTGCGCCACTGTGGCTCCTGGCCGGTGGCCGCGTAGTGGATGCGCAGCTTGTGTCCGGCGAGCACCGCGCGCCGGAGCTCGATCATTGTGCTGTCGGGTACGTCATCGGCGGCCAGCCGGCGTGAGAGCAGGTCGGTCTCCGGGTCGACGAGAAATCGCTGGGCAGCGTCGCTCGCGGTGGCCCGGTGCCCCTCAGGCAGCGCGTCGACCACCTTCCGCATGGCCGACGCGAGCGCCGAGCCGAGACCGAATACCAGCTCGCCGCGCCCCGATCCGGCGGTCAACAGGGCCAGGGCCTCGTCGTGGTTCAGCCCGGTGAGCTCGGTCCGGAAACCGGGCAACAACGCGAAACCGCCGTGCCGGCCGCGCTCGGCGTAGACCGGAACGCCGGCCCCGGACAGCGCCTCGATATCGCGCAGCACGGTGCGGGTGGATACCCCCAACTCGCGGGCCAGCGTGTCCGCGGTCAACCGACCACGCTGGCGCAGCAGTAGCACCAGCGAAACCAATCGGTCGGCGCGCATGCGAGAACTCTAACCAAATACATGACCAAGGGTGTCGTGATTTGTTGAGAGGCTCGTCAATGCGACGTCGAAACCGGCGGCTACCGAGCCGATGGACGTACGCACTCCCCATGAAGCGAATCGAATGGAGCCACGAAGCAATGGAACGAACGGCGGTCAACCCGGTGGCATGGTCGGTGGACATGGGGTTCAACCAGGGCGAGGTCGTCTCCGGACACACACGGACCCTGTACATTTCGGGGCAGACCGCGATGAGTGGCGACGGCAAGCCCCAGCATGACGGTGACATGGCCGCGCAGTTGGCGTTGAGCATCGACAACCTGGAGGCCGTACTCGGCGAGGCCGGCATGTCCCTCGCGAACCTGATCCGGCTCAACGTCTACACGACCGACGTCGATCTGCTTTTCCGGCACTACGGCGAACTGGCGGCGCGATTGGGCGCCGCCGGGGTGGCGCCGACCACCACGATGCTCGGGGTGACGCGACTGGCGATCCCCGGCCAGATGGTCGAACTCGAGGGAACCGCCGTCGCGTGATGTGACTTCGCCGCCCCTGCTGCCCGTGCCGGTCGAACCGGCACGGGCAGCAGGGGCGCGGATGGCCCGGGGCGTGGAAAAGGCGTACGAGTCACTGCTCGCGGCGTAGGAAGTCGCGGGCGCCGCGCAGCGTGGTGTGCAACGTGCGTTGCGTCCGGGTGCTGTCCAAGCGGACGTCCAGTGGGCCCGGGGGACCGGTGTCGGCGCGGCGGCCTGCGGTCAGTTGGGCGTGGTCCAGTCCGTCTCGGTCGGCGATCAGGACACCGAGTTCATGGCGGCTGATCGCGTCCGACCCGGCGAGATGGCACACGCCTGTGTGATCGGAGGTGGTCAGCTCGAGAAGGGCCTGGGCGAGGTCGGTGCCATGAACGGGGCACCGAATGTCATCGGTGAACAGCACGCCATCTCGTCGCCCGGCGGCCAGATCGTGGATGAGCGCCTCGTGCTCGGAATCACCTTCGCCGATGATCAACGAGGTACGGGCAATGACGGCGGCCGGCGCGAGTATCCGGATCGCTGTTTCGGCCGCAGCCTTCGCGGCTCCGTAAGGGGTAATCGGATCCGGTGTAGCGGATTCGTCATAGCGGATGGCGGCGCCGGAGAAGACGGCGTCACTGGATACGTGCACCAGTCGGCCTCCCTGCCGGGTGACGGCCATCGCCAGGCCGATCGCGCCATCGGCCGTAGTTGCCCAGTCGGCCTTGCGAGACGCCGCGTTGATGACGACGTCCGGCCGGGCCCGCGCGAGCGCCGACGTGATCTCCTCGCTGTGGCGCAGGTCCAGGGGCAGCCAGTGAACACCGGGGATGTCACCTGCGGTGGTCGCGAAGGTTGCCGTCACGGCGTGTCCGGTTGTCACTGCCTGCCGGGCCAGTTCGCGGCCGAGGAAGCCACTGCCACCTACGATCAGGATGTTCATGATCCGCCACGTTAGGATCCCACGTTGCGTCACGTCATCCGGTTGCCGGGACGATCCGACGATCCGCGGAGCCGGCCCCGGCGCTCGAGGGACCAAATCGGCTACTCGGTCACATCGGATCAAGCCAGGCACCCTCTCGGCCTCCCGGACAAGGCTCTGACCTGCGATGATGCGTCAGATGGCGCTCTGAGGGCCTGATTTGAGGAAACGCAGGGAATCACACCGGGCATCAACAGATCGCGCCGCACGCGGGAATTCGAACAAAAGCCCAGGTCAGAGGGGGTCTGCGGGCTGGTGATCGGGTTTCTGCCATGGCTCTCAGCGAAGGAACACGATCTCGCGCGCCGGCCTGAACGTGTTGCCGGGTTTGCCGCCGAACTTCGTTGTCGCAGGTGCCGGCGTTCGCGCAGCAACAACCGGTGGACGCCGAAGCAATCCTGATCCCAGATCCATGTACGCGCGTTTCGCGGTGCGCGACGTTGAGAACGTCCTTCCGCCCCTCGGTACCGAGCCGCGGTCGGCTCACTGTTGTCATCCCGCTCCGGCCGGCGTTGTTGAGACGAACCGCTGGGCACGGAGTCTTTCGGGCGAGCCGCTGCCGCAGGACCGGCCCCTCGACCTTGCCGGCGATCGGGCGGTTGCCCTCGTCAACCTTGCTGCGGCCGTGACCTCCCGCGGAATGCAGGGTGCGGGTTGCGGCGCCGGCGGGGGTTGGCGCCGGCGGGGGTTGCGGTGCGTCCGACCCCGGGCCGGGGTTCGTGGTTTGGGTGCCCGAGCGTGCGCGCCCTCGGCGTAATCCGGAGCTCTGCCGGCTGGAGGGGCGTGGATGCGCTCGATCATGGCTCCGGTGGTGGGTCGGAAGGGGTCGAGCAATGGGGGCGTGGACCGGAGTAGCTGGGCAATGGGCCGCCGCCGCAAGCCGCGTCTGTCTTGTCCGGGGCGGGTACGGGCGATGGCAACGGTGGTGGCGGTGCCGGTGACCGAGCCGTCGTTGTTCGAACGGACCTTGCCGGCTGGGCCCTGCGGGTGGCTTACCGCATGGCTGTGCGCGGATTTGCGCACCCTGTTCACGCTGAAGGAGCCTCCCGCGATGTAGCGAGGCAGGCTCGTGGGTGGCATTTCGGGTACCTGGTCTGCTTGTCTGGGCGCTGCGAGGTGGGATGCGTACGCAGGCTGATGATGGCTTTCCCATCAGGAACAGTCCTCGTGCACTCATTTCTCGGGGTTCGGAGGGGGAGCCGGACTCGCGTAGTCTTCAGCCGTGACCTCGGCGGGGAGAGCTTCGTGGTCCTGAAGCACGTCGTCTGGCGACGCTCCGACGGCAGCCTTCGGGTGTTCTTGGCCGTGGGGCTTCGGCGATATGTACTGCCCGAGGCTGGGGCTGGCGAGGTCGGCAGGCGTGTGCGCTCCCAACGTTGGAGTGGACACTCGAAGGCCGACGTGGTGAAGGGTAGGGCTAGCCGTTCAGCTCTGGCTTCCAGTGGACACTGACGGACGATCGATCGGCACCTGTCGATACTTTCTTCTGGTACTCGAGGGACGACCCACGTGGTCGGGACAACGGAGCTTGGGCCCAACTGCCAGGTGCATATATGGCCTCTGACCTGGCAATTTCACAAATTCACAACTCATGCAACGGAGATTGTTGCGGCATCTGGAGCGAAGTATGTGTCATGAGATGGTGCGCATCATGTTCATAGAGATGTTCGCTAAGCTGCATGAGCGTAAGTGCGCGTACATGTTCGTGTAGATGTTCAATGTGACGAAGCGGGGTATGTTCGGAACACTGCAACACTAAAACGGCGGCTGTGCGGGCGGGTGTGCGGGCGTCTGTTGCGCTGGATGTGCGGGTGGATGCTTGGACGTGTGGATGTGTCTGTGGATCTGCGGTCGGGCGCACGGATCAATGGGTGGACCTACGGTCGGGCGTGCGTATCTGTCTACGGATGCACGGCTCTATGAGTGTCGCAATGGGTGGGCAGACGTTCGGTCGGATGTATCGGTGGATGGCTGGATGTAGGTGTGGGCGTTGCTGTGGCTGTGCCTATGTGCGGGTGGATGGTCGGCTGTAGGGGTGGATGTACGAATGGCTGGGCGTTCGGGTGGAACGACGGTTGTGCGGATGGATCACCGTGTGTGCGGATGGATCGATCGACAGATGCACGGGTGTTCGGGCCGGTGTGCGGTTGGATGGACGTGTGTTTGGGTGGACAGCTGGAGGGATGTGCCTTCGGGCAGAACGCTGGATGAATGTGCGGGCGGTCGGCCGAAACGACGGGTGGGCGGATAAGTGGGTCTGCGGCTCGATGGCTGCCTCGGTGGGCGGACGAGTGACCGTGCGTGCGTATGCCTGGACGGGCGGGTGTTGGGTGGGACGGGCGTGCGGATGGATGGGCATGCGGATGGATGGGCATGCGGGCGGAACGAACGACGGATGGACCTGCGGTCGGATGGATCGACGGACGGACGGAGCGACATACGGACGGAGCGATGCTCGGGTGCACAGCCGGCTGGGTGCACGTGCGGGTGGGCGGACGTGTGGAGCGATGGCCGGGCGGAGGGATCGATCTACGGCCGGCCGGCTCGCTCTTCCTGACCGGCGGTGGGTCTGCGGTCGGAACGACGGGCGGATGGCCGACCGGGTCTGCGTACGGGCCGGTCGGTCGGCTGGTCCATGGGCCGTCGGGCGGACGGTCGCCCCTCCGGACGGGCCTGCGTACGGCCCGATCCGACAGTCTTGCGAGCAACCGGCCTTGCGACCAACCGGCCAACGGATCTCGGAACGGCCGATGCGATGTGCGGCCGACTCGATGTGCGGCCGATGCGGCGGAACGCCCGAGCGACGCCGCACGCGAACGACCGACAGCCGAAGGGGTACACGTTCGGGTCGGCCATCGACTCGGCGGACGGCCGACACACGCAAGCGCACGACGCGCGTGTGGCACCACGGCCGGGACGGCCTCTCAACGCCTCTGTGGCGGCCCGGACGGGCGGAACGCACATCCGCGCATGCGGGCGACCGTCCTACGGCCCACACGCTCGACAGAGCGCTCCGCCCAGCGCACAACGACGGGCTCGACCGGCGGGCGGACCGACCGACCGACGTACCGACGCCTGGGCGAGCGGCCGGGTAACGCGACGGAACGGCGCGCGAGCAGGACGGCGGGCGGACCGACCGGCGTCGGGTCGAACCGATCACCGGGCGGAAAGACGGGCGGTCGACATGTGCAAGCGCGGATGGCATGACGGTCGCGTTGGTGATGGGACGGCGTGGGGTGGTCGAGCGTGTGGGTCCCGCGTCCACCGGGCCGGGCCGATCGCGCCCCGGCCATGGCGGGGCGGCAGCATGCTCGGTCCGCGACCGCGCCCGGCCCTTGCGTCAACAGCCGCTCGGGAGCTTCCGGGAACAACGGCCGGCCTGCCCGGCTGCGGATCGAGTGGTGCGACTTCGCCGCAGGCCGAGGCGCATCCGGCAGGCCGTCGCTCGGCCGGCTTGGCGACTGGTTCCGAGATTCACTCACCCGTCGGCGCGCGCGTGGGCGGACCCGGGACCCACACGATCGAACGCGCTCGCCCCGTCCCATCACCAAATTGCCGGGTACCGCACCACCCCCGGAAGCCATCCGTGCTGTGCCGGCCACCCCGCCAACCCGGCCGAACCGCACCCGTGTTGCGCGGTGCCCGTCGCGACCGCCGGAGTCGCGACACGCCCGACCGGGCCCTCTCTCGGGTGATTTCGGGGGCCCGGTCGAGGAGTGGTCGAGGGGCGGCATGCTGCGGCGGTGGGGTGGGGGTGTCACTCGACCGGTCAATCAGGGGCTCGGGTGCGGGATGAGGCGTCCGTCCGGGGGGTGGGCGCCGGCCCGTTCGGGGGGTGTCCGAGGGATCGCCCAGGTCGACGATTCGGCCTGTGTCTCGATATGTCGAACGGGTGCCTCATAAATCGAGAGTTCGATCGGCAATTCGTGCGCCAAAAGAGTCTGTTGGGGGCGCTGTTTCGCCCGACCAAACGGGTTAACCGGGACATACGGGTGGGTTTTTCGAGTGTCACAGTGAATTTTGGGATTCCGCTGCTAACCTGACAGACAAAACTTAGGTCGGACCCCTCAAGGACGTCTTGAAGGTTCTGCCCGCTAGATCCTGGTTCGTTGCGTTTTCGGGCTTCCGACGGAAGTATCGAGCAGCTACCCCGGAGGTACGTCGTCTTCCCTGTCAGGTGCAGTGGACGGCTCTGACAGGCCACCGGGCAGAAACCCGGCTCCCGCAGGCGTTCGGCCGCTCTACCTGGAGAGGACGCACCATGGGTGCAGTAGTGGCGGTGGCCAGCCAGAAGGGGGGTCCCGGGAAGACGACGACGACGGTGAACCTCGCGAGCGCTCTGGCGATCAACGGCTTTCACGCCCTCGTGGTCGACCTCGAGCCGCAGGCCCAGGCCGGCGTCGCGCTCGGCGTGGTCCCGCAGCCCCAGCGTTCGGTCGGCTTCGCGCTGTACGCCCAGCTGAACGGCATGACGCCCGACGTACCGGAGATGATCTTCGACCGCAGCGAACTGCTGAAGTCGTTCGAGACCACCGGCAGCCTCAGCCTCTTCGGCTCGGTGCAGAGCACCATGGTCGACGCGGAGCGCAAGATCGCCGGGATGGACTTCTCCACCACCGGCATCCTGCGGCGCATCCTGGAACCCATCCGCCGTACCCCCACGATCATCCTGATCGACACCCCGCCCAGCGTCAGCGCCCTGTCCGCGGTCGCCCTCGCCGCCGCCGACTTCGTGGTCGCGGTGTGCGAACCGCTGTACGCGACCGTCCAGGGCGCTGCGGTGATCAAGGGCCTGACGGCGGCCACCTCAGAGCGCACCCTCGGCGAGTGCGAGCCGCGCTTCCTCGGCACGGTCATCAACAAGGCCAATGCCCCGTCCCGCCGCACCAGCGAGGACGACCAGGTCGAGCAGCGGCTGGCCGACTACGGCCTCGACCCCTTCCAGACGCAGATCCGCCGGGACAGCCGGATCTCGCAGGCGTACGAGATCGGGCGCCCCGTCTGCATAGAGCAACCGAACATCGCCGCGAGCGTTGCCTACACCGAGCTGGCCATCGAACTGTTCGACCGTGTGAAGCAGGCAGCCTGATGACAGACGAGAAGCCCGCGCCCAAGTCGAGGGCCAAAGCCCGGAAGGCCCCCGCCGTCCAGTCGTCGGTCCTGGCGGCTGCGCTGCAGGACGCCATGAACGGCAGCTTCCTCAACTCGGGCACCGATTCGACGGCGGCGCTCCTCGCACAGATGGGCGGCGGCAGCGGCACGTCCGGCGGCACGACCTCGGGGCCGCCGTTCAAGAACGCGGCAACCGCCGTACCGGCTCCCGAACCCGAGCCGGCTCACGCCCCCGAGCCCGAGCCGGTACACGCCGCCGCGGCGCCCGCCGTCGAGGAGGCTCCCGCCCCGGCGGCCGCGCGTGAGGAAGCCCCGCGAGCCTCCGAAAGCACGGTTTCGCCTGCGCAGGAGCCCGTCGCGGTCGCGGCCGCGGCCGCCGAGTCCGTCTCGGCACCCGAGCCCGAGCCTGTGGCCGCCGAGCCCGTGACCGCGGAGCCGTCCTCGGAACCGGCGACGGCAGCCGCCACCCCGAACCCCCGGCCGGAAGCCACACCCGAGCCGGAGCCGGCTCCCACCCCGGCACCTCGCCTCGAGGCGGCCCGGCCCGAGCCCGAGCCGGCTCCGCACCCGACCGCCCAACCGGCACCCATGCCGACCTCACAGTCGGAGCCGGAGCCCGCAAGAGCCCCCGACCCCGCCCCGGTTGCCGAAACCACCCCCCGTACCGCAGAGCCGGTTCGGACCCCGGCTCCCCAGCCGGCGAAGGCATCCGCCCCCGCCAAGGCCCCGGCCGCCCGCGCTCCTCGGCGCAGCGCTCCCGCTCCGGCACCCGCCGCGCCGAGCACGGTCGGCAGCGGTGCCGGCGGGCAGTCGGCGCACGCGTCGCTGCTCGATAGCTTTCTCGACGCACGGATAAACTCCAAGGGCTGGGAGACCTGGGGATTCCGGCTCCTGCCCGACGTCAAGGCACGCCTGGGCAAGCGGCTGACAGCCGACAAGCGCTCGTCGCAGAACCGGCGGCTGGCCCTCGGCCACTACCTCAACGCCGCTTTGCTCGAACTCCCCGACGACAACGACGAGCAGATCGAGATGATCCGCTCGTTCCTGCGTGCCAGGGGCGGTATCACCGACCCCAGCCAGTCCTCCAGCTACCGGGTCAGCCCGGCCGTGTACGAACTCGCGCGCGACCTCGACACCGAACTCACCGCGACCGAGAAGCGGGGTTTGGTCGTGTACCTGTTCTCGGCCGCCGTCGAACTGTTCCTCGAACGTCTCGACGCCGAGGGCGCCCTCGGCCGCCCCGAGATCTTCTCGCCCCAGCAGTAACCCGCCGTCGGCGGGCACGGAGGCCATCCAGTCCCCCGTGCTCGCCGACGGCGCACTCATGTGCCCCTCCACGAGCACGGGCGCGCAAGCGCCGAACCCGACCGAGCGGCAGCCCACGTGCCTTCCTCGCACGATCGCCGGCCAAGCCCCCTCGGCTTCCTGAACGCAAGTCCCGGCAAAAGCCCGAGCCCGAGCATCTCGCCAGGACCGCGTCGAGCCTCGCTCCGCCGTCCGCATGCCCGGCCACCGGCCGCGACGCGAACAGCCCGCCCGAATAAACCTATTCGCCCTATTCATCAGCGCTCGGGGGCTTTCTCACCAAAGCCGAACGCCGCCTCGCACCACCTCGCCCGATCACTGCAAAGTCGCTGAACGGCCCGCTGAGGCCATCACAGACCCCAAGGCCACCGAACTCCCGCCGACCGCACCGAAGGCGCTCAGAACGCCGACTGAAGGGCTCGGGGCGCGCTTCCCGCAGCCTCGGCCGCTGCCTCACGGTCCTCACGGCACTCGGCGCAGACCCCGTCCTCCCGGAGCCCCCGAACCGCCCTGTCGCAGTCGTCGCAGGTGCCGATCGGCGCCGGAGTCGGCGTCCGTCGGGCCGGCACGACCGGTGCCTCCACCTGCCGGGACCGGTACGCGGCACGCCGCTCGGCACCGAAGCGGTCGTCCGCCGCCGCCCGCCGATCCTCGTCCTGGCGGGCGCAGTTGCGGCAGGCATACGGGTCGCCGGCCACCCCGACGCCGGGACCGCTCGCGGGCAGCCACAGGCGGCCGTCCTCGCAGTTCGGATCGGCGCAGCCACGCCGGGCCAGCCCTCGACCGTCCAGCCAACCCATGGGGCTCCTGACGGCCCCTTCCTGGGTCCGCCAGCGGTCCGCCAGCCGGGCGAAGACCCGGTCCGCGTCGCCCACTTCGGCCACGGCGCGGTCCACCAGGCCGGCGGCGAGAACCCGCTGTCCGGTGCTCATCCTGGCTACCAGCGGGCCGATTCCGGCGAACGCCTTCGCAGCCGTTGCGGAGATGGTGGTCCGGTGGTTCGACGCCGTCACGTGTCGAGTTCGACGGGGTTCCGCCGCAGGCGCCCCATTCGCAGGGGTCGTCGTGAAGGCCGATCGCGGGCTTGTCGCGGGCTCGCGCCCGTCTACTCCGCAAGACGCCCTTCGGGCGGAACCCCCTCGGGAGTCCGCGTTCATCTGTAGGTCAATCGGAGTGTCTTCCTTATACGTGACGGAGGTCCCAACCCCCTGCGCACCCGACGTCCATTGACCCTCCGCACATAGGCTCCGACCTGCCGAAATACCGTTCTGGGGCGACTCGGACGGGCCCACGAGACCGGTTCGCGAAGCGGTCTTCGAGGGCATCGCGGAACGGGCCGCGGGAAGCGTCGCGGCAGCCGCTCGCGACTCCCCCGCGGCCCCGTCGCGGAAGGTCTCGACGGCCTCGACGGCCTCGACGGCCTCGACGATCCCGCTCGCCTTGTTCGGCTCGCTCGTCGCACCGAACTCCCTCGCAGGCTTTCCCCCCGTCTCTTCCGCGCTCCCCTTCGCGCAGAGTTCCGCGCTACCGGCCGCGGAAGACTCCGCGCTGTCGTTCCGAGCGCCCTCCGCAGTCCCCTCCTCGGAAAAATCTCCGGCGAAGATGTCCACCGGCTCGATCGCCTCGGTGTCCACACCCGCGGCCGCCGCCGACTCGTGTTCGCTCGGGTGCTCGAACGGTCGGAGCGGCACGAGCATGTTGCGGCCCTGCCACCCTTCGCGACGGCCCACCTCCACCCAGCCCCAACGTTCCAGGTCGGAGACCACGCCGCGGGCTGCGCGAACGCTCACCGGCTCGCCGATCCGGCGGCCGGACTGGTGTCGGAGCACGTCGGCGAGCTCCGCGTAGGTCAGGTGGTGACCCCGGGCCCGGGCATAGCAGATGACCGCGTACGCCCGTGCGTGCCGGTGCGGCACCGCGCCCAGGAGGGCCACGGGCACCATCACCCACGGTTCGCCCTTCTCCGGTGTGCGCAACCGGCGAACGGCCGAAGTCCCGGTACCGGAAGGCTTGGTGCGGCGTACGACGGTCAGTTCCTCGCCGGCGGTGAGCTGCTTCTGCGCGGCGTACAGGGACGACGGCGCCTTGAGCGCGACCCGGCCGTCGGGCTGGGTCACCGAGCGCACGGTCAGGCCCAGGTAGCGGGCGATGGTGGTCAGGTCGGCGATGCAGCCGGGCTGATTCGGGCCGGCCGCGAGATGGCCGACCTTGGCGGCGAAGACGAAGGCCAGGTCGCTGTACGCCTCGCCGGTCACCACACACAGCGGGACCTTGACGGAGGCGCGGCGGACCGAGTCCGGCATGGTCGGATCGACGCCTCGGGCGCCACCGACGCGAACGCGCGCGGCGCGCAAGGCGGCGCGGACCCGAGCCTGCATCGTGAATCCAGAGGATTCGGGCACACTTGAAGAGGGCAAGGACCTGGCTGAAGACAGCACTGGGCCTGCCTCGGGGATCGCAGGTATGATCTGCTCCTGAAGCTGGTGAAGAGAAAGAGGTATGGCTGACCCGACCGTTCGGCGCGTGGAAGTACCGGAACGGCTGGGTCTCACTGTTCGGTTGTGTAAGCGGCTGACAGGCCTCCTTTCTCCGACGGCGCCCTTAGGGGCGCTGAGCTGCGAGCGAGTGGACTAGGGCTGGACTCCTAGGCCACTCGCTCTGCTTTTGCGGCCGATTCCGCCGCGGGGTGGTCAGGCGGCACCGTGGCGTCGTCCGACCTGCTCCTGTTCGGCGGCGAGGGCCCGCAGAGCCTGCTGAGCCCACGCGCCGAGCGTGAGGTACTGGTAAGGCGTGTTCTCTTCGACGAACCGCAGCGCGAGCGCGGCGTGTTCACTCGGTCGAACGGCCAGGTCGGCACCCGAGGGGTGCACGTAGAGGCCGGTCATCGGGTCGACATCGGCGAGATCGCCCACTCGTGAGTGCTCGATGGCCAGGTGTTCCCACAGGCGCAGACGTTGTGGCGTGTTGCGCGCATAGTTCTCGCCCGGCCAGCTGATCCTTCGCAAAGCCTCGAAGGTGAGCAGGGGCAATACATCGCTGGGCGAGAGCACCGTCGGGTGCAGCACGTTTCGGTCCCGTGCCTCGTAGCCCACCTTGCTGGGCAGACCCGCGATGGCCGCGAGCCTCGCCACGGTCCAACGCTCCCGGGAAGTGGCCATGACCGTCCTTTCGTGTCAACGCCCGAAGCCTATCGCGATCTCCGGCAAATAACTTCCTGTCAGGAGAGTCGGCGTGTCGCGTATCGCGATGACGTCGTCACGAGAACAGCGCAAAAGCCCAGAAAATAAGGCATTGCCGCCGTGTTCGATCTGCATGTTGGAAGATCCGCCCGCACATCCATCCCCTGTCACGCATGAATACCCAGGCGCCGAGTGTGTGCTCCGTCGTCTGTTTCGTCGCGTGTTCGTTCGCGTGAGCCGGTGCTTGATCGACCGTCGGATCCACCGTTCGCCCCATTGCGTGACCGGCCGCCACACCGAGCCGACGCCCCGTCGTGAGACCCGCCGCGAGATCCACCGGCGGCTCCACCGCCCGGGCCGCTGTTCCGCCCGTTGCTCCGACCGGCCGCCCAGGACTCCGCGCGTCCGCCGACCGAGCCGCACAGCCACCCGCACACCCGCCCATACAGCCATGCGGATTGACGAACGGGTTGGGTTGTAGAACGTCATACATCTGCACGCACATCGCCACGCACATTTCTACGGACAGACCGCCGTGCGGATTGCCGAACCGGTTGCCATGCAAGTTGCAGGTCAAAGGCCATTTCCGGAGTGGCTCAACCCGTCCGTTGGTCTCCGTGCATCAGCGTCCATGCGACGCCTTACGCGGCGCTCTCTCGCGTTTGTCCGGCGTCTCCGTGATGCCCTGCCGGCGCCTTCCCGGGGCCTTCCCAGAGCCTTCCTCGTGCCTCTCCGCAGAGTGGGCGCGGTGGATTCATGGTGATATCGGGGCCCGCCGGCTCTCGGAAAAGCACGGCGGGCGGCGGTGTGGGGCCGCGAAGCGCCGGTGCCGCGCTTTCCCGGGCATGAGCCGGGCCGCGTGATCGACCGTCGAAATCACCGTAAATAGCCAGGAAATCTACTTTTAGGGTTGATAAGGAAGTGCCCTCGGCGTCATCGGCTTGTCTCGGCATCCATCGATCGGGCATCCCGGGAGTGGCGCGATCCGACGAAAAGCACTCCGAGTGCGCATGTCAGCGCTCTCCGTAGTGACTTCGGTGACCCCGTCGTCGATGCGTGGGGCGACGAGTGCGATGCTCTGAGCAACGGCCGCACACGTGGTTGTCGACGATCGGAGTGCGCATGGCGACTGATGAAGCCGGCCCCCGGCTGGTGTTGTGGGACATCGACCACACGCTGATCGACGGCGGAACGGTGTCGAGGCGAGCCTACGCCGCGGCGTTTCGCCAGATTTCCGGGCGTGCGCTGGACCAGCCCTGGCAGTTCGACGGGCGTACCGAGTTGGCTGCGGCGAGCGAGGTGCTACGTGCGCACGGGATGCCCCCGGAGGGCGGCATGCTCGATGCCTTCCTGAACCTGATCGTTGCCGAACTCCGGGTACGTGAAGCCGAGTTGGCTGCGGAAGGGCGTGTCCTGGCAGGTGCGTCGGAGGTACTGACCGCGCTCGGCACGATGCCCGGCGTACACCAGTCGGTGCTTACCGGCAACCTCTACTCGCTCGCCGTGTTGAAGATGACGGTCTTCGGCCTCGCCGACCACGTCGACTTCCGGCTCGGTGCGTACGGCGACGACGCCTACGAGCGAACCGACCTGCCCGCGCGGGCGTTCGCACGTACGGAGGAGCACCTGGGTCTGCGGCACGTCGGTGCGGACACCGTGATAGTCGGGGACACCGTGCGCGATGTCGCCACGGCCCGGGCGGCCGGCGCGTGGTGCGTGGCGGTGGCGACCGGTAGGACGAGCATGGCCGCGTTGGCGGAGGCGGGCGCCGATGTTGTGCTCGCGGACCTGGCCGATACGGACGCGGTGTTGAACGCGCTGATGGGCCGCGCGGCGTGAGTCCTGGCGAGTCGTCGGGCCGGCAGGCTGATCAGGTGCCGCGCATCGGCATCAGCAGGTAGCGATAGTCCGGAGGCTCCGAGGCACTCGGAGCGTCGGCGTCGCGATTCGGGCTGCCGGCGTGCTTGTTCGGCTCGGCCGGTGAGTTCGGATCATCGGACCCGTTCGTCCGCTCCGGCTCGTCCGCGTGGGTGTCGTCTGTCAGGACGGTGGGCTTCGTGGGTGCGCTGAACACCAGCCGAGCGGTCGGCGTACGGAGCGCGGCCAAGCCGTCCAGGAGGTGGGTCGGATTGAACGCGACCCTGGTCGGCTCGCCCGTCATCGCGACCGGCACCGTTGCGCGCGCTTCGGCCTGGTCGGTCGTACCGGCCTCGATCCGGAGCGAGTCCCGTGCGAACGACAGCCGGACCGGGGCGTTGCGGGTGACCACCAGGGACACCCGCCGCACGGCCTCGATCAGCGCCGCGGCGTCGATCGTCGCGACGGCGGTGGTCTCGTTGTCGAACAGCCAGTCGTAACGCGGGAACTCGTGGTCGAGCAGTCGCGTGGTCGCGTGTCGCCCACCCCCGGCCAGCCCGAGCAGGCCGCGGCGACCCGGTTCCGGGCCGAGTGCGAGCCGGAGGTCCTCGCCGGCTCCCGGGTGCTTGGTGAGATCGGCGAGTACCCGAGCCGGCACCAGGGCGGTTCGCGCCGGATCCTCGGTGGCCGGGCGCCACGGCAGCCGTCGCACCGCCAGCCGATAACGATCGGTCGCGGCCAGGATCAGCGCGTCGTGGGCCAGGTGCAGCCGGATCGCGGTGAGTACGGGCAGGCTCTCGTCCCGGGCCGCGGCGATCGCGACCTGCGCGACGGCCTCGGCGAATCCGGCCGCGCTCACGGTCCCCGCGGTCTCCGGCAGCGGTGGCGTGGCCGGATAGTCGGCGAGAGCCGGCAGCGGGAGCGCGAAATACGAACCGGCGCAGGTCACCCGGGCTCGCGCCGGGTCCACGCTCAGGTCCACCGGGTGGTCGCGGGGGAGGGCGCGCGCGATGTCGGCGAGCAGCCGACCGGGGACCAGGATCTCTCCGGGCCGGCCGACCTCGGCCGAGACCTCGATACCGGCCGACACCTCGTAGTCGTACGCGGAGATTGTCAGGGTGCCGTCGGCAGCGGTGAGTCGGAACGAGGCGAGAGCGGGAATGACCGGTCGCGCGGGCAGTGCGCGCACGGCCCAGCCGATGCCCTCGACGAGGCGGTCGCGGGATATCCGTACCTTCACAGGGGCCCTTTCCGAGAACTCGACGAGGAGAATGGTCGCTTGTCGATCGAATCCTTGTTCGATTGTCGGGGAAGCGACACTAACGGAGGGCTCGGACAGAGAGCGGTGTCCCGTCGCGGCGAAGGCTGACCGCAGGGAAGGTCGACCGCAGGGAAGTTTGATTGCGGCGAGGGGCGATCGTAAGGAAGGCCGATTGCGGGGACGGTCGATCGCCGCGCGGGTCGAGCAGTCTCGCCGAAGTGGGAGCGGCGCCGGTTCGGCGAGGCGAGCTTCGCCAGGCGGTGACCGCGGGCCGGGTGTGGGCGCGGATGGTGTGGCGACGGCGTGCGGGCGAGTGTGCCTCGGGGGCCGGGCGGAGGGGGTTCGCTCGCTGAAGCGGTACCCCTATATAGGCGCGTTCCAGCCATGAGCGCGTCCTGTATATAGAGGTGTCGTTCTCCGCCGCGGAGGCATCGTCCTCCGCGCGGCTTCGGGCGGACCGGACGGTGACCGTTGCTCCGCCCGAAGCCGCCGTGCGGGGTCGGCTCGGCTGCGGTGTCGGCTCGGCTTCGGTGGGGTCTATCGTGTCGAGTAGTACACGTATGCGGCCACTCCGCCGAGGGCGACCAGGTTGAAGACTTTGGCCTTTATTCGCCCGGCACGCGTGAGTGGGACCTGCGGGGGTGCGTACGCCGGGCCGCCGCCGTCCGCGAATCCCCCTGACCCACCGCATGTCGGGCACGGCACCATCGCCTGCATCCGCCCGGATCCGCCGCATCCCGAGCAGGACCAATTGTTGTCCGAGCCCATTCCGTTCTGGCCGGACCCGCCACAGCCGTTGCAGATCGTGTCCATCGGGACATAGCGCTGTCCGGAACAGCTCCCGCAGTACGTCACCCTGTGCCTCTCCACGATGATCCCCCACATCTGGGACCAGAGCCTGCATGAGGACTGTCCACGGGTCAACGAACGGGGAAGCGGGAGGTGAGTGAACCGGGAGGACATGTGGGGTGCCACCGGCACCGCATGCCGTTTCCCGGCCGGTTGCCGGTTGCCGATCGTCGGGTGTCGTTGCCGGCACGCCCGGTCGTATCCGGTCGTGCCGGCTCGTGCTCGATGGGTCAGGGCGTGGTCGCCAGGCGGGCGGCGGAGTTGTGGGCGTCCGCGAGAGCGGTCGACAGGTGCGGGTGGGTGAGTCGGCCCGCGCGCTTGACGGTGCGGCCCGCGACCAGGACGGTGTCGACGTTGCCCGGATGGGCGCACGCCACGACCGCCCCGGCGATGTCGTGCGTGGCGCCGACCAGGTTGACCGCGTCCGCGCGGAGCAGGACCACGTCGGCCTGCTTGCCCACGGCCAGCGATCCGATTCGATCGGCCAGGCCCAGCGCGGCGGCCCCTCCGATGGTGGCCATACGCAGCATGTCGGCTGCGAACAGCCTTGATCCATTGGCTAGTTGGCTGGTCAGCAGGGCCGCGCGAAGGAGCGAGAACATGTCGCCGGGGCCGCTGGTGACCACGTCGGCCCCGAGACCGGTGACCAGTCCCACGGTGCGGGAGCGGTTGATCATCGGAGCGCCGTGTCCCATCTGTGCCTCGATGTGCGGCGCGATCGACAGCGCGCCGCCGGAGTCGGCGATCATCGCGAGCTCGTCGTCGGGCAGCGAGTTGCCGTGGATGTACAGCGTGCGTGCGTTCAGCAGGCCGCGGTCGCGCAGCGCCTCGATGGGACGTTGGGCGACCGGACCGCTGCCGACGTGTACGGCCAGCGGGATGTCCAACTCCGCGGCCAGGCGCCAGTCCTCCTCGACGACGTCGATCGGTGTGTACGACGGCCCGCCGGGGGCGAGCGCGAGAGTGACCAGCTCGTCGTCGCCGGCGAACAGTCGTGCGCGCAGGTCGCGCACGAGGCGCGGGTCGCGGGCGGCCGGGTCGAACGGCGGGTGGCCGTAGCCGAAGACGGCCCGGATGCCGGCCGCGCGCAGTCCGCTCACCGCCGCGTCGCCGTGTTCGGCGCGGTGTTGCACATGCGAGAAGTCCTGCACCGTGGTGATGCCGGAGTCCAGGCACTCCAGCGCGCCGACGAGGTTGCCGGTGTACACGTCCTCGGGACGCATCGCGGGGGAGAGTCGGCCGAGGACCAACCCGAGGTAGTCGCCGAGGTCGCTGTCCACGGCCACCGCCCGCAGTACCGACTGCCAGACGTGGCGATGGGTGTCGACGAATCCGGGCAGCACGATCCGCTCGCGTGCGTCGACGACCTCGGCTCCCTCGGCGGACAGCCCGGAGCCGACGGCGGCGATCGTGCCGTTCTCGATCAGGACGTCGGTGTTCGGCCGGGCGGTGACATGCGGGTCGGTGTCGACGACGGTGCCGCCGCGCAGGAGCAACCGGTCGGGGGAGTGGGTGCGGGCGTGGGTGGCGGAGGTGGTCACGGGTGTCTCCGGAGGGTGGGTGGAGGTATGGGGGATCGGAGCAGAACGGATGGGAAGTGGACCGGAGTCGGACCGGGCTTGAACCGGGCTCGCACCGGGCTCGCACCGGTCTCGAACTGACGTCGAACACCAAGAAGCTCACTTGAAAGCTTTTCTGAAAGCTATCAGGTGGTTGTAATACGCTGTCAACATGACTGCCCCCCAGGACCGTGCGAGCGCCCTCATCGGCGCGTGGCAGACCGAACTGCCCGACGTGCTGGACGCGACGACGGAACTGAGCAAGCGGATCATGCTGCTCGCGGCCGACCTGGACGAGGCGACCCGACGCGAGCTACCCGAATTCGGGCTCACCCCGGCCCAGTTCGGCGTCCTGGTCGCGCTGCGTCGGGCCGGCGCGCCCTATCGGCTCAAGCCGACGGAACTCAGCCGCGCGCTGCTGCTCTCCTCGGGCGGTACCAGCAATGTCACCAACCATCTGGTCGCAGAGGGTCTCGCCGAACGTCTTCCGGATCAGGGCGACGGGCGGGGCACGCTGATCAGCCTGACGCCGCGGGGCGTACAGGTCGCCGAGGACGCGGTCCGTGCCAACGCCGCCGCGCACGCCGAGGTCTGGCGCGGCGCACCGGCGGCGGCGATCGAGGCGGCGACGCTGGCCCTGCGCGAGATCGCCGCCGCGACCGAGATGCCTCGATCACGGGGACGGACACGCGACAACGTCTGACAGTGCGACCGCATGACCGCATGACCGCGTCACCACGTGACCGCGGGTGCGGACGCCTGACGCGAGTCGCGGCCTCTCCGTCGCCGTGGAGTTGCCCGTGCCGGCGCCGAATGCCCCTCTGTCCAGGGCAACTTCGCGGGAGGAGGGGGGTCCCGGCTCGGTCAGAACGGGGCCGGCGGGTTCCGGGGGCGGGGCGGGGGCTGGTGGGGGACCGGGGGCGGCTCGTGGCTTCCGGTCGTCCGACCGGCATCGGGCTGCTGCGTCGGGTGGGTCGGCCGGCCCGGGGGCGTCGGGTACGCCGAGGGGGCCGGTTCCATCGAGGGCATCCCCGGCGTGCCCGGCATCCCCGCGATGGGATGCGCGGGGTGCGCCGCCTGCATCGGATACGCGGAGTGCATGGGATGCATCGCGTACATGGGATGCATGGGGTGCATCGTCGGCGGGGTGACGAAGGCACGCTCGTACTCGGACTGGAATGCGGTGATCCGGGCCACGACCGCGATGGCGAGGCCGGCCGCCGCGATGAGGATGAGAAAGGCCCAGCCCGCGGCGGTGTCGGCGGTGCGGTACGACTCGTGGTACTCCCGCCAGGAATCGGTACCGGAAAAGTCGTCGCCGCCATCGCTCTCACGCCCGAAGACACCGAAGAGCATCACGATGTTCGCCGCGACGTAGGTCAACCACCAGGCCGACAGGAGGGGATGCCGGCCCGGGGTGAAGCCGCCTCGCATCGGCGCGCGCGGGTCGCTGGCCTTCCAGATGTCGTGCGCGATCAGCGGCGGGAAGAACAGGTTGGCCACCGGGCAGAACCAGCCGCCGATCGCCCAACCGCTGGAGAAATGTTGGACCGAAGGCGGGAAGAGTTCGACGTTACGGCGTGCGCGGTGGAACCAGATGACGAACATGACCATGACCGCGACGATGGCCAGACTCGCCAAGCCCCACCACACGCCGATGGAATGATTCGCCGCGTCGGGGTCGGCGGACACCCATCCGCCACGCAGGGTCTGGTCGACCAGATTGGCGCGGTGGAACAGTGCGATCGCCGCGAGCAGGGACAAGACGGCGGTGACGCCGAGCAGGATGTAGAGCGCGAGGGCGGGTCCGCGCAGGGAGCGGAAGACCGGGGCGTACCAACCCGGTGGCGGCGTCGCGGCGGGACCGAACCGGGCGAAGCGCTGGTCCAGGGGCGCCGTCGAGTCGGATACCGGGGCGGCGGGCGGGGCGTATTCCTGGTGACCGCAGTTGGTACAGCGGTCCGGCAGCGTCGAGCGGGCGCCGCAGGATGGGCAGAGCACGAGTTCGGATCCCCCGTCGATGGTCGGTGCCGGCCATGCGCACCGGTGGGGGAGAGGTCGCGGTGGGCGGTCCGGCCCTCTGTACCCCACATGGTGTAACCGGCATCATGCCGTGTGTATCCCCCACGCGTCACGGGTGAGTCGACGATGAATACGCAGGGTGATAACGCTCGCCCCTGACCCTCCCTGACCGTGCTCCCGGATCCTGACCCCTGATCCTGACCCCCTGATCCTGGCCCCGACCCCCTGATCCCTGAGCGTGGCAACCCCCAAGGTCGTCGTGCAGGGACATCGACGACGTCGTGTCGCACCGAACACCGAGTCCCCTGGACCGCGAAGGTTCGAGAGGGGCGCGAGGAGGAGTTGGTGTCATGCCCACCTCGAATGACCGGGACCCCGCGCACGCATGGTGTATCCCGGAGCGCGAGTACGAGCGGCACGAGAGGCGGCGAGGGCGGCGTTGGGCGTATCCCCATCTCGATCCGCACCGTACGGCGTTGGTGGTGATCGACATGGTGCCGTTCTTCACTGAAGCCAATCCCTACGCCCGCGGCATCGTGTCCCGCATCCGGAACCTGGCCGCCCACATGCGCAGCGCGGGCGGCACCGTTGCGTGGGTCCTCCCCGAGCCCACACCGAACATCGAGGCGGCTCGGGAGTTCTACGGCCCGACCGTCGCCGCCCTGTACCTGGCCAGTGGCGGGACCGGGCCGGTGGAACAGCGCCTGAGTCCCGGACTGACACCGGTGGTCGGCGACCTGTTCGCGGCAAAGACCGCGCACAGCGCCTTCTTTCCGGGGCGTTGCCCATTGCCCGGCCTTCTGGAAGCGAGAGGGATCACCACCATCCTGATCACGGGCACCACGACCGACGTGTGCTGCGAGTCCAGTGCCCGGGACGCCTTCACCCTCGGCTACCGCGTCATCGTCGTCGCCGACGCCACGGCCACGGGCACCGACCACGCCCACAACGCGAGCCTGCGCACCGTGTACCGATCGCTCGGCGACGTGCGCACCACGCGGGACCTCATCACACTGCTCGCTTGTCCGTATGGGGTGGGAAAAGCGAAAGGCAAGGAGTGTGTTCACTCCTTGCCACTCTCAACTTATAGCGCACCGGGGGGCTTGCGGCAAGGCCCCCGTCGAGCCGCAGAATGATCGACCTCAGCTCGACAACCTGCGGAAATGAGCTTTTTTGATGATTGACGTGATCGTGGTGGGCGGCGGACCGACCGGCTTGATGCTGGCCGGCGAGTTGCGGCTGGCCGGAGTCCACGTGGTCGTGCTGGAGAAGTTGACCGAGCCGACCGGGGAATCCCGCGGGCAGGGCCTGCACACGCGCAGCGTCGAGATGATGGACCAGCGCGGTCTGCTGGACCGGTTCCTTGCGGTGAGTGACAAGTTCCAGGCAGGTGGTCTCTTCGGCGGCATCATGAAGCCGTGGCCGGAGCGGTTGGACACGGCGCACCCGTACGGCCTCGCCACGCCCCAGCCGCTGACCGAGCGGGTGCTCGACGAGCGGGCCCGCGAACTCGGTGCCGAGATCCGGCGCGGCTGCGAAGTGGTCGGGCTGAGCCAGGACGAGGACGGGGTGAGCGTCGAGTTGGCGGACGGTACGCGCCTGCGCTCGCGCTATCTCGTCGGGTGTGACGGCGCCCGCAGTGCGGTGCGCAAGGGGATCGGCGTCGGCTTCCCCGGGGAGCCGGCCAAGGTCGAGACGATGCTGGGTGTCATGGAGGTGACTGCGGATCCGGCGACGATCACCGCCGTCGTCGCGGAAGTCCACAAGACTCAACTGCGGTTCGGCCTCATGCCTCTCCAGGACGAGAACGAGGGGCTGTACCGCATCGTCGTGCCCGCCGACGGGGTGGCCGAGGATCGTTCGACGCCGCCGACCCTCGAGGAGTTCAAGCAGCGGTTGCGGGCCGTCGCGGGCACCGACTTCGGCGTGCACTCGCCGCGCTGGTTGTCCCGGTTCGGCGACGCCACCCGGCAGGCCGAGCGCTATCGGGTCGGCCGGGTGCTGCTGGCCGGCGACGCGGCGCACATCCACCCGCCGACCGGTGGGCAGGGGCTCAACCTCGGCGTGCAGGACGCGTTCAACCTCGGCTGGAAGTTGGGCGCCGCGGTCAACGGTTGGGCATCGGAAGGGCTGCTGGACAGCTATCACGCCGAACGGCACCCGGTGGGCGCCGCCGTGTTGGAGAACACGCGGGCGCAGATCACCCTGCTGGGGACCGATCCGGGAGCGACCGCGCTGCGGGAACTGTTCTCGAAGCTGATGGATTTCGAGGAGGTGAACCGGTACGTCACCGAGATCATCTCCGCGGTCGGGATCCGCTACGACTTCGGCGACGACCAGGGCCATGAACTGCTCGGTCGGCGGATGCGGGACGTGCCGCTGAAGGTGGGGCGTCTGTACGAGCGGATGCACGCCGGCCGCGGACTGCTGCTCGACCGGACCGGCCGGCTTTCGGTGACGGGCTGGGCGGATCGCGTCGACCACGTCGCCGATCTCGGCGAGGAACCGGACGTGTCCGCGATGCTGTTGCGGCCGGACGGCCACGTGGTGTGGGTGGGTGAGGATCAGTCGGAACTGGAAAGCCGGCTGTCCGAGTGGTTCGGCGCCGCGGCCGGCTGAGCGGGCGGGTGCGCCGGCGCGCTCGTGGGTCGCGTCAGGTGCCGTGACGGCCCAGTTCTCGTCGCGCGACGGTGTGGAACGGGTGGGGTGGGCGGCCGGTCAGGCGTTGGACGGTGTCGGTGGTGCGGTCCTCGGCGCCTGCGGCGATGGCCTGGTCCATGTCGGCGAGCATCGCGGCGAATTCGGCGGGGATGTCGGTGGCCAGGCGGTCGTACATCTGCTCGCGGGTCAGTCGTTGGTGGGTGATGGTGCGGCCGGTGACCCGGGTGAGGACGGCGGCGATCTCGTCGTAGCCCAGTGCCCGGGGACCGGTGAGGATCAGTTCGGCGTTCGGAGCCTGTGCGTCGGTGAGCGCGTGTACGGCGACGGCGGCGATGTCGTCGGCGTCGACGAATCCGACGCGGCCGGCACCGGTGGCCGTGCGGATGGCTCCGTGCGTTCGGATGGTCTGCGCGTGAACGTGGTCGCCGGTGAAGTTCTGCATGAACCACGAGGGACGCAGCACCGCCCACTCGGGGACCAGGTCGGGCAGGGCCTCCTGGACGCGGCCCACGGCGGGACCACCGGCGGGGATCGCCGACGAACCGAGCAGCACCGCGCGTCGGATCCCCGAGGCGCGGGCCCGGCGGAGGAAGGGCACCATGACGGCCGCCGGGTCCGGGGAGCCGAGCGGCGGGATGAGGTAGATCCGGTCCACGCCTTCGACGGCGCCGTCGAAGGAGGTGGGGTCGTCCCAGTCGAACCGCACGGAATGGGCTCCGTGTACCGGACGGGCGCGCCGACTCGCGGCCTTGACCGGGTGTCCCGCGGCGAGGAGCCGGGCGGCGATGCGGCTGCCGGTGGTGCCGGTGGCTCCGATGACCAGGGTGAACTCCCGGGTCTCGTACGCGAGTCGGCTCTCCTGCACGCCTGCTGTCTCCTGCGCGGGTCGGCTTTCGTTCACGCGTTGCTCCCGGCGACGTCGGCGGCGTCCCGGCGGGCGAGCGGGCTCATGGGTATCTCCATCCCGTACGATACGGACCCGGGGTCCGTTTCATACTTCGACAATACGGACCCGGGGTCCGCTTTGCAAGCGAGGGCTGCCCGAGGAAATAGGGAGGCGCGTCATGGACGACGAAGACGGAGGAAGCGCATGACCGAACGCAGGCCCCGCGCGGACGCCACGCGCAATCGCGAGGCCGTTCTGGCGGCTGCCGATTCGCTCTTCGCCCATTGCGAGAGCCCGGAGACGGTGACCATGGCCGACATCGCCGCGGCGGCAGGCGTCGGCAAGGCGACGCTCTTCCGCGGCTTCGGCGACCGCACCGGCCTGATTCAAGCGCTGTACGCGATGCGCCTGGCGCCGATCGAGCTCGCCGTCGAATCCGGTCCACCGCCCCTGGGGCCCGACACGCCGCCGCTTCGGCGTGTACCGGCGCTGCTCGACGCCGTCCTGTGCTTCAAGCTGGACCATCGCCACCTGGCCCTGGCGCTGGAGGGGACCGGCGGCGACAGTCCCTACGACGCGGCACACTACGAACGCTGGCACGGCGCGATCCGGGCCGCGTTGGAGCGGATCCCCGGATTCGGCGACGGCGAATTCGCGGCGCATGCCCTGCTCGCCGCCACGCGCGCGGACCTCGTGGAACACCTCGTCGGCGGAGAGCGGATGACGCGGGAGCAAATGCGGGCGGACCTGGCGCGGTTCACGGCCGGGGTGTTGGGAGCGAGCGCGGTGGACGGGGACTGATGCCGCGCCCGGCACTGGGCTGCGACCCGACCGGGAGCAGGCTTCGCACCGGCCCCGGACCGGGCTTCGATCCGTTGTACGCGGCGGGCCCGCCGACCGACCGGGCAGCCGGGCAGGTCAGCGGGGGGTGCGCGCGATGCGGAAGCCCACGTCGTCGACCTTGAAGGTCGGGTGGCTGCGGCGGCGGGCGGAGGCTCGGCAACTCCAGTGTTCGTCGAACCAACCGCCGCCGCGCAGCACCCGGTAGGAGCCGTACACCTCGGCGTCGTAGACGTCCCAGCACCAGTCCCAGACGTTGCCGAGCATGTCGTACAGGCCCCAGGGGTTGGGCTGCTTGCCGCCCACGTCGTGGACGCGCTCGCCCGAGTTCGCGCGGTACCAGGCGACTTCGTCCAGAGGGGCGTAATGCGGTCCCGTCGTGCCGGCCCGGCAGGCGTACTCCCACTCGGCCTCGGTCGGCAGCCGGTACCCGTCGGCGGCGGCGTCCCACTCGATGCCCTCGTCGTCCGCGTCGACGCGGTACGCCGGTGTGAACCCGTCGCGCCGGGACAGGGCGTTGCAGAACCGCACCGCGTCCCACCAGGAGACACTTTCGACCGGCAGCCGATCCCCCTGCGGGCCGCTCGGTCGCAGGCCGGTGACTCGCGCGTACAGCGCCCGGGTGACCGGGAACGCGGCGAGCCGGTAGGGCGCCAGCTCGACCGACCAACTGCGTTGCGTTCGGCGGTCGGTCAGGGTCACCCGCCCCGGCGGGATGTCGATCATCGGATCTGTCGTACCGGCGTTCATCGGGTGTTGATCCTACCGGCTCGAACTCCGGCGGCCGTGTGGTCGAACGCGCGGGTGCCCGGGCCGGGTGTGGGCTGCCCGGCCGGTTGTGCGGGGCGAGGTGGCGCGTCCGCCGGTCGGGTGCGGGTCACATCGGGAAGGAGCGCAGGCGTACCGCGCCGTCCGGCCAGGTCGCGGCGTCGTGCAGGGGCGTCCACATGGTGCGCAGCGGCATGAGAACGAGGCCCTCGGGCTGTCGGACGTGTACGTCTCGGTCGAGGGAATGCCACCCGAGCCGCCGGTACAGGGTGACGAGGGGCGGTCGACAGAAGAGAAGGCCGTGTCGTGGCCCCATCGTTCGGGCGTGATCAAGGGCCGCCGCCAAAACCGTCCGGGCCAGTCCGCGTCCGCGCACATCGGGTGCGACGGCCACGCCGCCGATGCCCACCACCTCCGTGTCGACCTCGCCGATCGACACGGGCAATCGCAACAATCCGGCGTGGGCCACGAGACGGCCGGCGTCCCTGATGCCGAAGTGATCCTCCTTGGGCAGCCAGGTCAGGCCGGTGTCCGCGACGCCGAAGGGGTCGGCACCGTCGCCCAGGATCTCGTTCTGCTCGGCCTTCGTGTATCGGATGAGGCGTTCCGCGGCCGGGTGTCCGCTCATTGCGCTGGGGCTCCGTACATCGTGATCGTTTCGTACTTCGTACTTCGTACTTTGCACTTCGTGCGTTGACGGTGGTCGGAGAGGTGCCCGGTCGTCCCGTTCGACCATCGGTGGGTCGTAGCCGTAGCCGTAGTCGTGGCGCGCGCGGTCGCTGTCGTGGTGCGCGATTCCGCCGGTCCTGTTCGGGGCGGGGCCACGGACGGGCCGCCCGGAGCACGGCGTTCGGGTCCGGTGTGGGAAACGAGCGGGGCGAGGAGGCGACGCCTGCGCGCGGCTCCCGAGGTGGGTGAGGTCTCGGGAGCCGGGGTTCGGGTCGGTGGGGTCAGGCCAATTCCAGGCGGTCGATCAGGCCGGCCGCGGTGAAGGCGTCGATGAGGGCGGTGCGGCCCTCGGTGAAGTGGCCCCAACTGTCGAAGTGCACGGGGACCACGCGCCGTGCGCGGAGGATCGAGGCGGCTTCGGCGGCCTGGGCGCTGTCCAGGGTGAGGAGCGCGCCGTCGAAGAGCGGCGTGCGGGCCGCTCCGGCGAACAGCACGGCGGTGTCGACCGGGCCGACGCGTGCGGCGATCTTCTCGACCACGGTCAGGGAGGCGTTGTCCCCGCTGACGTAGACGGTGGGCAGGTCGGCGGCGGTCAGTACGAAGCCGACGACCTCGCCGGTGATGGGTTCGCAGCCTTCCGGCCCGTGCTGGGCGGGGGTGGCCGTGACGGTGACGGTGCCGCCGCCGGGGCGGGGCAGGTCCACCGATTCCCACGGGGCCAGACCCCGGGACGTGCCGCCGAGGCGGCCCGCGCCGCTGGGGGTGGTGAGTACCAGTGGGACGTCGGCGAGCAGCGCCCGGCCGGAATGGTCGAGGTTGTCCGGGTGCTCGTCGTGGGAGAGCAGGACCGCGTCGATGGGGCCGAGGTCGGCCGGGTCGATGGTGGCGGGGGCGGTCTTGGTCAGGAAGCGGTTCTCGCCGATGGGGTACTCGCCGGGCGCGTCGAACGCGGGGTCGGTGAGGAACGTGAGCCCGCCGAACTCGATCAGCGCGGAGGGACCACCGAAGACGCGGACGGCGATCTGCTCGTTCCCCCGCTTGCCCTGGACGTTCTGCGCGTTGGTCGCACTGCTGCCGGTCACTGGACACCTCACGGATAATTGTTGTGTTTGCCGTGAGAAAAGCTAGCCGATCCTCACGGACAACGGCAAGGCTTAACATGAGAGTCATGAAGGAGACCGTGTTGGGCGAGCCTGCTCGTGCCGCCCACGCCGCTCATCCGGTGCTGCCGGCCGCGCCGGGGGCGGAGCGTTATCTCGCGCTCGACCTGGCCAATACCAACCTCGCGCTGCCCGGTGGTCAGGAAGTGGATCTGCTCGGCACGCCCGCGTCCGCGAAGGAGTGGCTGGTGACCCGAGAGCTCGCGCCGCCGGACACCGTGCTGTACGACGTGTGCGCGGGCCGGTTGCGAGCGCTGCGCGACGAAGTGCGAACACTGCTCTCGTCTCGGATCGGTGCTCTCTTGGCGCCCGACGCGTCGGTACGAGCCATCAACGACGCGTTGACCAGTGCCCCGTCGGCCGCGCTGCTGCACTGGGACGAGGTGCGCGGGCCGTACCGCGCCCAGGCGCACCCGGTCGACCAGATCGTCAATCACGCCATCGCGATCCTCGCGGCGGACGCCGCCGACCTGCTCACCGGCCCGGACGCCGAGCGCCTGGCCCCGTGCGGCGCCACCCCCTGTAGCCGCTTCCTGGTCCGCACCCACGCCTCCCGTCAGTGGTGCTCGGTCCGCTGCGGCGACCGAGTGCGCGCGGCCCGCGCGTACGCCCGGCGAACACAGACGCTGACGCAGACGCAGACGCAGAAGCCACCCACGCAGTCGCCGTCGTAAGCGGAGGGCGAGCGACGGCGCGTGCCGGCATCCTCCCCAGCACTACAGCCGACAGCGCGTGGTCGAGCTCGAGCCGGGCAGTCGCGTGGTCTGGCGGGTCACCGACAGCCACCTGTCCTTCATCCCGGAGCCGGGTGAGTGGACCGGAACCGAGATCGTGTTCGACATCGTCCCGGCCGCCGGCGGCACCGAACTGCGGTTCACCCACGTCGGTTTGGTGCCGGACGTAGAGTGCTTCGGCGCGTGTTCCACGGCCTGGCTGCACTACGTCGACGGCAGTCTGCGCAGCCTGATCACCACGGGAGCGGGCATTCCCGATCCGTGGTGATCGGCGGCCGGTCGACGGCCCCGTCGTCACCGGTCGGCTTCGGTGGCATGGGCCTTCGACCGCCACGACCGGATCGGCTTCGGGTCCCCGCCGTCGGGCCGGCGGTCGGCCCGAGGCCGGGCCACCGTTCCCGAGGTCGTCGGCAGTTCACCGCTACACCGCGCCCTGATCGAGCGTGCCGGCGCAAGCACGACCCCGTAAGGCGAGTTCAGTCGGCGGTGATCGGCTCGGCGGTTTCCGCGGTACGGGTCAGGAGGCGGTTGGTCAGGTGTACGAGGTCGGGCAGGCGTAGCACCTCACCGGCGGATTCGGAACCCGGTATCGGTACGTGGAGGCGGTCCGTCCAGCGAACGGGGATGGCCGGCAGGCCGTAGCGCGCGCCGGCCAGGGCGCCGGTGACCGCGGCGACCGTATCCGTGTCACCGCCGAGATCGATCGCCGCACGCAGGGCATCCTCGTACGAGCACGTGGTGTTCAGTGCCCAGACCGCCGAGCCGAGGCAGGGCCACACGGCGCCGTTGAACTCCGTGGCGTCGGTGGGATGCCAGGTCGGGGCCAGGACGGTGGCGTAACGCTCACGGTGATCGGGGTGAACCTCGGCGAGCGTCTCGGCGAGCGCGGTCGGCAGGTCGCCGCCGAGCAGCGTCACCCGGAGCAACTCGTGGAAGATCGCGGTGCCTTCCCACGCCGCGCGGTCGCCGTGGGTCAACGCGGCGATCCGGCGGGCGGCGGCCATGGTGGCCGTCCGGCCGTCCCGGGCGAAGTACACGGCGGGCGTGGTGGCCCGCATCAGCGATCCGTTGCCGGCCGCGCGCCCGGTGGTTTGGAAGTGCACGCCGGCCGCGAGGTCCCAGGGCATGCCGTTGGTGAGTACATCCTGGGTTTGCAGGCCGATGTCCTTGGGCTCGGAGCGGGCCCAGCGCTGGAAGCGGGCGAACATGTCGGGCAGGTCCAGACCGTCCCGCTCCAGCAGCGAGTACGCCACGTGCACGGCCATCTGCGTGTCGTCCGTCGCCTCGCCGGCGTCCCATCCGCCACCACCGCACATCTCGTTCGCGTAGCGCCCCTCGGCACGCGAACTCCCGGGCGGGGCTTCGGGAAACCGGGTACCGAAGCCACCGGCCGACCCGAACTCGAAGGGCGCGCCCAGCGCGTCCCCGACCGCCGAACCGACGACTGCACCGACGGCACGCTCCGTGATCTCCATCGCGACAGGGTAGTGGCGACTCGGGGGCGGGCGAGGCATGCCTGCGGCCACGTCGTTCTCTCGCCGCGGGACAGGGGATCGTGTGCCTCCGTACATCGGCCCTGGTCCAAGGATCCGGATCCGCGGGAGGGCGGGTGTGGCGGTGTTCGCCCGGTGGGGACCGCAGGGGCCTGGGTGTCCCACGCGATCGTCGGCTACCGGGAGTGCAACACCACGTAATCGGCGCCGAGTCGGGCGCGGATCCGGGTCAGGTGGGCGGGGGAGGGGTCGATCAGATAGCGGTGGGTCGCTGCGGCCAGGAGCGGGAGGTCGACGGAACTGTCGGTGTAGGCGTGGGTGATCGGATCGGTGATGCCGGCCGCGCGGATTCGGGCGACCTTGCGAGGGCCTCGGCAGGCGGGTAGCGGTCGCATGCCGGTCCGGCCGGGGGTGACGTGGGAGGCGATCACGTCCGCCGATCCGAGGCCGAGTTCGCGGCAGATGGCGCGGGCCAAGGGGTCGGCGCACGAGGTCGCGACCACGACGCGGTCGCCGGCGGCGAGGTGTGCCCGGGCTCGGGCGAGGGTGATCGTGATCCGGTTGGCCTCCGCCGTACGTTCGGTGGCGAAGTCGTCGGCCAGGGCCTCGAATCGGGGCGCGGGCAGGCCGATGGTGGCGACGCGGAGGAGGATGGCGAAGGCGTGGCGTCGAGTTGCGTGGAAGGCGTACAGCGGGCCGACGACCGGTACGCACAGCGCCGCTGCCACGACGCGCCATCGGGAGCGGCGCAGGAGCGCCCGGTTGAAGTGGCCGAACGAGTCGCCTCGGACGAGGGTGCCGTCGAGGTCGAAGACGGCCAGTGGGCGGCGGGTGCTCGGCGGGATGTGGGTCAAGGGTGGGCCTCTTCCTTTGTGTGCCCTGTTTTCCTCGGGTGCTCGCGTGCCTTGTGTCCTTCGGTGCCTTGTGTCCTTTGGTGCATTGCGCCCTTCGGTGCTTTGTCTTCTTCGCGCGGAGTACCGGGCGCGGAGGGGCGGCGGGTGGTCGCGCGAGGCGCATCGGGACGGCTTCAGTAGGCAACGGTGAAGCGGGAGCGGTGGTGCTTCGGCTGTTCCGCCTCGTCGATGAGGGCGACGGCGAGGTCCTCCATGGATATCGCCGAGACGCCGTCGGCGTCGATCAGGAGTTCGTCGGTGCCTACCCGGAAAGCTCCGGTGCGGGTGCCGGGTTCGAGGTTGGCGGGCGGGCTCAGGTAGGTCCAGTCGACGCCGTCGTCGGCGCGGAACACGTCGAGTTGGGCATTGCAGGCGAGCGCGATGCCGCGCCATGCCGTCGGCACGAATCTCGGGTCGTCGACGGCCATCGTGTCGACCGCGTCCGGGACGGTCAGGCTGCCCGCTCCGCCGACGGTCAGCAGGCGGATTCCCGTTCCGGTGAGGCCGGCCAGCAGCGCCTCGGCGGTGTCGGCCAAGTCCTGCTCGCTGCCGTGGGCCGGTCGCGTGGCGCTGATGACAAGGTCTTGGCCGGTGCTCAGCGCGGCAACGTCCATGACTCGCGCGGCGTCGCCCACTCGGGCCTCGGCATCGGGGTGCAGCTCCGGGAAGCGGGCCGCGTCCCGGACCACGGCGGTGACCTCGTGGCCCCGGGACAGCGCCTCGGACACGACGCGGCTGCCCACGTTTCCGGCTGCTCCGAACACGGTGATGCGCATGGTGGTGCCCTTCTCTCGGCGGGTTCGATTGCAAGCCCGAGCCGGCCGGGCCGGATGGATCGGATGGATCGGATGGATCGAACCGAACGGTTGATTCCTTAGTGCTAAGCAAAAGATATCTCAACGCTAAGGTAATTGGGAAGGGGAGGTGACCCGGCTCACCGGATCTCCTCGGCTAACCTGACGCCGTGGCAGATCACGTCGACCTCGTGCTGGAGCAGTGGGGTACACAGCGCCCCGACCTGGACGCGTCACCGATGGCGGTACTCGCCCGGCTGTCCCGCGCCGCGCGACTGGTCGGCGTCGAACTGGCCCGGACCTTCGGTGAACACGGGCTCGACGCCTCGTCGTTCGACGTACTCGCCACGCTGCGCCGGCACCCGCCCCCGCATCGACTGAGCCCCAGCGAACTGATGCGGTCCTCCATGGTCACATCGGGCGCCATCACCCAGCGGCTCGATCGCCTGGAGGCGCGCGGCCTGATCTCCCGCACCACCAGCACATCCGACGGCCGCGGCGTCCTCGTCGCGCTCACCGACGAGGGCCGCGACCTGATCGACGGAGTCCTGCCCGCGCACATCGACACCGAACAACGCCTGCTCGCCGAGCTCACCCCCAAGCAGCGCGCAGCCCTCGTCGACGGCCTTCGCACCCTCCTGGAATCCCTCGGCGACACCCGAACCTGACCCACCAACCCGAGCCACGCGCGCGAGGGGTCGGCTGCGCCGTCACCGGGTGCGGGTCGTCGGGTTTTCCGGGCTCGCCGGGATCGCGATTGCGAATGGAACCGGGCTTGAACGGATAGCAGTACGCGCATGGTTCTTCACACGCGTTCCGTGCAGGTCGCAGCGTCCACCGACCGGGTGTACATGCTCTTGTCCGACACGGACAAGCTCCCCGAATACTTCCCTCCGGTCACCGCTGTCCGGGCCACGTCGGGTCGCGCGGTGGTGGTGACCGCCGGTGAGGCGGCGCACTCCGTCGCGGCCGAGGTCGACTTGGATCGGGACGGTCCCGGTACGCGGATCGAATGGGCCGTGCGGGGTACGCCGTACACCGGCATCGTGATCGTTCAGGACGGTCCGAGCGACGTGGACAGCATCGTCACCGTGGTGGTCGACGACGGTGAGGACCCGCTCGATCTCGGTGCGGTCGAGCGCGAGCGCATCCACGACGCGAGCCAGTTCGGTGGGAAGCAGGGGCGGGAGGCGCTGCCTGTGGACTCCTTCACCCGACACCGCCGGACCGGCACGGACGCCGACTTGGCCGTCGGCGACATCGTCGAACGCGGCCTCGACCACCTCCGCGCCTATGTGGAAACCGGCCGGCGGCAGGGCTGATCCGAACCGCGCACACCCCGACCGATCCGGCGTACGCCGGCGTCGCCGGTCGGGGTGCGCTTGTGTTCGGGAGCGGCGGACGGCCGTATCCGCAGGCTGCCGCACCTCGCTCGCGTGTCGGGCCTGGGGCGCGTGGACTCGGGGCGGGCGTCGGCCCGGGCGGGGATTGGGGTGGGTCTTGACGGACTCTTGACACCCTTTCGTGACGGGCCTAATTTTCTCTCATACTGAAATATTTTCACTATGAGAGGTGAACATGGCGGAGACGGCCGATGCCCGATGGGCCAACCGCTCCAGCCTGCTCGCGGTGCTGCTGGCCGGTGGGCAGCACAGCCGCGCGGGGCTCACCCAGCAGACCGGGCTCAGTGCGGCCACCGTTTCGCGAGTGGTCGAGGGGCTGCTCGACGAGGGTCTGGTCCGCGAGGGCGCCGTCCTCCAGACCGGGCGGCGCGGCCGGCAGGGCGTGGTGATCGAGGTGGCCGCCGAGCGCGGGGTCGCGGTCGGCGTCGACCTCGGTGGCACCACCTGCCGCTTCCTGGCCACCGACCTGCTCGGGCGCTCGCCGCGCTGTCACGAGGAGCCCACGCCCCGGCACCTGGCCGCCGACGACCTCGCGGATTGGCTCGCCGAGCGGGTCCGGGCGCTGTACGCCGACTCGGCCGCGCCCGACGTGCTGCGCGCCGGCGTGATCGGCCTGCCCGGTGCGGTCGCCGCCGACGGGTTGGGCGTGCGTGGCGCGACCAACCTCGCGCAGATCGAGGGCGACCTGTTCACCCGTCGGGTGCGCCGCGCGCTGGAGGGCACCGTCACCTTCGGCAACGACGCCGACCTGGCGTTGGAGGGCGAGTTGCGGCACGGCGCCGCGCGTACCGCCGACACCGCCGTGATGTTCACCGTCGGCGCGGGCTTCGGCGCCGGTGTGGCCGTGGATCGGCACATGCGGGGCGGACCGACCGGTCTGGTCGGCGAGTTCGGCTTCCTGCCGGTGGACTCCGACGACCACACCGTGGAGGAACTGGTGGGCGCCGAGGGCCTGATGCGGGCCGCGCGCGACGCCGGCCTCGATGTGGCCAACGCCGCGGACCTGTTCGTCGAGACCTCGCCGGCCGCGCGGGCCGTGGTCGACCGGTTCGAGCGCGCGCTCGGCGTGGCGCTGATCGCGGTGACGATCGCCTACGAACCCGAACTGGTGGTCCTCGGCGGCCGGGTCTCCGCCTCCATCGACGCCGCGATGACCACCCGGCTGCGCGAGCGGGTACGCCGACGACTGCCCGCGTGTCCCGAGCTCGTGCACTCCGAACTGGCGGACCTCGCAGGCGCGTTGGGCGCTTTGTCGCGCGGACTCACCGCTCTGCGGATCCGCTTCGACGTCGCGGCGGACGCGGCGGCGGCGGTCCGGGCCGATCTGGACCTGGCCGCGCTGCTCAAGCCGGCGGCGCGCTGACGGGAGCGCCGCGCCCTCCATCCGGCGGCGCGAGCCCGCGAGATGCGCCACTCGGGCTTCCCTGCCCGCATCCGTGGACGGCCCAACCTTCAGCCCGGCGACCCGGTCACCGACCCGAACAGCCGCAAATCCGAGCCACGTTCCTCGCACAGAGCAGCCGGCACAGCGCAAGGCCGGAGCCGGAGCCGAAGCCGGAATCCAGAGCCCAAGCCAAGGCCAAGGCCAAGGCCAAGGCCAACGCCAACGCCAACGCCAAAGGCAAAGCACCCCCAGGGGCCCGTCCCACCCCACCGAACCGCCTGGAGTACCACCCATGTCCACCCCACAGCCGTCGAAGGGCGGGTCCCTCCGCCGGAACACGTTGTCCGTGTTCGGCGCCGTCGCCATGTGTATGGCCTTCATGGGCCCCGCCACCAGCGTCGCCTTCAATACGCCGCCCGCCGCGGCGGGAGCCGGGTACGCGCTGCCGCTCGCCATCGTGCTGGCCATGGTGGCCAGCCTCCTGGTCGCCAACACGATCGCCGCGTTCGCTCGCAAGCTGCCGGCGGCAGGCTTCGCGTACACCTACAACAGCCACGGCTTCGGCAAGTCCGGCGGCTTCCTCTCCGGATGGCTGCTGCTGCTCACCTACGGCATGGTCGGGCCGATGTTGTTCGCCGCGCTCGGCGGCTACAGCCACGACTTCCTGGACAGCCAGTTCGACGTGCGGGTGCCGTGGCAGGTGATGTCGTTGGCGTTCGCCGCCGTGGTGTGGGGGGTCAACTCGCTCGGTGTGTCCAGTTCGGCCAAGACCGCGTTGATCTTCCTGGTCCTCGAGGTCGGCGTACTGCTCGGCCTGGCGGGGGTGATCCTCGGCGACGGCGGTGACTCGGGTCTGTCGGTGGCGCCGTTCGATCCGGGCAACTCGATCGACGGGTTCAGCGGCCTGGGTACCGGCATGTTGTGGGGCATCCTGATGTTCATCGGCTTCGAGTCGGTGGCCACCCTCGGTGAGGAGGCGCGCGGCGCCAAGCGCAGCATCCCGCTCGCGCTGTTCACCGCGGTCGCGGTGATCGGCACCTTCTACGTGCTGATGGCGTACTCCACCTCGATCGGCTTCGGCTCCGCGCACGGTTCACAACTGGCCGAGGACGCCGCCCCGTTGACCACCCTGGTGGACCGCTACTGGGGCGTCACCTGGATCCTCGCGTTGACCGTGATCGTCAGCCAGTTCGCCAACGTGGTCTCCGGCTCGAACGCGGCCGTGCGAGTGCTGTTCTCGATGGGCCGCGAGGGTGTACTCCCGCGTTTCCTCGGCCGAACCAACGAACGCCACGTGCCGCAATCGGCGATCACCGCCTATCTGGGCTTCTCGCTCGTCTTCGCGCTGGCGCTGGGCAGCGGTTTCGGCGGCGATCTGGGTCCGCTGGGCGTGTACGGGTTCGCCGGCACCGTCCTCGGGCTCGGGATGGTGATCATCTACATCCTGATGAGCATCGCGGTGATCCGCTTCTACCTGCGCGAACACCGCGCGGAGTTCTCCGCGTTGCGGCACGGCGTCCTGCCGGGCGCGACCGTGCTGCTCATGCTGCTGCCGATATACGGCCAACTGTGGCCGGTGCCCGACCACCCGAACAACCTCGTGCCGTACGTGATCATCGGCTGGATGCTGCTCGGCACCGCGTATCTGGTCTGGGCGCACCGTTCGCGTCCGCAGGTGCTGGCCGCGATGGGTCGCGTCTTCGAAGACGACTCGGACACGGAGACGACGGACGCGGACACGGGGGAGGGGGCGATACCCGTGCCGGCGAGTGCGACCCGACCCGTCCGCACCTGATCCCTCCGACCGATCCCCGACAATCCCCCCTTCCCACCTCTCCCTTCACCCCACGCCACCCCACCCCCGCCCGTTCCAAGGAGAGCCCGCGATGTTCCTCGATCGACTGCTCGCCCACAACCGTCCCTTGATCGAGGCCGCCGTGACGGCGCATCAGGAGGGCCGTCTGCTCGCCAACACATACGTGGCGGATCTGGACACGATCGCGCGCAACGCGGCCGTGATCGCCGAGGCCGCGCGCTCGCGCGGGCTGTCCACGTACGTGATGGCCAAGCAGTACGGGCGCAACCCCGACGTCACGCGGACCGCGATCGACGCGGGGCTCGGACCGGTGGTCGCGGTGGACACCGCCTGTATGTCGGCCGCGGTCCGGCACGGCCTGCCGGTCGGGCACGTCGGACACCTGGTGCAACCGCAGCGCGGCAGCGAGGACTTCGTGGTCGGCGCCGACCCCGAGGTGGTCACCGTGTTCTCGGTGGAGACGGCGCGGCGGATCGGGGCGGCCGCGGTACGGCGCGGCGGCGCGCCGGTGTCGGTGCTGCTGCGTGTGCACGGCGACGGCGACCGGTTCTACTTCGGCCACGGCGGCGGCTTCCCGGCCGCCGACGTGGTGGCCGCGGCGCGCGAGGTCGACGCGGTGGAGGGTGTCGCGGTGCACGGCGTGACGACGTTCCCGTGCCTGCTCGCCGATCCGGACCAGCGGCGGATCGTGGCCACGCCCAACCTGGCCACGGTGGTCGCGGCGGCGGAGCGGCTGCGGGCCGCCGGGTTCGACATCCGTCAGGTGAACGCGCCCGGGACCACCTCCGCCCGGTCGCTGACGATCGCCGCCGACGCGGGTGCCACGCATGTCGAGCCGGGCAACGCGATCCACGGGACGACGCCGTTGCATGTGTTCTCGGACGAGGCGCCGGAGCGGCCGGCGATCGTGTACGTGACCGAGGTGTCGCACGTGGACGGGGACGACGCGTACGCGTTCGCCGCCGGGCACTACGTGGACAAGGTCCTGGGCGAGTTTCGACTCACCGCGCTGGTGGGTCGGGACGCGGCGGGCGCGATCGAGCGGGTGGCGCGGGTGGATACCGCGCCGGACGGGGCGATCCACTACTACACCGTGCTGCGGGACGCGCGGCGGCTGGGCATTCGGCCGGGCGACACGGTGGTGATGTGCTTCCGGCCCCAGGCGTTCGTGACCCGCGGGCGGACGCGGTCGGTGGCCGGGCTGCACGGCGCCGATCCGGGCGCGGTGGTGTGGGGGGAGCGGTACGACGCGGAGGCGCGGGTGGTGGGGGATCCGTCGTGACCGAGCCGATTCCGCCGGCCGGCGCCTCGGCCACCACCTCCATTGCCCGACCCGAGGATTGTGACGACGTGTTCGACTCCGCTGACCTGGTCGACCCGCCGCTGCCGCGCGACTCCCTCGGGATAGTCGCGCTCGACATCGGCGGGACGAAGACGGCGATGGCCGCCATTGACGCGGCCGGTACGGTGCTCGCGGGCTGTCGGGTGGCCACCCGCGAGCCGGGCGAGGACATGGCGCACGCGCTGGATCGGCTGTTGCGGCTGGCTCGTGAGCAGGCCGCCGCGGTGACCCGGGACGGCCGCCGCGAGATCGTCGCGGTGGGCTTGGTGTGTCCCGGCACGGTGACCTCGGCCGGGGTGGAGCTGTCGCCGAATCTGCCCGGGATCGAGAACGTGGACGTACTGGGTCTGGCGCGCGCCGCGTTCGGGACGGTGCCGGTCGTGGTGGCCAACGACGTCAAGGCGGCGGGACTGGCCGAGGTGCGCTCGGGCGCGCTGGTCGGGGCCGATCCCGGGTTGTTCGTCAATCTGGGTACGGGTGTGGCCGCCGCGCTCACCGTCGGCGGCCGGATCGTGGGCGGCGCTCGCGGCGTGGCCGGTGAGATCGGCTACTCGCTGGTGCCGGGCAGGCCGGACGAGCCGGACCTGGAATCCCTGATCGGCGGCGGCCCCCTCGTCGCCCGCACGCAGGCCCTGTACGCCCTCGCCGGCAACGGGCCGCCGCCCGACGCGGCGGCGATCCTCACCTCCGCCGACCCCCGGCTGCGGGCCGTTGCCGAACACGCCCTCGACGTGCTGGCCGGCCACGTCCTCAACCTCCACCTCGCCCTCGATCCGACCCGGATCGCGCTGGGCGGCGGGCTGATGGCGGTGTCCGACCGGATCCTGGACGTCCTGCGCGGCTTCCTCGCCAAGCACTCCCCGGGCACGCCCGATCCGGGCGAGGCGATGGTCGCGGCCCGCTACATCCACGACGGCGCGTTGCGCGGAGCCGCCGCTCTCGCGTGGGACGTGGTTCGCGGCGAACGCCCGCGATGGGCGCTGACGACCCGATGAGGCGGATCGGAGGCGGCGGGCGTTCGGGGAGGCACCGAGACACGGCCGAACGGCGGCGTGGCTCGAAACGGCGGTGGTCGTGGGGGAATCACGTGAGTCGCCCGGATCACGTCGATCACGTCGATCACGTGGATCACGTGAAGGACGTGGCCGGCGTGGTCCGCGTGGCGCAGGTGGCCCGCGCGACCGACACGGAACGTACGACCCGCGCGACGTGCGCGACCCGGAGGACTCGCGCGATCGGCACCACTCGCGTGACGCACGAGAGCGCACGATTCGCGGGATGTGCAAGACCCGCACGACTCGCGTTCCGCACAAGTCCGCACGGCCCGGAACAGCGTGGTGAAGAAAGTCGTGACCCGAAGTCGAACGATGGGATGAACATGACGAACATCGCTCCCTCCACCCTTCCCGCCCCCGGTTCGGTGATGGCCGCCGAGATGGCCGAACAGCCCGACGTGCTGCGCCGGTTGGTCGCGCGGCTGCCGGAAGTCGGCGCGGCGATTCGGGCTGCGCTCCCGACGCCGCCGCACGGGGCCGTGCTGGTCGCGCGCGGATCCTCGGACAACGCCGCGGTGTTCGGCCGCTACCTGTACGAGATGGCGTCCGGACGTCCCGCCGGCCTCGCCGCGCCGAGCCTGGTCACCCGTTACGACGCGCGCACCGACTACACCGGCTATCTGGTCACCGCGTTGAGCCAGTCCGGTCGTACGCCGGAGATCGTCACCGCCGTCCGGGCCGCGCGCGAACGGGGTGCCCGGGTGGTGGCGGTCACCAACGAGGCGGACAGCGTGCTCGCGGCCGAGGCGCACGTGCTCGTCGCGACCGACGCGGGCACCGAGGTCGCGGTCCCGGCCACGAAGACGGTCACCGCCCAGTTCCTGGCCATGATCGGCATCGCCCTCGCGCTCGGCCCGTTGCCGTCGACGGTCGCGGACCTCGCCGATCTGGGCCACCTCCCGGAGGCGGTGGACCGGGTCCTGGCCGGCGCCGCCGAGTGCGAGGTGCTTGCCGCGGACTGGGCGCACCACGACCGCCTGGTGGTGGCCGGCCGCGGCCTCGGCGGCGCGGTGGCGCTGGAGGGCGCGCTCAAGATCCGGGAGACGTCGGGGGTGTTCGCCGAGGGCATCTCGGTCGCCGACCTGCTGCACGGGCCGATCGCGGCGCTCGGCGACCGGGTGCCGGTCCTGCTGGTCGACCTCGGCGGTCCGACCGCCCCGGACATCGCCGCCCTGCGCGCGCGCCTGGTGGCCGACGGCATACCGTACGCGATGGTTTCGCCCGAACTCGCCGACCTGCACTCCGAATCGGCCCGCGCCATCGCCACCACGGCGCACCTGCAATGCCTCGCCCGGACCTTCGCCCTCCACCGCGGCGCCAACCCCGACGCCCCGGTCGGCCTGGCAAAGGTCACACCGACGACCTGATCCCCCGAACCCACCGACGGCCCGCCGCGCACCCGGCTCGTATCGACGCATCGACGGGACTGTGCGGCGGTGCTGCCGGGTGGCGGTGACGATCGTCGGTGTCCGCCGGCAACCGCTCCCAGGCTCTCGCCCGCTCATCGGCGACCCGGACCGCGACCAGGAGGTGTCCCAGGGCGGCCAGTTCCTTTGCCGCGGTACGTGCCGCGGACTCGGAGGGGAGGTTGAGAACGTGCTCCGTGGCCCGATGCGGCTCGGCCGCGGCGTGCGTTGTCGAGGTCATGGGTTCGGAGTGTAGGCAGCAGCGCTACGCAGGTCGCCGACCTGTGCGCGGGCGACCATCGCACGGCTCGCGCGTCGGTCGTCATCCCGAACTCCCGCGCTTCGGCCGGAATTGCGGAGCTTTCCCGCACGGTGGCGTCCTCTACGGCGTCTCGGCTCGTACTGTGGGAGGTATGCGAGTTCTTCTCACGTCCGACACGCACGTGCCCCAACGCGCCAAGGCCGTTCCCGAGCGGTTGCTCGCCGAGATGGCGGCCGTCGACGTCGTGATCCATGCGGGTGATTGGGTCGACGGGGACGCGCTGGACCTGTTCGAGGCGCACTCGCGTCGCGTGATCGGCGTCTACGGCAACAACGACGGGCCGGATCTGCGCAGCCGCTTGCCGGAGGTGGCACGGGTCGAACTGGGCGGCGTACGGTTCGCCGTCGTGCACGAGACGGGTCCGGCGGAGGGTCGGGAACGGCGGTGCGCGGCGCGCTATCCCGACGTGGACGTACTCGTGTTCGGGCACAGCCACATTCCGTGGGACACGGTCACCGACACCGGACTGCGCCTGCTCAACCCCGGCTCGCCCACCGACCGACGCCGGCAGCCGCACCACACCTATATGACGCTGACCGCCGACGCGGGCAGGATCAGCGACGTGGTGCTGCACGACCTGGACTGAGCCCGGGCGCATCGCAGGACCGGTCGAGGCGACTCGCCCGCCGGTACGGCGGCACCGCTCGGGTCCGCACGTGCACTCGATCCGCGGTCCTGTCGCGGCCACGGGTCCCTCTCAGTCGTTCCCCAATTCCCGGGCCCAGGTGTTCGACCAGGCCAGGAGGGGGTCCAGGGCTTCGACGAGGTCGGTGCCCAGAGGGGTCAGTCCGTATTGGCCGGCTTCGTCCCGGATGGCGATTCGGGCGTCGACCAGGTCGCGGAGGCGGTTGTCGAGCACGCTGGAGGACATGTCGTCGCAGCGGCGTTGCAGGGCCCGGAAGCCCGCCGGTTCCCGGCTCAGTTCCCAGATCACCCGCAGGATCCAGCGCCGGCCGAGCAGGTCGAGCGCGGCCATCGAAGCCCGCCCGGTGGTCGAGCCCCGGACCGGGGCGCCCGGCCGGGGAACACCCTGTTCGTCGTCGGTATCGCCGCCCATGTGCGCACCCCTGCTCCTTGTGCTTCGCTTTCGAAAGCAGCATAGTGCTTTCGAAAGCGAAGCACCGAGTGGCCATCGTCATCCGAGTGGCCGTCCGAGTGGAGGAGTGCGCCCATGTCGCGGATCACCCCGCTGTCGCCGCCCTATCCCGCCGAGACCGAGGCGGCGTTGTCCCGTTGGATGGGGCCCGCCCGCGAGCGCCAGCCGCTCGCGCTGTTCCGGGTGCTGGAGCACCATCCCGAACTGGCCTCGCGCATGCGCGTGCTCGGCTCCGGGTTGTTGGTACACGGCACGCTGCCCGCCGCCGAGCGCGAGACGCTGGTGCAGCGGGTGTGCGCGCGGGCCGGTTGCGCGTACGAATGGGGCGTGCACGCCGAGGTGTTCGGCGAGCGGGTCGGCCTGACCGCCCGTCAGCTTCGGGCCACGGTGCACGACGACGCCGGCGCCTGGACCGAGCGGCAGGCGATCCTGGTGCGCGTGGTCGACGAACTGCACGACGGTGCGGACCTCACCGACTCGACCTGGGCCGCCCTGCGCGCGCTGTTCGAGGAGCCGCAGATCGTGGAGGTCCTGGTTCTGGCGGGGTGGTACCGCACGATCGCCTACGTGGCCAACGCGCTTCGCCTGCCGGCCGAGGAATGGGCGAGGCCCTATCCGGAGGTGTGACGGCTCGACGCTTCGCGGCGATCACCCGTGATGCCCCCCGCCGCCCCGATCCCATCGAGGAAGTCGACGATCGCGGTCTGCCACTCCGCCGGGCGTTCGGCGAACGGCAGGTGGCCCGTGTCGAGTTCGACCACGCGCGCGTCGCGCAGGCCGGCCGCGACATCCCGATGGTGGTTCGGCTCGACCAGTCGGTCACCCGTCGTCGACACGACCAGGGCCGGTACCTCGATGGCGGTCAGGTCGGCGCGTACGTCCAACCGTTCGACCAGCTCGGTGTGCTCGGGCGTGCCGGGCGGCGGGGTCTGCGAGGTCATCCGCAGGACGGCGGCCAACTCCTCCGGGGAGAGCGCGGCCAGCGCGGCCGGGCCGAGCGCGAGCGGGGTCAGGTACGCGGCCAACGTCGCGCGGTCGCCGGATTCGTACAACCCGCGCCAGACCCGCGCGGCCAGGCGCAGGCGGTGATCGGCGTGCGCGAAGGGCGCGGTGAGCACCAGTGCGGTGACCCGCTCGGGATGGCGCGTCGCGGCGCGTATGGCCACCGCGCTGCCGAGCGAGTAGCCGGAGACCGCGAAGGTGTCCAGGCCCTCGGCCACTCCGGCGGCGACCAACTGGTCGGCGAGGTGGTCCAGTTCGAGGGGTGCGTCGGCGCGCGGGGTCTCGCCGGCGCCGGGGAGGTCGACGCCGACCACGGTGTGGGCCGCGGCCAGGCCGGTCAGGATCGGTCCGTAGTTGGCGGCGATGCCGCCGCCCGCGCCGTGCGCGATCAGCAGGCCGGGGCCCGAGCCCAGGACGGTACGGGCGTAGGTGGGTGTGGGCAGGGCGAGGGTGGGCGTGGACATGCGGGCTCCCCGGCTGGACGTCGATTATGTAGCGGTCGCTACGAATCTGACCGTAACAGAGATCCTCCGGTTTCATAGTGAGCGCTATACAATGGCCGCATGTCCTCTACCAGTGCCCCGGGCCGTCCGCGCGGCTTCGACCGCGAAGCCGCGCTGGACCGCGCGGTGCTCGAGTTCTGGCAACACGGCTACGAGGCGACCTCGGTGGCCGGGCTGACCGCCGCGATGGGCATCAAGCCGCCCAGCCTGTACGCCGCCTTCGGCGACAAGCGCCGACTGTTCAGCGAGGCCATCCAGCGTTACGGGGTCACCTACGGCGCGGTCGCCGGTGACGTGATCGCCGCCGAGCCGGACGCGCGCCTCGCCATGGAACGCCTGCTGTTCGCGCTGGCCGACGCGTATACCGAGCCCGGCCATCCGCCGGGGTGCATGGTGATCACCGCGGCCGTCAACTGCACGTCGGCGGCCGAGGAGGTCAAGGCCGAACTGCGCGGGCTGCGTGAGGCGGCCAAGGCGGGGATGCGTGCCAAGATCAGCACCGACATCACGGCCGGCCGACTGCCCGCCGACACCGACGCCGACGCCCTCGCCACCTACTACGCGGCCGTGATCCAGGGCATGTCCACCCAGGCCGTGGACGGCGTCACCCGGGAGACCCTGGAACACGTCGCCACCCTCGCGATGCGTTGCTGGCCGACCTGACCCGGCCGTCGGCCGCCTGCTTCCGGCGTGCTCGCGGCACGGAACGGAGCGGGATGGGAGGGGACTTGACGGCGGGTGCTCCGGAATGGGGCGCGCAGCGCGTCGTGTCGGGCGACGACGCCGTCGAACGCGGCGTGCGCCTCAGCGCTCAGCGCCGGTCGCCCCACTCGTTGCCGAAGTCCGGTACGCCGGCGGACAGCAGGTGCTCGGCAGCGCCTACGAGGGCCTCGGCCGTCTCGGTGGAGCGGGGGAACATGCTCTTCTCGTAGACGCGGATGGCGTCGTCGACCGTGCCGGCGTTCGCGACGTCGCCGACGCGGCCGACGTGTCCACAACAACGGTGTTCAAGCACTTCAGCGGCAAGGAGGCGCTGGTCTTCGACCGGGCCGAGGACCGGGAATCACAACTGATCGCCGCGGTGCGGCAGCGAGCCGTCGGGCGGAACGTCGTCGACGCCCTGCGGCAGCACTTCCTCGACACCTGGCTGCCGCTCGCGGCGGATCCGCGACTTGCCGATTTCGCCGGCCTGGTGGACTCCACGCCGGTGCTCCGCGCGTATGGCGAACGCATGTGGACCCGGCACACCGACGCCCTCGGCGCGGCCATCGCCGACGAGATCGGCGTGGACCACGACGACGTCGCATGCGTGGCGCTTGCCCGCTTCGTGCTGGAGATCCCGGCACTCACGCGCGCCCGACAGGATCGCCGTGCCGCCGTCGAGGCGATCTTCGACATTCTTGCGCGCGGCTGGGAACCGCCGGCGGGAGAGCAGGCCCCACCCGGCGGTGCCTAGTGCCGCCCCGGGCACCGGGCCCTGCCCAGGGCACCCGCAGGCGCGTTCGTCCGCTTCGGCGCCCGGTCGATCAGGAGCCGGCCGGCCCGACCGCTCCGGTGCCGTTGCGGCGCTCCTGCTCGGCCAGGTGTTCCCGGGCGACCGGCCAGGCGATCGGCAGGTCCTCGACCGGGACTTCCCAGAAGGTGAAGGTCGACGTGCGCATGGTCGGCCGCAGCGTGCCCATGATGCCGCGGTGCGGCTCGGTCCGGACGAAGGTGTCCAGCGCCTCGCGGCTCTCCCAGGCGGACAGTGTGAAGAAGACCCGCTTGAGCGGCTGGGCGATCAGCGAGGCCCCGACGGCTCCCGGCGCGGACTTCACCTGGCGCCAGGCGGACAGCGACTTCAGGAAGAACTTCGGTACGTCCTTGGCCGAGCGGACCTCGAAGCGCGAGGCCATTACGAGCGCCCGGGTCCCGGGGGTGGCCGGATTCGGGGTGGTCCAGGGGAGCGTGGGCACCGTCGGGCTCGCTTTCGACACGGTGGGACGTGAGAAGTGGATCATGGTGACGGCGGACAGCATCGAGAGCGTACGCGGTTGTCCGGGCCTGCGGTGCCGAAAACCCGCCAACGTTTCGAAGACACCGGCCCGGCCCGGTACCCGGCGGACCGTTACGTCGAACGCGCCGCCGCCAGCAGGGTTTCCGCCGCCTGGGTGCGGGCGTACAGCACCACCCGGCCGGCGCGGTGGGCGGCGACCAGGCCGGCCGCGCGCAGCGCGGACAGGTGTTGCGATACGCCGCCCGGGGTCAGGCCGGTACGTCGGGCCAGGTCCGTGGTCGAGGCCGGCGTGACGAGCTCGGCCACGAGCGTGGCGCGGGAGCGGCCCAGGACGCCGGCGAGCGCGTCGGGCGTGACCGGCCGGGCGGGCGTGGACCACAACGTGCCGATGCCGCGCGGCGGATAGCGCAGCGTGGGCTGCCACCGTCCGTCCAGTACCGAGAACACCCTCGGCCAGACGAACGCCGACGGCACCAGCAGCAGCCCCCGCCCGTCCAGCGTGCGCCGACCGCACGCGAAGCGGTTCCGCACCTGGAGCGTGCCCGCGTCCCAGGTGACCTGTGGATCCAGGTCGTTGAACAGGCTGCGCGCGCCACCCTCGACCAGCCGCCTCGCCCGGAACAGGATGTCCCCCTCCAGGAAGGTCAGGATCCGCGGCCAGTACGGCGCGAGCGCCAACTCCCAGTACGCCTGGATGGTCTCGGCCAACCGCGCCAACTCGCGCTCGGGGTCGGCCCTCAGCGCGGCGATCCGCTCCGGCACGACGTCCGAGGTGGTGCGCAGCAAATCGAGCGGCGTGGCGCGCAGCGTGGCGAGCTCGACCTCCAGCGAGGTCAGCGGCGTGGTCGGCGGCGGGCACAGGAAGCCCGCGAGGGCCCGGGTCGGTACCGGGATCAGATCGGTGAGCGGCGTCAGGTCCACCTTCGCGGCGGCCAGGCGCCCGCGGACCTGATCCGTCCAGGCGCGGTGGATGCCCTGTTCGTCGGCACCCTTGAGCATCCGCACGCTCGCGATCACCTCCCACAGCGGGGAGACGACGAAGCGGGTGCGGGCCACGTCCTCCGGAGTGAACTCGATCTCGATCATTAAGCCCAGGCTAAATCATTGGGTGCGCTCGGTGGGGCGCGCCAAGCTGCCGCAATGAGCCAACCGCACTCCCCCTGGCGCATCGCCGACTTCCGCACACTGTTCACCGCGGCGGCGCTCAGCGAACTGGGCACCAACATGGGCTATGTCGCCATCCCGCTGATCGCCGTCGCGGCCCTGGACGCGAGCCCCGGCCAGGTGGGTGCGCTCGCCGCGCTCGGCACCGTCGCCTTCCTGCTGATCGGCCTGCCCGTGGGCGCGTGGGTGGACCGGATGCGCCGCCGCCGGGTGATGATGTTCGCCGACCTGATCCGCGCCGCGCTGATCGCCTCGATACCGGTGGCCTGGTGGCTGGACGCGTTGACGCTGCCCCAGTTGTACGCGGTGGTCCTGCTCAACGGCTGCGCCACGGTGTTCTTCGACGTCGGATCGCAAAGCTTCCTGCCGCACCTGGTCGGCCGCGAGGCGTTGGTATCGGCCAACGCCGCCATGGTCAGCCTGATGGCGACCGCCAACATCGCCGGCCGCAGCGCGGGCGGCTTCCTGATCCAACTGGTCGCGGCACCGGCCGCGTTGGTGTGCACCGCCGTCGGCTATCTCGCCTCCGGCCTGGGCCTGACCCGAATCCGCGCGGACGGCGCACCGACCACGACGGGCGGCCCCGAACGCCGACTGCGCACCGAGATCGCCGATGGATTGCGGCATGTGGGTCACACACCGGAACTGCGTGCCCTCGCCGCCACCGCCGCGCTCACCAACTTCGGCTCGCAACTGGTCAACGTGCTGCTGCCGGTGGTGTTCGTTCGGGAACTGGGGCTGCCCGCGGGTGCCTTGGGCCTGTACCTGGCGCTCGGCGGCCTGGGCATCCTGGTCGGCGCGCGCTGCGCCCGGCCGATCTCGGGCCGGCTCGGGTTCGGCCGCACGCTGGGCCTGGCTGGACTGTGCCTGGCCCCCGCCGGGCTGCTGATCCCGCTGCTCGATCGCGGCCCGTGGCTCGTGGTCGCCGGCCTGGGCTGGTTCCTGGCCACCGCCAAAATGGGCATGGACAACGTCCTCGGGGTCAGCCTGCGCCAGCGCCTGACCCCCGACGCGATGCTCGGCCGGATGAACGCGACCTTCCGCTGCCTGCTCACCGGCGCGTCCGCGATCGGCGCGGTGGCGGCGGCACTGATCGGCCAGTTCGCCGGCGTCCACGCCGCGATCTGGGTCGGCGGCGCCTGCCTGTCGGTGGGCTTCCTCCCGGTCTTCTGCTCCCCGATCCGCTCCCTCCGATCGCTCCCGGACGGCCCGACCCGGATGGTGGCCGCCGGCACCCGGGTGCTCGATCCGCAGAACTAGGGCGTGGCTTCCATGCCCCGCCCGTCCGTCGGCACCGCTGCCGACAAACGGGCGTCTCGTGGACTCCTACGCGACCTCGTTCAGCTTGCCGGTGGCCACGTCGAAGACGAAGCCTCGGATCCGGTCCTTGTGCACGTTGAACGGGTCGGCCTTGATCCGGCCGATCGACTGGCGCACCACGCCGCCCGCGTTGCGGATGACGTGTGTGTCGCCCTCGTTCGGGCCGAGGATCGCGTACACGTTCAGCCGCGCGTCCATGCACGCGACCACGGCGACGTGTTTGGCGGGTGGCAGGGGCAGGGGGCCGGTGAAGCTCTCGACGTAGGCGGCGTTGTTGGCCGGCAGTTCATCGGTGACGGACATGCGGGAGTTCTTCGGCTGATGGTGCGAGGGACCCACCCGGCGGGGTTGCCGCGCGAACCGGGCGGGTTCGGACGCGGGACGGCCACGCACACGGGCGACGACACGCGGGCGTGACCTATCGACACGCCTCGTCGAACAGGCGCACGCGCCGAGTCGGCCAGAAGCCCTCGAGCGAAGTCGCCCCGGCTCCGCTGCTGTTGCCCTTGCAATCAGTGAACTCAGGGCCGGGGCGCCGCGCAAGCGGACAAGCGTTCGCACATTCCGCCGCACGTTCCGCCGTAGGTTCCGCCTACGCGCCCGATCGGCCGCGGGTGCCCCACGCGTCCTGGGCGGCGTAGGCCGGTTGCCACAGGTTCAGGTAGGTCGGGCGGAGGGACTCCGGCAACTGGCCGAGAATGGTCGTGGCATGCTCCGTACTCGCGCCGTCGAGCAGCCACGGCAGGTAGCGGCACGTGCCGGAGCCGATCCGCCGGCCGTGCTCGGCCTCGAAGCGGCGCCACTGCTCGGTGGTGGCGACCGCGTCGACCAGCGGCAGCGCCTCGTCCTCCTCATGCGCCAGATGCCCGCGCAACCCGCCGACCAGTCCGTCGAGCAGATCGCCGAGCCGCTGCCGGCCCCGGTCGTGGTCGGCCAGCGCCGCGTCGATGGCATCCAGGAGCGGGTCGAACGTGGCGTGTTCGGCCTCCATCACGGCGATCGTGCCCAGTTCCGCCGGCCGATCGGCCAAAGCCCTGCGGACCACCGGCCACAGCAGCTCGTCCTCGGCACCGAGATGGACCCGCAGGTACCGGCGGAACAGGTCCCAACCGGTGGTCACCCGCAGGATGTGCCACGGGTCCTCGTCCGTGCGGGCGGCGATCCGGGCGATCCGCTCCAGGTCGCGGCGCAGCGCGTCGTGGATCGCGAACACCATCGTCATGTCGTGTCGGAAGACCTTGCCGCGCACGGGATTCCTCGCTTCGTCGAGCGTCGTCGTCGGGGACGACAGGGCCGGTGGAAGGGGAGGCCGGCGGGGAAGTGGTGAAGGGGGGAAGCGGCCTCCCGACGCTTTGACGAATTCCGGCGCCGTCGTGTGACTCGGACGCGCCCGTCCGGCGTTGTCGGAGGCCCGCAGTAGAGTGCGCAAGCCCGTGGATCGAGCCCAACTCGGCGCCTTCGCCGAACTCGTGCGGGCGTCGGGCGCCGAGGCCGGACCCGTGGCCGACGTCGGATGCGGACCCGGTCGGGTCACCGCGCACCTGCGCGACCTGGGCGTGGAGGCGTTCGGAATCGACCTGTCGCCGCAGATGATCGCGGTGGCCCGACGCGAGTACCCGGACCTGCGTTTCGAGGTCGGCACGATGACCGACCTGGACCTCCCGGATGCCGGCCTCGGTGGTCTCGTCGCGTGGTATTCGACCATCCACGTCCCGATCGCGGAACTGCCCGCCGTCTTCGCGGGTTTCCATCGCGTGCTCGCCCCAGGCGGCTATCTTCTGCTCGCCTTCCAGGTCGGGGACGAGCCGCTGAGCATGACCGAGGCGTTCGGTCGATCGGTGAACCTCGACTTCCACCGCCGCCGGCCGGACGTCATCGCCGACCTGGTGACCGACGCGGGTTTGGCCATGCAGGCCCGGACCATCCGCGAACCGATCGCCGGCGAGAGCGTACGACCGTGCCCGCAGGCGTTCCTCCTGGCCCGCAAACCCCCGGCCCCCGGCGCCTCCTGATTCCGCCCGGGACAGCCCCGCCACCGGCGCCGGCATGTGCGGCGAGTTCGCGCTTCGGTACGGGACGCCCGTTGTCGTGTGCCGCGCGTGTCAGCCCTCGGCGGCGGGGCCGGCGAAGTCGGGCACCGGTTCCGGGCGGGAACCGTTGCGCAGCGACCTGGCGCCGGCCACGCCGACCAGGGAGGCGGCGACAGCCGGGCGGACCGGGATCAACGCCGGCTCGCCCCGCTCCATGGTGGCCCGGAAGCCTTGCAGCAGGAGCACGGTGCCCTCGGCGGAGCGTTCGACGCCGTCGTGGCCGAGCGCGAGAGTGGGCGGGACTCGTTCCTCGTCCCGGGTCCGCCTGTCCGCGGTGGTCCATCCCTCGGAGCGCACCCGCACCGACCAGGCCCGCTCGCCCGGCCCGCGGACGGACTCCGCCATGGCTCGGCTGCCGCGTACCGAGACCCAACTCCAGTGGCTGTCCGGCTCGCCCTGGAGGAAGCCGTGCCGGGTGACCGCCAACGCGCCGCCGGACAGCCGCACCACCATCACCACCGCGCTCCTGGGGTCGGCCTCGTCCGCGACGAACGCCGAGACCTCGACCGGCCATTCGCCGGTGAGCGCGAGCACGGGAGACAGCGTGTGCGTGCAGTACGCGGTCGGCGCGATCCGGCCGCGCCAATGCGCGGGGTCGCCGATCAGCGCGTCCACCGTCTCGGGCGCCATGCCGTGCAGGTAGTCGGCCTCGATCAAGGAGATCCGACCCACCTCGCCGGCCTCGACCACCCGACGCAGCAGGCGAACGTGCGGATGCAGCACATAGTTCTCGGCGAACGAGTAGGTCGCGTCGGAGCGTTCGACCGCGTCGACGAGCCGGCGTCCCTCGTTCTCGCTCACGCACGCGGCCGACTCGGACAGTACGTGCACGCCCCGCTCCAGGAAGGCCATGGCGAGCGGTGCGTGCGCGTCGAAGTCGTTGGCCAGGATCACGCCGTCCAAGCGCCGGTCGAGCAGGTCCCGCCAGTGATCGGTGAGCACGACGCCCGGGAGCCGTGCCTGCGCCTCCGCTCGGCGTTCGGGGTCGCGATCACACGCCGCCACCACGTCCAGCCCCACCCGGCGAGACCAACTCGCCAGGTGGAGACCCATCCTCAGCCCGACCACTCCCACGCGCACCCGGCCATCGTGCCGGCGGTCCGACGCCCGGGCGACCGGGTTTCCACCGCCGGCGCGGCGGCCCGCACGCGCGCGTCGCGCACCGTGGGTCGAACGCACCGCCTAGGCCACGCGGATGCCCGGCTCCCGACGGTAGGCGCCGGGGGCGATCCCGAACTCTCGCCTGAAGGCCGTCGAGAAGGCGAACTCCGAGGCGTAGCCCACGGATTGGGCCACCGCGCTCAGCGGCTCGTCGGTGTCCCGGAGTAGCGCGGCGCCCGCGTTCATCCGGACCAGGGTGAGATGGCCCAGTGGCGGCCGGCCGACCGACTCGGTGAAGCGCCGGGCGAAGGTGGATCGCGGCAGGTCGGCGAGCGCGCCCAGCCGCTCGACGGTCCAGGGCTGTTCGGGGCTGCGGTGCATCGCGCACAGCACCCGGCCGATCGCCGGGTCGTACACCGCCGGACCCCACCCGGTGCGGGCGCCGTGCTCGCGGGACCACGAGCGCAGGACGCACAACAGGAGGGTGTCGAGCAGCGTGCCGGTGACCGCGTCGACCCCCGGGTCCGGTGCGACGCCGTCGCCGGGCCCGGGCCGCGCCGCCTCGTGGCGCAGCAGTTCCACCACGCCGCGTACGGACGCCTCCTGCTCGGGCCCCGCCGCCAGGCGAATCATCTCCGGCAACTCCACCGGCGGCGCGTGCGCGTCCTTGCCGTCGAGCCGGAACACCCCACTGAGCAGCAACGACGTCGGTTCCCGGACGGCGTGCGCGGTCGGGGTCGCGCCCGGGTCCGCCTCCGGCAGCAGCCGGTACGGCCGGTCGCCGAAGTCCAGCGCCGGCCACGACGCGCGACCTCCCACCGTGGTCCCGCCCGACACGAGGTGATCGCCGGCACCGGTCACCAGGGTCACGTCCCCCGCGCCCAGTGTCAGTCGTGCGCCGCCGGCCGTGGTCAGCACGGCGTCGCCGCGCAACACCACGTGGAACGCCGCCTCCCCGGTCTCGGGGCGGACGTACCGTCCCCAGGAGTCCGGCGCCTGGATGCGCACCCAGCGCGGCCGATGCGTGCGCAGCGAGGCGGTGACCCGACCGAGGAAGTCCATCGCGCCAGGATAATCGGGCGTTTCGCGCCGTCGGCCGGCAGCGGCAGGGTTGACCTCCTGCCACCGGGTGCCCGGCCGGTCGCCCTGCGGGTGCGGCGGTTTGCCGCCGGAGCCGTGACGGCGAGGGAGTCGGGGCACACCTGCGGTCGCGGTGGGGACCGAAGAATCGCCGACGCCCTCGCCGTCCGGGCCGTTCAAGGGTGAGGTCAGCCCAGCGAAGCCGTCAGGGTGATCTCGGCGCCGGGCGAAAGCAGCCGGGAGATGGGGCAGTTCTGCTTGGTGACGTCCGCGATCTTGAGGAACTCCGCCTCGTCGATCCCGGCGGCCACGACGGCGGTCTCCAGGTCGATCCGGGTCACCGTCGGGGCACCGTCGACCTGGACCAGGTGCACCTTGGCGGTGGTGTCCACCGAGGTGGCCGGGAAGCCCGCGTCGCCCAGACCCTTGGCCAGGGCCATCGAGAAGCAGCCCGCGAGCGCGGCACCGATCAGTTCCTCGGGGTTGGTGCCCTCACCCTCCTCGAAGCGGGACTTGAACGAATAGGCCCCCTCCAGGCCGCCCTTGCCGGTGCGAATGGTGCCGGCACCCTCGACGAGGGTGCCCTGCCACTGAGCCGTTGCGCTACGAATAGTCATGGCTTGATGCTAGTACCGTGACCGACGCCGACGGTACGGCACACGCCCCGGACACCCCCTGAGCCGCACCGGGCCCGGGCCACGACGCGCGACGCCGCCCCCGGATCGCCCCGCCACGTCGGCCGGATCCGTTCGTCACCGCATCGACGGATCGCGGCGGGAGATGGTGACCGCCGCGCGCGACCGGTGTTTTCACGCAGCCCCGAGCCCGACTTGGACCCGCCGTCCCCGTCACATCGTCCGCGCTCCGTACGTCATGGAGCCGAGGGCCGGGGCACCGACCCGGACGCGACCGAAGGACTGGGTGGGACCGATGAACGAGCACGACTTTCTCGCGGAACGCTTCGAGACGCACCGCGGTCACCTGCGGGCGGTGGCCTACCGGATGCTCGGCTCGCTGAGCGAGGCGGACGACGCCCTCCAGGAGACCTGGCTCAAGCTCAGCCGCTCCGACCCGGACGAGTTGCACAACCTGGCGGGATGGCTGACCACCGTGGTCGGCCGGGTCTGCCTGGACATGCTGCGCTCGCGACGATCACGCGGGGAGGAACCGCTGGACGCGCGGGTGCACATGCCCGACCCGATCGTCACCGGCGTGTCCGACGCCGACCCCGAGCACGCGGTACTCCTGGCCGACTCGGTCGGCCTGGCCCTGCTGGTGGTCCTGGAAACCCTCGCTCCCGCCGAACGCCTTGCCTTCGTCCTGCACGACCTGTTCGCGGTGCCGTTCGACGAGATCGCGCCGATCGTGGACCGTACGCCGGCCGCGGCCCGGCAACTCGCCAGCCGCGCGCGTCGACGCGTGCAAGGGGCGGCTCCCGCGCCGGACGGCGATCTCGCCGTACAGCGCGAGGTGGTCGACGCTTTCCTGGCCGCCGCCCGCAGCGGTGACTTCGACGCACTGGTCGCCGTGCTCGACCCCGACGTGGTGGCCCGCTCCGACGGCGGCGGCCTGCGTGCCGGCGGGGTGACCCGAGGCGCGGCGCAGGTGGCCGGCGGTGCGCTCACCTTCGCGCGACTGGCCGCCACCGCCCGACCCGCGCTGGTCAACGGCGCGGCCGGCTTCGTGGCCACCGCCGCCGGTCAGCCGATGTCGGTGGTGGCCTTCGCCATCGTCCGGCGCCGGATCGTCACCATCGACATCGTCGCCGACCCCGAACGCCTGAGTCGGCTCGACCTGACCGTGCTCGCGAGCTGACCCCCGGTGACCGAGACCGGGTCCGGCGTCGCCGGACCCGGCCGGCCGCCGGCCCAACTCGCCGCAACGGTGCCGAAGATCGATATCCACCTGCCGGCTGGGTACGTACCGCGACATGAGATTCCTCCACGATCAGGTACCGCCGCACGACCTCACCTACAGCGATGTCTTCCTCGTACCGTCGCGCTCGGGCGTGGGTTCCCGCCTCGACGTGGACCTGACCACCTCCGACGGCACCGGCACCACCATCCCGGTGGTGGTGGCCAACATGACCGCCGTCGCCGGGCGCCGGATGGCCGAGACCATCGCCCGGCGCGGCGGGCTCGCGGTGATCCCGCAGGACATCCCGGTCGACGTGGTCGCCGAGGTGACCTCCTGGGTCAAACGGCGTCACCTCGTCTACGACACCCCGATCACGATGGCCCCCACCGACACCGTCGGCGAGGCGCTGAACCTGCTGCCCAAGCGCGCCCACGGCGCGGTGGTGGTGACCGAGGGCGGGCGCCCGGTCGGCATCGTCGCCGAGGCCGACTGCCTGGGTGTGGACCGTTTCGCGCAACTGGCGCGGGTGATGTCCACCGAACTGCTCACCCTGCCGGACGGCGTCGACCCACGCGAGGCGTTCGACCGGCTGTACGAGGGCCGACACAAACTCGCGCCGATCGTGGACTCCGACGGCCGACTGGTGGCCGTACTGACCCGCACCGGCGCGCTGCGCTCGACCCTGTACACGCCGGCCGTGGACGCGTCCGGGCACCTGCGCCTGGCTGCCGCGATCGGCATCACCAACGACGTCGCGCACAAGGCGAAGGGCCTGATCGAGGCGGGCGTGGACACCCTTGTCCTGGACACCGCGCACGGCCACCAGGAACAGATGATCAAGGCGCTGCGCGCGGTCCGGGCGCTCGACCCGCCCGTACCGGTCGTGGCGGGCAACGTGGTCACCGTGCAGGGCGTGCGCGACCTGATCGAGGCGGGCGCGGACATCGTCAAGGTCGGCGTCGGCCCCGGCGCGATGTGCACGACCCGGATGATGACCGGCGTCGGGCGCCCGCAGTTCTCGGCCGTCGCGGAGTGCGCGGCCGAGGCGACCCGGCTGGGTCGACACGTGTGGGCCGACGGCGGTGTCCGGCATCCGCGCGACGTCGCGCTCGCGCTGGCCGCCGGAGCGTCGAACGTGATGGTCGGCTCGTGGTTCGCGGCCACCTACGAGTCGCCCGGCGACGCGTACCGCGACGGCGAGGGCCGGCTGTACAAGGAGAGCTTCGGCATGGCCTCCGCACGCGCGGTCCGGCTGCGCACGGCCACCGAATCCGCCTTCGACCGGGCCCGCAAGTCGCTGTTCGAGGAGGGCATCTCGTCCTCGCGGATGTACCTGGACCCGAACCGCCCCGGCGTCGAGGACCTGTTGGACTCGATCGGCGCCGGCGTGCGCAGCGCGTGCACCTACACCGGCGCCCGCACCCTGACCGAGTTCCACGAACGCGCAGTGCTGGGCATCCAGAGCTCGGCCGGCTACGCGGAGGGCAAGCCGCTGCCCGAGAGCTGGTGAGCGTCCGGCGGGGGGGGCCCCCCCCGGGCCCCCCCCCCGGCGGGGGGGGGGGGGGGGGCGCGGGGCAACCCCGGGGGGGGGGGGGCCACCCCGGGGGCCAACCGGTGTCGGGGGGGGGA